>JACQBG010000040.1 GCA_016194585.1 Gemmatimonadota bacterium
CCGGACCCTGCGTCATGATCACCGTGACGGACACTGGCGATGGCATGGATGCGGCAACGGTGTCCCGGTGCTTTGAGCCGTTCTTTTCGACCAAGCCGGTCGGTGAGGGAACCGGGTTGGGTCTCTCGACGATCGCCGAGCTGGCTGCACAGTACCACGGATTCGTGCAGGTGGAGAGTGAGGAGCGTCGCGGAACGACCTTTCGTCTCTTGCTGCCGGTGGCTGCCGTGCCGCCCGGTGCGTTCCGGCAAGGGCTGCTCGAGGTGTCACCGTCCGGTGACGCCGGAAACACGCCCGCCACGAACTTGTCACCGGCGATCGACGCGTCGGCGCACGCGGCCCGGCGTTCGCTTCCCGCGCTGCGCGACCCCACGGCAGGCGTCGCCAGCGACGACGAATTCGCGGAGGACATCCTCGCGAACGCCGAACCACCGATCCGGCTCTTGGAGATTGCGCGAGCGGCACTCCTCCCGACCATCACGACCCCCCGCGGCAACGAGGCTCCGTCATGACTGGACCAAGCGCCACGTTCGACGTCTCGTCGCTTCGCGTGCTCGTGGTGGACGATCAAGAACACGCGCGGCGGTACAGCCAGTGCATCTTGAACGAAGCGGGCATCGACCGCGTCACGCTGGTCGGGAGCGGTCGCGATGCGATTGCCGCCGTGGCCGAGCCGGAGGCGGCTTTCGACCTCATCATGTGCGATCTCCAGATGCCGGGTGTCGATGGGGTGGAGACGGTGCGCGCACTCGCCGCGATGAAGGTCCACGCGGCCATCGTCATCATGAGCGTCGAGAACGAACGCGTGATCGAGTCGGCGGGACTCCTGGCCCTGGCGGGGGGGCTGCCCTTTTTCGGGGGAATCGCCAAGCCGCTGACGCTCGAGAAACTGCAGCCGGTGTTGGCGCGGCTCAACGACATGCGACGCCCCGCGGGCGCACCACGGCGCGCGCCCTCGCTCGCGGAACTGGAGCATGCCATCGTGGCCGGCGAGATCGTCCTCGAGTACCAGCCGAAGATCGATATCCGCAGCGGTGCGTTCGCTGGTTCGGAGGCGCTCGTGCGCTGGCGGAGCGCCGCGCTTGGCGTGCTCGAGCCGTCCACGGTCCTCGCCATCGCCGAACAGTCGGATGCACTGGTCGAGCGCCTGACGACCTTCGTGCTCGACTCGGTGCTGACGTTCATCGGGCAGTGGCCGCACCGCGGACCGCACCATGCCGTGTCCGTGAACCTGTCCGCGCGCGCGTTCGACGTCCTTGACCTTCCCGAACATCTCGCGTCAATGTGCATCACGCACTGCGTTGATCCGCAGGCGCTCACGATCGCCGTGGACGAGGCGCAGGTCTCGCTGGACGCTGCCCGAACCCGCGACGTGCTCACGCGCCTTCGCCTCAAGCGATGTGGCCTTGCCCTGGACCGGTTCGGCCGGGGTGCCTCGGGACTGCACTGGCTGTGGCAGTCGCCCTTCACGGAAATCAAGATCGACCCGGTGCTGGTACACGGCTGCGCCGGGTCCGCGGCGCAGCGCTCGGTAGTGGAGGCGAGCATCGCGATGGCCCGGGGTCTCGGCGTGGTTTCCGTTGCGGATGGGGTGCACGGCCGGTCCGAATGGACGTATCTGCAACGGGCAGGCTGTGATCACGCGCAAGGACCCTTCATTGCACGCCCGATGACTGCGGTGGTACTCGAGGCTTGGGCGACGCAGTGGATCATGCAACATGCGCAGCCACTTTGACGCCGAGCACGCCACTGGGTGCGCTCGAGAAGCGCCTTGCGCCGCAGTGCGGCATGGGGCGATGCGCTCGCTCCCGCTCCGCAAGGCCATCGGGACGTGCGGGGCTGTGGCTCGCGCGGTCACCCGCGATGTGACCGAGCAGGGCCAGACGGCACGTCGGTGGCGCCACCCGCCGGCGCTGACCGCGCTGCTGACGATTCGAGAGGAGGACGCGTGTGCGGCGTCGGCGCGATTTCGCAGTGTCGATGACGCCGACACCGACGCCCCGAGAGGGGAGGGATGGGGACTCACTGGTCGGAGTTCCCGCGATCGAGGGAGACGAGACTCACCAACAGGGAGGGCACAATGAGACGCAGGGCTTGCGTCGTACTGCTGTGGCTCGCCGCGGTCGCGCACGAAGGCGTCGCGCAACATCATGGCCGCGGCGTGGTGGACAGTCTAGGCGGCGCAGATCCCGCCCGTGCGGCGCTGCTGTCGATTCAGCCACTGCCGGTCGATCTCGGCAACTTCTACACCGGCAGCTGGCGACGCGGCGTGCTCTATACGACGGCGGAACTCGTGCTCCTCGTTCCGGCCGGCGTCTTACTGCAGCGGAATGGCTGGATGGCTGGCATGCACGGGTATCCCGACTATGCCGCAACGGCGAATCGCCGATCGTGGACCAGCACCGAACGGTCCCAGTTCACGTCGCTGATGGCGGGATACGTCGTGGTCAAGCTCATTGCAGCGTTCGATGCGGGCAAGACGGCGGAACGGCACCATCGACGTCTCGCGCTGGGCTATGACGCGACAGCTCGCGCGGCGGTGCTCGCGGTGGCCGCTCCGTTTGCGCCGCGTTAGGGAATGCGGTGCGTCATGGCCAACTCAGGTGCGTTCGCCGAGTCCGGTATTGCGCTCACACCGAATCGGGGAAGGCCTGACAGCGCGCAGTTTTATGGGGCGTCAAGTTTATGGTGCGTAAAATTCTGCGGGATGACGCCCGGCGAGAGGAAGACGCGTGGGGGGCTAGCACCGTGCCGGGGACGATCTGCGTGTCACCGGAAGGCTTAGCACCGCCGCGTTCTCTACGGTCCAGGAAACGTTGTACGTCGTCCTCTGCGGGGCCAGTCTTGGACGATCGACCGTCGCTGTCGGAGTCTCGTGACTGGCCGGTCGCGGTGCCGCGGTACGCACGATGAAGCGTTGGGAAGTCGCCGGCCTCGCGGCATCGGCGCGCGTTGGAGACACGACAGGGCCCAGGCGGGCCGACGCGACGACGCCGAAGACACTCTCATTCACAGCGACTGGAGCACTCCGCAATGACATCGATTCGACCTGTCTTCATGATCGTCCTCGCGCTCGCGCTGCTGCCGCGCCCGGCGCACGCGATCCCGGCGTGGGCACGCCGCTATAACGTGAACTGTTCGTTCTGCCACAGTCCGTCCGTGCCGCGCCTTAACGCGACCGGCATCGGCTTCAAGTGGGCTGGCTATCGCATGCCGGAAGATCTCGGCAGCAAAGTGGACGTCACCAAGATCGAGAACTATCTCTCCGCTCGCGTGATCGCGGCCTACGACTACGCGACGCGCAAGAACGCGGGGACCGAAGCCGACGCATTCTCCGTGCCATCGGCGAGCGTGTTCGCGGCCGGACCGATGGGGACGCACTTCGGGGGCTACCTCGAGTTCGAACGCCTCCCCGACGCCACCGTCGACCTGATCGGATCGATGACCGGCGTCTGGGGCTCGGAGCAGCGCTTCGGCGGGTTCCGGGTGGGTCAGGGTCACATGCTCATGGCCGCCGGGGGCGTCGCCGGGTTCGATCGCCCGACGGGGATCTCGATGCCGTTGGCGTATGACGAATCCGTGACCGATGCGGTGCCATTGCGGCTCGGCGGCGACCAAGGCGGCATCGAAGCCTTCCTGGTACTCGGCGGCAGGAATCGGACCGCGGTGCAAATTGTGAACGGCGTCGTGGCAGGGGCCGGAATGGAGGGGCGCGCGGTCAGCAAGCGCGACATCGTCCTCACCAACCAGCTGATGTGGGACGATGTCGGCAGCGGTCTGGGGCTCGCCGCCTATTTCGGCACGGTGACTGGCGTCGTCGCGAATCAGCCCGATCTCGGGAAGCAATACGTGCGCCTCGCCGCGACGGCCAACAAGATCGTCGGCCGCTACGAGTTGATGGGCGGCTACGTCTACGGCAAGGATTCCGATGTGCCGGTGGACAGTGCGTCGACACTCACGCGCTCTCCGGCGGGACAGTCGTATTGGGCCCAAGGGCAGTACACGTTCAAGCGCAGCCCCCTTTCCGTGTTCGGTCGGTACGAGTTCGTCGATCCCGATCGTGACGCGGTGGACCGTTCGCGGCAGCGGTATGTGCTGGGGGCGGTCCTCCCGATCAATGTGCCGGAGTACTTGCGCTGGAGTATCGAACTCTTTCGCGATTCGTACCGGTCCGCGGCAACGCCGGAACGGAATGGACTGTCGACACAGCTCCAGTTTGTCTTTTGAGTTGATGGCGGCATGGACTCGGCGGGCGGCGACGCGGCCGTTCGACGCGCGGAGCACGCGGACGTGCCGGAAACGGGCGTGTTTGCGCAGACGCGGTAACTAAGCTGGGCGACTCCATGCGGCGCGTGGCCGCGTGGAGTCGCCCGGATTCACGGGGGAGGCAGGTCCGTGCGCGACGGTATTTCGGGATGGTGGCCGAGCGGCGCCGCGTCCGTTGGCGCGTTTGTCGTCGGTTTGGGACTGGGCCTATGGCTCGCGCCATTTCACAATGTCCTCGCGCTCCCACTGATGGCGTTCGGCGGTGTCTTGCATGTGGCGGCGATGGTCGACGCCATCCTCGCCTCAGGGACGGAGAGGCGTTCGGCGCGGGACGCTGCCTCGATCTCTTCGGATGTTGTTCACTCGGTGTGAAACCACAGCTCGTCGGCGTCACGGTCCGTGCGTGGATGGTCCGGAAATGCTTGAGGGGCGGACGCGTTCCGCGAGGTCGTTCACCAGGGCACCGTCGCCCGAAACCAGAGTTACAGATGCGGAGAATGGGTGCGGGGCTTCTCGTGTCGTTGCTGCTGAGCGGCTGCATGATGCCCGGAATGGTCGGCATGGGTGGGGTGGGTGGCGGTGGGACGCACGGCGGGGATCATGCGAGCGCCGCGGTCAGTCCCACGGTGATCAAGGAAACGGTTCTCGAAGGGATCCGCGTCACGGCCACGTTTCCGCCATTCATGCTGGGCGATACCCCGGTGTACTCCGTGACGGTCATGCACGTCCTGGACAAGTCGCCCGTGAACGACGCCTCCGTGTCATTGATTGTTGCCACTGACGAGGGGCGCGGCCCGGCGGAGTCAACCGGTCACGCGCATACGGACGCTCGCGACGTCGCGGCGGCCGCTCCGCGCGCACTCGTGGCGGGCACCACGTGGTCGCCGACTACTGTCAGTGGCGGCTCGTACGTGTTCCGTCCATCGATCGCAACAGAGGGCACCTACCGCTTGGTCGTCGTGGTTGAACGCGCCGGAAACCGCGTGCTGGACCCTCGGGCTGAACTGGAGCACGTGGTGCAGTTCCGACGCGTCGTGGACCAGCACGGCGGCGATGGTGGCGGGATGCACGGAGTGGGCGCCACGGCGCTCGTCCTTGCTGGGGCCGCCGTGATGGTCCTCATGATGGCTGTCACACTGCGATGATGGCACTGCGACAGGTCGCGGTCCGGGCGCGTCCACGGCGAGCGTTCGACCGTTGCTGGGGTTTCGGCCACCGTTGGACGGGGTATCTCGTGGACGGATTACCGCATCCTCATGACCATGTCGTTCTCGCGCGCCGAGCTTTTGCGCCTTCGGCGCGCGTTCGCCACCTCTTCACATGGAGTTGACGCACCCACTATGGACGAATCCTCTCCGACTCCGACTACCCCTCCCGAAGAGGAGGCGCCTGACGCCGGTACCATCGACCGGCGAGGGTTCCTGCACAAGGTGAGCACGGTCAGCGCCGGCATCACCGCGCTCGCGGTCGGCATCCCCGCGGCCGCCGCGTTCGTCTCGCCCGCCCTGCCGCAGAAGCCGCTCGACGACTGGATCAAGGTGGCCGACGATGTGGCGCTGCTCGACGTCGGCGAGCCGGTGCGCGTGAACTTCGTGAAGACCGACCAGGACGCGTGGATCGAGACGCGCACCCTGAACAGCGTGTGGCTCTTCACGGAAGACGGCGAGAAGTTCAAGGCCTACAACGCCAAGTGCACGCACCTTGGCTGTTCCTACGTGCACGACAAGGAGAAGAAGGCGTTCTTCTGCCCCTGTCATCGCGGGCAGTTCGACATCAAGACGGGCAAGGTGCTCGACGGTCCGCCGCCGCGTGGCCTCGACGAGCTGCAGGTCGAGATCCGCGACAGCGCGGTGTACGTCAAGTACCGCGACTTCCGGCTCGGCATCGCCGAGCAGGTGGTGGCCTAAGATGCCGACCCCGTTCAAGTGGCTCGACGAGCGCGTGGACCTCGTCGGCGTTCGCAGGGCACTCCTCGACCGCAAGATGCCGGGCGGCCTCACCTGGTGGCACACGCTGGGCAGCGCGACGCTCACGGTGTTCGCGGTGCAGGTCGTCACGGGCATCATCCTCGCGATGTACTACTCGCCGTCGCCCGATCACGCGTACGACAGCATCCGGTACCTGCAGGACCAGGTCGTGAGCGGCAGCGTGCTGCGCGGCATCCATCACTGGGGCGCGTCGGCGATGGTGGTGCTGGTGGTCGCCCACATGATCCGCGTGTTCGTGATGGGCGCGTACAAGTATCCGCGCGAGATCAACTGGCTGTTGGGCGTGGTGCTGCTCTTCATCGTGCTCGGGTTCGGCTTCACCGGCTACCTGCTGCCGTGGGACCAGAAGGCGTACTGGGCGACGCAGGTGGGGACGAACATCGCGGGCACGACGCCGCTGATCGGCGGCGTGCTGGTGAAGTTGCTGCGGGGCGGCAGCCAGCTCGGCGCCGCGACGCTGGCGCGTTTCTTCGCGCTGCACGTGCTGCTGCTCCCCTTCATGCTGTTCATCGTCGTGCTGATGCACCTGGCCATCGTGGTGCGGCAGGGGATCGCCCCGCGGACGAAGGCGCTCGAGGAAGACGCGCCGGTGCACACGAGCGACGCGGCCTACCCGGCCTTCTACAAGAAGGCGTACGACCGCAGCAAGGGCGCCGGCGTGCCGTTCTGGCCCGACATCACCACGAAGGACGTCGTCGTCGGCGCGGTGATCGTGCTGTTGCTCCTGCAGCTGGCGCGCAGCTTCGGCGCCGGTCTCGAGCCGCCGGCCGATCCGACCGACAGCACCTACGTACCCCGTCCCGAGTGGTACTTCCTGCCGTTCTTCCAGCTGCTGAAGCTGGTGCCGGGCTCGATGGAGAGCGCGGTCGCGGTCGGGATCCCCACGGTGCTGGTGGCGTTGATGCTCCTCCTGCCCTTCTTCGATCGCAAGAGCACGCGGTCGTTCCGCAAGCGTCCCGTGGCCCGCGTCGCGCTCATGGTGCTCGGTGGGAGCTGCGTGCTCCTCATCGGCGCCTCGATGAGTGAGGACAGCGCGGCGGCGGTGACGCCCGAGACGGGGCGGCCGTTGACGTCGGTGCAGCGTGCGGGACGCGCGTTGTATGCCGCGCAGGGCTGCGGCAGTTGCCACGCCATCGGCGGCAAGGGAGGCGGCAGCAAGGAAGACGCGCCGCCGCTCACGGAGATCGGCTTGAAGCACTCCGGGGCGTGGATCCACTCGTTCCTCGAGAATCCGCTCCGGTTCCACGCGCAGACCAAGATGCCGAGCTTCGGCCCGCCGACGCTCTCGCACCAGGAGATCGAGGAGATGACGCGGTATCTCGTGACCCTGCGCGGCCCGAACGGCGATCTCCGGAAGCCGGAGTTCGTCGACACGTTCCCCGAACCTCCCAAGACCAAGGAGAAGTGAGATGCGTTCCTTCCTGATGGTGTGCGCGCTGTTCGCGATCGTGACGTCGCGCGTGTCCGCTCAGGGCGCCGACGGCAAGGCCCTGTACGACGAGTTCTGCAAGAAGTGCCACGGCGTGATCGGCAAGCCGCCGGCCACGATGCAGAAGAAGTTCGAGAAGATCGCCACGTTCAACGCCGAGTTCATGGCGAAGCACTCGGTCGACTCGGTGGTGAAGGTGCTGTCGAAGGGGAAGAACGAGGACATGAAGTCCTTCAAGGAGAAGATGAAGCCCGACGAGCTGACCGCGGTCGCGAAGTACGTGCACGAGCTCGCGGCGAAAGCCAAGCCGTAACCCCGCGCTCTCACCTCACCTCGTCCCGAGCGCCGCCCCGACCGGGGGCGGTCATGAGGAAGCGATATGCAAGGAATGCGAGAGGTGTGGCGTGTCTTGGGCAAGGTCGTGATCGCGGCTCCGTCGGTGCGGTGTTTCGCCGAGCGACACGAAGACGGGTCACCCTGAAGGGGACGGTGCATGCGGCACGCGAAGCACTTCGTACGACTGTTCGCACTCCTGGCGGTTGTGTTGATCGCCTTCCTCGCCGTGCGTGCGCAGGTCGTGCCGAAGGATTTCGGCACGCTGGGCCGCTTCCGGGCCTCGGCGATCAAGGAGGCGGCGATGCGGGAACCCCGTCACCTCGGGAACGAGGCCTGCTCCGACTGTCACGCGAAGGTCAACGACGCCTGGGCGGCGGGCAAGCACCATACGCCGCAATGCGAGAACTGCCACGGCCCGGGCCTGCTCCACGTGAAAGTGATGAGCGAGGATTCGGTCGCCGCGTACCCCGACAGGATCAAGGCATTCCCAAAGGCGCTCCGCCCGACGACGGGCACGCAGGAATGCCTCTGGTGCCACCTCAAGACGTTCGAGCGCCCCAGCGCCCTCAAGTCCATCAAGAACGTCGAGCGGCACACGATTGAGAAGGGTGGAACGTTCACCGCCGCGTCAAAGTGCACGGATTGCCACAACCCTCACACGACGGTGGTCAAGCAGTGACGAGCCCCGCGGACCACGAGGAGCTTACCCGGCGCGCCTTCCTCGAGAAGTGCGCGGAAGCCGGGGCGCACACCTTCCTCTTCGGCAGCCTGTTCGTGACGACCGCGATGATGCGGCTGCCCCAGGAAGCCACGTCGCGCACGGTGGGTCCGCGAGGGGGCACGGCGAAGGAGGTCATCTACGGATTCGTGGTGGACACCACGAAATGCATCGGCTGCGGCTCCTGCGTCCGCGCGTGCAAGGCCGAGAACAACGTCCCGGACGGCTACAACCGCACGTGGGTCGAACAGTACACCTTCTTCCCGAACGGCGAAGTGATCGTGAACTCGCCGAATGGCGGCGAGAACGGGTTTGAGGACGACCTCCCCGAGCGCAACATGCCCGAGGAGATCGGGCAGCTTCCAGTGCGCGGCTTCTTCGTGCCCAAGCTCTGCAACCACTGCATCGACACGCCGTGCATCCAGGTGTGCCCCGTGGGCGCGTCGTACAAGACCGCCGAAGGGGTGGTGCTGGTGGACCCGCAGCGCTGCGTCGGCTGCGGCTACTGCGTACAGGCCTGTCCGTTCGGGTCGCGTTTCCTGAATCCCGAGACCAACACCGCCGACAAGTGCACATGGTGCTACCACCGCATCACGAAGGGGCTCAAGCCCGCCTGCGTCGAATACTGCCCGGCCAAGGCACGCATCTTCGGCAACGTGAACGACCCGTACAGCGAGATCAGCCAGATCCTCGCGACGAACCGGGTACAGGTACTGAAGTCGTATCTGGGCACCCGGCCCCGGACCCGCTACATCGGGCTCGACTCCGAGGTCATCTAGCCATGCATCACTATGTCACCGAAGGCTACGTCCTGCCGAACCAGACGCACATCTACTGGACGACGATGATCGTGCTGTATCCGTACATCACGGGGATCGTCGCGGGCGCGTTCATCATCTCGTCACTCTATCACGTCTTTGGCAAGCAGGAACTGCAGCCGGTGAGCCGCTTCGCGATGGTGATGGCGTTCGCCTTCCTGCTGTTCGCGACGCTCCCGTTGCTCAATCACCTCGGGCATCCGGAGCGGGCCTTCAACATCATGTTCACGCCGAACCCCACCTCCGCCATGGCGGGGTTCGGGTTCATCTACACGGCGTACTTGGCGATCCTCGCCGTGGAGATCTGGCTGGTGTACCGGAGCGACATCGCCTACCTGGCCCACCATGCCAAGGCCCCGGCGATGCGCGCCCTCTACTGGGTGCTCGCACTCGGCGTGACCGACGTGCAGGAGGAGTCGCGCCGGCTCGACCACCGGGTGATGCTCGTCCTCGCGGCGATCGGCATCCCGGCGGCCTGCGTGCTGCACGGATACGTCGGATTCCTGTTCGGCGCGATCAAGGCGAACCCGTGGTGGGCCAGCCCGCTGATGCCGGTGATCTTCCTGCTCAGCGCGATCGTGTCTGGGATCGCGATGGTGCTCGTGTGCTACATCACCGTGCAGAAGGTCAAGGGACGGGTCATCGACACCGCTTGCGTCCAATCGCTGATCGAGTACGCGTGGTACTCCCTGATCATCGACGTGACGCTTGAGATGCTCGAGCTCGTGAATCACGCCTACGTGGGGAACGAGGATTGGGAAATCCTGAAGCAGTTGCTCACGACGAAGCTCTTCGTGAGCATGTTCCTGGTGCAGGTGCTCGTCGGCTCGGTCCTCCCCTTCTTCCTGCTCGGCGCCGTCGTCGTCTTCAAGGACCGGATCGCCGCGGCGACGCGCCACAACATCGGCCTGGTCGGCGGCGTCCTTCTCCTCGTGCAGGTGCTCGCCATGCGGTGGAACGTCGTCATGGGCGGGCAGATGTTCTCGAAGAGCTTACGCGGTTTCCTAGACTTCAAGGTCGACGTCTTCGGCCGTGACGGCTTGCTCTCGGCCGTCGCGCTGTTTGCATTACCCTTTGGTGCGCTGTTCGTGTTCTCGAACGTCCTTCCCCTGTGGGGATCGATCGCGACGGATCCGAAGGACAGGCTGAGTGAACGTTCCCTCGACTCGGTGCAACCGAGGCGATCATGGCATTGAGCGGGGGTATCACGCACGTGCGGGTCTCGGTTATCCCGGTTCGCTGGCTGGATTGGCGTGCGACATGTCGCCCGCCTGTCACCGGTCGTCCCGCGGCGGATGCGCCGTGCGGTGATCACACCACCCTCACCCTCCTCAGGAGTGGCCGTATGACACCCGATCGAATGGAGTTGGCCCCCGGCGCCCTCGGCTTCGCGGCCGCCACCATGGCCGCAGCGCTGTTCGCCCTGTGCGCCATCGCAGCTGCGGTTGCTCCGGAGACCGCGACCACCGCCCTGCATCGCCTCTTCGACATGGATCACGCGAGCCTCGTGCGTCCGTTCTCGGCCGGTGTGTTCGTCCAAGGGCTGCTGTGTGTGAGCGTCGGCAGCGGGCTGACGTTCGCCGCGATCGGTGTCCTGTACAACCGCTTCCTCGGACGGTCGAAGACGAGGCTGGGCAACGCCGGTGACGAGGCCGAATCGGTATGACCCACGCGCATCACACGCCCGACGACCCGAATCGTCCGGGTCACGCCGATCACGAGGCGGCGCACGGCGCCGCTTCACGGGAAGCGCTTGGGGCCGCGCTCGACAAGCACGCGGGCCACTCCGTCGCGATGTTTCGCCGCCGGTTTTGGCTGGCGCTCGCGCTCACGGCTCCGACGATCATCTGGGGCGAGATGATGCCTCGCGTGCTCGGGTTTACGCCGCCGATCGTGCCTGGGGCGCGGTGGATTCCGGTCGTGTTCGGAACCGCTGTGTTCGTGGTGGGCGGGTGGATCTTCGTGCAGGGGGCGTGGCGCGAGGTCCGTGACCGCCGACCGGGGATGATGACGCTCATCTCGCTCGCGATCACCGTCGCGTTCGTGTTCAGCCTCGCCGTGACCGTCGGGTTCCCCGGCATGCCACTCTGGTGGGAGTTGGCGTCGCTCGTCACGATCATGCTGTTCGGACACTGGATGGAGATGCGTTCCGTGTCGCAGGCGCAGGGCGCGCTCAGAGAACTGGCCAAGTTGCTGCCAGACGTCGCCACGCGACTCGTGGACGGAACGCCGGTCGAAGTGCCGCGTTCGGCGTTGCAGGAGGGCGACTTGGTCCTGCTCCGGCCGGGAGCGAGCGTCCCGGCGGATGGCGTGGTGCGCGACGGACGGACCACGATGAATGAGTCGATGATCACGGGGGAATCGCGGCTGATCGAGAAGCGGATCGACGACAGCGTGATCGCCGGGACGGTCAATGGCGACGGGTCGCTGCGCATCCAGGTCACGCGCACGGGGGAGCGCACGGCGCTCGCCGGGATCATGCGGCTGGTGGCCGAGGCGCAGCAGTCGCGGTCGCGTGCCCAGGTCTTGGCCGATCGCGCGGCGTTCGCTCTTACGCTCGTCGCCATCGGGGCAGCGCTCATCACCGGTGTCACCTGGACGGTGCTGGGCGCCGCACCGAGCTTCGTGATTGAGCGCGTCGTCACCGTGCTCGTGATCGCGTGTCCGCACGCGCTCGGCTTGGCAGTGCCGCTCGTCGTGGCCATCTCGACCACGATCGGCGCTCGCAGCGGACTCTTGGTGCGGGACCGACGGGGCCTTGAAGAGGCCCGGACGATCGGCACAGTCGTCTTTGACAAGACGGGAACACTCACCCTCGGCGAGCACCGCGTCGTTGCCATACGTACCGTGGACGGCGGTGCTGACGATGCAATGTTGCAGTTGGCGGCGGCCGTGGAGCAGGACGCCGAACACTCCGTGGCGCGCGCGATTGTCGCGAGTGCGGCCGCGCGGGGCCTGATGTTGCCACGCACGCAGGAGTTCGCCGCGATGCCGGGCTTCGGCGCGCACGCCCTCATCGACGGGCAGCGCTACGCGGTCGGCGGACCCAGTTTGCTCACGAAATTCGCAATCGAGGTGCCATCGTCGCTGATTCCGTTCAGCGAGGATGCCACGGCGCGAGGGGAAGCCACCGTCTACTTGATCGAACAGCAGCGCATCCTCGCCGCGTTCGTCGTGGCGGACGCCGTGCGACCCGAAGCCGCCGAGGCCGTGCGGGCGCTGCAGGCACGTGGCATCGAGGTCGTCATGCTCACGGGCGACGCGAGGCGTGTTGCGGAGGCCGTCGCGAAAGCGGTCGGCATCCAAACGGTGTTCGCGCAGGTGTTGCCCGCTGAGAAAACGGACCTGATTCGGTCGTTGCAGGCGAAGGGTCAGCGCGTGGCGATGGTCGGCGACGGCGTCAACGACGCCCCCGCGCTTCTCACCGCCGACGTGGGAGTAGCGATCGGCGCAGGGACCAGCGTCGCCGTCGAGGCGGGTGACATCGTGCTCGTCGGCAATGATCCGCGCGCCGTCGCGCGCATCATCGCGCTCAGCGCCGCCACCTATCGAAAAATGGTCCAGAATCTGTGGTGGGCGGCGGGCTACAATATCGTAGCCATTCCGCTGGCTGCGGGGGTTCTCGACCGCTGGGGCCTCGTGCTCAGTCCGGCGGTCGGCGCCGTACTCATGTCCGTCAGTACAATCATTGTGGCGATCAACGCGCAGCTACTACGTCGAGCGCCGCTGTAACAGCTGGGCCGGGGCTGGGGTGGCGTCCGTCCGCCCCAGCCGACCAAGCACACCGTCAGAGCGGCACGGCGATGGCCTCGATGGCCTTCAAGCTCGAACCGAACTGCGCGATCGCTCCGCGATGCTTCGCCAGCGCGCCGTACGGAATGAACCGGACGGCGAGATCGCCGATCCGCTGGAATGCGGGACGGGCCAACTGCGCTCGCACGTCCGCCTCTCTCGTGTCCGGCGCCACGAGAAAGAGCCCGTGCGCGGATCCAGAGCCCGCGCCGAGGGCCAAATCGAGAAGCCTGACGATTCCGCTGTAGATCGACGTCGTGTGTTCCACCTCGAACGCGGCACAAACGTTGCGCGTGCTACGGTCCAGCCAGAGAACGTCGATCAGCCGAATGGCCTCCGCTCCCGGCCCGTCCCGCAAGCGGGCCGGGAGCTCAGTCATGCATCCGTCGCCCAGAAGGCCGTCGCCGAACCGCCGCCCGCGATCATTGCTCGCGATCCACACATCGAAGCCCAAGGCTCGGCCGAGGTCGCGCAGCCAACTTTGCACTTCGGTATGGGTGAGGTCATCGCTGGCGTCCGCAGGCGCGCCTGCCGCCGAAGCGGCCGCCACCGCGGCGTCGAGTGACTGCCGCCAGGTCAGCATCGCATCGGTTGCCGTCATCGGGTCACGCGGAGGCGCAGGATAGCGGTCGCAACCCATGTCATACAGAAACCCCGCGATCGCGCCGAGATCGTTGGAGAGCAAGTCTCGGAACTCCGCCGTGAGCCGCACCATGCCCTCGCGCATGGCGAGGTAGGCGGGCCACTGTCCGAGTGGCACGCGAACGCCGGTCATCCGCTCATAGCCTCTCGCAATCGCCGTATTGCTGGGAGGCGCTATCGTGGGATGCAGAAAGTAGAGCAGATTGGCGGCCGCCGGCCCCAGGCCCTTGATGCACTTCGCATTGAGGCGATGGATCGCGCCGAGCACCTCCGTTTCGGTGTCGCAGCAGGCGCACGAATGCAGGAGGTCGGCGAAGGCCAGTTGGTTCTCGCGATTCTCGTAGATATCGGGAATGCGGAGCTTGGGCTTCCAAAGGAAGGCATGGTCGGCGCCCCGAAATACTTGACGCTGCTCGGCCACCGACTTCACCACGGTTTCCAGAGAGGATCCGCGGTACTGGCGTCCAAAACGATCGGCGCGGATATCCTCGACGACGACCGAGAGGCCACGACGGATGCTTCGGAAATTCTTGAGGCGCTCTTCCCAGAGGAACCAACGCTGATACGAGCCGCCAGCGTCGCTGCGCCAATGTTCGATGAGCGTGCGGCGGGGATCCATGCGTGCCTGCGGAGAGAGGAAACGAGCCGACGGCCATATCCGATGGAATCTTGCGTCCCGCGCACACTCGCGGCAAGCGAGCGTGTCGAGCGGATCCGACCATCCACGCGGCGAGGCGCGGCTGTTCGCCGCGATGCTACAGCGCGATACCGTCTCGGTGCAGTTCGTCCGCCGTGGCCTCGGCCGCGACGGTTCCAGGCGGGTTCTTGTACCACGCCGCGTCGCCCCCGACGGGCAAATGCTCTCGGATCTTCAGGATGGTGAACATTCCGCCCATGTCGATATAGCCGTGCGGGCCCGCGCCGCCGAGCATGGAGATCGCACCCACGGGAAGAGGCATGCCCATCTCGCCCATCCCACCCATCCCGGTATCGCCCATCGTCATGTAGTCCGGCAGCAACTTTGACGCCAGTGCGTCGATGGCGCTCGGGTCCGCCCCGACGAGATTCGTGCCGCTGTGCCCCATCTGATTCATCACGTGGTGTGTCATATGGCAATGCATCGCCCAGTCGCCCGGATTGTCCGCGACGAACTCGACCGTCCGCGTCGTGCCGACGGGCACGAGCGTCGTCGCTTCCGGCCACTGGCTCGCCTCGGCAATGTCGCCGCCATCCGTGGCGACGACCCGCCAGCGGAGACCGTGCACATGAATCGGGTGGTGGCTCATCGCGCTCAGATTGCCGAAGCGGATGCGGACCCGCTCACCCAACTGCAGCTGCAGCGGCTCGGTGGCGGGGAACACTTTGCCGTTGAACGTCAGGAGGTTGAAGTCCGTCATCTCGTTGGGATCGGGGCGCGACGCGCCGATCGGCACACGCCATTCCGACGAGAGCAGTACGAAATCGCGATCCGGACGTCGCGCCGGATGCCGCGGATGCACGACGATCATGCCCATCAGGCCGAGTGCTTGTTGCACCATCTCGTCGTAGTGCGCATGGTACATTAGCGTGCCATGCTGCCGCAGTGTGAACTCATACTTGAAGGTCGCGTTGACGGGGATCGGCGCTTGGTTCAGTCCGGCGACCCCATCCATCCCCGAGGGCAGGAGGACGCCGTGCCAGTGTACGCTCGTCGGCTCGGGCAGTTTGTTGGTGACGTAGATCCGCAAGCGATCACCCTCCACCGCTTCGATGGTCGGTCCCGGCGTGCGCCCGTTGTAGCCCCAGCAGGTGCTGACGAGGCCCGGAGCGAACTCGTGCGTGATCGGCTCGGCCACGAGGTGAAAAACCTTGACGCCATCGACGATGTGAAATGGCAGGGTGACACCGTTCGGGGTGATCACGGGTGTGTAATCGCGGTCGGGCTGGCCCGGCATCGGCGTTCGGTCCGCCGAGTCCGCGGGCGGTGCTTCGATCAGGCCCTGCTGCGCGAGCACGGAAGCCGGGCTCAGCGCCATCGCGCCACCCGCCAGCGCGGCCGCACTCTGGCACATCATCTCCCGCCGCGAGAGCCGCGCTGCGACCGGAGCACCCCCCGGGGTCGAGTGCATCGAATCGTCTCCCTTCCTCATCGCGTGTGCCCTCCAGGGAGCGCTCCGCCGGCGGCTCGTTCCAGTTCGGCGCGCCCGATCCAATAGTCGCGCAGCGCGTCGAGATACGCGCGACCAGCCTCGATCTCCGCCTCTTTCGCCTGCAGCAACGCGAAAATCGTGAGATCCATGGCGTTAACGTGTCGTTGCGCCTCGGCGAGTACCCGTTCGCGAAGTGGTAGCACCACGGTGCGCAGCTGGCGCGCCCGCTGGCTCGCGTTACGCACTTGCGCTAGTCGTGTGCGCACTTCCGCGTGTACGTTGACCACGAGCGCATCGTGCATTGCGACGCGTTGGCGCAGAACCGCCGCGGCACGGGCCACGCCGGCCCCACCGCGATCGAACAACGGAAGCGGCACGCTGGCGCTCGGGCCGGCGAACCTGCCGTCCGGCTCTCGCTCGAACGTGGCGCCAATCGTGCCATCCGCGAGGAATCGAAAGCTGGTGCTCAGGCCGAGCGTGGCGGCCGCCGCACGTGCGCTCTCTCGGGCCGCACCGATGTCGAGTCGGCGGGCCAGGGCGAGGGAATCGATGATTGCCAGCGTCCAATCGGCCGCATCCGGATCGGCCAATCGTGCCGGAACGGTCCACCCTGAATCCGGCACGTCGGCGGCCATCAGCCGGGCGAGTTCGGCGCGCGCGCCGAGCAGCTCGCCCTCGGCATCCATCACGCCGACAACGCTTTCGGCCGCCGCGGCCTCTTCACTCGCCAGCCGGAGGGCGGGTACGTTGCCTGCCGCCCGCAGTGCCTTCGCCGCAGTCGCGGCAACTTCGGCCGCGCTGGCGGCGGTACGCCGCAGTTCGACCACCTGCTGGGCATGCTGGACGGTCACATACGCCCGCTGGGCATCGACCGCCACGCGAAGCACGACATCCGCAATACGTAGCTCGGTGCTTGTCAACTCCGCCGCCGCCACGCGGCGACGGAGCGGTACCTGCAACGCACGTACGACCGAGAAGCCGACGTTCGCGCTCGAAACGGCGATGCCGCTCGCCGGGAATGCGTACAAGGCGTCAAGCACGGGATTGGGGAAGGTACTCGCCTGCCAGAGGTCCGCCGCGGCGATGCCGACCTCCGCGAGCGCCGCGCGGATGTGCGGGCTTCGTAGGATGGCCAGTCGTACGGCTGAATCTGCGGCGAGCGGTCCGCTCGGGATGCGCGCGAGCGGCGCGGGCGAGGAATCTGGCGGGAACCACCCGGCAGGCATACCCGCGCGCGCCGTCACTAGCGTTGCGACGCCTTCGCTTCCACGGTGTGCCGCGGGCGGTATGCACGCGGTGCCTGCAAGAGCGGCGGCGGCGACCACTGCTCGTCGAATCGTACTTAAAGACGGCATCACCGGATGTGCGTGGCGGGCGGGGGGATTTGATGTTGCGTAAAAGGTCACACTCGTCTCAAAGGAAATCGCCGGCGTGGCTCGTGTCAACCGTGTCGGCTCGTCCTTGTGCCGGCTCGCCCTGCCGACGCGCCGTGTGCGAGGGTGCGGCGGCTTCGGCCGCGGCGCTTTACGAATGGTAAAAGACCGGATAGATTCCTTGCAACGGCACGCGCGTGTGCCGGGCCCTCGCAGGGAGCGCATATGGCTGCATCGAAGAAACCCGCGGCGCGCGCCGCGGCGACACCCAAACTGCAAGACACGGTGCGCCTTTCCGCGGACGGGCTCGCCAAGGTGCTCGGCGATCTGGAGGCGCGTGTGCTGCGTGTCGTCTGGGCCCTCGGGCGTCCGGCCACGGCTCGGGACGTGCACGCGCGGGTGGTGCGGGCCCATCAGGTCTCTCCGCTCACGACTATCACCGTGCTCAATCGACTGGTCGCGAAGCACGTGTTAACGCGCACTCGCACGGACGACCGCTTGCACTATGCCGCGCGGCTCGACGAGCGCGCGTTCATGACGCATGCGTCACGACGCGTGATGGAAGGCATCGTATCGCTCGGGCCGGACGCCGTCGCGGCCTCCTTGGTGGATGTACTGGCGGAGCGCGATCCCCGACAACTCGAGGAACTCGCGCGGCTCGTGCGCCGGAAGTTGCGCGAACGCGGCGAACGTTAAGTTGATGCGCGGCGACGCGTCAGCGATTCTCCTGCCGCTCGTGCGCCGCGAGCAGCGCCACCGGCGGTTGGTGCTCCTGGCCCTCGCTCTGTTACTCGTCCTCAGTATCAGTCCGGTCGTCGGGCATCACCTGATCGGTGCGGTCCGCTGGTTGCCGGCGTCGCAGCAGCATCTGGGTATCATCTGCCTGGTCGCGCTCCATCACCTCCTGGCACCCGTGCACGAAGCGACGCACGTCCTGCTGTACGCGGGCGTGATATACGCCGTCATCAACCGGAGCCGTGCCGCGTGGCGCCAGAGCGTCATAACGCGCGTCCTGGCGGTCGAGTTGCCGCCGGCTGACGCACCGTTGTCGGTCGCTGCGGCCCGCGTCGGGTTGGACCCAGCGCGGTTGCGTGTGGTGGGGGGGCTCCCGAACCCGGCGTTCACCACGGGGTGGTGGCGACCTCGCGTCTTTGTGGCGCGCGACCTTCCCTCCCGACTCTCACTGGATGAACTCGAGGCCGTGCTCGCGCATGAAGCCGAGCACGTGCGCCGGCGGGATCCGCTCCGCCTCTTTTTGCTGCGGACCCTCGCGGCCGTTCTCTTCTGGTTGCCAGCCATTCGGCGCCTCGTGGACGATCTCGGCGACGAGGTGGAAATCACCGCCGACGATGCGGCCGCACGGTCCCACGCGCTACCGCTTGCAGCCGCGATCCTCAAGATGGCGGGAGCCGACCTCGGCGTGCCGGATGTCAGTGTGGGTTTCCAGCGCGCCGATCTGTTCGAGCGGCGCATCCGGCGGTTGGCGGGCGAGGATGCGATGGTCGGCACCCATGTGTCGCGCCGATCCATCGCCGCTGCCGCCGCCGCGCTGCTGGCAGTGTGGGTTTCCGGTGTCATCGTCCTGCATCCGTTGCCTGCGCCGGGCGACCCCGTTTCCGCGGCCACCCATTGCGAGCATCCCGGCGCTTGGGCGATCTCCCACCTGTTCTGTCGAGGCCTGCACCCCACCGGGTCGTCAGAGCACTGCCCGCATGAACGTGCGGCGCCCTCCATCCCCTCTGCCTGAGCAACCTCCATGTCCCGTGTCATCCCGTGTTTCAGTTGGCTGTCGCTCACCGCGGTGCTGTGGACAGCCGTTCCCATCGACGCGCAGTCGTCGCGCGGCGCTGCCGCCCCAGCCGCCCCAGCCGCCCCAGCCGCGACGGTGGCTGAGACCGCGAATGTGGCGGCCGTGCTGCGCGCGGTGTTCCGCGCGGCCGAGCGCGGGGACTTGGCCGCGCTCGACACACTCTATGCGGGCGACAGTCTGACCATCATTGAGGGCGCGGGCATCAATCGCGGCTGGGCGGACTATCGGGACCACCACCTCGGGCCCGAACTCAAGGAGATGAAGAACCTTCGATACCAGCCCTCCGACCTGGAAGTGCATGTGGTGCAAGGCACGGCGTGGGTGCTGTTCACGTACACGCTGAAAGCGGACGTTAATGAACGCGCGGCCGACTCGGTCGGCCGAGGCACGGCGGTCCTCGAACGGCGTGGCACGCGCTGGGTGGTGCGGCACATGCAGACGGGCGGTCGGGCCCGCCGCCCCACCGATCCCGCGTAAGGCCGCGAGAGCACTCGGCCGGCCAGCAGTCGAAGGGCCTCACACGGGTTGCGAGAAGTGACTATTTTATGTAGAATAAAATCCAGGTGTCCGCACAACGCGGCATGCCGAACCTGTGTTCCGCGAAGCACGGCGTATGAGCCGCCGACGGGCCCTTGTGGTACGGTGCACCGCTCGCCGCCTGACCACGGAGGTGGGCGTCGCGAGGGATGCGTCTGGTGTGCACGTCGTGCTGTTCATTCGTCGTTCGTGTTGCTCTTCGCCGAACATCTAATCGCTACAGGAGACTTGTATGCTCTTTCAGTTCACGACGGTCGCCGCGTTCCTCGTTGTGGTCGCCGGGGCCATGCATCCCGGAAGCTATATGGCTCGGCTCGGCTCTCCGAGCGGTGCCAAGACGCCTGGCGGCATGGTGATGGTCACGAATGCCAAGGATGTAACTCTGACCCTCAGCGGTGACAACGCGGGCGGTAGCCGAGCGTGGTACGTGCACAAAGGCACGTGCAAGGACGATCGCGGCATCGTCGGCAGCAACGACATGTTCCCGGCGTTCCAAATCTCGGAGAAGGGGGAAGGACGCGCCAAAGCGACGCTGGCCACGCCCCTCGTGGATGGCACGAATTACTTCGTGGCGGTCCACGCGTCGGCGGAGGACGTGAAGACGATCGTGGCTTGTGGTGAACTGAAGCCGGAACACTAGCCGCGTGGCGGGCCGCCACTCGCTCGGGACGGCCCGCAACGCCGGTGTGAAGACTTGAGGCCGGACAACGTCCACGGTAGCTGGTCGGACAGATCGAACGGTTCATGCCGTGTCGTCACGCGGCGATTGCGGCAACAGGGGTGAAGTCCGAGCAGCGAGTCCGGAGTTGCGCCGGAGCCCGACGGGTGAGTCGCCAGTCGAAGCGACACCCGTCGAGCTGGTTGAGCCAGCTCGCGTGTATGAGCAGGTGCATCGGAATGCGATTGGGCCAGTGCGTTTCGAGGCGGCCGGTCGCCCGATGCCCCCGAGGGATGTGCCGTGGTTGACCTCCTCGATCACGTGCGCCGAGGCGATTGTCGTCCGCTCCGACACGTGTCGCGCGGCCCGGCTTGGTCGCGTGATCGCATGCCGCCGGCTAAGGATGGGAAGCGGGGTCTTGTCGTCCGCGGAGAGCACGACGTCGCGTCGGCCGAGTGGCCGGCCATTTCACTCTCCATGGTACACGCGTTGAGGGAAGGCGGGCTTGGCTAGCCGCTGTCCTTCGGCTCTATATCCTCCATGCGATCTACCTCCTCTGGCGGCGGTTCCTCATGCGGCGTGATCCGGCGGGCGGCGAGCGAGCGATGAGGCCCCGGGTGGCACCGACGCATCGAGGATTGGGCCTCGGGCTGCGACTTGGTCTCCTCACGACCCTCGTCGTCGGCGGTGTGATGGCCGTCCTCTCCGGCGCGCAGCTCGCAGTAGAGCTGCGCACCGAGTTGCGCGAACGACGGGCGCAACTCGGAGAGTCTCTGGCCCCACTCGTCACGGATCTACGAAGTGCTTCCAAGCGCGACGACGTGCGCAGGGCCGTTGAGCGGTTTCACGCGTCCTATATGGACCAGGGGCACTCCTACCACTACCTGGCGGTCGTCGACTCCTCCGGCCGGTTCGTCCTCGGCACACGCGACGACGGCAGACACGGACCACACGCCTTGCTGACGGCCAGCGTGTCGTTCGTTTCCCCGGCTTTCGGACCCCGGCCCGTCGTGCTGAGCATCACGGTGGATAGCTTTGACTTTTCCGCCGCTCGTACCCGGCGGTGGAGGGCCTGGGCGGTGCATGTTGGCGTGACGGCGCTGCTGATCGTGGCGCTGCTGATCATCGTGATTCGTCGCGAGGTCACGGGGCCGATCGGGCGGCTCTTGGATGGCGTCCACAAGATGGAGCTGGGGTACTGGGACGACATGCCGGATCCCGGTGGCGCCTGGGAGCTCCGCTGGCTCGGTTGGCGTTTCCGCAGCCTCGGGCACGAGCTGAGTCGTACGGTCGAGCTGCTTGTCGCCGCGCAACGGCGCGCGTATGCCATGGAGCGAGACACGCATGCGGATACCGAGGCAACCGACACGGGACTACCCCGGGTCGCCGTTTCACCGGTCCACTACGATTCAGGCGACGCCATCCCTTGGCTCCGGGCGCAACTTGAACGCCTCCGAGGCACCGAAGCCGGTGACGCAACGACCCGATCGTTGGCGCAGGTCATCCTGGACCATTATGCGACTGAGGCGGAGAGGCTCGGCCAGACCGCGCTGCGCATGGGTCTCGAAGACGCCGCCCTGCGCGTGCTTGATCCGGAGCGCTTCCTCAACATCTCAGGGCGGATCGAGGCGGATCGCCCCAGGCTCGAAGCGCTGGCTCAAGCGCGCGCGGCACAGATCCACCGCGCCCTGGCTGTGCAGGGCGTGCCGATCGTCGAGATGTGCCACCGGGTCAAGCACCCGGCGGGCATATGGAAGAAGATGCACCAGAAGCATCTGACGTTCGAGCAGGTTCACGACCTCGTCGCGCTGCGCATCGTTGTGCCGACGGAGACGGACTGCTACCACGCGCTCGGCGTCGTTCACGACCTGAACGCACCGATCGTTGGTCGCTTCAAGGACTACATCGTCCAACCCAAATCCAACGGATATCGGGGGTTGCACACGAGTGTACGTGACCCAGCGGGGGCGGTGTTCGAGGTACAGGTGCGCTCGATCGCGATGCACCGGCACGCCGAGCAGGGGTCGGCCGCATACGCGGATTACAAACACGCGACGCGAGTCCCAGTGAGCGCGGGGCGCGCGGCCCCTTGGAAACGCCTCTTGGCGCTGTTCGGCGGCGGTCCGCCGCACGGCAAACGTGAGAGAGACGGCTCCCACTGAGTCTCATGTGCGCCGAAGGGGTCATCACGGCCGCACATGCGAGACCAGCTGTACCACCGGATTGTGCCTTGCGAGCAATGCCCGCGCTGCCGTGCGTGCGTGGCGGGAGGAACCTGTCGAACCTGGGTGGCGAGTCCCCCTGCCCGCACACAGCGTGGGTTCTCCCGGGTCGCGCCTACATGCCGTCTCGGCCACTCAGGGCCGCGTCAACCCGAGCGCCAAGCGCCGGGTACTTTCGCGACAGATACACACCCATGACGCCTGCCGCCAGGAGATTCCCCGAGGCGACCAAGTACCACGCCGGCATGCCGAGGCGATGTGACTGCATCATCAGCAGCGTGAGCAAGAAGAAGCCACACTCGAACACCACAAACAGGAGGAGCGCGCCGGCGAGCAGCGAGGGCTGACGTTCGCTGCGCCGCAGCACCGCCGCGGCGAAGACGCCGACGGCGACGAATGCGGCGACATGAAACGCCGTGTAGGCGAGCACGTGGGCGAACGCGCCTTCGGCGACCCCTCCGCCTCCCATGTGGAACAGAATGTGCCCAAGCGCGTCCGGTACGAGAAATGGCGTCCCGCGCGCGATGTCGACGAGCAGAAACCATGCGGCAACGGAGGCGGCACCCAGCAGCCCCCCGAGGATGCCCTCGCGTAGAATCGAGGCTCGCGCCGTCAGTCGAATACCTTCACGCGCCATGTCCACCCCATGGTGAGCGTCGGTGTGGAAATCGTTGTGCGTAGAGGCGCGGTGCTGTCATGCGGCGAGCGCCTTGGTGGCCGTGCCTCATGCTGTGCGCGCGGAACCGCTCGTCGCGCCGCGTAGCAACAGCACGCCCCCCACGAGGGCGAACACGATCAGGCCGATGATGACGGTCCATGCTCGCGATGACGTGACGACGCGAATGTCGGCCGGGGCTGCCGTGGCGCGACTCTCCATGACATGCATCGTAGTCATGTCCGGCATCCTGGTCATCGAAGGGACCGCCGCCGCTTGGACGGGTCGCAGCACGAGATTCTCCTGCGCCGAGACATCGCCGTCGGAGGCGATCGCCACGACACGATATGCGCCCGGTTTGGCGTCGGCCGGAATCGGCAGGCGCATTTCGAACTTGCCGGCCGCATCCGTATGCACGCTCCCGAACGGGAAGGTCTTCAGCGCTCCGCGTATCTCGATGCGAAGCGCCGCGCCCTTTGCGAGTTTGCTGCCTCGAGCGACCAGCGTGTCGCCGGGGGCGGCCTGCTTGGTATTGAGCGTCAACACGCCCTTCTCGTGCGCGAAGAGCGGCGTCGCGGCGAGCCCGATGGCGGCGAGGGTGAGCGCCACGCCGAGGCGCCATCGCAGTTGGGTAAATCGACCTGGGGCAGACACCGGCGACCTCACATTCCGAGATGTTGCATCTGCGGCGCAAACACGCCGTAGACAATGCCCGCGATATATGCCAGCAGCACGAGCATGCCCAGCCCCATCACCCATCGCGGCCGACCGGCCCCCTGGTCATGTCCCCGATCGAGCAACGGCACCGCGGCGAGGAAGCCAAACAGCACAATCGGCGCGATGAGCATCCCGGTCATGCCCACCGTGTTCTCGACCGCATAGATCCACAGAAACGGCCACGCGGGCTTCGTCACTTCGACCCCCTCGACGCCCGGATGTCCAAGCACCGCCGGAAACACGGCCGCCAAGATGCCGAGGCCGGCGCACAGGAACAAGCCGAACGCCGTCAACCGGCGCACGTGCTGCGTAAAGCGCGCGGTCTTCGCCTCGTGCGAATGAATCCCGTGGACGCGAATGAGGGCGAAATGTCCGAGAACCAACGCGAGGAGCACCAGCGGCAGCACGCTGACGTGCAGGCTGTGCAGCCGGGACAGCAGGGTCGTGCTCGACGTGAAGTCCGGGGTCAGCACGGCTCCACCGGGCGACATCTTGGCGCCGGCGACCGCGTGCGCGAGCGCTTCGACGGCTTCCTGATCCCCCTTGAGCGTGGTGCCCGTGAACATCAGGCCGAAGACCGTGATGAACAGCCCGACGCCCAGCCACCACGTCACCTCACGTGGCCGGGTATAGCTCCGCCGCCAGAATACGTAGAGGATGTGAAAAAACAGCGTGACGAACACTACGGTCGCAGCCCAATAGTGGATCGAGCGCACCCAGTTGCCGAGCGGTACGCGCGTCATGATGTACACGACGCTGTCATAGGCGGACAGCGGCTCGGGATTGAAGAACTGGTCGAGGAGCACCCCGGTACCGATCAATGCCAGAAGACCGACGAAGGTCAATCCACCGAGCATGTATGGCAGCCGGTTGGCGGATGGCGGGATCGCATAATCGAGAGCGCGCACACCCAAGCGTCCGGCGATGGAGTGCTCGGGCACGGCGGCATGTGCGGACGAGGAATCCGGTACGACTCCATCATGTGCGGCGATGGTGCCCGCCGATGGGACCGCGCCCGCGTCGTTCGGGGCCGACGATGACATGGAGATGTATCCTCCGGGAGGAAGGCACGTGATACGACGCGAATGCTTTACGCAGTGTAAAATACGCACCGCGGCCACCGCTGTCTAGTCCCGCCGCCTCGTGTACGCCGCGGAACGCGCTTCGGCCCAGCCTCCGCTCCTACGCGTCGCGGCGAGACTATCGTGCGACTAGTCGTCGTCACAGGGGGCTGCAACAGGCGCGGCTCGCAGCGCGCAATCGTTCGCTGTCAATAACGGTGCAAAATGTCCGCGCGGGATTGCGGCCGACTGGCATTTTATGTAACGTCAAATGTGCGCGCGACGGCCAAGCCGTCCGGCAGAGCGGGCGCGATGGTCGGCTGACGCCCCGTGTGACACGCGTCGTGTTCGCGCACGACCGTCTGGACCCGTTTCTCTCACCGCGGCCGTCTCTTCTTGCGGCCCCCACGGAGTTCGCATGCGTCGCCTTTTGCTCGCCGTTCTCGCGCTGTCCATCGGGGCACTCCCGCTCCGCGCGCACGATCTCTTCCTCACGATGCGGACGTTCTTCGTGCCCGCCGAGACGCCGGTTGTCATCCACGCCCTGAATGGCACGTTCACGTCGAGCGAAGCGGTCGTCGCCCGCGGCCGCCTCCGCGACGTCTCGGTGGTGTCCCCGGCGGGTCGCACGCATCCCGATACCACGGCGTGGCAGGATCAGGGCGACACGAGCGTGCTGACCGTCCGGACCGGACCCGCCGGCACCTACGTGGTCGGCATGGCGACCGCGCCGAGAGTCTTGGCGCTCGACGCGGCCTCGTTCAACGCCTATCTGGCCTCGGAAGGTGTCCCGGAGGTCCTCGCGGCGCGTCGTCGCGACGGGGAACTCACCCAGCCCGCTCGTGAGCGCTACGCCAAGAACGCCAAGGTACTGCTGCAGGTTGGGGACCAGCGCACGGACGGGGCCACGGGCGCGCTGGGGTACGCGGCCGAACTGGTGCCACTCCGCAACCCGTACGCCCTTCGTGCAGGCGCGAACACCGTTCTCGCCGTTCGGGCGCTCGTCGACGGCACACCACAAGCGCACCTCATCGTCCAGGTCGGTGGCCGCGGCGCGCGTGGGGTGCGCGTCGCGCCCCGAAGCCTGCGGACCGATTCCGCTGGGGTCGCACAGATCCCGCTTCGATACCCCGGCCGATGGTACATCAAGTTCATCCACATGCGACGACTCACCAACGACCCCGACGCGGACTACGCTTCGCATTGGGCGACACTCACGTTCGAGGTGCGGTAATGCACACGCTCCCGTCGGGCGTGCGAGCAACCGCCAGCAACCGTGCACGCACATCGGCGCGGCCGCGCGGCAGTCGTCGGGCGACGAGGCGCCGCTGAACCTCATCATGACGATCACCGGAAGGTTGGACGCACATCCTCGATGACATCGAGCGAAGCGTTCGAAGCGTCCGCCCGCGCACGACGTGTCGAACGACTGGCCATGCTGGCGCGTCTCGTCTGGCACGGCCATGTGTCGTTGGCGAACGAGTTCCTGCGCACGCCGCATCCGCTGCTCCACGGCAAGACCCCGCTCGCGTGTGCGGATTCCGAAGCCGACACCGTCATGGCGGAGCGCGTGCTTCGGCGTCTCGCGTACGGCGTGGTCGGTTGAGGTGTTCACCCGCGACGATCGCGTGTCGGGACGATGGGCCGCGCGCCGAGCGCTCCTGCGGATGTGCTGCGTCTCGCGCGGGCTGCCTCGGACGCAGCGTTGATGCTCGTGCGAGCGCCGCGCGCTATCTGGTCTCCGCCCTGAAACGGCGCGTTTCTCGGTGCGGTGCCGTGCTCAGCCCTCGAAAACGGGTGAAGGGCGACGCAGTGGTGCACGGCCGCGCAAGAGGGTCGTCAGCGCTCGCCGATGGTGGCTGCGGTGAAGATCGCGGCGACGCCAAGGATCGCGGCGACCCATCCGCTTCGGCGTCGTACGCGATGGGCGTACGGACGGTGATCAGCTGAGACGGGCGCGCAAGCAGCAGCAGATTCGCCGCGAAGACGGCCGTGCGCACGTAGGCGTGAAGATCCGATGGCGCCTTTCCACACGCAGCGCGCGAGGCCGAAGACGCGCTTCAAGAGGGAGATGCCCGCCTCAATGCCGGCCCGAAAGCGCCGCAGTTTGTCATAGACCCACTGGCTCCGCGTCATGTCGCGCACGGCGAGGCCGCGCTTCTTGGCGAAGCAGACATCGGCGACGCCGAGCGCCTTGAGATCGGCGAGATCGTCCTCGGAGGCGAATGCGCCATCCATACTCACTTGGCGCGGCACGCGGCCGAACAGGTGTTCCTGGCGACGCACCGGCGGGACCGTCCAGGTTGACATCGCCCGCATTTCCCTGCGGGATTGCGCAATCGAGGATGAGGCTCTGACGTCACTGACGGACGGTTGGTCGAACAGCGGCACGCACGAATCGCTTGGCGGCCCAGAGCCGCGCCAGCGTATGCAGGTTCCCTTCTGGGTCGCCGCCTCGCGCAGTCTGCCAGAGCACCGTCATGGTCAACAGAGAGGGCTCCACTCATGAGGTCGAACAGTGCGCCGAGTCGCGGCCTGCTTCTGTGTGTCGTGCTTGGCTTCGGTGGAGCATCGACGGCTGCGGCGCAGGAAGTGCCGCGGCCGCCATGGTCGGTTGGTGTGGCAGCTGGAGTTGGGGCGACTCACGTCGCTCTCGGAAGCGATACCGTTCGACAGGGCAGCGCGATAGTGCTGATGAATGTGAGCGCAAATCTTCGTCTGTCGAGCCATTGGGGGCTCGGAGCGGAAGTTATGATGTCAGCAGGCGAGAACGCGTCAGACTGCATTCGAGGTGTCACCATCTGCGCGCCGCCGACACGCTTCGGGAGAGTCCACGCCGCAGGAAGCTACTCGTTTGCGGAACGCGCAACGTCGTGGAGTCCGACCATGTTGTTCGGCGTCGGCGCGACGAGGCTCTCGGCCGCAGAATGGGGAACGAGAACCCTCGCGCCCGCGCAGACTGTCGCAAGCTACTCGGTCGGAGTTGATGTCCCGGTAGCGATCTTCGCGCAGGGCAGCATCGTCGTAGGAATGCGCAGTGCGTTCGTTCCGAAGGTCTCTGGGGGAGACGCCACGACTTGGAACCTGCAGCTGGGCTTTCAACGGTGGCCGAAGACGACCGATTTCCGTCTACCCGAAGATCGCCACTGAGATCAGGGGCGTTCCAAAGAGCGCCTCCGTAGATCCGCGGCGCTCGAACTCTTCGTCGGACTGGTTGCGTTGATCGTGACTGCGGTTCTTGTTGCGACCCCGATGCCAGGCGTGATGCTCGACGCCGTGCAGCCCTAGCCTGTGGAAACGGTTCATGTCTTGGTTTGTCGCCTCAATCTATGACCGCTGGATGCGCCCCGCGGAAACCGCATGTCTTGTCGAATGGCGCGCAGCACTGGTCCGCGGCCTGGCGGGCGATGTTCTTGAGATTGGTGCCGGGACCGGCGCCATGCTCGCGCATTATCCGTCGACAATCACGCGACTCGTACTCGTTGAGCCCGACCGCCACATGCGGCGGCGACTCGAGGCGAGGTGTCGCGCCATGGCGTGGCCGCATGCGGAGGTATCGGATGCGGCCGTCGAACAGATGAGGCTGCCTGATCACTCGTTCGACGCCGTGGTTTGTTCGCTCGTCTTGTGTTCGGTCCCCTCGATGTCTGCCGCACTCGACGAGGTCTTCCGTGTCCTCAAGCCTGGCGGTCGGTTCTGCTTTCTTGAGCACGTTGCCGCGGAGAAAACCTCCACATGTTACGCGTGGCAACGTCGCCTGGAGCCGGCGTGGCGCTTGTGCGCCGGGAACTGTCACCTGACGAGGGACACCGAGCATGCCATCTGTGCTGCTGGTTTTCAGGCCGAACAGATCACGCGGGAGAGCCTTCGAAAGGCGATGCCGCTCATGCGACCGAGCATTCGAGGGATCGCGAGGAAGCCGCTACGCACGGAGGACGTATGAGGATGCGGCCTGCCCGGCCGTCGACGTTGGTGCGACTGTGGTCAAGCTGAGTTGTGGTGGGCCGCGGTCGCCTACGGGGAATTGAGTCGCCCCGGGTTTCCCGCAGACTGTTTCAGTTGAGTGCCGCCCCCCTGACCGCGGTCGCATCGCCGACCGCTTCTGTGGATGGCGGAGTGGCGCCAACCGTAGCGGGCGATGGTAGGTCACCGCCGCCGATCCGTCGCGGAAACGTCGAGCAACCGCCCGAACTCTTCCCAGCTGAGGCCCAGCACGGCGAGGAGGCGAGCGAGGTTTGATAAGCGGGGCTCCCGCTCCGCTCGTTCCAGTAGGCCCACATAGGTCCGGTGCACCTTCGCCCGGTCGGCGAGCGCCTCCTGCGACAGTCCGCGCGCTGTTCGCACCTCCCGGAGGAGGCGCGCGAGGCGGCGCTGGAGGGGGGTGGGTGGGCGGGACACAGCCTATGTATCTCCCGCCTGCGCCGATTCGTCTACAGACAAAGCGACGACCGCCAAACCGTATAGTACCTTATCCACGGCATGGAAGAACGCGTGCCGACACGTCGCGATGCGGTCGCGAACATGGTGTCACGTGCTCGTCATCTACTCGATGCGCAATCCTTGGGAGGGAAGCGGCCGCGGGAGGTGCGGAATGCCAGCGAACGAGTCACCAGAAGAGAATGTGACGTTGGACGCACTGATCGCCGCCGTTCGGGCGGGCGACGGCGACGCGGCAACGCCCCTCTTTCGCTCGCTCCGTCCCATTGTGCGGCGCTTTCTGGTCACGCGGTTCGGCCGGGGCGGCATCGTACAGCCATGGGCCGAGGACGTCGAGCAGGAGACCCTCTTCCGCGTGCACGTGCATTTTCACGCCTGCCGAGCCAACTCCGTCGGGGGATTCGTCGCGTGGGTCCTGGTCATTGCGCGCACCGCTGCGCTCGACGCGCTCCGTGCCGAGTTGCCTGTTGAGCGCGACACCTACCGGTCCGCGATCGAACGGTTCGCCGATGAGAGCGGCGCCGGCGACGACGATTCCCCGAGCCTCGCCGTGCGTGTCGTGCAGGCGCAATCACTCCTTCCGCCGCGCGACGCGGAGCTGCTCTGGCTCCGGGTCGTGGCGAACCGATCATGGGTCGAGGTAGGCAGCGAGATGGGAATTTCGTGGACGGCGGCCCGTCGGCGATTCCAGCGGGCGCAGCGGTTCCTGCGATCCGTACTCGAGAATGGGGACCGTCCGGGGAACGCGCAGTAGGCTCCGGTGTCACCGCACCGTCTTCAAGTGAAACACACGCACGAGGAGTACCCGATGGCACCCGTCGCAAGCCCAAGTCGAAGACACCCCGCAGCCCAAAGGGCGTGTCCGGGCCGCCACCATCCTTGCCCGACAATCCGAGCTGGCGCCTCGGAACGGCCACGTTGATCGCGCCCGTTGTACGGCTCAGCGAGCTCTCGGGAGCCATGCACCGGCTGGCAGTCTCGGGCCTTCCATTCCATGTGGCCATGGACCTGATCGGCACGATCGCCGATACCTCGGAGGCCAAGAACACCTTGCTCGACAACGCGGCCCCAGGTCTGCGCACACTCAGCCCAGCCGGTCGTCTGTCTGAGGTCTAGAGTGAACGCCTGCTCCACGTCGGCCGACTGTTCACGATACTCGAGGCCGCGTACGGAAGCGCCGCGATGGCGCGCGCCCTGCTCACGGTGCCGATCATCGGCATGGGCAATCGCTCGGCTCTCCAGAATAGCGGTTCGGTCGCCGGACTGGAGCATGCATGCATGCTCCTGGTGGCGTGGGTGGCGATCGAATTCACCGAGGACGCTCGTGGGGGGGGGACGGCGTGAGGTGATCCGCGTCACACGCGCGCGCGGGTCATGCGCTCCTCGGCGCGGCAACCTGGAGTTGTTGCTCCTGAATGCGTTCCATCAGCGGGGAGCGAGACTCTTCGCGTCAGACGTGGTGTTGTCCGCTCGATCCATCGTCGGTCTGCACGTGACCTACGCGCGGAGTCTCGGCGTCGCATGACCCAAGGAGCAGCGATTCCGGAATGTGCACGGGCTGCGCATGTACTGAGCGCAGGGTCACGGGGTGGAAGCTCGCGCAAGGTCCACGTCGAGCGCTGCAGCGCGCACCGCGCGACAGCCGTTCGAGCAGAACGGGAGCCCGCGGTTCGTGACGCGCTTGCCCGACGGCACTCCCATCCGGCAAGGGGTGAGCGGCAGTCTTCGTTCACGCGCTTTCTAACGCGGCCATTTCCGTGCGCGACCCGTTGCGGTCGCGGCTTGGTGCGGATCCGATGCGCGACGGTCGGCGCCGCCTTCTGACTCCGGCGGCGTCGGGTGTCATACACCCGTCTAAGGGAGAAACCCCAGCCGACGGAGCCCGACATGCCGAAGCCACCACGCCGAACGAAGCCCGCGAAGAAACACTCCACCCCGCGCCCGGAGGCCGAGGCATCGGCATCACTTCCCGCACAGCCGAACTGGCGGCTCGGAACCGCCGAGCAGCTGTCACCTGCTGTCGTTGTGCGTGAGCCGCTGGGAGCCCTGCACCAGCTCGCGCTCGCGCGACTTCCATATCACGTGGCCATGGATCTTGTGGGAACCATCGCGGAATCTCACGACGCGGAGTCCACGTTGATCAATACCGCCGTCCCGAGCCTCCGCACGCTGATCCCGTCAGGACACGTTTCGGTGGTGGAAAGCGAGCGACTGCTGCATGTCGGTCGGCTCTTCGTGATCCTCGAGGCTGCGTACGGAAAGCCGCTGGCGCTCAGAAGTGGTCTCGGTTTTCTGAACAGCTAGGATAAGTGGACAAGCGGGCTCCCCGGGCGACATCTTCGCCCACTACCCAGGAGCTCCTGATGCCGAAACGCCAACGCCGGAACCACGCCCCCGCCTTCAAGGCCAAGGTCGCCTTGGCCGCCGTCCGCAACGAGGGCACGCTCGCCGAGCTGGCCAAGCGCTTTGATGTGCACCCCGGGCAGATCACCGCCTGGAAGGACCAGTTGCTGAGCGGTGCCGCCGACGTGTTCGCGGAGGGCGGCCGGCGCACCGAGCCGCCCGTCGACGTGAAGACGCTGCATGCGAAGATCGGCGAGCTCGCGCTCGAGAATGATTTTTTAGAACACGCGCTCGGCAAGGCCGGCCTGTTGAGCGCCAAGCGATGATCGACCGGACGCACCCGCTGTCCCTCACGCGGCAGGCCGCCGCGCTCGGGATCAGTCGCGGCGCGGTGTACTACGTGCCGCGCGCCGCCTCGGCGGGCGATCTCGCCCTGATGCGGCGACTCGACGCGCTGCATATGGAGATGCCCTGGTTTGGCGCGCGCGGCCTGCGGCGCGTGCTCAAGCGCGAGGGCATCTACGTCGGCCGCCGTCGTGTCGGCACGCTCATGCAGCAGATGGGGATCGCGGCGATCTGCCCGCAACCCGGGACGAGTCGCCGGCACCGCGGCCACCCCGTGTACCCGTACTTGCTCCGGCATCGCACGATCACCGCGCCGAACGCGGTGTGGGCGATGGACATCACGTACATCCCGATGGCGCGCGGCTTCGTCTATCTCGCCGCCGTGATGGACTGGGCGAGCCGCCGCGTCTTGTCCTGGCGCATCTCGATCACGCTCGACAGCGCGTTTTGCATCGCGGCGGTCGAGGAGGCCATCGCGCGGTACGGCCGCCCGGAGATCTTCAACACCGACCAGGGCGCCCAATTCACGAGTGCCGCGTTCACCGGCCTGCTCCTCGATCACGGCATCCGCCTCAGCATGGATGGGAAGGGCTGCTGGCGCGACAACGTCTTCGTCGAACGGCTCTGGCGCTCGCTCAAGTACGAAGAGGTCTACCTGCACGGCTACGACACGGTCTCCGCCGCCACGGCGGGCATCGGGCGCTACCTCACGCTCTACAACACCCGCCGGCCCCACTCGAGTCTCGCGGATCAAACCCCCGACGAGGCATACTTCTTCCCACGGTCGCTCTCCCTGGCGGCCTGACCCACCCCGCTTCCACTTATCCCAGCCCGTTTAGCTGTACAGAAAAGCGGAGCCACTTCTCTCGCCCTGCTCGAGACGCCGCTCGCGGGACTGGGCAACCGGTCGGCGCTGCAATGCAGTGATTCCGTCACGGGCCTGCAACTCGCGGGCGCACTCCTCGTTCCGCTGGTGGCGATCGAGTACACATCGGACGGCGGGGACGCGTCCGCATGACGACCGTGTGCCCTCGTCTGTATGACACACCTCGTATGACAGGCGCTGCTCGCGCGACCGATGTCTACTGAGGGCGATGACGTGACGGCTGTCGCCGTGACGCTCGCCGTCCGCCGGTGGTTCCGTGTGGCAACGCAGTCAGGCTCCGTCTACCACGTCGTAGAGACCACGTGCGGTGAGTTCTTCGCGCGCGTCGATAGTGTCCCGAACCCATTTTCCGTTGCGATCAGTCCCGCGCGTTGGTGGCGGATCCAGCCGGCGGTGCCGTGGCCCCCGCAGATCGGGCAATCGCTCGCGCTGGTCGCCCGGGCGGAACTGCCGCTCGATCACGCCGAGCGAATGCCTGGCGGCGGCAAGGTCACCTCCGTCGTTCTCGCCATCGAGGAGGCCACGTGGACGTAAGGCGTGAGTTGCTGCCGCGCGACGAGCCGGTGCGGTGATGACATGTGACCCGAGACGACCTGGCCGTTCTGCGACGATCCTGACCGCACCTGACGTGCGCTAGGGCAAACGGCATCAGAGATGACGCGACGATGCACGAAGACAGCCGCTGCGGCGAGAATGGCAGTGACCCTCGCTCCGGCGCCTCCACGACTCGTGACGGCACGGCGGGATGCGGTCCGCCGCGTGATCCTCGCGCGCTCACGCCAGGGGCGCCCCGTTTTCGTCAGAATTCCCGGCTTCGAACGGTTGATGCGCCGGGTCACGTGGCACCGATCCGCGAGACCGGCTCAGCGCGCTGCTGCGTCAACTCGCCGACCAGACCGCGTACGTCACCGACGGCCTGCTATCGGGCGTGCCGTTGGTCATCCTCGGTCCTCTCGAGCGCGTGCTCGTCACCAACGGCCGTGCCCTGCGCTTGCGAGCGGGTCTGCCGGCCTGTTCGGAGGCGATGGCACCGCCCCCGTGCCTTACTGCCGCGTCATGACACCGCGTGGGACATCACGCGAGCCGCGCGGGCGATCGACCGCCCGAGCCGCAACGGCGATCTCCCGCGCGCGTGGTCGGACGGCAACCGGTGTCCACTCGACCGATTCGCTGACGGTCGGCCGCCCCTCAATGGCGGGGGATTCCCGCGCTATGCGTTGGTGCTCCAGCTCGATGTCGGCGTGCCCGCCGATCCCGAGGACCTCCTCAACACCATCCTGTGCGAGCCATTTCCCGCGCCCCTCACCGGCGCACCGGAGGCGATTCGCCATCGGCTGGCGGCGATCCTATGACTGGCATGGCGTTCGACACCATCCTGGTGCGTCTCGAAAGCGTGCTCATGGACCCCGACGTCGGCCGCGCCCGTGCGGGCGTCCCAGCGTTCTGCGCGCAGCTGCAGACCTTCGGCGATGTGCGAGTGATCGCGGAATGGGACACGGCGATTGCCGAGGCGGAGATGCGCCAGTTGGCGCGCACGGGCCACATCCCGCGCGCGTGGGGTCGGCGCGGCACCATGCCGCTGCTCGCGTATCCGCAGAACGGCCGTCCGGCGCTGTCCGTGTTCGGTCCGCCCGGTCGCGTGTTGTTGATCGACGCGTTCCCGCCACCGAGCGACGCGGATTCGGAGTGGACGATTCGCGCGCGCTGGATCCCGGAGACTCTGCACGGGGTGATCGGTGCGATTCGGGAGCGGGTGAACGCGCGGGCAGACGAGCCATGGTGACGTTGCCGTTGGCCGGTGGGCGTGGTCGCTCGGGTCGGTCGAACTGCAGCCAGCGCGGGGGGCGGGACGAAATTGACCGTCAGGTCGACGCGGCGACAGCATCTCGGGTTGGCGTTCGCAGTCACGGGCGCGGATTGGCCGAGCACGCGACGTGGTGGGGCCGGTCGTGGCGTGTCCGCTCGCTCGGGGCGAGGCCACCGACGATGCCGACGCACGGCAACCCTGCGGTGCGTGCCTCGCGAATCGCTCGCGAGCGACGACGCACGCCGCGGCTGGGGCGAGGGACCCGTCGATGCGGGCCTCGCGCAAGGGCGATGGACGTCCGTTCGACAACGGGAGGGGCGAAGCACACATGGCGACCAACGGCAAGAAGAAGCATGGCGACACCGCGCTCGCTGTCACACTCGAGCAGGCCATCCGAACGGCGATCGCGGAGAGCACCTGGCCGGTACCGCCGGTCTCCGAACAGCCGGAGGTGCGCCTCGGCGGCTGGTTCCTCGTGCGGCAGCCAGATAACGGCGCGCTCCACCTCGCGGGGAGGAACGTCAGCGAGGGCGCGGGACGTATGAGCAGCGCGATCACTGGGTTTGATCGGGCGTCGAAACGAGCGGTCACGGCGTCCGGTCGTGTCTATTCCCTCGTCGGTCCGCCCGGGCGCGATGCCGACGGCGTGTGGGTCGCCGATCAGTGGCTGCGGCGACGCGGCCTCGGTGGACTCACCCCGGCGTGTGTGTTGACGGCCGCAGAGACGGCGACGTTCCTCGCCACGTCACGGGAGTGAGCATGGCGGCGGCACCGACGGAGGAACCCCGTTCGCGAAACCCGCGGGCGTCGACGACGTCCTGCGTTCTCACGGGAAACAACGAATGGGCCTCACGGACGTCCGACGCCACCGCTGGCGCTTCTCGCGGGGACTCGTGTTCGTCATCGTCGACCACCGCGACGTCCGTCCGCAATGACTGCTCACCGTCCCGCGATCCACGATGCGCCTCGTCATCCTGAGTGACACGCACGGCTTGCATGGAGCCATCGGTGCGGTGCCCGACGGCGATGTACTTATTCACGCCGGGGATATGACTGGGCGCGGGTCGTACGAGGAGCTCGAAGGGTTTCTTGGGTGGTTCGGGTCGCTCCCCCACCGGAACAAGCTGCTCGTGGCGGGCAATCACGATTGGCTGTTCGAGCGCCGCCCGACGATGGCAGAAGGGCTCGTGCCCGCAGGGGTCACCTATCTACGCGACGCCGGTGTGTGCATCGACGGCGTGACGTTCTGGGGATCGCCGTGGCAGCCGTGGTTCTTTGATTGGGCGTTCAATCTGCAACGAGGTCCTGAAATCGCGGCGAAGTGGGCGCTCATCCCTGACGATGTCCAAGTCCTCATCACACACGGTCCACCGCACGGCATGCTCGACGAGGTCCTGCGTCCGCCGGGGAAACACCAAGGGTGCGAGGCGCTGCGGGAGCGGCTGGCCGCCCTGTCGGAGCTTCAGATGCACGCGTTCGGACACATCCACGAAGCGTACGGCACTCGCGAAGAGAACGGCTGCCGGTTCGTCAATGCCTCGATCTGCGACTTCTTCTATGCGCCCGTCAACGCGCCCGTGATCGTCGACCTGTGAGTGCGGCACGAGCCTTCGTGCAACCGTTTGCGAGGCTTCCGCAGGAGCACACCTGCAATTCAGGATCACGTACAGTGGAGCAACGCCCGTACAACATCACGGCGGAGTCTTTGCCGCAGCGACAGCTGCGGCGCGCCCGCGCCCGCGGGTTCATCCGCATGGAGGCGCTTGGGGCGACGGAAGCGGAGGCCGTGGCCACGCTCCGCACCCTGCTTGATCGGGAAATCGCCCGGATCCGCCAGCAAGTCGCACCGCTCCTCCGTGTGGACGCGGTAAGCGGCATCGCGTGTCCGCTCGGAGGGCCAGCATGGTGTCTGAAAAGCGTCTGTTGTCGCGCGTGCGGAACCGCGCGCTCCCGTGACCTCACGCGTCGCGGCGAAAGGACGCCTTCCACGAAACACACTCACTCGGTCGCAACTGATAGCGAGCCGCAGATCCGTCGTTGAGGTTTAGTAGCTGGGCCAACGCGCGTTCTGCGAATCCGTCGAGGTCATCTGCGTTCACGCCGAGCGCAGCGCCCCGTTCGCGCAGAGTGCCGACGCCTGGGGCCTCCCCCGCCTTCACGGTGTCATGGACCACCGCTCGCAGTTCGGCGCGGTAGCGTAGGCGCAGGGGATCGGGCTGTGCGATGGAGCCCCGCACCACGCGGTACTGCGCACACGAGCGCTCGTAAGCCCAAACGAACACGTCGCGCAGAAGCTCCACACGATGGTGCTCATACACGCCCAACGTCCCTTCGACGTACGCGCGCTCGGGCACCTCGACGAACGAAAGCGGGCAGAGATTCTCGCGGATGAGTGGCCAGTTTGCTGCCAGACGTGACGTGCGTTTGTTGATGTCGACGAATGGCTGCAAGTACGGGATGTGCACCATCATGAAGAACGCCGCCTCAAATGGATCCGGAATGGCTGACACGCTCAGGACGATGCGGTCGACACACTCCCGGATCACCTGCGGGATGGCCGTCGGCGTGTAGCTGGTGCCCGTGATGCTCACCGGGCGCTCGCGAAGTCGCCCTTCATCGGCAGCATCGGCGAGAAGATTCTCCGCGAGCGCGGCGTGCACTGTGAGGAGTAGTGCCCGCTGGAACACGCCGTGTTCGGCGTCGTCCACCAGCAACTCGATCGCGGCCTTGTGGTTGAGGATCATCTGCGTCTCCTCCGCGTCCTTGCCCTCGGCACGCTGGCCAAACTCCAAGAGATTCTGCGTGTCGAGTCGCGTGTACGTGTTCCCCTCGAGGCGGCTCGAGGCCCACGCCAGGTCGATGAGGAGGCGACTGAAGATTTCTCGGGCAAACGTGCCGGCGGGTCGATCGGCGTCCGGAGTTCGACCGACCTCGTGAAGCCTTCGGCGTGTCTGGACCGGCAGGTACCACGTCTTCCCGGGCTCATAGGCAAAGAGCCAGTCGGGGTCGTATCCGACCGGCGTCTTCTCCATCATCGGCCGCCGCACGAGCGCACGGACGCTGATGCCGGCGCTCGTCAACGGCACATAGCCCTCTTCCGACGCGGTCGGTCCCGCAGCGGCGGCTGGGCGATACACCCGTCGTGAGGCGTCTCCCACCGGTGCGACGCGCTCCGCGACGGTCAGTTCTTCGAGACGGCGCCGTAGTGTTCGTGGTGCGATGGCGCTCTTGTGCTTGGCGGCGTAGGCCTCGGCCACGTCCGCGCGACTAATTCCGTCGGGGTGTTTCCCGATGATCACCGCGATCTCGTCGAGCTGCTTGTCGATCAGGGCCTTTTCGACGCGCGCCATGGCTGTTGGCTTGGAGGTTGTGTTCTTCGGCGTTGCATCAGCGTCTCTGGTCGTATGCGGCGCAGTCCGGCGATGAAGACGTCTCTGTGGTCACAGTAATAGATGTTATGGTCATAAAATACAATACACGGTCAAATAACGCAATGTTTGGTCATATAAGCAATGAGGGAGCAACCGATAAACGGACTCCGCACGCTTCCGGGCAACCAGCGGACTTGAGGCCGGCTCCCGGCGAAGATCGGGGGACCGCCGGGAACGGATGGGATCCCGCCGCGCTCACCTCACATCATGCATCGGCTTCACCCGAAATGGGTGATCGGCTTGGACCGAAATACGGAGCCGGGAGCGATGGATCGAGCACCGGAGCCTGATATCTGCGAGTCCTGCGGTGCCGCGGCCAGCGAGGTGAAGCGCCAGGGATGGTATCGCACCCTGTGGGCCACGGGCGATTGGCGCTGCCAGGCGCGGGGAGTTGGCCCGACATACGTGGGGACCGCGAGATCGACTGAAGGGGTCAATGCCAACAGGTTAGGGCGCCGTTACGCCCTGCCATCGTGCGCCCTAAATCCAGGGCTTGCTGGCGCCCTGATGTTGCTGCCTGGCGAGGCCCTTCACGGCCGCTGCTACGTCCGCGGCGAACTGGCGTCGAAAGTAGCAGTCCGCGAGTGCAGCGCGTCTCGATGCTCCGAGACCCAGACGGAAGCTGGCTCGCGCCATCACGGCGAGGCGAGGTATTCCTGCAAGAGAATCCGAGCGTAGTTTGCGCTGTAACGCTGCAGGATCGGTCGGCTGCACACGAGGACGCTGGTGTAGCCGAGCGCGAGGCCGAGCGACACGCGAAACGCGATTACGTTCGGGATGCACAGACTGAAGATGTACATGTTCGCGGTGGACACGTACGCACTCAACAGCGAGCCGCCGACGAAGTTCCGGGCCATGCCATACTCGATGTTGTGCTGGAGCAGGAGACGTCCGTCCTGCACGCGGGCGCGGATCCGTGAGACGATCTCCCCAATGCGGCGACGGACCGCCGTGCCGTCGGCCAGTTCGTCCGTCGCGGAGGGCAAGTTGTCACCGAAGTCACGCCTTATCTTTGCGCGCAGCTGCTGCTTGTACGCGGGCGAGTACGTCGAATCGCTCGGAAGCAATGTCACCGTCGACGGGAACGCGCGGCCGTCTTGAAACTGCTGCCGCTCGAATAGCTCCTTGCCGACAAATCGCCCTGCCTGCGCCAGCAGGTACATGAGCATCACGCTGAAGGTCGCACCGCCGGCCCACTTGAGGTGGTCGTACGCGCCGAAGACGTCGGCCGTATAGCGACGCAAGAAGAAGAAATTCAGCACGAGAATCGGCGCAACACACCATGCCGCGGGGAATCCGCGCGCCACCACGGTGTACTTGCTGGTTAGCACCGCCGACCTCGGTTTCTTCGCTGCATACATCCAAGAAGACGCACGCGGGCCGACCGTTGGGTGTCGTCCGACCGGCCACCGCCCGAGTGCGGTGCCGTCATGGCGACGGCGCGTCGTCAGGGAGCGTAATGTCCAGGGCTTCGGACTCGAGATACCGACCCTCGAGGTTCACCGCGCCGAAGCGACGATCGATCACCGCGGTAAACAACAGACGGACCCGATTGGCGGGCGCCGACCAGATGTTGGGCGCCACGTTGCTCGCGGCTCGCATGGCCGCCACGTCGCGTGCGTGCAAGCGAATCGTCACCGAGGCCTCAACGATGGCGGTCCGCGGAATCACGACACGCAACGGACGAATCGTCGTATCGGGGGTGGCCATTGCATGTCCGTTGAACTCCCAATAGCTCACCTGACAGTGCGTCAAGACGATTTCCGACGTTGAGAGATTCACGAACTGCACGGTGACCGTCATCTCGCCGTCGACTTGGCCACGAAGCGACGCGCGACCGCGTACGATCGCGATCACAAGCTGTGGGAACGTGCCATCCGGTCGCAAACGGCGTTGCGCCCAGCGCCAGAAGTCCTTCGTCTTCGCGATGAACGCGCCGGCGACGAGCAGCCCAATTTCGCCTGAGAACTTCTCAAAGAAATGCTGAAGATAGGGCAGGGGATTCATGCGGCAGGCTCCGCGTGCATCGGCGACGACGCGTGATGGTCGGCCGATGGCCACGCGAGTCGATCGCGGCAGAGTTTGCCACGTCGGTCTCGGCGCTCGGATTCCGTGCCGCGAATGGTCGTGTGGCTGAGCGAACGCTTCATGTCGCGTCAGCCGGCGGGAAGGTGTCCCCCTGCAGCGGCGCGCTGTCCAGCACACGATCGACGAAGGCGCGAAGCGGGAGGCTCCGAGTTGACCGTCGGATCCACGACAGCGCGTCTACGCAGCGCTCATGTATGCCGAGGAAGTAGAGCTCGTGGGCATCACACTCGGTCAAGACGGCATCCGCGGGGCGCGCCATCGGGTCATCGGCGGTGATCATCGCCTCCAAGAGTTCGCCCTCGAGCCAGCGCAGCGCTTGCCCGGCGATGAACGATTCATCGACGACCAAGGGTGGAAACGCGAACGTGGTATAGTAACGGAATCGGCGTCCGTGACACGTCTTCTCTCGCGTGAAGAAAAGGTACGCTTCGGCGTGAACCGTCTGCTCGTCGGGCGGCGTTGCTACGATGACGGCGTACGCTCGACCAACGCGGCCGAGCGGCGGCGTCCGGTGCACCACGAAGTCAGTCACCAATACTCTCAGGTCGAGGGTCATGTGAGGTCGCGACATGCCACGGTGGCACCGTCGCCTCGCACCCGGCGATGGCGTCGCGCTGTTGCTTACAAGTCGAGGAGTGTGGCGCCCTTGAACGGTATACGTTGTCGCCGAATGAACCGACCGAGCAGTGGGACCGCGAACGAGTACTTGCCGTGGCGGTTCTTGTAGACCAGTCCGTGTTCCGTCAGCGCACTCAGGATCTGGCTTACATGTGAATTGCTGAAGGGCTTGGCCAACTCCTGCTGCGACTTCTCCACGATCTCCTGCACCGTGAACTCGCTGTCCATATCATCGAGGTGAGAGATGACGCCCAGGAGCTCCCGCTGGCGATCCGTCACACGCGCCCATCGGCCGGCGAAGAAATCGGTATCGAGCTTGCGCTCGATTTCGACCACCGGGACGATGGGTTCTTGACCATCGCTCAGCCGTTGCAGGAACACATCGTACACTTCGCGGCAGACGAACTGAATGAAGTATGGGTAACCGCCGGAGGTGAGTACGATGGTCTCGACGGAGGTGTCGCCAAGCCTGACAGGGCAGTGGGCGTCCTCGATCGGCTTGGTGATCGCGTCTCGGCTCTCGCCGTCGGTGAGCTTGTCGAGGAAGACGACGCGAAACATCCGCTCTGCGAACGTGCGCGCCTCGACCAGCTTCGGGAACAGGGTGGGGAGGCCGGTCAACACCAACATGAACGGGATGCCCTTGCGCTGAATCGACTGGAACACATCGAGCAGCAAGGAGAGCGGGAATTGCTCCTTCGCTACCTGGTCTGAGAGCGTCTGCGCCTCATCGTACGCGAAGATGATGCCACGGACTCCGGTGGCGGACGGTGGTTGCTGCTGTTGGAGATACGCCCACGTGGTTTCGAGGACGGCCTTCAGTTTGTCGGCGACGAGACCCGGCGTCTGCTGATACAGGCTGACGAACGCCGCGAAATCCAAGCGGCGCTCGACGTCGTCGACGCGCTCTTCGAAACCCACGGCGCGCTGCGAGGCGCGACCGATGATCATTCCCGACGTCACGACGCTGAGATCGGTGAACAAGCGAATCGCGATGTTCTCCTCACTGATGCTCGTCGACTCGGAGAGGTCCGTGCCAACCCATAGCCAGTTCTCGTGCATTGCGATCGGCTTGAACGACTCGAGGAGCACCGTCTTGCCCACTCCGCGCAGGCCGGTGAGCACCATGTTCTCCAGAATCGTTCGCTGCTGAAGCAGTCGCACGAACTCGGCGCGTTCTTGCTCGCGGCCGGCGAGATACGGCGGCGTGTGGCCGGCGCCTGGCCGGAAGGGGTTGGTAAACGCTGGCGTTGGAGTCGGGCTTGACATAGTGTTTTGTGAGGCTAATATTAGATCACGTACTAACTATAGTCAATAGGCTATCATCAAATAACTATCGACGCGTCATGTCTCACCGGCGAGTCAGTTTCATTACCGCCGACTGCGAGGCGGTGCGGCGCGAAAAGTAACGTGGCTGAGTTGTGTACGTATCCTGCCGAACCGGGAGCTCCCGAATATATGCCGAAACTTCTACGTTTCGAGTTGCATGACCGAGCACGTGATCCACAGAGGGCACGCGGCCTCGCGCGCTCACCGAGTTCTGAAGAGCCGGAAGGGGCCGGTCGCCGCGCTGCCCCGTTCGACAGGCCCCGCGGTCGATGACCCAGACTTCGTGGAGGTTGGGATGAGCAGCAAGAACATGGTGGTCTCCTTCCTGAACGTGGGACAGGGCGATGCGACCCACATCGTGTTTCCCAACGGCGAGCACATGCTGGTGGACATCAACCTCGATCGCAAGAATGGCGGTATCGACGTCATTCAGTATCTCGAGGATGTGCTGCCGAAGAACGGGAAGAAGAAGCCCCAGCTCGCGGTCTTCGTGAACACGCATCCCCATGACGACCACCTGCGCGGCATCGGGGAACTCGCCGAGCGCGTCGACATCAAGGAAGTCTGGCACGCCGGCCATGAACTGGAGAGCGACAAGGGCGCCCGGCCCTCGTACGACGAGTTCCTGGCGCTGCTGAAAGCGAAAGGCGACGACGCCATGCAGCTGGTCGCCAAGTCCGATGCGTTCCGCACCGTCGGGGATGCCACGGTGCACGTGTATCGTCCGAGCCGGGGCGTGAAGAAGAAGATGTCGGACACCGATCAGGAGCAGGTGGTGCACGATGAGTGTGCGGTACTCAAGCTCACGTATGGCGGGACATCGATCCTGCTCACCGGTGACAGTAACCTCGGCGCGTGGAAGAGTATCGTGAAGCACTATGGAGGCGATCTGCAGGCCCACGTCCTGTCGGCGAGTCATCACGGTTCGCGGACCTTCTACAAGGCAGCGACCGAAGACGACGAAGCGTACACCGAGCATCTGGATGCGATCGCGCCCGAAACCGTCGTCATCTCGGTGGGCGCCGACAATCCGCACGACCATCCGCACACCGACATGCGCAAGGAGTACGAGTCCCGCGCATCTGTACTGCACACCGCCGATAATCTCACTGTCGTCGCGACGGTCAGCGCGGAGGGGGCCGTGACACTCGCGCACGGTGACGCGGATTTTCAGGATACGTATCAACTCCCGGCACCGGATGACGAAAAGCAATCGGCAGCGAAGTGTGCGAGTGCCGCCGCGCCAGCGGCCGCTACGCTGACATCACGTACGCGTCTCGGTGACGTTAGCAAGACGGCCTGATGCCGCGCAGTGATCGTGGCGACCCCACGAGCGCTCCTGCCGGACCATGGTGGTGGGAGCGCTTCCCCGATGTCTATGCAAATGAGAAGGCGCGATGCGAGACGGAGCCGAATCGTTTTCGCCTCCGCTTGGAAGAGTGGCCTGCGGCCGCCGATGGCAGCACTACGCCAGCCGATCGGCGGCTGGTCGCACGCGGTCGCGTGTTTGCCAACATCGCACCCAGCGACGCGCCTCCCGACCTGCGCCCGCTGACCGTCGATGTCGCCTATCCGCCGGCGTTTCCCTTCGCGCGGCCCGATGTGCGCCCCGTCTATCCGCGCATCCGCCGCGCGCGGCACCAAGGACCGTTTGATGGCTATCTCTGCCTCTGGCCTGAGGCGGAGGCTCCTTGGTGGCCGGGCGACGGTATCGATCGTGTGCTCGACGGCGTGCGGGCGTGGTGGCGTGGCCACCTGACCGGGCACTTTCACGAACTGCCCGTCTCGGAACTTGCGTCGTACGTGCCAATTGCACACGCGCTGCGGTCCGTACTGATTCCCGCGTTTGCCATGCCTGATCGACCGCATGCACCTGACTTCGGCGACCTCGAGATCGCGACGGCGAGCACGGCGGGCGACGTGGGCATCGTGACGTCGGTGCTCACCGGGCCGCCGTGGACCGATGACAGGGCGCGCGCCGAGCAGGCTCGTCTGTGGCGCGCCGTCCGTCGTCAGGCCGCGCGCGACGCCGCGAAGGGCCTCTGGTTTTGGCTTGAGACGGAGCCGCCACCCATCCATGATCTGCCTGCGCTCGAGTCATTCTTGACGGATGCGACCGGCCTGAAGCCCGACGCATTTCGCGTGGCCATGCGCAGTCGGTTGAACAACGTTTCGCGTCGTATCAAGTGGATGCCCGTCGGGTTGAGCTACCCTCGCCGTGCGGCGGAGACGCCGTCTACGGCGGTCGGTCATGCAGGTGCCGAACCGGAAACGCGACCCCCAGAACGCGAGTGGTTGCTGCTGTCGGTCGAGTGGCCCGGTATCGCAACATCGACGGAGCGGCGACCGACACTCGGCCCGAAAGCGAAGGGCGGGTTCTGGGCCGGTGCATCGATTCGCGGCCTGCCCGCGCACGCGATGCGCCCCGACGACCTCTTCCGTCGCTCCGGCGCGCTCTACCCCACGGCGCGCCTCACCGATGCATGTGTCCTGATCGTCGGCCTCGGCGCGCTCGGGTCGACGATCGCGAGCAGCCTCGCCCGCGCTGGCGTCCGGCATTTTGCCGTGTCAGAGGGCGACCGTATTGCGCCGGGGAACATCGTCCGACACGAAGCGCGATTGCCCGATGTGGGTCGCTGGAAGGTCGAGGTCATCGACGAGTTGATCGCCACGACCAATCCGTGGGCCGACGTGCAGCAGTTACCCGCGACGCGGGATCGGGACTTCATGACGCGGCTTGACGCACTCCCAGTTCAGCCGACGCTGATCGTGTCGGTGGTCGCGGTCGATGCGGTCGACGCACAGTTGGATGCGCTCGTGCGCGATGTGTTCCCCGGGGTGCCCGTGATACACGCATGGGTGATGGCCGACGCGCAGGTGCTGCGCGTGTTCGTCTTTCGTGCTGGGCAGACGGCATGCGCGATGTGCCTGCTGGAGTACGACCATGACGCCCGCGAAGGCCGCGACGCTTCCGAATACCCGCTCGGACCCGACACGACGACTGCGCCGTTCTTCGAAGGGGGCTGTAGCAGCGTCACGCGCGAGGGTGCCGGCAACGCCGTGGCGCTCGCGGCACACATTGCGACGGAATTCACGCTGGACGTGCTCTTGGAACGGCTCGATGCAAAGGAGACGCACTGGCTCTTCGCGGGGAATCGAATTCACGATGTGGCGCCCGGGTATCTCCCCGGACCGCTCACGGGCCGACGCCAGCATTTTGGACCGCATCCACGCTGCGCCGCATGCACGACGGCCGCTGCAACAGATGGAGCGCCGGTCGAGCGCGCCGAATCCCATGCGGCGATGATGGCCCGCGCGGGCGCGACGCCGTGAAACGCTGGGTCGAGGCGCTGCGAGCGCGGCGTCGCGTGCGCGTCACCGATGCGCCACCGTACTTCAGCGAAGTCTGCATTCTGTGCGAAGTGGAGCGAGCGATCGCCCGCGAGGCGGAGGCGCGCGTCGGACTCGAGACCGGCGGGGTGCTCATCGGGTTTACCGATCAGAGTCGGAACGCCGTCGTAGTCGTTGGTGCGAGCGGTCCAGGACCGCGCGCGCGGCATAGACGCGACGCGTTCAATCGAGATCGCGCGTTCTGTCAGGCGTATCTCGACGCCGCCGCGCAGCGGTCGGGCGGGCGGATCGACTTCGTCGGCGAGTGGCACAAGCATCGTGAGCCCGATCCGTACCCGAGTCCGACGGACCAGGCGACGTATCGCGCGCTCGCCGCGGATCCGCGAGCTGGACTGGCGCAAGTCGTCGTGTTGATTGCCGGAACGACACCTCAGTCGAGACCGACGGCCGAAGACCGCTATGCGCGGACGAGACCTTTCGTATTTGTTCGGACAGGCTTCGCGCCCCGTGCGCTGCGCATCCTGCCGAACGCCGCGTACGCCGATCTGACGACCGGTCGGTAGACGAGGCGACGGGTTTGCACGGATCACAGGTCACGGGGTGTCTCGACTCCCTTCGAACTGGAAGAAGGCGTCTACCTCTGCTAAGAGCCGTTCGACGCGAGCTTTTCCCGTCATCACTCGGAACCAGCCGAGCCGCACGGCGTCTTTCCTCGCGAGACGCGGGAACACCACCGCCAGCATCGCGCTGAGAAATAGTTGAGCCCGGACATCGACGTTCTCCAGGCTCGGCAGGGCAAGTCGTCGTGCGCGCTCATGAACAGGCAGGCGTCATCCCATTTCCGGTTCGCGTAGGCCTCAATTGCCCGAACGAACTCCACGCGGCGCCCAAGCGCATCGAGCGCCCCGAGCCTGTCGGTAGCGAACAGCTCTGCCTCGACGAACATGGCATCGGTGACGCGCATACGAAGGCGGCCTCCGTGTCAGCAGCGGGACTCGTGACGATCGGTGCGTCTCACCGGCCAATCGATGGACGCGGCATCGCGTGGCGACGTGCGGTTCCGGCGCCGACACACGGAACGGAGGCGCAGCGTAGTGAGACGAGCGACCACAGTCGTGATACCGTAATGACTTGTCGTGATTCCTGCAGGAGATCGTCGAGAAATGCCTCGCGGCGCACTTGAGTTCCTCGTGAGAGGGACCTATACTCTTGGCACAGAGTTCGAACGCTCTAGGTTCCTTCGGGAGCATGGCGCCGAACCCAGTAGTAGCCGGCAGCGCTTCGCGCTGCCGGTTTTTCTTTGCGCCAACCGTGGTTTCGTTCCTGTCCTGCGCGGCGGAGCGGTCACGTCGAAGCACCGGCGTCGGTACTGGAGGAACGTCGCACGTTGGAAGACCCGGACCGTTCGAGCAAGCGAGGCAGACCGAATCCAGACAGGTCGCTTGCGACGTGCCACACGTTGAACCGGTGACGTCGGCAGTGCCGTGCATGTCCTGTTACCGCGGTACGCGCTGCGATCGAGTCGCACTCGGTGTGCAACGACGGGGTCGTCAGCGGCTCGCGCCTGCTGTCCGTTGGTTGCGCGGCAGGTCGGTTGACGAGGCACCGGGCCTGCACGCCCCGCGACAGCGCGGCTTCTGATGCCGGAGTACGGCCACAGCACGCTGGTCTTGGGCACCGATCTCCGGTAGCCGATTGATCTGCGTGTGCCAAGGCAGCACTCTGCTCCACGTCATGCATGAAGCGCGCGGGCGCTCACGAAGCGCGGGAGGTCAACCTCGAGGCGCAGAACCTCCCGTGGCCGCTGAGGTGACGGATCGGGTGTGGAGGGTCGAGGACGTGCCGGCGATACCGTGACATTGGGATGAAACGTTCGGTATTGCGAATCGTATCAGGAGCAGGTAGCATTATGCCAACCTGCATCACCCTGTATTAAGAGCGGCCGACGAAAGAGCCCCTGGGCTCTGCCAGTGTACTGGCTAGTCGGCCGCACCCTTTTAAGGGACCTCAGTAGTGATGGGTCGTCCCGCTCTTGAAGATGTCGAACTCGGTGTGAACTTTCGACGAAATCAAGACATGCGAACGCGGGTCACCTTTCTCCCACTTTCGCTGGATCGCCCACGCGCAATAGTCGACGGCCTGTAGACACGGCTCGCTGTTGGCCGTCCACGACGCGACCTGATAGGTCACCGTCGGCGTGACCTGATTGACCACGTCCCGCACCGCTTCATAGAACGCCGCGCGTTGTTTCTTCACGCCGACGGACGCCCCAACGACGAGCAATTCGTCGTGCGGGCGCACCACTTTGGGGGCGATGTGCTTGAAGTGGTAAAACCACGCGTATTGGTAGAACCGCTCCTGGGACGACCGGAGATGCGGCTGCGCCTTGGATTTCTCAACAATCGTTGCGTCGACCCGAAAGGTATGGCCGGAAAGCAGCGCGAAAACCCGGTCGCGGATGGCCTGCTGGTCTGTGGTCGCGTGAAACTCACGATCCAGCGCCTCGCCACTCCACGCAAGCTCTCGGCGCAAGTCCAAGAGCGCCGATCCGACCGAACAGTCGGGCACCGTGAGTGTGGTAAGGAGGAAGTACTTGGACGCATTGGGCGTCCGGGCGAAAACAAAGTCGCCGCTCTCATCGGCGAAGACATACACGCGAGCCATGCAGCAACTTGCCCGTGCGTATGTCTGAATCGCCCCGGGTTTTCCGGAGACTGTTTCAGTTGAGTGCCCCCACCCCGAGTGGGGTGGACTGGGCGGTGTAATACTGCGCTTCGTACTCCGCCGGCGGGAGGTAGCCCAGCGGTTCCAGCAGGCGCTGGCTGTTGTACCAGGCCACCCATTCCAGCGTCGCGTACTCGACGTCGTCGAAGTGCTTCCACGGGCCGTTCGGGCGGATCACTTCCGTCTTGAAAAGCCCGATCACCGTTTCGGCGAGCGCGTTGTCGTAGGCATCGCCGCGACTGCCGACCGACGGTTCAAGGCCCGCCTCGGCCAGGCGCTCCGTGTAGCGAATCGACAAATATTGCGATCCCCTGTCGCTGTGGTGAATCAGCGCGGCGTCGTGCCCATCAGTTTCGCGGTCGTACAGCGCCTGCTCGAGCGCATCGAGCGCCAAGTCACTGCGTATCGACGTGGATGCCCGCCAGCCGACGATGCGCCGCGCGAAGACGTCGATCACGAAGGCGACGTAGACGAAACCCCGCCACGTCGCGACGTACGTGAAGTCGGAGACCCAGAGTTGATTCGGTCGCGTCGCCGTAAACTGCCGCTGCACCAAGTCGAGCGGCCGGTCGGCGAGGAGATCGGGGATCGTGGTCTTCACGCGACGCCCGCGCACGACGCCGCGGAGGCCGAGATCGCTCATCAGCCGGGCGACCGTGCAGCGCGCCACCGGAATCGCCTCCCGGTGCAGTTGCTTCCACACTTTCTTCGCGCCGTACACGCGGCGGTTCGCGCGCCAGACGCGCGTGATCTCCAGGCGGAGCTGCGTGTCGCGCTGCGCGCGCGCCGGCAGCCGCGTCGGATCGGCCGCGCGCGCTTTCTGTTCGTAGTAGGTCGCCGGAGCGATGGGCAGGACCGCGCACATCGGCTCGACTCCGTAGACCTCGCGATGCGCGTCGATGAATCGCACGATCACGTCCCGCGGCGGTCGAGCTCCGCCTGGGCAAAATACGCCGACGCCTTGCGTAAGATCTCGTTGGCGCGGCGCAGTTCTTTGTTCTCGCGCTCCAAGGCCTTGAGCCGCGCCTGCTCATCGGTCGTCAGGCCCGGTCGCTGCCCCGCATCGCGCTCGGCTTGCCGGAGCCACGACCGCAGCGTCTCGGGATTGCACCCGATCTTTCCCGCAATCGACTTGATCGCCGCCCACTGCGACGCGTGTTCTCGCTCATGCTCCTGCAACAGTCGGACGGCCCGCTCCCGCACTTCCGGGGAAAACCTCGTGTTCTTCGTCATGACTCCAACCTCTCAGGGAATGGAGTCTCCGGCAATCCCGGGGCGATTCAGTCGCCGAACAAGAAGCGTGGCGCAATCGCCCCTTTCAGGACACCCAATCAGTCAAACTCAGACTGACCCAACGCCGAGCGGTGCGTCGCGCTCGACGAGCCGCGACGGGTGCACACCGACTCGTCAGATCATCGCATGCTGCACACGCAGGATCGCCGCGCAAGCCAGCACCAATTCGCCAGCGACAAACCATCCGATCGGCCATCGAGGCCACCCCGCGTACGCACCCGCGGACGTCCGAGCTGTCACGACGATCAGGGTCAGGAGCGCGAACAGGACGAGGCAGAGCGTTGCGGCCGCGAATGCGAACGCCGAAGGGTTGCGCGCTCCGAGATGGACCACACCCGCAAGCTCAGCGAGCGAGAAAACGACCACCGCTTTGGGAACGGCGTGAAGGCATCGCAGCTCCCATGGGTTGCTGCCTGCGGGCGCTGGGCGGCCGAGCCGACGGATCGCAGAACGCACCGTCGCATGGGCGAGCGCGCCGCAACGCTCGCAAGCCGTGATCAGGCGCTGGGCCGTGCGCGCAGAAAAGTCGATGCATACGAGGGCGACCACGGGCAGCTTTGCGAGTGCCCGGCCCAAAGCATTCGCAAACCGGCCCACCGTCTGCGACGTCTTCCTAACTGAATTTCGGTCGTTTTTCACGCGGAAACTCCATGTCCGAGGGGGAAAACCGCGCGGCGCGGCGCGTTTCGACACAGAAAGGAACGTAATGTCGGGCGCCCGCCGGCACTCAAGTCGCCTAGCACGGCTTAAGACGGGGATTTCGCGCAAAGCCTCACCTCGTCTACATCGAAACAAACGCCGATCCGCTTCCGGACGAGCGGCGGTGTCCCGCCTCAGGGCTGAGGGGTGTCGGACGACGCCGAGCCGTCGTCGCGCGCGCACCGCGGCGGATGAAACACACTCGCCGCCGTTCGCTCCGACCCGTCCCGCCGACGCCTGTCCTCCCGGCGGTGGACCTGCCTGTCGCGCTCTTCTCGCGCGTTGACCTCGTTCGAATTCTCGAGGCGGCGGACCAGCTCGAGGCCGCCGTCGAGGCGCGAAGGGCTTCCAGGGACATCGTAGGTGTCGCCCTGACGTCTATCCGACAGCCCGTTCGCGTCTACCACGCCACCACAGTTCCCGGTGCCGACCCCGCCTCGTATCCACCGCCACTGCTGTGTGTTCGCGCCGTCCGCGGCCCAGCCCCCGACGCGCGTGCGTCCGTCGAACCACTCGACGGCGTCGAGGACGGTGGCGAAGGCGACGACGATGTATGAGCCGGAGGATCTGGCCCGACTGGGCCATGAACTCGTCGCGGTCGCGTCGCGCGTGCTCAGCGACTGCGGCGACATCACGCCGCTCTCGCCTACGTGGCTGGCTCGGCACATCACGCCGGCCAAACGGCGGCGCCCGCCCGCTCGTGCATATGGCGGCCACAACGCACCGCAGTCTGAATCCACCCCCGAGGTGCCCGCATGACGGTCCTACCGGCGCCGCTGGCGCATGCGACTCCCGACTTCGCGCACTCGACGCGTCCGGATCTCAGAGAGTTGAGCTCAAATATCCAGCGCCGGCTCGAGGTGCTCGCGCATGGACCCATCGGCCTGATCGTTCGCGTCTCGTCGGAGGAGCAACTCGAGCACGCGGGCAGCTTGGAGATCCAACAACATCAGTTTCGACATCTCGAGCCGTACGGCGTCGAGTCGATCCAGGTCGAGCGCTATATCAGCGTCGAGTCCGCACACGGCGAGCAGGAGCGTCCGGATTTCGAACGCCTGCTTCGTCGCGTGTCGTGTGGCGCGATCCGATTTGTGGTCGCCGCGTTCGCCGATCGTGTCAGCCGGAACTGGCCGCAATTCGACCGGCTCGGCGCCGCGCTGAAGGCCGTGAAGGGCATGATCATGCTCGAGGGCGACATCTTCGATCTGTCCACCTCCAAGGGCGAGTTCGATTACCGAGACGCGGCCAACCGGGCGGTCTATCAGAGTGAGCAACGCATTCAACGCAACATCGTGCACAAATGCGGCAAGGCCAAGCGGCTCGCGTTGCCGGTGCAGCAGCCGGTCGGGTACTGCTGGGCATCACTCGAGGATCCCGCCTACGTCCGCGAGATCGACCGGCAGCACATGCGCCACGCGCTGGGGAGCGCGCCAGAGGGACACCTTACCAACGTCGTCCGCCAGGGATTGCGGTATCTCGTTCTCCCGTATCCCGATCGTGAGGTCTACGAGTCCATGGTGCTGCGCCGTGACGTCCTGTTACAGACGGAGGACATTCGCGCGGTGGTGGACATGATCCACACGGACTCGGCCTGGCCGCGCAAACATCACATCCCCGTGCGTCGGCGCGGCAACCTCTTTGCACTCACCGCGCCGTTGGGATGGGCCGATCTGCGGGAGTATCGGGCGATGACGTCGCGAGACAGCGTGGCGAGTCTCCTCGCGGGGTGGTATCGCTCGCCGAGCCTCTACGGTGTCTATCACTGGCAGCTCGGTGCCGACGTGGACCTCGACGACTCCCTGCGCCTGTTCGGGGGCAAGGTGTGGCAGCCGCGCGCGAATCCCGACGCGCTCTTTCGTCCGGAACAGCGAGGCATCGTCAAGCGGATTCTCTCGCGCGGCGACCACAAGCTCTGGACCGTGTCGACCGATGTGACGGCCGACGCGCCACGCACCCCGCGGCCGCCGAGCGGCCTCCGCCGACTCGGCTTGGAGCCGCTCCTTCCCGAGGTACGCTGCTCGGTGGTCTGGCAGCGCGATGAAGTGTGCGAGGCGAAGCTCGTGCCATTGGCCAACCCGGACTGGTCGGCGTGGCGTCTCCGCTACCGAGCGGAAGACTGCCGGCACCGCCACCCGCTCACGTCGTACTTCGGGAACGAGGCCGAACAGCTCATCGTTCAGACGGTGTTTGAGCAGTTGACGCCCGAGATCTTTCGCACGGCGGTGTCGAGGATCGATCTGAAGCTGTCGGTCGAGCATGGTCGATTGACGGAGATCAATCGCGAACTCAAGCTGCTTGGCGAGCATCTCGCGTTCTTGCGCAGGGAGTTGCAAAAAGCGCACCCGGCGACGCATCCGGGGCTCGGTCGCCAGCTGACGAAAGCGCTGGGCGAAGCGGGCGAGCGATACGAGCAGCTGGACCGCCATCGCATGGATGCCGAGGTGGGTCTCGCCACGGAACGCGCGGTGGAAGCGCGCGACCGCGCGAGGATCTACCGTCTCGCAACGCGCCTTCCCGAACTCTGGGAACGCGCCGAACACGTCCCTGGTGCGCGCGCGGCGCTCATGCGCGTGCTCATTCGCCGCGTGAGTGTCCGGCGTATCGCGGCGCGGATGGACTTCGTGGAGATCGAGTTTCCGTCGGGCGTGCGCATCGAGCGGATCATCTGCGTGTCGCCCCTGATCACGTCGCCGGCATGGCAGCAATGGTGCTTGGAGCGGCTGCGCCCACAACTGGAGGGCGACCGGCTCACTCGCGTCACGACCGAGGATATTGAAGAGGCCGACCGTGTCGGTCTCGCCCTGGCGCAGGAGCATCCCTGGCGGGCGGGGAAGCCCTATCGTGGACTCGACGTCCGCGCGGCGGCGGTCTTGGCCCTCTGCAACGTGGACGCCTCGACGTTGGGTCAGCCCGTCGGAGAGACCCTGACCGAGCTGGCCACCCGCAGCGGCGCGACGACAGAGGAGTTGGAGAAGCACGTGCGCTTGCAGCGCTTCGGCGCCGCATCGCGATTCGGCGGCGTCATGCGGTACCAGCCGACGGAGGCGCAGTTGTGTCGGTGGCTGCTGTCGTATGCGCGCGGGCAGGTCGCGCGTGCGTCGGGTTGGCCCGAAGACGACATCACCCCGTTCGCCGACTATCGGCGACTCCATGGGCTGCACCGTGTTTCGTTCGACCAGCTAGTCCGTCGGGCCGGGCACATGGTCACCGACGCGAGCGGCCGGATCTGGATCCGAGTGTCGGCCGTTGAGGCCCTGTTCCCGCCACCGCTGCCGGGGGTGGTCGAAGCGCTCGGCATCGCTGGGGTCACGCCAGACGACTTCATGCCGGCGGAAGACGGTTTGTCTCTGCTCGAGGCAAAGAGCGGGCGGCGGTTGTACCCGCAATGGCCGGTCATGGCGTCGGCGCGCGGTTACGCGATGGTGGTGCGCGCTCGTCAGCCGGGCAAACTGCTGCGACCGCATCTGTGGTTGTACGTGCCGAAGGCGATCCGCACGGCGACGAGCCTCGCGCTCGTCTGCCGGTGGATGGACGGACAGGCTCCCAACTTGAGCGCGTGGTCCCCGATGCCGCCGCGCCGTGCTCGGTCGACCTCGTGAAACAACCGACCCGCACTACGGCCTGGTCCGGCTACGCGCAGAGAATCGACGCTGTTAGGACGGACCGTACCCTCGCTGGCGAAATCCTCGGATTTCGCGCGCCGCGATGGTCTACGGACTCTCGACGTCGGGTACTGCGCGACCCATCGACGCCATCTGCTTGTCGATCTCGTCCCAACTGACAAATAGGTGCCGGCACTCCGGTCGAGGCTCCAAGGTGTCTAGGTCGATCCCTTCCTCCTCAAGTAGAGCGTCGAAGAATCCATGTGACGCTCTCAACATCTCGTCCCACGTCGGCCGCCCCACGCGAAACGGCAGCCCGTAGGTGGTTGACAAGAACTCGGCGGGCTCCCGTAATGACTCCGGCACGAACTGCATACCCCACGTGACCACGTATCCACCGGCCGCCGCAATCTTCTGGCCCTCATACCGCTCCACGCGCCGTGCGAGGAAGATCGGCCGCACGTTCATCGCCGTCGCCAGCTTGAGCTTCTTGTCCACGTCCAGAAAGCTCAACGGAGCCATTTGGTTCTTGACCTCGACACCGTAGCCACGGCCTCCCCACTCGAAAGTGAGGTCAAAGGAACTCTCCGTCGCTCCAAGGGCCGCGCGCCCAGAGGCCGTGACCTGAAGCTGCGCATGGTCATGAACATCAGCCGTCTCGAGCCATTCGATGGCGATGTCCTCGCCCCACGAGCCGATCGCGTCGGCCGCGGCACGCCCGCGCAGCGCGCGCCGAGCCGCGCGCATCTCGCGGTACTCGCCGTGATAGTTCGCGTACGCGGCTGGCCGGAGGAGGACGTCTCGCCGCTTCTTCGAGAAGATCGTGCGCGTCATCGTCCGTAGGTCGCGTCGTTCGGAGAGCTTCTTCACCGCGCGGAGCACTTGATAGTGATCCCACGCGGCCTCATTGCGCGTGGCGAGCTGCGTCACCCACGACAGGTGGAACGGCGCTTCGCAGATCTGCCCGTGCAACAGGGCAACGAGCGGACTCTCGGGTCGAGGCATATCGAGTGGATGTGGGAGGGCACCGAAGGGGAGTGATCGCGGAGGACAAGAAAAGGTGGGCGCGGGAGCCCCCTCCCGACAGACACGATTGCGACAGGCGTGTGTCGTTCCGGGTCGCAATAGGGCAGGGTGTCGCGCGTGCGTCTCCGTGGGCACAGTCCAACACGGAGTTCGCCATGCCCCGTCGCTCACGAAACCGCCCACGCGCTCGGCCCGAATCGGCCACAACGGGTGGTACCGTCGGTGCTGTCGGTACCGACGCCGACGAGACGCTGGCGTCGAGTCCCCAAACGCCCGTCTGGCAGGTCGCACGGTGCATCAGCATGGCCCCGGTGGTCGAGGAAGTGATCGGCGCGCGCCTCGCGCTGCTCGCGCGCGGACTAACCGGAGCGGAGGCGCGGGACTTGGTCCGAACGGTTGCCTCGTCCGACGCCGATCGCAGCCTCCTGGTTGCCACGGCCGCGCCATCTCTCCGGAGGGTACCGCGGCGCGGCCGGCTCTCCGCGACGGACACGGAACGCCTCGTTCGCCTCGGCACCCTCTTCACGCTGCTGCGTGCGGCGTATGGGAGCGAGTCCCTCGCGCGAGAGATCCTGCACATGCCGGTGCCGGCGCTGGGCGACCGGTCCGCGCTCGCGTGCGCCGACACGCTGACCGCCATTGAACGGGCGCAAGACCTGTTCGTGCCGTACACGATCACGATCGTGGTCGATGCACCCGCCTCGCCCTAGGCGGTCGACCCCGCGCGCGCGGCGGTCGCGCCGTCCCGGCACTCGGTCGGTTGCCGACGAACCCGTCCGGGACGCCGATCCGCGTGCGCGTCGCGCGTGCACACCGGCTCACCCCAAACCGGAGGTGAGACCGTGCGTGCCAGCCGTTCGCAGGAGCCGAAGGAATCCGCCCACGTCGCCGAGGCGCAGTCGGCGGCGTCACCACCGGCGCTCGAGTCGCTGCTCGCGTGGATGCCCGACGAGGCGTTGCTCCCGGTCCACTGGCTCCGGGCCGCGCTCGCGGCGGAACGGGCGCGAGCGGCGGACCCCGGGATTCCCGAGATGCTGACGACGACGGCGTTCTGCGAGCACTACCGCCCCGCGCGCACCGCGGAATGGGTGCGCGACATGTGCAACGCCGCCCGGTTCCCCGGGGCCGTTCGGCGCGGACGTCAGTGGCTCATCCCGTCCGCGTGCCTCATGGAGGGTCCGACGCCGGCGAACACCGAGCGCTTCGACGCCGGCGCGACACTCCCGGCCAGCCGTGGTGCTGATGTCGCTCGCGGACCCCGACTCGCGCCGCGCAAGTCGCGCGGCACCCACCGCTACTAGAGGGAGTGCCCCCCGTGTCGCACGCACTGAAGACGTCCGAGTTGACCCGTCGCCTCTATGAGCGAAATGGCCACTGGTACGTGGACCTGCGCGCGTACGGTGCCGGTCGCATCGCGCTGGCGGCGAACGGGTCGTCCCGCGCGACAACGGACTATGATGAGGCCCTCACGCTCGGTGGTACGGAGCTGCGGCAAGCGAAGGCCGACGCGGCCGAGCTTCGCGATCGGCGCGTCGCACGCTTCAAGACCGTGGGCGAGGTGGCCCACGAGTTCGAAGAGCAACTGGCGACGAACGCCGCGAAAGGCCTCGTGAGGGAATCGACGAGGACACGCTACCTGCTCGCGCTCCGTCAACTCCTCGGCACAACGGATGAACGCCAACGGCCGCGGGTTGCCGCGCTCGATCAGGATCGCCGCATCGATCGGCTCACGGTCGACGACGTACGCGCGTCGCTGAAGGTCCTGAACGCCCGGGTGACGCGACGTGGAGGACCGCTGTCCGCGTCCTCGATCCACCACATCCTCGTGGTGTTGCACTACCTCTGCGCCATGGCGCGGAGCGCCGGGTGTGCGCCGTCCGGGTTCGACCCCTGCCGCGACCTCACCGCCTGGGAGAAGCCCAAGATGTCACGCGATCGCGAACCGACCGACTTCCTCGAGGTGCCTGAAGTACGCGCCTTGCTGGCAACCATCCAACAGGAGTACACGGGCCCCCTGCCGCTCTATGAGATCGCCGCCACGTTGCTTTACACGGGCGGTCGCAAGACCGAGGTGCTCGGCCTGCTCGTGAGCGACTTGGACTTTCCGCGCGAGCTCGTGCGCTTTCGCCGGAACCAGTACCGCAGGATCAAACGCGATCAGGACCGTCCGGTACCGTTCGTGCGCGAGCTGCGCGACATCCTTCGCGCGTATCTCACCCGGACGGGCCGCGTGGGCGGCTTGGTCTTTCCGCCCCCGCACGATCCGGCAGCGACGCACCTGATCACGACGGACCTGATTGCCCCGCTCCGTGAGGCACAGTGTGCGGCGGTGCTGCGGCTTCCGGAAGGCGAGCGCGAGGCGTTCGCGACGAAACGGATCCACCCGCATGCGTTCCGCACGACCTACTGCTCGGCCCGCTTGCAGACGCTGGACAACGGGGCGGCCGTCTCGCCGTTCACCGTCTGTCGCGAGCTGGGTCACAAGTCGATGCAGATGGTCCTGCGCGTGTACGGCAACCTCGGGAACGTGCGTCAGCGCGGCGACGAGGTGTCGTACTGAACGCGCGTGCGCTCCGCGCCGTTGTCACGACCCCGCGTAGTCATGTGACCCCTGCCGTGGAGCGCCGTATGCCGACGACGTCATGCCGAACGCCGCCCGCGAGGACGCACCTCTCGACGCGCCGTGCCGCCGAGCCGTCTCTGCCTGATGCTGAAGCGCCGACCCGGTGGCTCGGCACCGCTGCGGCTCCCCCCGCCAACCGTGCCAACGCGCGCCGGACACTCGGGCCCCGACTAACCCCGGGAGATGCATCCCTCGCCGCCTCTACGAACAATGCTCGTTGGTGCCAGGTGTCCACATCGCCCACGTCTGCCTCGGCTGGCCTGGCGATTTCGCCGACGACACCACCGGCGCGCCAGCCTTGTCGAAGACCACCGATTTGAGCCTCGCCTGGGCATGAAAGCGGTAGTAGACACCCTTCTGAGGACGCATCAAGAACTGGATCGCCCCCTCCATGCGATCCTTCGGTCCGACGACCCCAAGCGGTGCGTCTGAGTCCGAGTTGTCGGCTGTGATGATGGTGTCAACAAGCATGGGGTAGTCTGTAGGCGCGATGGCGGCGAATCGTCGCTTCCCCAGCACCATATCAGCAGCGAGGGTATCAATGCTGATCTCAATGCTGTCTATTCCCAGAGGAACGGCGCCCTCATTGCGAGTCTCTATATGCATGGAGATAAACGCCACTCCGTCTGCGGCGCCCAACCGGGTCTCTTCGGCGACGCACGCAGTCAACGTGCCGAGCACATCCCCCGCGAGTCGCGTCTGATAGGCGCTCCATGCCTCCGCCGGCTGTTCCACGCGAATCCACTTGTTGTACGTCCAGTAGCCTCCGACCAGGATGGCGCCGATCTGAACGAGCTTGAGCGCCAGCTCGACGCGATCAGCGAATCGCGAAAGCGACACATCGCTTACTCCGGCCATAGAGCCGCCTTCGCCGTCTTGAGGCCGGCGAGTTCACCAGGAAGACCAGGAAAGAACCTCAGACCTGTGCGCTCTTCAATCCATGACACGGGAACAAGCTGTTTCTCGAGATGGAAAGGCGATGAATACCCGCGATTCTCCATGACGAACGCTAGGAACTGCCAGCCCTCGCTTCCGCGGGGCGGCGAGGCGAGAATCTTGTAGAAGTGCGTTGGCACAGCGACCTCATCTGGACCGATGAGGTAATACGGAGTCGACCCATCTGCGGTCGACGGATCGTCCTCCTTAGGGTCGTAGAACATCGGTCCGGTGATCACGAACAGCTCGCCCTTGGCCGCGGCCCAGTCGCGCACATGTTCCTCGAGGTTCTTCCAAATGCGCTGGTTAAGCTGCGGCGCCTGCGGAGCCATGTTCGAGAGGTAGTAGGTCTCGTTCTGCCGCACCTGGCTGCGCGTCTGATCCGCGCTCGGGGCCTGATGTCCACGGTCGTACGAGCTTCCGACATAGTCCTTCTTCTCCGCCCGCGATCCCGGCGGCAATTCGGGGTCTGGTGCAAACGGCTCCGGCTTCGGGCGTTTCAGCGAACCGGTGACGTCATACTTGGTCATGTGCTCGCACACCCACAGCGGGATCTTGTCCGTCGCGCTATGCTCGAGTTCGTACCCTGCGCGCGTGATGACTTTCGTGGGGCCGAACTCCCACACACCCGTCGTGTCTCTGACGGGCTCGCCGAACGCACACAGACCCGCCGGCGCGCCGGGAGCGGCGGCCCGTCGATGCGCCGCACTATACGGCGCAGGCTTGGAGGCTGCGCGCGCTGTGGTTTCCGCCTCTGGTGGCGCTCCCGCAAAGTTCGCGGCGAGGCCCAACGCCAGCGGCAGCGCGGCGAACAGAGAAGTCCTACCGCGCGTGTTGCATAGAGGACTCCCGAAAGCCGGCGATGCTGCCGACTCACCACTTCGACCCGGCATGGTTCGCTCCTATCGCGACGAGTCGCCAAGACTGGGCTGTCCATCGCTTCCTGACGCGGCGCCGTCACTCGGCTGTTTGTCCATGCTCTTCCCGACCAGAAACGACGACCCGCTGATGCCAATGAGCGTCAACACGCTTCCGGGGATGACTGGGAAGCCCACCGCGTCAGGCTTAGTGACAACGAAGAGGAACGCGAACGCGACCACGAACGAGAAGAGCAGAAGCTGAAAGCGCGACATGCTCGCGGAGCCCTCCGCATCCCCGATCAGGTACGTGAGGTCGATCTTCCCCGTGTAGACACGCCAAATGATCGCTGCCGCGAACGCTGACACGGTTGCAAGGGCGACGACACCGGTCGCCATACTCAGCAGCCCCGAGACACTCTCCACCTGCGTTTCCGGAACGATCATGATCTCATCTCCTGTTGAGAGGTTCTCTCGGCACGAGCGCTGTTGACGATCCGGCGAATGACCTTCGTGATGACGTAGATCCCGTTGCTCCCCGCGCCCGCAACGAGCCACTTATCGTCCATCGGTGGGAGCGCTGTGGTGTCCGTCCACGCCAACGTCGAGGCGAGATACATCGCCGACGTGGCAAGCGTGAAAAGCAGCAACTGCACGCGCTCAGGGCTTGCCTGATCCCGGTTCGGACCTGCCTTCTGCGCCAATATGCCACGCGTCCGGATTCGGCCATTGAGCAGGCCGAGCGCTACCATGGCTGCGAGAAAGCCAAGCCAAGCAATCGCCATCGACCGCGTCGCAGGCGCAAGGGAGAGGGGCGACAAAGCGGTACCTCGCTGGAAATGCTGTCAGCAGATTGCCGTGGCTGCGGCGCGCGATCGCGTGTGGTAGATGGGCTCGTCTCGCGGATATAGTGGCAATCCTTCGGTGTCGCGCAAGAGTGCGGCCCTATTTGAGACACCTCGATGTCCGGCCTTGCGTGAACTGCCGAGGAAGTCAGTATTGCGCGCTGGCGAGATACGAGCCGCCTTTCCAGTCACCGTTGCCGACCGACGAGACCTCGGCCGCTAGGATCCTCACCGCCATCTCCCGTGGAGGCGCCACATGTCCCAGACCCAGCGGATCGCACTCGCGTTACGAATCCTCGTGCTGCTCGCCGCGGCCTCGACCTCGGCAGTAGCGCAGAAGGTGTCGTGCGCGGAACGCGCGTGTGATCGGTGGTCGATCAAGACATCGACGGTTGGCGACCGCGTCGCTGTGGAACAGTCCGCGACGCTGGACGAATTGATCGCGTACCGCGCCCCCGATCATGCCATGGACACCGGGGCGAAGGCGGCGTATCAGAAGAAGCGCTTGCCAGGTGCCGTCGGATCACACGGGGAGCACGAAGGCACCATCATCAGAGTGGAAGGATTCCTTCGTCTGATGCAGCACGACACCGGCGACAGCGACTATCACCTCCAGCTGAGCCCCACGTGGGATAGCACCGCCGATTCGACGGACGTGATCGTGGAGGTACCCGATCCCGATCTGCTACCCGACGGCGAGTTGAAGACGCGCGCCGCCGCGATGCGCACCTGGCTGGATCACTTGGCGGCCAAGGGAGCAGTCTCCTCGGGCAAAGGCAATCTGCTGCAGCGAAAGACCTGGGTCTTCGTGGAAGGCCAGCTCTTCTTCGACCATCACCACTACCCCGGCTGCGGCCAACGAGGAAAGCAGCAGCGGCACGCCGTTACGTGCTGGGAGATCCACCCGATCACGGCCATTGGGTTCGCGAACAAGGCCAACATGCCGAAGGACTAGGCGATGTCTCCGAACTTCGGCCACCACGCCGAGCGAGGTCCCCTCCCATGAAACGCATCATCATTTGCGCCGATGGCACGTGGAACAACCGCGATCAAGTCGACCAGAAAACGAAGAAGCGCCGACCGACGAACGTCACCAAACTGGCACGTGCCATCCCGCCGGAGGCGGGCGACGTCTCGCAGGTCGTGATCTATCACGAGGGCGTCGGTACGGGCGGGCCGCTGGACAAGATCACCGGCGGCGCCTTCGGGGATGGGGTCGAACGCAACGTCCGCGACCTCTACCGATCCATCCTCTACAACTACGCGGATGGCGACGAGCTGTTCCTGTTCGGTTTCAGTCGCGGCGCGTTCACCGTGCGTACACTCGCCGGCTTCCTGAACGCGGTCGGCTTGCTGGAAAAGCAGGATGACTACTGGCTGCCGGAGGTGTACGGCTGCTATCAAAACGGCGCGAAGCCCGGCTCCGCCGCGTGGCAGCAGGCCTTCCACGGAGTCCGCGGACAGTCGCGCTTTCCCACGATACGCTTCATCGGCGTGTGGGACACGGTGGGTGCCCTCGGAGCGCCGGGGGCCCTCGGACAGCTGCTCAATCGCAACAAGTACCAGTATCACGACATCAGCTTGAACGATCACATCGTTAGCGCAGCCCAGGCGCTAGCGATCGAGGAACGGCGCAAGCCGTTTGCGCCCAGCGTGTGGGAGCGGCCGGCCGGATGGAAGGGCACGCTTCAGCAGGCGTGGTTCCCGGGAGTACACTCCGACGTCGGCGGCGGCTATACGCCGGACGGGTTGGCGAATGAAGCGCTGCACTGGATCGTCGAATGCGCGAAGGCGGAGGGCCTTGCGGTCGACGATGCGTTCTTGGCGCCCTATCAGGCGTGCTTCAACTCGGTACTCCACGATTCGATGAGCTTCAAGTACCGTCTCCTGGGAACGATCCTCCGTCCCATCGGAAAGGCGGATTCCGCGTCCGAGGGATTGCACCAGGCGACGGAAGACCGGCAGCACATGACGAGTCTCGCGTACGCCCCGAAGAACGTCGCCGACTACAAGGCGGCCGGTGGCCAACGCGTCTACGGCACACCAAACGTCGCGCGCGGCCAACCGTGCCCGGCCTTTGAGAAGACGCCGTGAGGAAGCAGTCGAAAATCGCCCAAGTGAACGACGTCGCGAAGAGCGCCGCGGCGGCAGCGGGCATCCCGGCAAACAGCGCGGACGGATTTTGTCGCGGGCACGCTGCACGAGGCGTCTCGTGGCGTCAGCGACGACGCTCAGACCAGCGGGCGGCCCCGACGTCTCGTGGACGACCGGGCGGCTGAATTCACCCAGTTTACCAGTGCGGCCTTCACAGGGCTGCTGCTCGATCACGGCAGCCGCCTCATCATGGATGGGAAGGGCTGCTGGCGCGACAACGTCTTCGTCGAACGGCTCTGGCGCTCGCTCAAGTATGAAGAGGTGTACCTGCATGGCTACGAGACCGTCTCCGCCGCGACGGCCGGCATCGGTCGCTATCTCACCCTCTACAACACCCGCCGTCTACACTCGAGTCTCGCGGATCAGACGCCCGGCGAAGCATACTTCACCCGGTCGTCGCTTTCCGCGGCGGCCTGATCCACCCCGCTTCCACATATCCAAGCCCGTTTAGCTGTACTGAAGAACGGAGCCACTTCTGATGTCGCGCAGGGTTTCCGCGAAAGAACGTCGTCTCAGTGGTTCTTTGAGCTCACGAGCCACAGTTCGTAGCCTAGACGGACATTCCAAGTCGTGACCGCTCCACCAGTGGCCCCGTGAACCCAAGCGTTACGAAATCCGAGGATCACTCCACCGTAACGGAGAACCGCAACTGGGACGTCGAGCCCCAGCTCGTAGCTTGCGAGCGTTTCCTCCCGCGCGAGCGTCTGCGTTCCCCACTCGGCAGCGGCCAGTCTCGCTGCGCCAACTCCGAGAGTCACTGTCGGTATCCACGCTTCTCTTTTCGCGCTGAACGAATAACTGGCGGCGAAGTGGGCACTCTTGTATCGCGCGGCGGGTGCACACACGGTGAAGCCCTGAATGCAGTCCGACGCATTTTCCCACACTGGCAACTCAAGTTCCACTCCGAGCGCGAGCTGCGAAGCGAGGTGCTTGCTGACGCTCGCACCCACGAGCACCACGGTACCGCTCTGGCGAACTGGGTCCGGGCCGGGCGCAACGTGCGCCATTCCAGCCCCGAGAGACAGTCCGACGTTCCACGAAGGGTCCACTTGGGCTGACAGCTGCCACGGTAGCGAGAGCCCGAGCGCGACGCAGGTCACGGTGGAGAGCAGAACCTTTCTCGAGATTCCCATCGGAACATCCTCCATTTCTCAGAATGGTGCAGGTACGCTCGTGTGCAGCCTCGACGCGCTCACGGCCGGACGCCCTATTCTTGAAACGCCTGGGATGGGGCAACGCCCACCGTGCGACGTTGCCCCAGCATAGAATCGCGTTAGGCGGTCAGCAGCGACCCGTACATGTGTTCGTCGTCTGGAACCAGACGGCCGTGGAAGGAGCCGACAGCTCGCTCGAGCCGCCGATTGCAATCACTTGGTACCACGCGTATATGCCACTGCCTATCGGCGTCGTGCCGTTGTAGGAGGTGGCTAGCGTGACTCCATCAACAAACGACGTAGACGTCACTTGCGGCAGGTAGTCCACCCGCACAGTCGAGCCGTCGAACGTCACGCGGATGATCTGATATCGTGTCGCACCGGTTACGGCGGCCCAGCTGATGCTGGGATTGTTGTAGTTCATCGCGCCACTCACCGAGGGCGTCCCTAGGGTAAGCGGGCGCGTCGCGACGAGGTTCCCTCCGAAATCATTGTTGATACGACTGAACTTGCTGAACATCGCGTACCCGGTGCGTTCTCCGAACTGTACTCCGGCGAGTTCCACCAGATCCCCAACGGCGCCCGCGGTTCCAGGGAACGTAAACACTGGACCTCCGCTGTCCCCACTGCTATCGGCGTACGTGGCTTGGTACGCGCATGTAGTTCCGTAAAACGAATACCACGGTCCGTTCTGGTGATCGACGCAGGTACCAACGATTGCTCCGGACGTCCACCCTGCCTTCCATCCCATCTTTTGCACGTTCATGCCGACGAAGTAGTAGCCTTGATCAACGCCGGTAACGATGAAATAGGGGTGAGACGCGTCGCTCGTCGTTGAGCCGGGACCTGTGCCTGGAGGTGCGGCACTCAGCGTACGCGCGATCAATCCGCGCAAGGACGGTACCGTGTCGTCGAGCTTGAAGAAGCTTGCGTCGCTCCCTCTGCACATGCCGTATCCGCATTGGTACCCCTGCGGATCGGCATACTCGTAGCCAACGACTCTGCCGCCGTAGTCCTGATGCACCAGCGACCAATCGACCCCGAACTCGTACGGTGTGCAGTGCGACGCGGTGACGAAGCCCCGCACACCGTTGTAGTCGGCCACGAACCCGAGCGAACACTCCGCCCTGCCGCTGGGGGCATACTGATTCTCGATTCCGATGACAATGCCTCCCACCATCGTGTCAGAGCGATAGAGCAGGTTGCCAGGAATCATGCCTCCGAGTCCGAGACCACGGGTCGGCCGCGCTGGTTCTTCGGTGCGAAACTCAACCGCACCAGTGTCGACGCCGAGGCGCGCGAGATACGCGGCGAGCTGTGGGCGAAGAGCAGGACCGTCGGACGGCGTCACACCAATCGCAACTCGGTTCACCGTCTCGTCCAGATCAAGCGAGACGACACCTCGCTGCTTGAAGAGTATTGAATCGTAGACGACGTCTCGCCACGTGGCGAGTTGAGCGAACGTATACTGCGCTCGCCGCACAACAACCGGCGTTGCGATTCCGCGCGGTGCCCGTACACGTCCGTTCATGATGAGGCGCGTCACTTCGCGCTGCGACCGTGCATCTTCGATCGCGTCGTGTACCCAAACGACCATCGCGCCGCTTCGGTCGAGATAGAACCCTGCTGAGGAAGGGTTGACGGCAGCCAAGTCGTACATCTCCGCTTCCTCCGGCCGCCGCCGCGCCTGCGTCAACGTGACCTGCTGCGCAGCCAACGGTAGGGCGCGCAACCCTTCCGGTCGCGTTACTTCAGCGTCCCGACATCCACCTAACCAAGCAAGCGCTGCGCTCACGACCAACAGTCTCCGCGACTTCCTCCTCGCGTGCGTTTGCTCGGTGCCATTAGGTACCGCGTGCCGTTGCATAGGCCGTTCAAGTGTTGAGTGAACTCGTTGATTCGTCGCAGTAGTGCTCCACACTCGGCGCCGAGTTAGGAACACGCTTTCAACCTTTCCGAAATGCACGCAGGGCGCAAGCGCATAATCCAGCCACCGCGCCGCCTACTCGGACGCTGTGCTCCGCGCGGCCAATCAGTGTCCGAATTCGGTTCGCTCCGACTCATCGCAGCAACCACCGCACGGGAAGGACTGAGGCCCTTGGATCATGCGTAGCGACCTCAGGCAGGGAAAGACTTCAGCGCATCGTGTAGTGTATGGGACGACCGCGCAGGCGCTCTGTACTCCCGTTCGTGAGGCATTTCGGGCTCAGTTCATAGCCTCTGGCGACCATTGTCCAATCGGTCGCGGGGCTCGCGCGGCAGCGCGGCGGCTACGTCACCATCCGGAGGCCAGCGGTCGGCGTGTTGAAGTAGAACGCTCGGATCTCGTTCGGCTCATGGTGCAGTAGCGCTCCTATCTCTTGTTCCGAATACCCGAGTTCCTTGACGTGATATTCGAACAGGTCACGCAGCAGGTGCGGCCGTTCTGGGGGAAAGTCCAGTTCTTGCGGCTCCCGCTGTCGATACCCGCTTCTTCCAAGCATCATCCAGAGGTAGGTCCGATATCGCGTGCTCACGAGGCCGAGCGTTCCAGCGCGCATCAGGAGTGACGCGATCGACACTCGCCAGACCGGTTTGAGCGCGGCGAGTTTCGCCAAATCGATCCGCCCCTCCAACTGCGGCCGAATATCCGCCTCCGGCATGAGGAATTCCGCAGCGAACTCATCAGCCTGTTTCTCGATGTCCGTGGCCTCCGACACCAGGGCCCGGTGATGCATCACGATGTGCCCGAGTTCATGGGCAAGCGTGTGCCGCTGATGATCCGCGGGCTTCCGTGCATTGACGAGCACCAGCGGTCGTCCGCCGTGCTTCCACACGCTAAACCCGGAGAGGTCGTCGGTCCCAATGTCGGTCACGATGACGACGACGCCAGCCCGTTCCGCGAGTGCTGCGAGGTCCCCGACAGGACCATGCGGCACTTGCCAGAAGGCGCGAAGACTGCGCGCGATGTTGGCTGCAGAGCCGAACTCTTCTGGATCTGCCGGTCGCAACTCGAGGTCGGTATCGAGCTCCACGGAGCGGAGCAATCGCTCGACATGCATGACCGCGAAGTTCATCTGCGCGTGAATCCGATCCTGTGCCGTCTTGGAGAGCTTGGCTCGTTTGCGATGGAAGGTCAGCGGCAGGGGGACCGGCTCGTCCGGCTGCTGGAAGAGCGAAGCGGGATAGTTGAGATGCGAGGCCAAGGCCGCGAGCTGCTCGTCGGATGGCTCGCGCAGGCCATTCTCAAATCGCGAGAGGAGCGCCTGCGACAGGCCGGCACGCTCGGCCAGCGTGGTCTGTGAGAGCTCACGCGCTTCGCGGGCGAGCGTGAGGAGGCGCGCGTTGATGGGCATGGGGGAGGGCTCAGAGGGAGTTGGATGGCCGCGGGTCATCCGGCCGCGACCGTCCTGCGTGCGCGCTTAAGCTTCCTGCGAGTCGTCGCGCTTGCGCCGTCGCCCGCGGACTTGGGACTTGTGTTCGCTGCCTTGGCGCGGCGTCGGGTTCGGGGCGATGAGGGGTGTGACCGACGCCCCACCCTGATCCAAGATGGAGTAGCGCCACGCGAGCGTCGCGCCGTCTCGCATGACGATCTCGAGCGCCTCGAGGCCCAGGCGTAGTGCGTCTTCTCGCCACCCGATCTCGGCGCGCGGGCACGACGCCGGGATGCCGGGTATCTCCAGCTGGCTATAGAACGCCAAGTTGGTCAGGGTAGGGAAGTTTCGCGACTTCCCTCGGCGGTTCACGCGTTTGAATCGGAGCATGAGCCGGTCGTGGGCGATGATCCCGAGGGTATTGTGCCGGTGCGTCAGTCGGATGTTGGGGTGCGCTCCGAGGCGTGCGATGGCTTCGTCGCGGAAGAGCGCCCAGATGACGTTGGCATAGGTCCGCGCATGGTGGAGCGCCACGCGCTCGACGGGCGGGATCTTGAGCCAGCGTTCGAAGGCCGCGCGACCGGCCTCCGCGATGGTCGGGTGGAACTCATCCAGCAGTTTCTGTACGTGCTGTTGGCTCGGTATCACGCTGCAATCCTCGGAGAGTGGCCGTTCCAAGAAAACAAGCGATGTGTCTTGCAGAAGTCAACACAAATTATGCAAGTTCTTATTCTTTGTCCATTTTACCGTCTGACCGAGATCGTCAAACCTCGCGCTCTTTCGGCTGGCCCACGGGCCTGGTGGATCGGAGTTTATTCGGTTTTGTGGTCGATCGGAGTCTAGGCAAATCAAGTTCGCTCACTCTCCCATAGCTGTGCGCGTTCGGTGCCGGCGATACTGTCTGTGGCGCTGCGCCGCCGCGGCGTTTTGGTACCCCTCGTGACGGTTCTCTCCATCGACCGCTGGTGCCGCGCTCGAGAAGTGCCTCGCCAACTTCGTTTACGCTGCACCGAGTGACGGGTTCTGCGCCCGTGCGCACGAGAGGGTCGACTGAACGTGGGCGAGGATTCCGGACTCGACTTGCCGTTCCGCACATCTAGCAATGCAGAGTATTGCATTATAATACACAATATATTACAGTACACACGTAATATATTGCGTTATCAAACGCATCCGAAAGGAGAGCCGGCATGCCACGTCCGCGACCGCTAAGCAGCGCGCTACGCACTCCGCTTGACCATCTATTAGGAACCGTTGGAGCGGTCCGCGTCCTCCGCACGCTGGTCGCCACGCAGACCCCACTCTCGCAAGCCGAACTCGCCCGTCGCGCACGCCAGCACCTTCGGGGTCTCCCCCCAGTGCTCGACGTCCTGGAGGCGGCCGGGCTGGTCGCATACGTGGGCCGAGGACGGTCGCGGCAAGTGCAGCTGCACCGATCACATCCGTTCGCCGGAACCCTCGCGCAACTTTTTCAGGCGGAAGCGAGCCGCTGGCTGGAGATTCAGCGGCGTCTGCGAGAGATCACGGCAGGGGCAGGGGCGGCGCTGACTTCGGCGTGGATTGAAGGACCCGTGGCTGCCGAACAGGATCGCTTTACCGATCCCCTAACGCTCACCGTACTCGCCGAGACGTCACTCCCGGTGGACGTGCAGCTCACGCTGCGGAACGGCTGCAACAACGTGCAGTTCGCACAGCATCTCATCATTGCCCTCCGCACGCTGCAGCGGGCCGACCTGCTTCGCCTCGCGCCGACCCGGCGCCGTGCGCTCGAGCACATTGTACTCTTGCATGGTCCGGCGCCGCTCGACTTGTTGGTCGCCAATACCCTCACCCCGACGCCACCGGGCCTTGGCGACCGCGCGCACTCCTTCTCGTCGGGTCAACGCCCGCGGCAGATCGCCGACGCGATCGCGGCCAAGCTGCTGCGCGAGCCAGAACTCATCGATCGCGCCCGTGTGTTCATTGATCGCCGGCTCGCGGTGGCTGGCGATACGGAGCGGCTGGTCCTGACCGAGTGGCAAGGGCTGTTGGCCTCGCTCACGGTCGGACAACTCGCGACGCTCCTGCGCGAGGAGTCAGAGCGCGCGGACGAGTTGCGCCAGTCCCTGCCATTCGTCGGCGCGCTCACCGACGCAGAACGGCAAACGCTGATTGAGGGGCGCGCCGCCGACCCGTCTCCCGCCGCGCACACCGAGGTGCGTCGCGCGACGAAACGCTCCGGCCGCACGCGCCAGGTCAAGAGCGGTCCGAACCCATGACGTACGAAGAGTTCCTCCACGCCATCCGATCTGCGGCCGCTGTAGCATCGGTGGACGAATTGCTCGTCTTCGGCTCGCAGGCGATCCTGGCACTGAACCCGGATCCTCCCGCGGCGCTCAAGCAGTCGGTCGAACTCGATGTGGTCCCTTATCGTCACCCGGAGCGGTGGGAAGCGATCGACGGTCAGCTCGGCGAGCAGTCGCAATTCCACTTGACGCACGGCTTCTATGTCCAGGGCGTCGGCTTTGAAACGGCGACCTTCCCAGCGAGGTGGGAGACCCGCTGCCTCAGGGTGCCGGTGGGACGGCCGCCCATCGTCGTCATCTGCCCAGAGCTGCACGACTTGGCCGCAAGCAAGCTTGCGGCCGGGCGCGACAAGGACTTCAGCTATGTCAGTGTCCTGATCGAGCACGAGTTGATCGACACGCACAAGCTGATCCGCCGTGTGGCCAAGCTCCCGGTGCCGCCAGACGAGCGCGTTCGACTCCGGGCCTGGATCGGGGCGGTGGCGAACGGTCTCTCGAGACGTCGCACTCCGAACCACGATTCGACCGCAGAGTGATGTCAACACTGCACGTGCGCGGTCAAGGTGGGGCGTGCGAGCCTATGCTGCACCCTGAAAGAGCGGCAGGTCACTCAGTTTCGTCTTTCGCGGGAATGCCCGTTCCAGCTTGGACTTGAACTCGTCCCAGCTGTCGCTGATTCGCATCAACGCGGTGACGGCGTGCAGGTGTTGAGCGAGCGCTGGGTGCCCGACGTCTTCGGTGAGCCACTGGTGATGTTTCGCGCGACGGCGCCCGTGCGCATCAACCGGGTTGCGCTCCTGGAGCTCGGCCAGAATACCAGGTGCGAGACGTGCGTACACCACGTCATTGATGTACTTGCCGACGACTCGCGGTGTCTTCGTATTCGTCGCCTCTCCCCATGATCGAAGTCGAAAGATCTGCTGATAGAACTCGGCGGGGAATCGCGTGGCCCAAGCGGCAAGTTCCTTCGCGAGATAGCGATCGAGCAGCGCCTGCAATGCGAGGCGGTCGCGAACCTCCTGATAGCCCGTCGCCTCGTCGACGAGGGCGACAATGCCAACTTTAGACAGGCTGCGAACGAGCATCTCGGCTCGTGTCGCGATGACCTCCTGCCGCCTCGTGAGCTTCTTTTCGTGTCGCGCGGAGAGATAGACATCGCACACCAACGGCAGGAGTTCCGCCCTGTACCCGCGCATCTGGCGACCGTTGATCCCCACAAACTCAACTGGAGAGAGCACGTCCAGTAAGTCGTTGCCAATGAATGGAATAAGGTTCATCGCGTCGAGAAAATTGGGCAAGTTGGTACGTTCGTACCTACCACGCCATCTGCGGCCCAGAGCCGTCAGCACCGCCGCACTCGTGATGACGCGAGTGCCGTCCTCAAGCACTCCCACTGGAAGGTCCAAGTCGCCGAGCTTGAGCACGCCCTCGTGCGTGGCCCGTGCGCGTGACCGTCCCGCAGCCTCCCATCGGTGATGTGCGGCGATGCGCGCAATCTCGCTGCGTTGCTCCGGGGACAGTTTCGCCGCGCGCGCCCTTCCGCCGGCCGCCGGGTCGAATACTCGACCGCTCGATGGTTCCTTCTTTCTGGGCATTGGTATCTCTCCTGTTTGCTTGCTAGCAAGCAAGTTACACCAAATGGGCCCATGCTTGCAAGCAAGTAAGTCCCGGCAACTGTTCGTCATACGCACCGGTACACGACTCGCACCTCCTTCCCGATACCTAAAGAAGGAACCCGAGAACCCCGGTCAGGATGGGGGGAGGTCCAAGTGGAGTTAGCAATTCTGGGCTTCACATCTTGGAGAGATGCCTCCAAGGAGGAAGGATGCCGCGCTCAGTGTACAACCGAAGGAGTTGGACCGCCGGGCACGGGCCAAGCCTGGGGTCATCGACGGCAAGTGGTGCGATGAGTATCTCGCCGTGAATTGGTTTACGGCGCTCCGCGATGCGCAGCGCTGCATCGAAGCATGGCGGCACGTCTACATCACGATCCGGCCGCATGACGGCCTCGCGTCCCACTCCCCGATGGATGCCCTGCCGGCCCAGTACCGGGCAAGATCACCCCACCAACTCACCGCCTGTGTGAGTCCGCTTCGGGGAGGACGTCCGGGTCTCTGGTGTCGGGTGGTACGATCGTACGCACGGAACTACTCGTCCTAAGAGAACGCAGTGTGTTTGGTGTGCCCGCGAGACGTACCGCCCAGGCGACCCTCAGTGCGAGTTCACCGCCGCTGCCAATCGCTTACGACAGTATTTCCACCGGCGGCCAGTGCGCGGGCGCAACGACGAAGGCTTCGCTGCTGGCTTGCTCCGCCCATCCTCGCATTCGGCGGCACACACAATCGTCGCGCGGGTTCGTGTCGCAGTCGATGGTCTCGAGCCCTGGTGCGGTCACGTTCATCTGCAGGCGAGCAAACGGTGGATCGAACCGCGCGGTCAGCCATCCGATGGCGTAGCCGGCCACCAGCGAGCCCGCAGTCGTTGTGAGGTAGCCTACGGTATCGAGTTGCCGTTCGTGTCTCCAGTAGGGATCACCGGGCTCGCCGCGCGCGATCGCCTCCGCGGCGGCGGATAGGCGCCGCGCCCGTTCGGCCGGCGAAGCCAATTCTTGCGCGAGGCGGACCGGATCGATGGTGGCACGACACCACGCGCAAGCGTCTGCTGCCAAATAGCGCACGAATTGAATGATCTGTCCGGTCACGCGGCCGTCGCCGCCTTCGAGTGCGACGCCGACGTCGAGGGAGGGCAGGAGGAATCGAACCGCCAGGTCGCTCAAGGCCAGCCGGCTGTGATGCGAGTCCGTGCAGCCGAGCACGACATCGGCAGCGAGGAGGGCTTCGACAACCTCGGGTTGGGGAAGTCGGCCCACCAGCGCGGTGACGTCGCAATTAGGGGCAATCTGTCGCACGTGCTCTGACGCGACGCGCACCTTATCCCGCGCCTCCGCTGCGTCCTGAGGCGTACTCCCGTGCACGCGCTCGAGATTCGACTCCTCGATGTGATCCGGATCGACGATGATCAGTCGGCCAACGCCGGCACGAGCCAGTGCTTCGATCGCCGCCGATCCGGTGCCTCCCGCTCCGATGACGGCCACGCACGAGCGACGCAGTCGGTCGCTGGCCTCCGCGCCGAACGCCGACGACAGACGTGCGACGCGCGCGAGCCCCCGAGGAGGCGTCGCTGGTCGCCGTCCCGCAATCCAGCACTCGACCGGGGTCCGCTCCACGTGCACGGCCGTGACTGCATGCCAGGCGTTGCGCCACCAGACGCGACCCGAAACCGAGATCGTGGTCCCATGCCGCGACACGATCAGACTGACGTATGGTCGTCCGGGCGCGAAGTCGACGAAGTAGGTCGACAGATACGCATCCATGTCGTCGTCGATCCAACTCGGCATAGGTGCGCAGCCCTCGGGATGTGAGTGCACTACGCCGAGTGCCAGCGGATGGTGGTCCGCACTGAGTCCCATGCGCAGCGTGTACGACTCGCGAAGGACGACATGGCTGACGCCGTCGTCCATGTCGTCGGCACGGGGCGCGGAGACGTTCGCCAGCGTCAGTGTGAGGCCGGACGATCCTTCATGCCAGCCACACTGCACGTAGCTCGCCCACTCTTGCTCCGGATACCGGCGAAACAAGAGCTCCGTAAGCGCGTGCCACTCAGGGGCGGCGCAACGGACACGCACTGAGGTCTCGGCACTCACCCTCAGTTCAGGCGCGCGAGCCATGAGACCAATTCGCCGAAGTACGTGTCAAACCCATGTCGGGTCGCGTCCCACGGTGGGCCGCCTCCCCCGTTGTGCGGGTGATAACTCGCGAGCTGCCACTGGCGACCATCCGCTTCGACCGCTCCCTGGTTGTTCGGGCCGCCCCGCACGACGGGCAGCAGGGGGGAACCCGCCGGCAATCCGGCGAGATCAATCATCGCCGCCGGGTAGCCATCCGGCACCGGCACGATCACGTCGGTTTCCGTGGGTAACCCGCGTGGGGCCCCGGCCGTCGGTACCGCACGAAAGAGAACGACGGTGCGCGACCCCGTGATGAGTTCGACGGACTGCCCTCCATCGCGCAGCCGTGCGAGTTCTCGCTCCACTCGCTCACGCATGACCACCCTCGACGATCTTGCGCGTGACAAAGAATCGGTCGCCGGCATGAACCGCGATGCTCTCGGTCACCGGAATCTCCGGTCCCTCGTGCCCGTCGATCTCACGCCGCACAACCGCATTCTCCGCAGGTACAGAGATCAGAGCGGCAATCTGGGCACCGGTCATCTGATGGAGAACCCCGTCGCCTTCGTCAAAACGGCGGCGGTTCACGAAGATGAACAACGGCTTGCCCGGATCCTTCGGCGGAGCGGGGTGACCTTCTGGGGATTCAGACATTGGGTTACGGCTCCTTGCCGAACGGTCGGCGGTGTATTAGCGTACGCGTATACAACTGTACGCCAGCGTATAGGCTAACACTACTACATCGTATTCTTCATGTCAAGTCCAGTTGAGCCGATGGCTGAGGCCCGGCCCGAGAGTGCCTCCCTCGCAGCGAACTTGCGACGCGCCCGGGAGGTGCGGGGGCTGACACAAGCCAGCCTCGGCGAAAAGGCCGGGATGGCGGCGGCCTCCGTGTCCCATTTCGAGACCGCGCAGCGTATCCCGTCGCTCGAGTCACTCGTCCGATTGGCAGACGCCCTGGAGATGTCTGTCGATGCCCTCCTCGGGCGCGACGCTGGCGTGGAGGCGCACGACATCGATCCCCTCTTCCTGCGCGCGTCGCGCGCAAGTGCCGAGACTCTTGACACAGTCCGTCGAGTCACTGCAGCATTGCTCGACGCCCACGAAGCGACACGTCGTCGGTAGCCACCGGTAGCAGCTCACAACCGATGTCGCCGATGCCCCAATCAGTCGCCAGCGCACGCTGGCGCGGAGTGCGCATGCCGAAGTCTGATCGCCACCGTGCGTCGCTCGATCGCACATCAAACGTTCCCGCCCCGAACGCGTCCGACGTGCCGACCGAGGCACAACAGCGCGCTTGGGCAATGTTGGATGAGGCATGGCGGATCGTAAAACCGCTTGCTGATCGGGAACAGACGGAGGCGCACCCAGGCAGTGAGATCCTGAATCTGAAGTTGCGCGCCTCGGCCTAAGTCGTGACCGCGCCGATGCTGGAGCCGCGCGGCCACGACTACGCCACGCCAGCACTGGTGGTCCAGCAGTTCCCCGGATCGCTGTCATCCCTGTTTCCGGCACCGCGCGGGCTCATAGATCGGGACTGGCCGCCGACCCAACTCGGCTATCTCGGCGAGTACCTGCAGAAGCTCGGCTGCCGGACCGTGGTGCGAGAGACGCACTACATAGACCGCGATTGGATCGATGATCTGAGTCTGTTCTACTCGCGCAGTCTCCGTTCCTACAGTAACGCGTGTCAGCGACTGCACTTCTTTCGCACCGCGTTCGACGATGCGCAATGGGCCGCGTGGATGATGGACGCCCAGGCCGACGTCGGCCGCGTCGAGGCGACGCTGCAAGCCGGCTATCTGGGATTTAGCGTCATCCGGCCTCTGTCCGCGACCCCGCTCGGACGCACCGTGGTGTCCCCTTTCGGCGCCGCGGCGGATTCGGGGGCCACGCGCACGTTCGGCGCCGTTCGCACCTACACGGCCCATTTGGCTGGCTTCACGCTGCAGGTGGACGGCCTCGCCTTCCAGCAGCAGGATCAGGGGGTGAGCGCGTGCGCGACGACAGCGCTCTGGAGTGCGCTCCATCGTGTGGCGCACGATGAGGCGATGAGCGTGCCCACGCCAGCGGCGATCACGGAAGCAGCATCCCGCTACTTCCTGCAGGAAGGGCGCACATTGCCGGCCGACGGGCTGTCTATGATCCAAATGTGCGAGGCCGCTCGCGCCTTCGGGCTGGCGCCGCTCGTCATCCAAGGACGCGGTCCCGACCTCGATCGCGCGTACCTCCAAGCGTATACCGATTCCGGTTTCCCGCCGATTCTGGCCATCGCCCCACTATCGGGCGCCGGTCCCGGACATGCTCTTACCTGCGTCGGGTTGAAGCGCGGCGCGCTCCCCCCGAGAACAGACGACGCGATCGGCTTCCGAGACGAAGCGTCGAACCTGCTGGGGGTGTACGTGCACGATGATCGACTAGGTCCGTACGCGATTGGCACGCTGGCATCGGAAACGACGCCGAAGGGCCTCCGATCGCGCCTGAGCTTGGCTTGGCCGGACGAGGAGGCGCCCGTGAACGATTCGGTCGTCCTGATGATGATGATTCCGGTTCCGCTGAAGCTGCGCCTCACGCTCGAACGTCTGCGTCAGCTGGCGATGGCCGTCGCGCAGGCGACGAGCGTCGCGATGCCGCGCGCGAGTGGTCGCGTCGTCTTCAGCGTGCGCTATGAACGGGGCACGCGCTACCAGCGTCGCGCATACGGATTCGGACTGTCCGCGGACGGCATAGGCACCATCACAACTCGGACGCTTCTCTCGCGGTTCGTCGGACTGGTGGAGCTGCGCATCGACGAGACCCCGCTCTTCGACGTTCTCGTGGACGCCACCGAGTCGCATGCGAATCCAGCGACCATCGCGGTGGTCCGACGCGGAACCCTCTCGGCTGACGAAGAGATCTTCGTTGAGGCGATTGCCGCGCGAGTCAACGCGAAATACGCGCGCTAACCCGACTCAGTTCGTAATGCGCAGGCACCTCGCGCTGTCCGAGTGTTCTGAATTGTCCACGAACGGGAGACTGCATCTGAGATGTCGAACAACGCGGAACGCGTCGTCATCAAGTTCGTGTTGCGACGAGCGGTCTCGGCCTGTTGCCCCACATCGGACATGCCGTCTGCGCGCCTTTTGGAAGTGGAGTCCGAGGTGTTTGCATCCGGCGACAGCCCGAATTCGGGAATCAGATGCCGAGAATCTTCACTTTGGGATGCCCGGATGGGCATTGGTGTGTCGCAGGTCCGGTAGGTCAGAGCACGCCCGCGACGATTGCTCAGCAACGCGGCGCGATGAGGCGGAATGTCGAGAGACCTCGATAGCCTCCATCCCGACTCGCACGAGTTGCTATGGCCGGGCGACGATTTTCGCCGCACGGGTGGAGGCGAGAAGACCCGGCGAAGATCGCCGTACCATTTGCAGCTAGATCCTTGCGGCAGGTGCGACGGAGACGAAGCTTTTCTTGGGTACGCGCGCGTCATCCGAGACCGAACCGGTGCATACACTAGAACGAAGTCGTCCGAGACCGTTGGTGTTTCTGTCCTCGACGCTCGACGGCGAGTTGATGCCTGGTATTCGTGAGGAACGTGCGCGCATCCACGCCCACGGGCAGCAGTACGGTGACAACGCAGTCTGGGTCGACGAGATAAGCCATCCGAAAGAAGACGGCGAGTTCGACCCGTTGCGCCGAGTTGACGACCTGCTCGCCGAGATTGACCAGTCTCCGCTGTACCTCGTGCTGGTAGGAACTGATCGAGCTGGGAGCGCAATCAAAGTATCGACGCAATCATCGCAAGTCAGCTTCTTCGAAATCGAGCTCTTTTATGCCGCGCTGCGCGGCCGACCGATCGTCGTCGTCGAGCGCTCTGATATTACCAGAGCGCCGAGAACGGTCGAAATGCTCCGGCTGCTCCGACAGACGCTGCCTGAGGCGAGTTGGTACACGGCGCATTCGGTGCAGCAAGCCGAGTCCCTCTGCAACTTCTTCGTGGATAAGGTTGCCGCACGAGAACTTTCGACCCTTGGACGTATCGAGAGCGCTTACTCGGCGCTTCTCCTCGGTCTCTGGAGGAGTGTCGAGAGCCAACCTTCCGACGGGCACGTCGAATGGCTAGGAGGCACCGTGCTTTCGGGCCCCGAGCGGCCGAACGTGACGATCATCGACGCGTGTCTTGATCATGCCGCCAGCGGCTATTCGCTACAGCAACGGTTATCAAGAGTATGGGTCGCTTCACGAGAACTCATGCGCTATTCCTGGCTCGAGGATTCGAGCCAAGAGTGGCTGCCGTATTGGAATCGCGTGTTCGCTGCCTGGAACAAAGCAGGCGGATGGTACGGATTGCACGGACACATCGACCTCGGCTACCTGGCGGCGCTCAACTCAATGGAAACGGTCAGCCGTCGCTGGAGAACGCTCAACCCCTCTGCTGAGGAAGATCCTGCCTGGGATCCTCCGTACAGCGCACAGGCGAGTGCCTACTACGCATTGGCTCGTCGGGTGGGCTCTCTCCGTTACCGTTTCCGAGGGATGAAAAGGGCGCTTCGGCTAGCGGATATGGCCACTCCGAGAGATGACATCGGCCGGTCGAACGTGCTGTCGATCCGTGCGAGCATACTGAAGGGCTTGGGCGCCTTCCGGTCGGCAAACGAGGCTTACGAGAGAGTGCTTGAGTTGCGAGTCAGCGCTGGTGCTTCTGAAGGGGCGATCGGCGAGGCGATGACCGAGCTTGGATTCGGCTTGCTCTTCACCTTGCACTGGGTTCACGGTCATGCGCTCCTGCACGACGGTGTGACGATGATGCGGCGTGCAAGCTACTCTCCGGGCTTCCTAGTTCGTGCGCTACGAAAAGAGGCAATCGCCTGCAGGCTGCTCGGTAGGTTTCGAGAGGCGAAGGAGTTAGATCAGCAAGCGCGTGATGTTGCAGAGAAGGCATCGGTGGCGCGAATAAGTTGGAAGCGATAGCTAGCCATCGAGGTCGAGAGCGTGTTCTAAGAGCGGAGACGCGCATCGGCGGCACTATGGCCCGCCACATCACAGATCCTCCCTCCGGTACGCTCTGTCTAGTGGGGCGGACAGCGAGTGTGGCTCATAGCGGCGACCTTGATGTGGGTCGGGTCCTGACTCAGGCTCAGAGCGGCATTGGGCAACATCCGGTGTGCGATTACCTTTCATCGTCAGTTCGGCCGCCCTGGCGCCGTCGTTCCCTGAGTTGACACAAGTCGAGACACAGTTCAGCGCGGAGTTGGAAAGACGAAGCGGACACGGGCATCGTAAACGATTGAATCAGTGGAGCTTGTACGTCGTCCGACCCGGTAGCTCAGCTGGTAGAGCAACGGACTTTTAATCCGTAGGTCGCGGGTTCGAGACCCGCCCGGGTCACTCCACCCCAACTCCACTTCGCGGCGCCCCGGCCCCTCAGGCCGCGGGCGCCGTGGCCGTTCGAGAAGTCGGTTCCTCTGGCGTCCGGCTGTCATCGGTCTGACATTGCCACGGGCCACCTTTGGACGGCTCCGGATGACCGGAGACGCTCTCCAAACCGCCGAGGACCCGATGCTCCGCTCCCGAATCGCGCGCGCCGCCCTGCTGGCCGCCGCCGCGCTCTCGACCGCCTCCGCCCAGAACGCGGCGGGCTACCACGTCACCAAGAAGATCCCCATCGGCGGCGAAGGCGGCTGGGACTACGCCCTCGTCGACGCCGCGGCGCGCCGGCTCTACGTGTCGCACGCCACCAAGGCGGTCGTGATCGACCTCGCGACCGACGCCATCATCGGCGAAGTCACGCCGGCGAACGGCATCCACGGCATCACGCTCGCGCCGGAGTTCAACCGCGGCTTCACCAGCAATGGGCGCGACACCACGGTCACGATCTTCGACCTGAAGACGCTCAAGACCATCGGCAGCGTGAAGGTCACCGGCGGGAACCCCGACGCGATCTGGTACGACGACGTGTCGAAGCGCGTGTTCACGTTCAACGGCTCCGGCAAGAACGCGACGGCCATCGACGCGGCGAAGGGGACGGTGGTGGCCACCATCCCGCTCGGCGAGAAGCCGGAGTTCGCGCAGAACGACGGCAAGGGCTCGATGTTCGTGAACCTCGAGAGCGACACGGGGCAGATCGTCGTCATCGACACGAAGGCGGCGAAGGAGACGAAGCGCTACTGGCTCCCCGGATGCGAAGGACCGTCGGGACTCGCCATCGACCGCAAGAACAACCGGCTGTTCTCGGTGTGCGGCAACAAGGTGATGGCGGTGTCGAATCCGGCCACCGGCAAGGTGGTGGCGATGGTGCCGATCTGCGCGGGGCCCGACGCGGCTTCGTTCGACGCCGAGACGCGGACGGTGTTCGCCTCGTGCGGAGGCGGCGTCATGACGGTGGTGAAGCAAGAGAGCGCCGACCAGTACACGCCGCTCGGCGACGCGGCGACGCAGCGCAGCGCCCGCACGATGGCCTACGACGCGAAGACGCATCGTGGTTATCTTCCGGCGGCGGAATTCGGCCCGGCGCCCACGCCGGCACAGCCGGGTGGTCGCGCCGGACGTCCGCCGATGGTACCCGGGTCGTTCGCCATTCTCATCGTCGGGCGGTAGCTGATGCACATGGTACGATGGGTCGCGGCCGGCGCGCTCGCGCTGGCCGCGACCACGCGGCCGGCCGTAGCGCGCGCGCAAGGCGCTGCCTCCGACTTGACCGGCGTGACCCGCGCCGACGCGGTGGCTGCGGCGTTGGCGCACGGATCCCGGATGGCCGTCGCCCGTGCCGACACCACGCTCGCCCGCGCGGGGGTGATGCTGGCCCGCCAGTTCGAGAACCCGGCCGCGGGATGGTCATACACGAAGGCCGTGCCGCAGCAACACTACTCCCTCAGTATCCCGATCGACCTGCCGTGGCTGCGCGACGTGCGCATCGGATCGGCCGAGGGTGCGAGGGCGGCGGCGCAGCATCGGTATCGGTTCGAACGGTACGCCGTGGCGTACGATGCCGACACGACGTACACGCGCGCGCTCTCGGCGGTGGCTCGGGCGCGGCTCTCACGCCGCACGGCACATGACGCCGACAGTCTGCTCGCGCTGGCGCGGCTGAGGCGCGACGCCGGCGACGGCAGCGAGTTGGACGTGCAGCTCGCCGCGGTGAGCGCCGGGCAGCTGGCGAACGCGGCGGCCACCGATTCGCTCGATGCGGCGCAGGCGCTACTGCAGTTGCAGCTGCTCATGGGACTGCCGGGCGATGCCGTGACCGTGGCGCCGTCGGATTCGCTCACGATGCCGCCGGCGCGCGACGACGGGACTCCGGCCGGCGTCGGCGCAGCGGGCGCGGCCGGCGCAGCGCCGCTGCTCGTGGCGGCGGCGCAATCGGATGTCGTCGCGGCCGAGCAGGCGCTCGCGTTCGAAAGGCGACGGTTCCTCGCCGGGGCGGCGCTCTCCGTGGGGTGGGACAAGGGCGATCCGACCGGTGCGGAGCCGGGAGTGCTTCCGACCGTCGGCATCTCGCTGCCGCTTCCGCTGTTCAATCGCAACGACGCGCTCGTGCTCGCCGCGCAGTCGCAGGCGGAACGTGCGCGGGCGCAACTGGCCCTGGCGAGAATCCAGACGAGTGCGGCGATCACGCTGGCGAGGCGCACCGCCGCATCGACGGTGACGCGCGCCGAGCGCAGTGCGCGCCTCGTGGCGAACGCGGATCGCGTGGCGGCACTCTCGCTCACGGCGTTCAGCGAAGGGGCGGCGGCCCTGCCGAGCGTGCTCGTCGCGCAGCGCACGGCGCGCGAGACGCTGGCGCAGTACATCACCGACGTGGCGGCGGCGCGCAACGCGCTCGGCCTGCTTGACCTGCTCACGCTTACCGCGACCGGCACCAATCCATGAAGAGACTCGTCGTTGCAGCCACGTTCGCGTTCGGCGCGGCATGCGGCACCAAAGGAGATGCCGGCGCGGCGCCGCAGGCCAGGGTCGTGGCGACGGTCGAGGCGGCCACGAGCGAGCGATTCACCGAGACGGTCGACGCAACGGGCACGGTGACGCCGCGGACGGGACACGTCGCGTCGTTGAGCGCGCCAGGGCCGGCCCGCGTGGCCAGGGTGTTCGTGACGGTGGGTGCCACGGTGAGGGCCGGCGACCCGCTCGTGGAGTTCGATCAGACGCCGTTCGAGGCGGCACTGCACAGCGCCGACGCCGCGCTGACGGCGGCGCAGAAGGGGGCGGAGCGGGCGAAGCGCCTCGCCGATGCCGGCGTGCTGCCGCGCAAGGATGCGGAGACGGCGGCGGCCGATCTGGCGCTGGCGACGGCGAACGCGGTGAACGCGCGCCGCGCGAGCGGGCTGTCGGTGTTGCGCGCGCCCATCGCGGGGGTGGTCACGCGCGTCGCGGCGGTGCTGGGCGCGAGCGCCGATGCCGGTGCGGCGCTGGTGGAGGTGGCCGATCCGTCGGTGCTCGATGTGGTGTTGACGCTGGGGCCGGGTGATGCGGGGCGCGTGCACGCCGGGCAGGCGGTGTCGTTCTTCGCCGGGGCCGCGGCGTCGGGTGCGGCGGTGGCTACGGGGCACGTGGTGGACGTCGCGGCGGTGGTGGACACGGCGAGCCGCGGCGTGGCGGCGCGCGTCGCCGTGAGCGACGCGAAGCGCCGGCTGCGCATCGGCGAGACGCTGTTCGGCCGCGTGGCGGTGGCCGAGCACGCGAACGCGGTGATGGTGCCGACGGACGCGCTCGTGCCGACCGGCGAGGGGTTCAAGGTGTTCGTGGTGGATAGCGGCGACGTTGCGCATGCGCGCGACGTGCGGGTGGGTGCGCGGTCGGACCGCGGCGTGTGGATCATCGACGGGCTGCAGGCGGGCGTGCGGGTGGTGACGAAGGGCGCCTATGGGGTGGACGACAGCACGAAGGTCGTGACGGGCGCGCCGGTGTCCGGCGCCGCGCCGGCGGCCAAGCCGTGAGCGACGCACCGCGGAAGTGGGCGCTGTTCGATGTCCTCTCTTCACAGCGCCGTTTCATCTATCTCGCCGTCACGCTGCTCAGCGTGGCGGGGGTGTGGGCGGCGCTGCAGTTGCCGTCGGCGATCTACCCCGAGCTGAACTTCTCGCGCATCACGATCGTGGCGCAGGGTTCGTCGCTGGGCGCGCGGCAGGTGGTGTTCGCCATCACGCGCCCGATCGAGGAGGCGGTGAGCATCGTGCCGGGGGTGCAGCGCGTGCGGTCGCGCTCCATTCGCGGGGCGAGCGAAGTGAATGTCAACTTCGACGAGCAGACGGACATGGCGTACGCGCTGCAGCTGGTGCGTACGCGCGTGGAGCAGATTCGCGGCGTGCTGCCGCCGGGGCTCGACATCGAGATCGAGCGGCTGTCGCCCAGCCTCTTCCCGATCCTCTCGTACAATCTCGAGGGGGGCGACCCGGCGACGCTGTACGACATCGCGCGCTACCAGCTCAAGCCGGTGCTCTCGCGCATTCCCGGCGTGGGGCGCGTGATCGTGCAGGGGACCGACGTGCGCGAGATCGAGGTCGTGGCCGACCCCTCGCGGCTCGCCGCGGCGGGGCTGACGTACGACGACCTCGCCGCGGCCATCCAGCAGGGGATCGCGGTGGACGCCGTCGGCCGCGTGGCGCGCGACTACAAGCAGTACCTGGTGGTGTCGGCGCAGGAGGCGCATTCGGCGGACGACGTCGCCAACGTGGTCGTGAAGGGCGCGCTGCGGGTGCGCGACTTCGCGACGGTGGTGCCGGGGACGGAAGATCACGTGCGCATCGTGGCCGGCGACGGCCGGCCGGCGGCGCTCATCAACATCACGCGTCAGGTGGGCGGCAACACGGTGGCCATCGCCGACAGCGTGGCGAGCACCATGCAGGCGTTCGGCGCATCGCTGCCGCCCGGCGTGCACCTCAAGCCGGTGTACGACCAGGCGGAGCTCGTGCGTGATGCGGTGACGTCGGTACGCGACGCGATGCTCATCGGCGCGCTGCTCGCCGTGATCATTCTCCTGCTCTTCCTGCGCCACCTGCGCATCACGGCGATCAGCGCGGCGGCGATTCCGCTCACGCTGATGATCACCGTGTTCATGATGAAGCTGCTGGGGCAGACGTTCAACCTGATGACGCTCGGCGCGATGTCCATCGCGATCGGCCTGGTGATCGACGACGCGGTGGTGATCACCGAGAATATCGTGCGGCACCTGCGACTGACGACCGATCGCACGGCGGCCATCCGCGACGCCGTGCAGGAGCTGATCTGGCCGGTGACGTCGTCGACGATCACGACGGTCGTGGTGTTCCTGCCACTGGGCCTGCTGCAGGGGGTGACGGGGCAGTTCTTCGCCGCGCTCTCGATGACGCTCACGGTGAGCGTGCTCGTGTCGCTCGCGCTGGCCTTGTCGATCATTCCGCTGATGGCCGAGCAGTTTCTCACCGCGCATGACGCCGAGCAGGACGTCGCGGAAGGCGTGGAGGAACGACCGCGGCCGCGCGGCGTGCTGGCGCGCATCGGCGCGGCGATCGACGCGATGTCGTGGCACTATGAACGCGCGCTCGGGCACGTGCTGCACGATGCGCGGGCGATGATCGCGGCGGCGGTGTTGCTCGTGGGCGCCGGGGTCGCGGCGTACACGTTCGTGGGCACGGGCTTTCTGCCCGACATGGACGAAGGGTCGTTCATCCTCGATTACTGGACCCCGGGCGGCACGGCGCTCGCCGAGACGGACCGGCAGCTGCACACCATCGAGCAGATTCTCGCGGCGACGCCGGAGATCACGGGCACGTCGCGCCGGACGGGGGCGGAACTGGGGCTGTTCGCGACGGAGCAGAACCGCGGCGACATCGCCGTGCGGCTCAAGCCGCCCTCCCAGCGCCGCCGAGACATCTTCGCCGTGATCGACGACGTGCGTGGCCAGGTCGCGGTGGCGGTACCGCGCGTGCGGGTGGCCTTCGTCCAGATCCTTTCCGATGTGCTCGACGACCTGTCGGGGTCGTCGCGGCCGCTGGAGATCAAGCTCTTCGGGGCCGACCTGGCGGCGCTGGAGGGCTACGCGCGGTCGGTCGGGCCGTCCGTGGAGAAGGTGGAAGGGCTCACCGACTTCTTCGGAGGGATCGCCGAACCGGCGGCGGAGATGGAGATGAAGGTGCACGAGTCGGAGGCGGCGCGACTCGGGATGACGGCGCAGCAGGTGAGCACGGCCGTGAGCGGCGCGTTGCTGGGCGTCGCCGCCGGCGAAGTGCGACTCGACGACCGGTCGATCGGCGTGCGCGTGCGGGCGCCGGATTCGGTGCGGTTCAACGCCAACCGGCTGGGGGCGTTGCCCGTGCTCTCGCCGGTCACGCGCCAGGCGTCTCCGCTGGCGTCGCTGGCCGACTTCACCGCCACCGACGTGCGCGGCGAGCACCTGCGCGAGAACCAGCAGCAGATGCTGGCGATCACGGCCGGCGTCGAGGGGCGCGCGCTGAGCGCCGTGATGGACGACGTGAAGCGGATTCTCGCCGCGCACCCGGTGCCGGAGGGGATTCGCGTGGAGCTGGGCGGACGGTACGCAAGCCAGCAGGCGGCGTTCCGCGCCCTGCTCATCGTGCTCGCGCTGGCGGTGGTGAGCGTCATGGCGGTGATGGTGATCCAGTTCCAGTCGTTCGTCGAACCGATCGTCGTGCTGACGGCGGCTCCGCTCTCGTTCGTGGGAGCGCTGGTGCTGCTGCTGGCGACGGGCACGCCGCTCAACGTGTCGAGCTTCATGGGGCTGATCCTGCTGGTGGGACTGATCGTGAAGAACGGGATCATCCTGCTGGATTTCACGCGGCACCGCATGATGGAGCACGGCGTGGATCTGGAGACGGGGATCCGCGAGGCGGCGCGCGTGCGCCTTCGCCCCATCCTGATGACGACGCTCTGCACGTTGTTCGGGCTGATGCCGCTGGCGCTGGGACTTGGCGCCGGGAGCGAGTTGCAGAAGCCGCTGGCGCTGGCGGTGATCGGCGGCCTCGCCTTGTCGACACCGATCACGTTGTTCGTGGTGCCGGTGCTGCTGGTGGCGATCCGCGGGCGAGGGCACCGGCTCGCCTAGTTCGGCGCGCGGTGGCTCCGTGCGGCGCGGTTCCGGGCTCCTCGGCTCCGTGCGCGATGGCTCCGTGCGATCGGATCCGGGCGTCGTCGCGATGGCCCCCGCATCCGGCGTCCATACCGCGAGCGCCTCCTGCGGGGGCCATCGCGCCGAGCCCTGATGGCGCGAGGCCCTGCGCGCCAAGCGCAGCGGGCCGTGACGGGCGTCATCGCAGCGACACGCTCGCCGTGTACGCTGCATGCAGTTCGCAACCGACGGAGGCAACGATGCGACGGATCCGACTCGCAGCGTGGGCGATCCCACTGCTGTTGACAGCGGCCACTTTGGCCGCGCAGGGCGTGAAGGTGAAGGAGGAGAAGCCCGGGCTGCTCAAGAAGGCCAAGGTCACCGCCGAGGCGGCGATCGCGACGGCGCAGGCGAAGTTGCCGAAGGCGACGCTCAAGAGCGCCGAGATCGAGCAGGAAGACGGGAAGCTGATCTACTCGTTCGATTTCGCGACGGCGGGCAAGTCGGGGATCGACGAAGTGAATGTCGACGCTATGACGGGGAAGGTGCTCGCGGTGGAGCACGAGACACCGAAGAGCGAAGCCGCCGAGGCGGCGAAGGACAAGGCGAAGTCGAAGGCGAAGGGCGACAGCGCCAAGGCGACGAAGAAGCCGTAGGAACCGCGCCGGCACCGTACAGGGCTCGGAGCGACGGCCCCCGCAGGAGGCGCTCGCGGTATGGACGCCGGATGCGGGGGCCGTCGCTCCGACGCCCGGGTCCGACCGCCGGGGTCCGACCGACCGAGTCTGACCGCCAGGGTCCGACCGTCCGGGCCGACCGCGCCCAGCGCCGTGCGCGCACGTTTTTCGTGGGGTACTTTCCCGTATGCGCATTCTCGTTGTCGACGACGAACCCGAGGTGAGCGACTTCCTCGCGCGCGTGCTGCGCGAGGCGTCATGGGCGGCGGACGTCGTCGCGACCGGCGAGGCCGCGCTCGACGCCGTCGGCGCGACCGAGTACGACCTCGTCGTGCTCGACATCGGGCTCCCGGGGATCGACGGCTTCGAAGTGTGCCGCCGCATGCGGGCGCGCGGCGACCGCACGCCGGTGCTCGCCCTCACCGCGCGGCACGCCGTGAACGACCGGGTGCGCGGGCTCGACGCCGGCGCCGACGACTACCTGGCCAAGCCGTTCGCCGTGAACGAGCTGCTCGCTCGGCTGCGCGCACTCGCCCGGCGTCCGGCGCAGGCGGTGGAGCCCGTGCTCCGCCTCGCGAATCTCGAGCTCGATCCCGCGACACGTCGCGTCGCGCGGGGAGGTCGGCCGCTCCTCGTGACGGCACGCGAATACGCGCTGCTCGAATATCTGTTGCGCAACGCGCGGCGGGTCGTCAGCCGGGGGCAGATCCTCGAGCACGTGTGGGATGACAACTTCGACCCGGTGGCGAACGCCGTCGACGTGCTGGTAGGACGGGTTCGTCGGAAGGTCGACCGCGAAGGGGACGCGCCGTTGCTGCACACCATTCGCGGCGCGGGCTACGTGCTGACCGACCGGGCCCCCGGAGTGGCGGATGGGGCATAGGAGACGTCCGGCGGGGGTGACCGGTGCCGCTTAGCCGCCTCCGACTGCGTCTGGCCGGCGGCTTCGCAATGGCCTTCGCGCTCGCGCTCGCCTTCCTGGCCATCGGGGCGATGGGGTACCTGTGGCGCGAGTCGACGCGGCGCCTCGATCAGCGACTCGATGCGGTGGCGGAGGGCGTCGCCGCCGCCGTGGGAAGGGAGTTACGAGACACACCCGACTCAGGGCTCCGCTACGCGGCCGCGGAGACGGCGAAGGAATGGCCGTCGAACGGCGACGCGTTCGTGATCGTGGACGGACTCGGCGCCGAGCTCGCGGCGGTCGGCCGCGAAGGGGAGCCGGGCGCCGTGCTCGGCGCGTGGACGCAGGCGAAGGCGCCGCGTTTCGAAGTGCCGCACGAAGGCGCCGCGCTGCGCGCCTCGGCGGTGCGGACCTCGCTCGCGCTCGACGCGAGGCACGCGTGGAAGTTCGGCGTCGTGGCATTCTCCTCCACGGAGGGCGTCCGTGCCGACACGGAGCTGCTGGCGGGCGGGCTCGCCGTCGCGGCGCCGCTCATCGTGCTGCTCAGCCTCGCGGCGGGGTACGGGCTCGCCGGACGCGCGCTCCGCCCGGTGGACACGCTGGGCAACGCGATCGCGGCGATGGCGCCGTCGGACCTGTCGCGGCGATTACCTGTCGAACGTTCGTTCGACGAAGTCGGACGGCTCGCCGGGGAGTTCAACGGCCTCCTCGACCGGCTCGAGGAGGCGCAGCGACGCAATCGCGGCTTCATCCGCGAGGCGGCGCACCAGCTGCGCACGCCGCTCACGCTCGTGCTCGGCGAGGCGGGGCATGAACTCTCGGCAAGCGACGCGAACCCCGAGCGCACGCGCGGCGCGCTGGGGCGCGTCCGCGTCGCCGCCGAGCGCATGCGGCGGCGCGTCGACGAGCTGTTCCTGCTCGCCGAGGCGCGCAGCGGCGAGCCCGTGCGGCTCGAGGATGACGTCGAACTCGATGGGCTCGTGCTCGAGTGCACCGACCTCATGCGGGCGCGCGCGACCGGACTCGGGCGATCGCTCGCCATCGGCGACGCGCCGCACGTGATGGTGCGCGGGAACGCCGCACTGTTGCAGGAGGCGCTGATGGAGCTCGTCGAGAACGCGTGCCGGCACGGCTCGGCGGAGGCCCCGGTGACCGTCTCGGTGCACCCTGCGGGGCGGGCGGCCACCATCGAGGTGTCGAGCGCGGGGCACGCGTTCGCGCTCCCCGTCGACGCGCGGCGCGAAGGGGAGCGCGGACTCGGCCTGACGATCGTGCAGTGGATCGCCGGCGCGCATGGCGGCTCGCTGCGCGTCACGCGGCGCGGCGCGCTCAACGTGGTGGCGCTCGAACTGCCGGTGGACGCGGCGCCGCCGCCATCGCCGGCTGGCGCGGCCAGTCCGGCGCGGCTCGACGGTGCGGCGGCACTCCGGTAGAATCCGGCATGGTGCGGGCGCTCGTCGAGCGCCACGTCGAGGGACGCCTGTTCGGGTTATTCGGCGAACCGCGCGTGAACGTGCTGCAACTCAACCTCGACCTGGACCGCGCCTTGCCGGCGCGGTGATCACACGGATGAACGTACGATCGACGCTCATCGCATTGGTGCTTGCGACGACGACCCTGCGGGCGCAGGCCGATACCGCAAAGACCGCTCCCAAGGCCGCCGATCCGTTCGCCTTCGCCGACTTCACCTGGCTGAACGGCAATCCGCGCACCAAGACGGCCGTGCTCGACAGCAAGTACTTCACCGGCGAGTTCCGCGTGGACGTGTCGTATCTCTACGACTTCAACCACCCGCAGGACCACACGCTCGTCGGCACGTCGGAGAGCGGGCGCACGAACGAGATCCAGTTGCAGCAACTCGGCATCGGCGGCGACTTCCACGTGGAGCACGTCCGCGGCCGCCTCATGACGCAGTTCGGGATGTACTCGACGATGACGCCGCGCAACGACGCGAGCCCCGGGCGCGGCCAGTGGGACCTGGGCAGCGCGTACCGCTACCTGTCCGAGGCATACGGCGGCTACCACTGGGACAAGATGAACGGCATCAACCTCGACGCGGGCATCTTCATGTCGTACGTCGGGCTGTTCAGCTACTACAATTTCGACAACTGGGCGTATCAGCCGTCGTACGTCTCGAGCAACACGCCCTGGTTCTTCAACGGACTGCGCCTGCAGCTCTTCCCGAGCGACAAGCTGAAGATCGAGCCGTGGCTCGTGAACGGGTGGCAGTCGTACGGCATGTTCAACGAGGCGCCGGGGGGCGGATTCCAGATCCTGTACCGCCCCACCGACAGGATCTCGGTGCTGACCAACGACTACTTCGGCGCCGACTGGCTCGGCATCACAGGGCGGCAGCGGTTCCACACCGACAACAGCCTGCAGTACAAGTACCACGACGACTCGACCGACGTCTTCAGCAAGGGGGCGTTCTCCGTCACCGTCGACTACGGCTGCGAGTTCGGTGGCGGCGTGCAGTGCACCGGCGGCACCGCCGACATCCCCGCGCAGAACTTCTTCGGCTGGATGCTCTACGACCGCATGTGGTTCAACAACGACAAGATCGGACTCACCGTCGGCGGCGGCGCGATGACCAACCCGGGCCGCTACCTCGTGCTGATGCCGCCGATCAACGGCGCCACGGCGTTCAGCGGCACCCCGTACTTCTCGACGAACCCGGGCGATCCGTTCCACGCGTGGGACAGTTCCGTCACGCTCGACTTGATGCCCGACCAGTGGACCACGTTCCGCTTCGAACTCGTGCACCGCGAGGCGAACGTGCCGTACTTCGCGGGGCCGGGAGGGGTGACACCGCCGGGCGGGAACACGGGCGTGCCCGGCGCCACCGTGCCGGGATGGGCGCCGGACCTCCGAAAGCAGGAGACGCGGCTGCTCGCGTCCCTGCTCATCAAGCTCTGAGCATCGCGACTGCGTGAAGCGCGGCGATGCGCTGGCCCCGCGGTGCAGGTCGCGAACGCGACCCGCGGGTCGTAGCCCGGTCAGGTGCCCTTGATGAGCGCCCAGACCGCCGGCAAGCAGCCGAGCACGAAGAGCACGGCGGCGGCCATGGCCGACTTCTCCTTCGAGAGCTTGCCGGCGGCGTAGAAGCCGACGCCGATCAGCACCGTCGTCCAGAGCACGAACACGTCGCAGCGCATCGCCAGCTGCAGCAGCCCCATCGACGTCGAGTCGGCGTCGAGGAAACGCGCCGGGCCGAACGAGAGCCCCGCCATCCCCGAGATCTTGTTCGCGTCCATCACCTGCAACTGCACCATGGTGAGCACCGACGCGAGCACGCGTGGAACCCAGGCGTAACTCGTCACCATCAGCGACGAGTTGTAGGTCAGCGTCGCGCCGAACGCCTTGCCCACCGCCCACACGAGGAGCGCGAGGAGGAGCAGGAGGATGGGCGCGCCGAGGATGCTGCTCCACACGAAGGTGACCTTCATCACCGCCCGCGCCTTCTCCTGCGCCTCGGGCGCCGCGAGCGCCGGGTTGGCCTTCGCCTGTATCTGCAGCTGACGGCCGATCTCCTGCTCGAAGACGGGCTCCATCACGTTCTTGCTCGCGAAGAAGAGACCGCCGAGCAGCACGCTCACGATCAGCCATGGCACGACGGAGTTCGCGGCGACGCGCCGGGCGAACACCTTGGCCGGCGCGATGAAGATGTCGATGAAGTCCTCGAACAGCCCCGCCTGCTCGGGGGCCGGGGCGGGCGCAGCAGCCATCGGTTCAGACATGACGCTCCTCTGGGTGGGTGAGCGGACGCTCAATGGTCGGTCGGGCGGAGCGACCGCGCAAGCACCCGTGCCGGGGTGTCGCAGTGACGCGTCCCCGTGCTTAGATTCTCAGCACCACTGGACCGAGCACGCACACCCGAGCACCCTCACGCGATGCCTGGCGATCTGATCCGAATCATCCTCGTCGACGACCACGCCGTGGTACGCACCGGCCTCAAGGCCGTGCTCGGCAAGGAACGCGACCTCGACGTCGTCGGCGAAGCCGCGAACGGCGCCGAAGGTGTGGCCCTCGCCGAGCGGCTTAAGCCCGACGTCATCGTGATGGATTTGTCCATGGGCACGATGGACGGGCTCGAAGCGACGAAGCTGGTCGTCGCCAAGAAGTTGCCGTCGCGCGTGCTGATCATGACGATGCATGCCGAGGAGGAATACGTCGTGCCGCTGATGGAAGCGGGCGCCGCGGGGTACGTCCTCAAGACGGCGCCCGACCGTGACGTGGTCGACGCGGTGCGCGCCGTGGCGCGAGGGGACCTGTACGTGCGCCCCGAGGCGGCACGCGCCCTGGCGAAGGGGTACCAGCGCAAGGATCCGCTGCGCGAGGACCGCGCGCGGTTCGACAAGCTCACGGCGCGCGAGCGCGACGTGCTGCGCCTCGTCGCCCAGGGCTACTCGGCGCCCGAGATCGGCGACAAGCTGAACATCAGCCCGAAGACCGTCGACACCTACAAGCAGCGCATCGAGGACAAGCTGGGGCTCGGGCACCGGCACGACTACGTGCAGTTCGCGTTGCGGCTCGGGCTGCTCCAGGAGTAGACACGATCCGGACAGCGAAAACGAGAGCGGCCCGCCTAGGCGGGCCGCTTCGCGTTCCGGGCTCGTCGTTCCGGGGGCTTCAGCCCGATTCGTGGCCATTGCCGCCGTTGGGCGGCACGATGAACACCGAGACGGTCGCCGCGCGGAGCAGTTCCGTGGCGACGCTCCCCAGCACGAGCCGGCCGACGAACGAGTGCCGGTGGGCGCCGAGGGCGATCAGGTCGGCACCGGTCTGGAGGGCGTGGTTGAGGAGCTCCGGCACCGGGGCCCCCTCAAGAGTAACCGTTTCGATGGTTATGTCTTTGGTCGTCGGGAGCGACGCCCGGAGGCGCTCGAGGGCGTCGCCGACGCCGGACGAGTAGTTGGCCCGGGCGTTCGCGGCGTTCCGGTCGGGGGTGGGCGGTCGGACGTGGGCGAGCACCATGGTGGCGCCCTCGGGGGCCAGCATCAGCACCTCGCGGGCCGCCCGGACGCTCGCCGGGCTGAAATCGACGGCGGCGACGATGCGGCGCGGCAGCTGGCGGAGCGACGGGGTGACGCAGAGCACCGGGAGCCCGGCCGTTCGGGACACCCGCAGGGCCGTCTCCTCGCCCGCCAGGCGCTCGAGGATGTCGTGGGGGTGCAGCCCCAGCAGGATGAGCCCGGCGCCCGCCTGGCGCGACTCGGCGACGATGGTGGGCACCACGCGGCCGCGCGTGAAGTGCACCTCGTGCGCGGCCTTGTCGCCGAGGAACGCGCCGATCTGGGCCGAGACGGTCTGGCGCAGCAGCGACTCGACGGCGGCTTCGGCGGCCGCACTCGCAATCGACCCGGCCGCCGGCTCCGTGCCGGAGAAGGGGTAGGCGGAGGGCTCGAGCACCGTCAGCATGCGCAGCACCGCCGACCGGGCGCGCGCGAGCTCCGCGCCGACGGCCACGGCGCCCACCGCTTCGTCGGTCCCGTCGGTTGCGAGCAACACCGGGGTCTTCAGAGCGGAGAACATCGAGGGGAGCGGCGCTTGGACTGCAGTCACTGACGGACGGGAGTCTCGCACTGGATCGCGGGTAGGAGCTTCTGGTGATATATGGGTACCCGTTTTGTGAGTCAGTCGGGCGAGGGCCGCGCATGTGTCGGGAATGGCCTGACAGTAGTTCTGCGAACCGGTATCTTTCGCTCCGATGAGCGGATACAGCACCAAAGCCAAAGTCTCGGCTGCGTTGGTCGCCTCCCTCACGGCGCTCGCCGTGATCGGCACCGTCGTGGCGCAGGAGATGTGGTCCGACGCCGAAGCCACGGGGATGTGGGTCGTCCTCGGGCTCGTCGTGGGCACGGGGATGCTCCTGGCGTACGTCGCGTGGAGCGTGACGGCCGACATGATGGCGAACGAGCGCGCCCGCGAGGAGCTCGCGCTCTCCGAGGCGCGCGTCACCGGGCTCGTGTCGATCGCGGCCGACGCGATCATCACGATCGACGCGACGCACCGGATCACGCTGTTCAATCAGGGCGCCGAGCAGATCTTCGGCTGGCGCGCCGACGAGATGATCGGCCAGGGGCTGGAGCGCCTGCTGCCGGCGCGGTTCCACGCCGGGCACCATCGAATGATCGACGGCTTCAACGCCGGCGCCGAGAGCGCGCGCCGGATGGGTGACCGCCGCGAGATCTCCGGCGTGCGCAAGAGCGGCGAGGAGTTCCCGGCCGAGGCGTCGATCCTCAAGCAGACGCTCGACGGTGCGACCACGTTCACCGTGGTGCTGCGCGACATCACGGAGCGCAAGCACGTCGAGGATTCGCAGCGTTTCCTGGCCGACGCGGGGAGTGTGCTGACGCGCACGCTCGAGTTCGACGAGACGCTGGCCGCGGTGGCGCAGCTGCCGGTGCCGCGACTCGCCGACGCGTGCATCGTGGACGTGATCGGGGACGGTGGCGCGGGCGATGGCAGCGGCGACTTCCGGCTGCGCCGCACGACGAGCGTGAGCGAGGATCCGCGCGTGAACATGGCGCTCGCGGCGCTCGCCGCCGACGCGCCGGGGCCCGACAGCGCGTCGGCCACGGTGGACGTGTTCCGCACCGGCAAGCCGCTGCTGCTGACCGAGATCGACGACGATTTCATGGAGGCGCACTCGGAGACGCCGGAGGCGCTCGCGCGCGCGCGCGCGCTCGCGGCGCGGAGCGCGATGCTGGTGCCGCTGCAGGCGCGCGAGAAGGTGTTCGGCGTGATGTCGTTCGTGTCGGTGGGCGCGCGGCGCTACGGGCCCGCCGACCTCGACCTCGCGAAGCAGCTCGCCTCACGCGCCGCGTTCGCGATCGACAACGCGCGGCTGTTCGGCCTCGCGAACGCCGCCACGCGGGCGCGCGACGACATGCTGGGCGTGGTGTCGCACGACCTGCGCAATCCGGTCAACGCCATCGGCATGGTGGCGCGCGTGCTGCGCGAGAGCCCGCCCGAGGATCCGGCGGCGCGCGCCGACCTGGTGAACGCGATCAGCGACGCGGCGGAGTGGATGGACCGGCTGATCCGCGACCTGCTCGACAGCGGCGCCATCGAGGCGGGGCGCCTCTCGCTCGAGCGGCACCGCGAGGACGTGCGGCCGATCGTCGACTCGGCGGTGGCGATGTTCGAGCACCTCGCCGAGGAGCGCGGGGTGATCCTCGCCGTGCAGTGTCCGGAGGACCTGCCGCCGGTGGACGGCGACTCGGCGCGGCTGGTGCAGGTGCTGTGCAACCTCGTCTCGAACGCCATCACGCACACGGAGCGGAACGGCGTGGTGAGCGTGGTGGCGAGCGTGCAGGGGAGCGACCTGCAGTTCGTCGTGCGCGACACGGGGGTCGGGATCTCGCTGGAGCACCTGCCGCATGTGTTCGAGCGGCATTGGCGCGTGCCGGCGACGAAGAAGAAAGGCGGGCTCGGGCTCGGCCTCGCGATCGCGCACGGTATCGTCGTCGCGCACGGCGGGCGCATCTGGGTGGAGAGCGAGCCCGGGCAGGGAACCGCGTTCTTCGTCAGCCTGCCGCTGGAGACGCCGGCCGCGTAGCGTGCGCGGCGTCGCAGACCTCGCGATAGCTCTCGTCGAGCCGGTCGAGCTCGTGCGCCCAGTCGAGCGCGCGCGCCGTCGCGAGGGCGCCGCAGGCGAGGCGAGCGCTCAGGGCGCGATCGGAGGCGAGGGCGACGATCGCGGCCGCGAACCCGGCGGCGTCGCGCGACGGCACGGCGAGGCCGTTCTCCCGGTCGCGCAGGTGGTCGCTCACGCCACCCGCCGGCACGGCGACCACGGGAAGCCCGCTCGCCATCGCCTCGAGCACGACGAGGCCGAGCGTCTCGGTGGTCGACGCGAACGCGAAGCAGTCGGCGCTCGCGTACAGCGGGGGCAGTTCGGTGGCGCGGTCGAGGTTGCCGAGCCAGATCGTGTGCGGGGCGGCGCGGTGGCGCAGCCGCCGTTCGGAGGGGCCCGCGCCGGCGACGACGAGCCGCAGCGGCAGGTCGGGGCGTTCCTCGACGGCCCTCGCGAAGCCGTCGAGCACGACGTCCACGCTCTTCTCCGGGGCAAGGCGTCCGACGTAGAGCACGGTGAAGGCGTCGCCGAGCCCGAGGCGCTGGCGCAGTGTGAGCGAGCGTCGCGCGGGGGTGAAGGCGCCGGTATCGACGCCGCGTCCCCACACCACGGCGTCGCGGGCCCCGAGGCGACGTACCTCGTCGCGTGAGGCGGTCGACGGCGTGAAGGTGCGCGCCGCGCGCGCGTGGAAGCGGCCGAGGTAGGCGCGGATGCCGCCGGCGAGCCAGGGCGCGCCGTAGGCGGCGGCGTAGCGGCCGAAGTCGGTGTGGAACGAGCTGACGACGGGGAGTCCCGCGCGGCCGGCGACGAGTTGTCCGAGACGTCCGATCACGAACTCGGTGGCGCAGTGCACGAGGTCGGGGCGGAAGCGCGCGACGACGGCGCCGATGGCACCGACGTCGGGGACGGCGAGGCGCACGTCGGGATAGAGCGGGAGCGGCGCGCTCGCGAGGCTCGTGATACCGAGGCCCGCGGTCGCGCCTCCGTGCCGGAAGGCGGCGCCGAGTCGCGGGCGCGGCGCGCCGGGCGTCGCATCCGGGTAGCGCGGCGCGATGACGTGCGCGTCCCAGCCACGGGCCCGCAGTCCGTCGACGGAGAGCGACGTGACGACGGAGACGCCGTTCACCTGGGGCGGCCAGGTGTCGGTGCAGTAGAGGACGCGCATGACCGTGGATGGTGCGCCCGCCATGTGAAGATGCCGTGACGGGACGGTCACGATGTGGCGCCGACGACGTGCGCAGCGGTCTCGCGAATCGTTACGCCACGGCGACCTGAAGATGGGCGAGCCGTTTCACGTCGAGGCGTCCTTATGGGCGAAGGCGATGCGACCGCGCAACACTCCTCCACGTTCCCGAGGTGACGATGTTCCCTGACGCCACGACCACACGAGTGCGCCGCGTGGTGATCGTCGTGCTCGACGGCCTCCGCGCCGACGCGATGTCGCGATTCGAGTTGTTCCACCTGCAGCGGCTCGCGCTGCGCGGGGCGTTCACCTTCTCGGCGCGCACGGTGAGCCCCAGTGTGACGGCATGCGCGATGGCCTCGTTGCTCACCGGGGCGAGCCCCGAGCGGCACGGGCTGCAGAGCGACCGGTTCGAGCTGCCGCGTCCGCGCGGACCGGTGCATCCGCTGCCGAAGGTGTTGGCCGAGCATTCGCTGCCGGCGTCGGCGTTCATCTCCGGAGTCCCGCCGATCCTCGGCGGGCTCGCGCAGCGCATCGCCGGCGTGCTCGGGTTCGGCGAGGCGCGCTGCACGGGGCGCGGCGCGATCGAGGTGCTCGAGACGGCGCGGCGCACGCTCGACGCGCAGCGACGCGGCCTCATCGTGATGCACTGGCCCGACGCGGACCGCGCGGGGCACGACCACGGCTGGATGTCGCCGGAGTACGCGATGGCCGCGCACCGGATGGACGACGCGCTGGGACGTCTCACGAAGGCGATCGACCTGACCGACCCGGCGACGCTGCTCATCGCGCTCGCCGACCATGGGGGTGGCGGCCGGGTGCTGGCGCATCACGACAGCGATCACCCCCTGGACACGACCATCCCGATCGTGATGGCGGGCGGGGCGGTGGAGCCCGGGAACCTCGGGTCGGGGGTGGGGCTCGTCGACGTGCCGGCGACCGCCCTGTGGGCGCTCGGAATCCCGCTGCCCGATTCGTACGTAGGGAACCCGTTGCGGCAAGCGTTCTTACGCGTGCCGATGGCGGCCTGATGACGAATCCGACACGTCTTTCGGGGTTCGTCGACGCGGCTTTCTCGCTGACCAGTGATAAATTGTCCCCTATGCTCGACCGTCCACTCATCCACCGTCTCGATGACCGTGATCGAGCGCTGTATACGCGCTGGGTGATCCGGGAATCGGCGTCGCAGGCGACGCTCTGGTTCTGGACGGCGCTGACCCACGCGGGTGGCCTGACGGCGAGCATCGCGTTCGCGCTCATCCCGCTGGTGCTCGCGGAGGGGCCGTTCAAGGTGGTGGCGGTGCAAGCGGCGTGGAGTCTCGCCATCTCGCACCTCGTGGTGCAGCTCATCAAGCGCAACGTGGTGCGGGCGCGGCCGACCGAGCGTCTCAATTTCAACGCGCACGTCGCGCTCCCCGACCGGTTCTCGTTCCCGAGTGGCCACGCGACCTCCGTGATGAGCGTGGCGTTCATCCACGCGGCGAACTTCCATTCGCTCGCGCTGCCGATGCTCGCATTCGCCGGGCTCGTCGGGTTCTCGCGCGTGCGGCTCGGCGCGCATTATCCGGGCGACGTCATCGTCGGGCAGCTCATCGCCATCACGACGGGGATCGTCGTGCGGGCGTTCTGGTAGGCGTGACGGCGCCGGCGCGGGGCACGACGGTCGGCGCCCGGGGACTCCGGCTCGCCATCTTCAGCGACACATATCCGCCGCAGGTGAACGGCGTGTCGCGCACGCTCGAGCGTCTGGTGGGCGCGGTGGAGGCGCGCGGGGGCGAGGCGATGGTCGTGACGGTGAGCGATCCGGCGGCGCGTCCCGACCCGCGCGTGGAACGGTGGCCGAGCATCCCGTTCTGGGCGTATCCGCAACTGCAGATGGCGGCGCCGCGGCGCACGAGCGCGCTCGACCTGCTCGAGCGCTGGCGGCCGACGCTGGTCCATTCGGCGACCGAGTTCGGGATCGGGCTGAGCGGGCTGTTCGCGGCGCGGGAGCGGCGCGTGCCGTTCGTGTCGAGTTACCACACGCACTTCACCGCGTACCTGCGCCACTACAACCTCTCGGCGCTCGACGCGATCGGCTGGCCGTTCCTGCGCTGGTTCCACAACGCCGGGCTGCGCACCTTCGCGCCGAGCGAGATCGTGCGGGCGGAGCTCGAGGCGAACGGATTCCGCAACACGCGGGTCTGGTCTCGCGGGGTGGATCACACGCGGTTCCATCCGGCGTTCCGCTCGCCGGAGATGCGCGCGCGGTGCGGCGCCGATGACGACACGGTGCTCGTCGCGTACGTCGGCCGGCTGGCGCCGGAGAAGGGGATCGACGTGGCGCTCGAGGGGATGCGGCAGGTGATGGCGCGCTACGGCAAGCGCGTCGCGTTCGCGCTCGCGGGAGACGGACCGGCGGAGGCGCGATGCCGTGCGACGGCGCCCGAGGGGACGTACTTCGCCGGGCGGCTCGACGGGCGCGACCTCTCGGCGTTCTACGCGTCGGCCGACGTGTTCGTGTTCCCGTCGATCACCGAGACGTTCGGCAACGTCGTGCTCGAGGCGATGGCGAGCGGTCTCGCGCTGGTCGCCCCCGACTGGGGGGCGACGACGGAGCTCGCGACGACGGAGACGGCGCTGCAGTTCCCGGCGAGCGATCCGGCCGCGCTGGCGGAGCGGGTCGCTCGGCTCATCGACGACCCCGCGCTGCGGCGCGGGCTGGCGTCACGTGCGCTGGCGGTGGCGTCGACGCGCACGTGGGACGCGATCTTCGACGACCTCGTTCGGGAATACCTCGCCGTGCACGCCGGCGCGCCGCGCGCCCGGCTTCCGCGCTCCGCGGCGACCGCTCAGCGCGTGGCGAACGCGTAGAGCTCGCGCGAGAGGTCGGCGATGAGGCGGTTCGCGACCTTCTCGTCGGGGATCTTCCGTGTGAGGACGACGAGCACGTAGGGGGCGCGACCCTTCGGATAGACGAGAGCGGCGTCGTGCGAGGTCGCGGTGATCCATCCCGTCTTGTGCGCCACCGGCGTGCCGGCCGGCAGTCCCGCCGGGATGCCGTCGTTGAACTCCTGCCGCATCAGCACGGCCTTCATCGAGTCGCAACTCGCGCGCGACGCGGCGGTGCCGCGCTCGATGGCGGCGAGCAGCACGCCCAGGTCGCGCGCCGTCGTCGTGTTGTTGAGTCCCTTCTCGAAGGCCTTGTCGTCCTCCACGCCGCGCAGCACGGCGATGCGCGTGGCGCCGAGCGCGTGGGCCGTGGCGTTCACGGCATTGGCGTCGAGGCGCTGGATGATGGCGTTGGTGGCGAGGTTGCTCGAGCGGGTGATCATGCGCTCGTTCAGTTCGCGCAGGGAAACATCCGTGCCGACGCGTGTATAGAGGAGGCTGTCGGAATCGCTGCCGGCGTCGAGCGTATAGGGCGAGCCGTCGACGATCGACGCGAACGTGCTCGTGAGACGGAGCGGCGAATCGAGCGAGAGCGTGTGGGCGTCGACGCGGCGGAAGAGCTCGATCATCACAGGCACTTTCATCGTGCTGGCGGCGTGGAACGAGACGTCGGCCTCGATGGCGAGCGTGTCGCCACGGGCGAGGTCGACGAACCAGAGTCCCACGTCGGCGCCCGGCTGGGCGGCGATGCGTGCGGCGAGGCGAGAGCGGAGTTCGGCGACAGTGGCGGCGGGCGCGGCCGGCACGCTCTGCGCGGCGGCGGGAATCGCCGGTGCGAGGGTGAGACTCGCGGCGAGGAGGACTGGCACGAGTGGGCGCATGGGTCGAATATACGAGATGATGCGAACGGCAGTGGGAGGGCAAGGCGCCAGGGGGCGAGGTCGAGTGCGAGTGGGAGCCGAGTCGGGAGTGGGACGGCGGGGCGGGGCTCGCTCGCCGTTCCTTCGTCCTCGACTCGCACTCATCGGGGCGCTCGTCCTTTCCGCCGGGTGCGCGACGTGGTTGCCGGCGCCGCGGCCGGCGGGACTCGGGGCGGGGGCGGGAGGCGCTAGCTCCAGCGGCGGCGGCGCGGCGAGCGGCGTTCCCACGAACAGCGCGCCGGCGCCCGTCCCGCATCCCGATGGCTCAACATCCGCGGCTGCGCCCGGCGCGAACGGGTCGCCGGCCGTCGCGACCGCGAATGGCGTCGCGCATGACAGCGGCTCGGTCAGGCCGCGTGTCGCCGTCGATTCGGTGGACGTGTCGACGACCGAGATCGCGGTCGAGGCGAAGAAGGTGTTCGGGGACTCGGCCGTGGCGGCGCGCGCCGACAGCACCGGACCTGCCGCGCCCGTGTGGGACATCGACGTGCGGTCGTACGAGACGCATGCGCGCGTCGAGTATTTCGTGAAGGTGTTCTCCGGGCGCGCGAAGGAACCATTCGCCAAGGCGCTGCAGCGGCAGACGCGGTACGGCGCGCTCATCCGCGGCGCGCTGCGCGACGGCGGCCTCCCCGAAGACCTGACGTATCTCGCCCTCATCGAGAGCTGGTACGACCCGCACGCGTATTCCAAGGCGGCCGCGGTGGGGATGTGGCAGTTCATGACGCGCACGGCGCGCGGCGCCGGTCTGCGCGTGGATTGGTGGGTGGACGAACGCCGCGATCCTGTGCGCTCCACGCAGGGGGCCGTGCGGCTGCTGCGCGAACTGAAGGACCAGTTCGGCTCGATCTATCTCGCCGCGGCCGCGTACGACGGCGGCGACGGCCGCATCGCGCGCGGACTGGCCCGCTACCGCAGCGATCTCGACGGCGTGGAAGGGGACGACCGGTTCTTCACGCTCGCCGGGACGTCGTACCTGCGCGCGGAGACGCGCGACTACGTGCCGAAGATCATCGCGGCCGCGCTCGTGGGGAAGGAACCGGCCCGCTACGGCGTAACGGTCGACTCCGTGGCGGCGCTCGCGTTCGACAGCGTGCGCGTCGCGGGGGGCACCCCGCTGGCCGCGGTGGGGAACGCGGCGGGGGCGCCGCCGGCGCTGATGCGGGAACTCAATCCGCACATCCTGCGTGGCGCCACTCCCCCGGGCGAGGCGATGTGGGTGCGCGTGCCGGCCGGCAGCGCGGCGACGTTCGACGACCGGTTCGCGGCGCTCGACTCGAGCGAGTTGCGTGCGTTCACGCGCGTGGAGTCGAGGAAGGGCGAGTCGATGGCGTCGATCGCGCGGAAGCATGCACTCACGGCGAAGCAGCTCGCGTGGTACAACCCGAAGGTCCAGCGACTGAAGAGCGGGAACCTCGTGGCGGGGCAGCGCATCCTGGTTCCGTCGCACGCGACGGTCGCCGCGGCGCTCGACGTGCCTGACCCCTCCATCGAGAAGTTCCCGCGGCGTGCCAAAGCGACGGCGCGGAAGGGGAGCGGAGGGAAGGCGGGCGCCAAGAAGGGGAGCAGCGCGAAGAAGGGGAAAAGCGCGACGAGTGGGAGCGCGGCGAAGAAGGCGACCAGGGCGAAGAAAGGGAGCGCCGCGAAGAAGGCGCCACCCAAGAAGCACGCGACCGCGAAGAAGACGCCCGCGAACTCCTAGCGGGCGCGGCGGGCGCGGTAGGTGCCGCTCTTGCCGCCGGTCTTCTCGAGCAGCCGTACGCGAGAGATCACCATCCCCTTGTCGAGCGCCTTGGCCATGTCGTACACGGTCAGCAGCGCGACGCTGACCGCGACGAGCGCCTCCATCTCGACCCCGGTGGGCGCCACCGTCGCGACCGAGGCCTCGGCGCGCACGCCGGGGAGCTTGGCATCGAGGGTGAGCGCGACCTGTACGTCGGTGAGCGGGAGCGGATGACAGAGCGGGATCGTCTCCGCCGTGCGCTTCGCCGCCTGGATGCCCGCGAGCCGCGCGACGGCGAGCACGTCCCCCTTCTTCACGCGATTCGCGCGCACGGCGCGGAAGGCGGCCTCACTCATCCTGATGCGCCCCTCGGCCACGGCGCGGCGCGCCGTGGCGCTCTTGGCGCTCACGTCGACCATCGTCGCGGCCCCCTTCGCGTCGACGTGCGAGAGCTTCGAGCGCGTCGTCGCGGGGCGGCGCTTCGCGGGAACCCCCTTCTTCGCCGCGCTCACCGGCCGAGCTCCGCGAGGTGCGACAGCAGGTCGGCCGTCACGAGCTGCGGGATCGCGTTCCCCTCGGCGGCGCGCTTCGCGTTCTCGACATGGATGACGGCCTTCGAGGACGCCAGCGCGAGCGACGCGTCGCCGCGCGCGGCGGCGTCGCGGGCATCGTCGCGGAGGAGCACCGTCAGCGCGTCGAGCACGTCGGAGAAGGCGCCGCGCGCCTTGGACGATCCCTGCGTGAACGCGGCGCGGAGCCGCGCGTCGGGAGCGCCGCGCGCCGCGTCGAGCAGCGCGCGGGCGCGTGCCACGGCCGCGCCGCGGTCGGTGGCCGAGAGGAGCGAGCCCGGCGCGCCGGCCGCCATCGCGACGAGCTCGTCGTCGGCGCCGGCGCGCTTGCCGAGTGCCTCGCGCACTTCCGGTGCGGCGAGGAACGCGCGCACGTCCGCGTCGGCGAGCGGCGGTACCCGCACGATCACCACGCGCGAGCGGATGGTGGGGAGCAACGCGCCCGGCTCGCTCGTCGTGAGGATGAGCGTGGTGTCGGCGGGGGGTTCCTCGAGCAGCTTGAGGAACGCGTTCGCCGCCTCGGGGCTCGACGCCTGCGGCACCATGCGGTCGGCGTCGCCGACGACGAACACCTTGCGGGCCGCCATCGCCGGCGTGCGCGTGGCCTGCTGCACGATGAGACGGGTGACGTACACGAACAGCGCGGCGAGGCCGTCGGCGCGCGCGTACAAGCCATGCGACTCCAATCGCTCGGCGATGGCGCCGCGGTAGAGCTCCTCCACCTCGTCGAGCGCGATGTCGGCGGAGTCCTTGAGGCGCGGGAGCGGGAAGTACCAGCGCAGGTCGGGGTGCGCGCCGGCCTGCATGTACTTGCAGTGCTGGCACTCGCCGCAGGGAGGGGTCGTGCCCGTGCAGAGGAGCCGCTGGCCGAGCCAGAGCGCGAGACGCTGCTTGCCGACGCCCGGCGGCCCCTGCAGGAGGAGACTCGCCGGCAACGCGCCGCGCGCGACTTGCTCGTCGAGCCGGTCGCGGAGGGCATGATGGCCGAAGAGCGGGAGGAGAGGCATCGCCGGTAAAGTTAGCGCCTCCCGTGACGACGTGCGCGCGAGCGTTGCGCGCCGTATTTTCGCCGCATGACCACCGTCCGCCGACCGTTCGCGGCTCCGCGCCGCACCGTCACGCTCCTCGTCATCCTCCTTGGTGCCCAGATGACCGGCGCTCCGCTCTCTGCCCAGGCTCCCCGCGCCCGCGCCCGCGACCTTGGCGTCGCGCCCGGCATCTTCGCCCCCGGCGCGCGCAACGCGATCACCGACGTCGCCGGCGTGAAGGTCGGGCAGGTGACGCTCTCCGAAGGGGACAAGGTTCGCACTGGCGTCACGGCGATCCTGCCGCACGGCGGCAATGCGTTCCTGGAGCGGGTGCCCGCGGCGGTGTTCGTCGGCAACGGCTTCGGCAAGCTCGCCGGCAGCACGCAGGTGGGCGAACTCGGGGAGATCGAGACCCCCATCCTCCTCACCTGCACGCTCTGCGTGTGGCGCGCCGCCGACGCGATGGTCGAGTGGATGCTCGCGCAGCCCGGAATGTCGAACGTACGTTCGATAAACCCGCTCGTCGCCGAGACGAACGACGGCACGCTGAACGACATCCGGTCGCGCCCGGTGACGGCCGAGGCCGTGCGGCGCGCGCTCGAGAGCGCGACCGGTGGCGACGTGGCCGAGGGGAGCGTCGGCGCGGGGACGGGGACGGTCGCGTTCGGTTGGAAGGGCGGGATCGGCACGTCGTCGCGCGTGCTCCCGGCGTCGCTCGGCGGCTACAGGGTGGGCGTGCTGGTGCAGACGAACTTCGGCGGAGTCCTGCAGGTGATGGGGGCGCCAGTGGGGAAGGCGCTCGGTCGCTACTCGTTCCAGAACGCGCTCTCGGGCGAGCGCGGGAACGGGTCGGTGATCGTCGTGATCGCCACCGACGCGCCGCTCTCCGACCGCAACCTGCGCCGCGTCGCGGCGCGCGCGATGATGGGGCTCGGCCGCACCGGGTCGAGCGCGGCGAACGGTTCCGGCGACTACGCGATCGCGTTCTCGACGGCCAAGGAGGTGCGCCGGGCGTGGGACGCGAAGAAGCTCACCACCACCGAACTGGCGAACGAAGAGGTCTCGGCGGTGTTCGAGGGGGTGGTGGAGGCGACCGAGGAGGCCGTGTACAACTCGCTGTTCATGGCGACCACGGTCACGGGGAACGGCCACACCATCGACGCGATCCCGCTCGACCAGGTGCGCGCCGTGCTCGCGAAGTACGGCATCCACAAGTAGCCGGGAACTCCCGGCGGCCACCGCGGATAGGTGGGAGATGCGACGCCATCATTGGATCGTGCGACTCACCCACTGGGTGAACGTCATCGCGCTCGGGGTGATGATCACGAGCGGCCTGCGCATCTTCAACGCGTATCCCGGGTTCGCGCGCCCCGGCGGCACGTTCTGCTGCTATCCGTTCGAAGGAAAGGCGATCCCGGCGATCGTCACGTTCGGCGGCTGGCTCGCCGGCGCGCGGCACTGGCACTTCGCGATGATGTGGCTGCTCGTCGCGAACGGGCTGCTCTACCTCGGCTACGTCTACCTGCGTGGCGGCTGGCGCGATCTCGTGCCGCGGCGCGGCGACGTGCGCGACGTGTGGGCGATGGTGCGTTTCTACCTGTTCCTCGAGCGCGAGCATCCGCGGCAGGGGAAGCACAACGCGATGCAGCGGGGCGCGTACTTCGCGATGCCCTGGATCGCGGCCCTCACGGTGATGAGCGGGCTCGCGATCTGGAAGCCCGTGCAACTGGCGCCGCTCACCGACGCGCTCGGCGGCTATCAGTGGGCGCGCTACTGGCACTTCTGCTCGATGCTCGCGCTCGTCGTGCTCGCGGCGGGGCACGTGTTCATGGTGGTGAGCGTCGACCCCTGGTCGCTCCGCTCGATGATCACCGGCGGGTGGAGCGAGCGGTTCTCCCCCGAGGTACGGAACGCGCGGCCGTTCGTGAATCTTTGGCCGCGCGCGGCGACAATGGCAGCGCCGTCGGCCGTCACCGGGAACGCTACGCCCGACCACGCGCCTTCCGCGCCGGAGACGCACCCATGAAGTTCAGCCGACGTGACTTCCTCTCCGCGGCCGGACTCTCCGCCGCGGCCCTCGTGCTGGGCGCGTGCGACTCGGAGGGGCCGAAGCGGGCGGCGGGGCTGCTCGCGGACGCCGAGCGGGTGAACCGGAAGGTCGAGCGCTCGCTGTTCCGTCACACGTCGATGGATCACGCGCCGCGCGGCGCCGCCGCGTCGGGGGATTCCTTCCCGAGCTACTTCGTGAGCGACGAGGTGCCCGTGTGGGACACGGCCGCGATGGGGGCGTGGCGGCTCGAGGTCGGCGGCATGGTGCGCACGCCGCTCTCGCTCTCGCTCGACGACCTCATGCGGCTCGAGCGGCGCACCCAGCGGGTGAACCATTATTGCGTGGAAGGGTGGACCGCGGTCGCCGAGTGGTCGGGGGTGCCGGTGCACGTGCTTGCCGAGCTGGCCGGCGTCGATCCCGCGGCGAAGGTCGTCGATTTCGAGTCGTTCGACGACGCGTACCACGAGAGCTGGGACCTCGAGAGCGTGCTGCATCCGCAGACGCTCGTCGCGTACGCGAAGGACGGGAAGATGCTGACGCCCGCCTATGGCGCCCCGGCGCGCATCCACTCTCCCGTGAAGCTCGGCTACAAGAACACGAAGTACCTCACGCGCATCCGGTTCATCGCCGAGCCGAACGGCGGGTACTGGAGCGACCGCGGCTACGAGTGGTACGGCGGGCTCTGAGGCCGGTCGTCAGGCCGCGCGGCTGATCGAGACAGAACCTCGCGGGGGCGCGGCCGGCGCGGGGCGTCAGTCACGAGCCGCCGAGCGCTCGACCCGCAGCGCCCGCTGCACCGAGAGCCGCAGCGCGGTGACCCTGGCCTCGTCGAGCGGCGCGCGCCCCAGCAGCGACACGAACCCGCGCGCGAACTCGACGTGCTCGCGGCAGCCGGTGCACGTGGCGAGATGCGCCCGCACGTCGGCGAGCCGCTGCTCGCTCATCTCGCCGTCGAGGTAGTCCCACAGGCCGCGGACGACGGTGAGGCAGTCGAGCACTTCGCGTTGGTCGGTCATCGGGGCTCCGCTCGCCGCGGCATCGCGACGCTGTTCGGGTCGAGGGTCGCCGGTACGAGGCCGGCGTCGCGGGCGAACGCGATCAATGCTGCCTGCAGCTCGCGCCGCCCGCGGAAGAGGCGTGAGCGCACGGTGCCGACGGGGACGCCGAGCGCCTGCGCGACGTCCTCGTACGATTGGTCGGCGACGTCCACCATCGCGACGACGACGCGATACGGCTCGGCGAGCGCACCGAGCGCGCGCTCGAGGGCGGGGCCGAAATCCACGCGTTCGAAGATGTCGTCGGCGCCGGCGCGTTTCGCGGCCACGTGCAGGCCGACGCTGGCCAGCGCCTCCAATTCGGCGTCGTCCTCCACGGGCACCTGCCACCGGTCGCGCTCGCGCTGCCGCAGGAAGACGTTGCGGCAGATGGTGAAGAGCCACTGCCGCGTGCTGCTCCCGGCGCGGAAGGTCGAGCGCCCGCGGAATGCGCGCAGGTAGGTCTCCTGCACGAGATCCTCGGCGTCGCCGTGGTCGCGGGTGAGCGTCTTCGCGAAGCGCAGCAGGTCCGGGAGGAACCGGAGGGTGTCCTGCTCGAACGCGTCGTCGGCGGGGGGCGCGAGGTCGGTCACGTCCGACATAGGCTTGGCCGGCGCCGAAAGTTCCCGCGCGGCGCGTGGCCGGCCGGGCGCGCGCTCAGGCGCGCGGGATCGCGGCGCGCCCGGTGATCTGGTCGGTGTGGATGCGGAAGACGACGGTGCGGTCGGGGGTCGGGTCGGCCGCGTCGAGCGCCGCCGGCACGAGGTGACGCAACACCTCGACGGCCTTGGCGAAATTGTCGGCCTGCGAACCGTTCTTCTCGAGCAGGTAGAGCGCCCCCTTCACGACGACGGACTCCCAGTCGAACAGCGCCCGTATCTCGTCGACCTCGAACGCCACCCAGCGGTTGTGCGCGAGGGTGCGCAGCTTGGTGCCCGGCGCCGTGCGGCCGTACAGCCAGCCTTCGGCGAACTGATAGTGGATGGGCTCGATGTCGACGTGGTCGCGATAGCTAAACGCGATGCGCCCGACGTTGTTGCGTTCGAGCACGGCCACGCATTCGTCGCGCGTGAGTTCGCGGAAATCGGGCGACGGGGTGTCGTTGGTCATCAGGCCTTCGGGCGAAGGACGTCGTACGCATCGCGGACCCTCGCGAGCGCCTCGTCGGCGGTCGCGCCCACGCTGGAAAGATGCCCCATCTTGCGCCCCGGGCGCGACTCCCGTTTCCCGTACAAGTGCACCCGGACCCCCCTGACGCGCATCGCCGCGGCGAAGTCCGGCGCGCCGTCGGTCCAGAGGTCGCCGAGCACGTTGTGGATGGCGCCCGGCGCCACGAGCGCCGTATCGCCGAGTGGCAGTCCGCAGACGGTGCGCACGAGCTGCTCGAACTGGCTGGTCGCGTTCGCCCATTCGGAATGGTGATACGTGTTGTGCGGACGCGGCGCCAACTCGTTGACGAGGAGCGTCCCGTCGTCGAGCACGAACATCTCGATGGCGAGCAGGCCGACGATGCCGAGTCGTTCGGCGATCGCGCGGGCGAGCGCCATGGATTCGGCGACGAGCCGGTCGCCGAAGCCGCCGGGGACGACCGCCCAGGTGAGCACTCCGTTCGTGTGATGGTTGCGCGAGGGCGGGTACACGGCGATCTCCCCGGTCGCCGAGCGCGCGACGAGCACGCTCAGCTCCTCGCGCAGCGCGAGGAACTGCTCGACCACCGCCGTCCCGCCGCCCACACCGTGCCACGCGGCCTCGCCCTCGGCCGCGCTCTTCACGCGCACCTGGCCGCGGCCGTCGTAGCCGCCGTGGGCCGACTTCACGATGGAGGGCCCGAGCGCGGCGATGGCGGCCGTGCACTCGGCGGCGGTGTGCACGGTGCGCACCGCGCCGAGGGGGAACCCTTCGCGCACGAGCCACTCCTTCTGACGGGCGCGATCCTGGACGATGTACACCGCCTCGGCGCGCGGATGCAGTGGTGCGTGCGCGGTGACGGCGTCGAGGGTCGCCCGCGGGATCTGCTCGATCTCGAGCGTGACGACGTCGGAGAGCCGCGCGAGTTCGGCCGCGGCCGCGGCGTCGCTCCATTTCGCGGTGAAGGTGCGCGAGGCCACGGGGCGGGCGGAGCAATCGGGGTCGGGGTCGAGCACGACGACATCGTAGCCCATCGAGCGCGCGGCCATCGCCGCCATGCGCCCGAGCTGCCCGCCGCCGAGGAAGCCGATCGTCGCGCCGGGAAGGATGGGCGCGAATTCCTGCGTCACGGCAGCGTCTGCTTCAGGACGTCCGCCTTCCGGCTCTCGCGCCACGCACGGAGCTTCTCGCGCACCTCGGGGTGGTGCGTGCCGACGATCTCCGCGGCGAGGATCGCCGCGTTCGTCGCGCCCGGCTTGCCGATCGCCAGCGTGCCGACGGGCACACCGGCCGGCATCTGCACGATGCTGAGCAGTGCGTCGAGCCCGTTGAGGGCCGTCGCGGGCACCGGGACGCCCAGCACCGGGACGAGCGTCTTCGACGCCACCATGCCAGGGAGATGCGCCGCGCCGCCGGCGGCCGCGATGATGCAGAGGAGCCCGCGCGACTCGGCCTGCGCCGCGAACTCGAACATGAGGTCGGGGGTGCGGTGCGCCGACACGATGCGGGATTCGAACGGGACCCCCAGTGACTCCAGCAGGTCGCACGCCGGGGCGAGGGTGTCGTAGTCAGACTTGCTGCCCATGATGACGGAGACGAGCGGGCTTTTCATTCCTCAAATATGAGGGGGAGGGGGAGGGAAAGGGGGAGGGGGAGGGAAGGGAGGGGGAGGGGGCAGGGCGGGTCGCGGGATGAGAGAGAGAGGGGAAGAGACGGAGGGAAGAGACCGAGGGGAAGAGACGGAGGGAAGAGACGGAGGGGAGAGACGGAGGGGAGAGACGGAGGGGAGAGACGGAGGGGAGAGACGGAGGGGAGAAGACGGAGGGGTGAGTGAACAGCGTGCATGGTCAGCCGAAGAGGCGCGTTTCTGGTGGAAGAGCGCGCAACGTTCGAAGCGCGCCGTGGAGCATGCGACGCAGTTCCGTCAGCTGCTCCGTGCGTTCATCCACGAGCTCGCCCGGCAAGAAGGCGCGGGTCGCGTCGTACCAGGTGATCGCTTCCCGCAGCGACCCGACGGCCATGTCGTAGAAGCGCGCGCGATCGACCGGGCGGGAGCGGCCGTAGCCTTCACTCACGTTCGCGCCGATGGAAGCGACCGCAGCCATGAGTTGTTCCGCAATCGATTGCCAGCGCCCGTTCGGTCGAGGGCGACGCACGTCGTCGCGCGCGAGATACGAGAGGAACAGCGCGATGCGATAGACATGGAACTTCCAGATCACGTCATCGCGAATACCTCGCGGCACCGTGCTCTCGAACGCCGGCAGCCGAGGATCGAGGAGGATAGGCATGCCACAAGGTCGAGAACACCATCGGGGACCACGTCATCACTTCGCCGCGCGCCGGCCCGGGCGATTTCCATTCCCTCGCCCGGACGCCCTCGCCCGGACGCCCTCGCCCGGACGCCCTCGCCCAGACGCCCTCCCCCTATCGCCCCCCGTCCCCCTCCCCCTCCCCCTCCCTTCCCTCCCCCTCCCCCTTTCCCTCCCCCTCCCCCTAATACTTCACCATGCCCTTCACCCTCTACTCCGACTTCACCACCGCCGAGTGCTACGCGCTCAACGAGCAGATCGCGTCGCTCGGCGTGGGCGCGTCGGTGCGATGGAAAGGGGTGCAGCACGCGCCGGGGATGCCCGAACCGATGCGGACGTTTGACCGTCGCGGCCAGGATCAGATGGCCGACGAGGTCGAGATGATCAGGCGGATCGATCCCGCGCTGGCCATCCACGTGCCCGCGGCGCGTCCGAACAGCTCGAAGGCGATCGTCGCCGCAGCGGCCGTCATGCTCAAGGCCGCGGCGCGCGCCCCGGGGTTCCGCGACGCGATCTACCGCGCGTACTGGCGCGACGGCGTCGACATCTCGTCGATGGCGGAGTTGCACCGCCTCGCCGACCAGGCCGGCGTGCCCCGCTTCGTCGACCTCTCGCATCCCGATGGCGTGGAGCTGGCCGAAGAATGGGACCTCGACTGGTCCACGGAGCGTCTGGGCGGGGTGCCGCGCGTGATCCGCGGGGACGGGAAGATCCTCTGGGGATTCCGTCCCCATGCCGACGCGGCGCAGTTCTTCAGTGGCGCGTCGACGGGCGGCCGCTAAGCGCGGCGGCTCGCCGGCGCGCGTCTCGCCAGCGAAGGAACGCCTCGCGCGACGTCGAGGCCGGCACGTAGCCGAACTCTCGCTTCAGCCGCGCGTTGTCGAGCACCGGGCGATATCGCAGGAAGTCCACCTGCTCGGGGCCGTAGCGGGAGAGTCCGAGCGGCTTGAGCACCGCGAGCGCACCCTGGAGCAGCCACGCGGGGATGCGGAGCACGGGTTTGCCCAGGAGCGCGGCGATCTCGTCGATGGTGAGCGCGCCGTCGCCGGCGACGTTGAAGATGCCCGTCACCGGCGAATCGACGGCGCGCACGAGGCAACCGACGACGTCGCGGTCGTGCACGAAGACGAAGGGGGAGTCCGATCCGCGGATGGCGAGCAGCCGCCGGCGCTCGAACAGCGCCGTGATCTGGTTGTTCACCGTCTCGCCGAGGATCGTGCCGACGCGGAAGATCACCTGCTCTAGCTCGGGGTGATCGCGACGGTACGTGGCCAGCCGCTCCTCGACGAGGCGCTTGTGCCAACTGTATGCGAAGGTCTCGTTGCCGCGGACGGGGTCGCTCTCGCGCAGCCACGCCGGATTGTCGGCGTGATAGCCGTACGCCGCGCCGCTCGAGGTCACGACGACGCGACGCACCCCGGCCGCCACGCACGCCTCGAGCACGCGCTGCGTGCCGCCGACATCGACGGCGTACCCGAACGCGCGTGTGCTCCCCTTGGGTGGCGTGACGATCGAGGCGAGGTGCACGACCACGGCGATCCGATGCCGGCGCAGCACCGCGTCGAGGCCTTCGTCGCGCACGTCGTGCCGGACGAACGTCGCGCCCTCGGGCACGGAGTCGGGCTCCCGGATGTCGGCTGCGATGACGGCGCCGAGCCGGCCCGCGCGCGCGCGCGAGGCGAGCTCGGCGACGAGCAGGCGGCCGAGGTAGCCGGAGCTTCCGGTGACGAGGACCGCGGTGGGAGTCACGAAGGCCGACGGTGTGTGGTGGATCGTGAACGATTCACGGTGATGAGATCACGACGAACGGACCATGGTGAACGATCAACTGTCCACTCGCAGTCGTAGTGGCCGGCGCGACCAGTAGGTCGCCAGCGACAACCCCGCCACGATATGCCAGATCCCCCACCAGGCCGCGACGATCGCCATGCCGCCGAGGCCGCTGAAGAAGGTGAAGATCAGGATCAGCCCGAGTCCCGAATTCTGAATTCCCACCTCGAAGCTCACGGCGCGCCGGTCGCGTTCGGGGAGGCCGAGGGCGGCCGCCGTCCAGTAGCCGGTGGTGAGCGCCGTCGCGTTGTGGAGGAACACGGCGAACACGACGCGCTGCACGAAGGCGACGAAATACCGCCAGTTGCCGACGAGCGCGAAGAGCAGGAACAGCGCGAAGACGCCGATCGAGAACCGCTTGAGCGGCACGCGCGCCTTCGCCGCGAAGGTGGGCCACCGCCGCGCCGTGAGCACCCCGATGGTGAGGGGGAGCCCGAGCAGCACGAAGATCGTCACGAACATCTCGAGCGGGTCCACCGCCACCTCGCGCAGGATGGCGCGGGTGGGCGCGTACATCGAGCCCCAGAAGCGCAGCACGAGCGGTGTCATCACCACCGAGAGCACCGTTGACGCGGAGCTGATGCTCACCGAGAGCGCGGTGTTCCCCTTGGCGAGGTGCACGAGGAAGTTCGAGATGTTCCCCGCCGGGCAGCTGGCGACGAGCATCATCCCCAGCGCGATGCTCGGCGCGGGGCGGATCGCCAGCACGAGCAGGAAGGTGAACGCGGGGAACACGAGATAATGGCCGGCCAGGCCGACGAGCACCGGCTTCGGGTTCTCGACCACGCGGCGGAAGTCCTCGCCGCGCAGGTCGAGTGCCACGCCGAACATCACGATCGCGAGGATCGCGTTCAGGACGTGGAGCGTGGCGGGACTGAAGTTGAGGCGGACGGCGTCGAGCTCGCTCACTTCCCCTTCGGCTCCTGGTGCATCGCCTTGAAGTGGATGAGCCCCGGCGCCCACATGTGCACCACCGGGTTCACGTCCACGTGGATGACGCTCGGTCCCCGATGCGCGAGCGCGCGCTGCACCGCCGCGCGAAGCGCGTGCGGGTGGTTCACCCGCTCGCCCTGCGCGCCCATCGCGCGCGCGACGGCGCCGAAGTCGATGTCGCCGAAGTCGGCCCAGATGTTCTCGTCGGGGTCGAGCCGCTTCTTGATGAGCATCTTCAGCGGCCGCATCGCGATGCTCTGCGTCATCTTCACCATCCCCCACTGCTTGTCGCACAGCACGAGCCACACGATGTGCAGCTTGTGGCGCACCGCGGTCTCGATCTCCTGCGGATGCATCCCGGCCGCCCCGTCGCCGATGAGGCAGGCGACGGGCTTGTCGGGGACGGCGACGGCGGCGCCGATCGCCTGGCCCATGCCGGCGCCGAGCATCCCCATCTTCATCGTCGAGAGCATGCGCGCCGGCGTCGCGGCCTTGGAGTAGAACATCGTCCACACCGCGGTGTTGCCGCCGTCGGCGACGATCGGGCTGCCGGCAGGGAAGAGCTCGCGCACGAGCGCCGGCGCGTGCGCCGAGTGCACGGGGGAGCCGTCGTCCTTGAGAGCGCCGTCGAGCTTCGCGGCGTAGCGGTGGATGTGCTTCGCATACGTCTCGATCCGTTCGCGGCGGCGCGCGTGCGACATCTCGCCGCGCCGTGCCTCGAGGCGCGCCCGCAACGCGCGCAGGAAGGCGCCGACGTCGGCGCACACGGCCACGTCGGCCGGCTTGTTCGCGCCGAGGATCGTGTCGTCGATGTCCACCTGCACCGTCTTCTGCTCGCCGGGCGCGCGCCAGTACGGCGCCTTCCCCCACCAGTCGGTCTCGCCGAGGCGTGACCCGAGGATGAGTGCCGCGTCGGCGTCGTTGCGCACCATCGTGTTGAGCTTCACGTGCGTCATCGGGATGGCGAGCGGCGACGACTCGTCGAACACGCCGCGCGCCGCCCAGCTCGTCGTCACCGGCGCTTCGAGCAACTCGGCGACGGCGCGCAGTTCGTCGAAGCAGCGGGCGTGGATCACTCCGCTCCCGGCGTGGATCACGGGCAGCTCCGAGCGCAGCAGCAGGTCGGCCGCGCGTTCGACGTCGCCCGCGTCGGGCGCGATGGGGCTGTTGCGGCGATACTGGTTCGGCTTCCAGTAGCCGACGTCCGCCTTCACCTCGCCGTTCATGATGTTCTCGGGGACGTCGAGGTGCACGACCCCCGGCCGGCCATCCCAGCAGGCGCGCAACGCACCACGCATCAGTTCGGGGATGCGATCGAAACTCGGCACGGCGCGGCTCCACTTCGCGAACGACCCGATCACGGCCTCCTGGTCGAAGCCCTGATAGGTGCCGGTGCGCATCGGATACATCGCGCCGGTGCGCCGCGCGCTGGTGATGCAGAGCACGCGGTTCCCCTCGACCTGCTCGACGACGAGCCCCGGCAGGATGTTCGCGACGCCGGGCCCGTTGCTGGCCATGCACACGCCCAGCTTGCCGGTGAGTCGCGCGTACGCGGCGGCCGCGTGCGCGGCGCTCGCCTCGTGTCGTGGGGTGACGAGCGTGATGCCGATCGCGTGCAGCGCGGCATAGAACCCGTAATAGGTGCCGTCGATGATGCCGAAGACCGTGTCGACTCCCTCGGCCTGCAGCATCCGTGCGAGAACTTCGCCGCCTGTGGGCATCGTCTTCCTCCGTGACGGGCGGAAGATAGGTCGCGGGCGATGTCGATGTCAGCGGTTACGCATCGACCGGGATTGTGCCAATGTTCGGCGTCGATGTCGCCGCGCCTGGTCACCGGCTCGGCGGTCCGTCCAAACGCCCCCCGGGAGGGATCATGCGGTTCACGCGACTCGTCGTGATGGGAACGCTCGTCTTCGCCGCCGGTGCGCTCGGCGCGCAGAAACCCGCTGCCAAGGGGGCCGGCAAGTCCACGGCGGACAGCCTCAAGACGATGAAGAAGGACGTCAAGCGCAAACGCGCGCAGGCCAAGGCGGCCAAGGCCGCGGGCGACACGGCGAGGGCCAAGGCGTTGAAGAAGGAAGCGAAAGCCGAGAAGAAGCAGGTCGCCGCGATGAAGGCGGGCGCCGCGCCGGCGAAGGACGCGACGCCTCCGAAGAAGCCGTAAAGGACGAGACGGCATCAGATGCTCATGCCCCGCTCCCTCTGGCGCTGTGCGTGGCTCGCAACCTCGCTCGGTCTCTCGTCGAGCGCCCGAGCGCAAGCCGCCGACCTCGTGCTGTTCAACGGCAAGGTCATCACCGTCGACTCGGCCGACCGGGTCGCCGAGGCCGTCGCCGTGCGGGGTGGGAAGATCCTTGCCGTGGGCACGAACGCGGAGATCCGCGCGCTCGCCGGCCCGGCCACGCAGCGGGTGGACCTTCAGGGACTCACGGTCACCCCCGGCTTGCTCGACGCGCACTCGCACTTTTCATCCGGCGCGCTCGACCGGATGTTCGCCGTCGACTTGGCGTACCCCGCGGTGAAGGACATCGCGGAGCTGCAGGCGGCCGTCGCCGCCAAGGTGCGGGCCGCGGCAGTGGGCGGTTGGGTGACCGGGCGCGGATGGGACGAGGGGAAGCTCGCGGAGCGGCGGATGCCGAGCGCGGCTGACCTCGACGCCGTCTCGCCGCGCAATCCGGTATGGCTCACCAACACGACGGGACACTACGGTGTCGCCAACAGCGCGGCGTTGCGCCTTGCCGGCATCACCGAGGGCACGAAGGATCCCGCCGGCGGCAGCATCGATCGCGCGGCGGATGGCGCGCCCACCGGCGTGCTCAAGGAGACGGCGCAGCAGCTCGTCAGTCGGCTCGTGCCGAAGGCGACGGCGGCGCAGCGGCGGAGGGCGTTCGCGGCACTGGCCCGCGAGTTCAACGCCGAGGGGATGACGGCGCTCAAGGACCCGGGCATCAGCGCCGAAACGTGGGATACCTACCGCGAGGTCGCCGCCGAGGGGAAGCTCCCCGTGCGCGTGTTCGCGCTGTGGAGCGGCGGCCGCTCGATGGCGACCGTGAAGCAACTCATCGCCACGCGCGCCGCGATGACGCGCCCCTATGAGAGCACGGGCGACGACCACGTGATCGCCGGCGGCGTGAAGCTCTTCGCCGACGGGAGCGGCGGCTCGCGCACCGCGTGGATGCACGACGACTGGAACAAGGACCACACCGGCGTCGACACGGGGAACCGTGGCTATCCGGCGTTCGACCCCGACACGCTCCGCGCCATGATCCGGGCGCTGCACGAGGCGGGGTTCCACATCGGCGTACATGCCATCGGCGACCGCGCCATCGACTGGGTGGTCGACAGCTACGCCGAAGCGCTGAACGCCGATCCGCAACCCGGACGCCGGCACAGCATCATCCACGCGAACATCCCCACCGACCACGCCATCGACGTGATGGCCGATCTGCAGCGACGGTTCGACGCCGCCTACCCGGAGCCGTCGGCGACCTTCATGTGGTGGATCGGCGACACTTACGCGGGGAACTTCGGGCCGGCCCGGCTGCTGCGGCTCGACCCCTTCCATACATTCGAGACGCGCGGCATCCGCTGGGCGGGCGGATCGGACTTCGACGTGACGCCGTTCGCGTCGCGCTACGGCATCTGGGCGTCGGTCGCCCGAGAGCCGGCGCTCGGCACGTACGGCAAGGACGTGTATGGCCGCGCCGAAGCGGTCGACGTGCACACGGCGCTCCGCTCGTTCACCATCTGGGCGGCGCGGCAACTGTTCCTCGAGAAGAAGATCGGTTCGGTCGAGGTGGGGAAGTACGCGGATCTCGCCGTGTGGGACCGCGACCCGTACTCCGTGCCGACCGCGCAGTTGAAGGACATGCAGTGCCAGATGACGCTGTTCCAAGGGAAGGTCGTGTTCGTGCGCGAAGGCTCCAAGGTGACGGTGGGCGGCGCCGCTCCATCGTCCCACACCCGCTCCATCCACTGAGGTCGCAATGCTCCCGCTGTTCCGTGCCTTGCTCGTCCCCTCGTTGCTCCTCCCCGTCATCCCCCGCCTCGCCGCGGACGCCACCGACCTGCGCGGCTACACCACCGCGTCGTCGAAGGTGGAACGCGACTGGGAGACGCGCTTCCGCGCCATCCCCGAGCCGGCCCGCCAGCGCGAGTCGATGCGCATCCTGAGCGCGCGCCCGCACCACGTCGGCTCGCCCTACGGCAAGCAGGACGCCGAGTGGCTGCGCGACCAGATGGCGTCGTACGGCTGGCAGGCGACGATCGAGGAGTTCCAGGTGCTCTTCCCGACGCCGAAGACGCGCCTCCTCGAGATGGTCTCCCCCACGAAGTTCACGGCGAAGCTCGAGGAGCAGGCGCTCAAGGAGGATCCGACCTCGGGACAGAAGTCGGAGCAGCTCCCGGTGTACAACGCCTACTCCGGCGACGGCGACGTCACGGCGCCGCTCGTCTACGTCAACTACGGCGTGCCCGCCGACTACGACGAGCTCGACCGCCGCGGCATCTCGGTGAAGGGCGCCATCGTCATCGCGCGCTACGGCGGTTCGTGGCGCGGCATCAAGCCGAAGGTCGCCTACGAGCACGGCGCCGTGGGCTGCCTCATCTACTCCGACCCGAAGGACGACGGCTACGCGCAAGGCGAGACGTACCCCGCCGGGCCGTGGCGCCCAAGCGACGGTGCGCAGCGCGGCAGCGTGATGGACATGCCGACCTATCCCGGCGATCCGCTCACCCCCGGCGTCGGCGCCACGAAGGACGCCGTCCGCCTCGACCGCAAGGACGCGACGACGGTGATGAAGATCCCGGTGCTCCCGATCTCGTACGGCGACGCCCAGCCGCTGCTCGCGGCGATGACGGGCCCGGTCGCCCCCGAATCGTGGCGTGGCTCGCTCCCGATCACCTACCGGCTCGGCGCCGGCAAGGCGGTCGTGCATCTCAAGCTCGCCTTCGACTGGTCGCTCAAGCCGATCTACGACGTGATCGCCAAGATCCCGGGCTCACAGTATCCCGACGAGTGGGTCGTGCGCGGCAACCACCACGACGCCTGGGTGAATGGCGCCGAGGATCCGATCTCCGGCGCGGTCGCGGAGCTCGAGGAAGCGCGCGGCATGGGCGAACTCCTCAAGCAGGGATGGAAGCCGAAGCGCACGATCGTCTACGGCTTCTGGGACGGCGAGGAGCCGGCGCTGCTCGGCAGCACCGAATGGGCCGAGCAGCACGCCGCCGAGCTGCAGCAGAAGGCGGTGATGTACCTCAACACCGACGGCAACGGGCGCGGCTATCTCGACATGTCGGGGTCGCACAGCCTCGAGCGCTTCTTCAACGACGTCGCCAAGGACATCGAAGACCCCGAGACGAAGCTCTCGGTGTGGAAGCGGCGGCAGCTGGCCACGCTGCTCGCCGGGAGCGCGGCGGCCAAGAAGGACGCGCGCTCACGCGGCGACCTGCACATCGACGCCCTCGGCTCGGGCTCCGATTTCACGCCGTTCCTCCAGCACCTCGGCATCCCGACGCTTAACACCGGCTTCGGCGGTGAGGACGGCGGCGGCATCTACCACTCGATCTACGACAGCTTCGCGTGGTACACGCGGTTCAGCGACACGTCGTTCGTGTACGGCCGCGCGCTCTCGCAGACGGTGGGCACGGCGATCATGCGCATGGCCGACGCCGACCTCCTGCCGATGGAGTTCGGCGACCTGAGCGAGACGGTGAGCGGCTACATCGGCGAGCTCAAGGAGACCCGCACCAAGGTCGCCGACAAGATCGCCGAGACCAACCGGCAGATCGAGGACGGCGTGTTCAAGGCGACCGACGACCCGCGCGCCCCACTCAAGGCGCCGAAGGCGGAGGATCCCGCGCCCGCGCTCAACTTCGCGCCGATGGACAACGCGAGCGATCAGCTCGGCCGCGCCGCGCAGCAGTACGAGAAGGTGTATGCCGCGGCGATCGCCGGGGGAGCGAGCGCGGCCCAGCTCGCTCAGGCGAACGCGATCCTCAAGGACGCCGACCAGGCGCTCCTCGGCCCGAAGGGACTGCCGAGCCGGCCGTGGTACAAGCACCTGCTGTACGCCCCCGGCCTGTACACGGGCTACGGCGTGAAGACGGTGCCCGGCGTGCGCGAGGCGATCGAGCAGAAGCACTGGAAGGAAGCCGACCAGCAGATCTCGCTGGTGGCGGAGGCGCTCGAGCGGGAAGCGGCGCTGGTGCGCAAGGCGAGCGCGGCGCTGCAGACGGCGAAGCCGATCCCGTAAACGGGCAGGTCGTCGACGAATTGAAGCGGGGCAGCGGCGTTCGCCGCTGCCCCGCTTCAATTCACGCGACTCGCGTCGCGCGTTACTGGCAGATCGGCTCGCCTTCGTTCGTCGCGCCGTTGCCGAGCGTGAGCGTGCACGTCTTGGTCGTCGAGCCGTGCGTGGCCGTGGCGGCCCAGCCCGTGGCGGTCACGCCGCCGATCGTCACCGTGACGCCCGTCGACGAACGATACGCCGTGCCCATCGCGGTGGTCGACGCCGCGTACGAGCTGTTGTTGTCGGAGAAATACGCTTCCTGCGCCGTGATCAGGTTGCGGAGGTCCGACTTCATCGAGGCGATGTACGCCTTTTCCTTCGTGTTGGCGAACTTCGGGATCGCGATCGCCGCGAGGATGCCGATGATCACGACCACGATCAGCAGCTCGATGAGGGTAAAGCCTTTCTTGTTACGGGCCATGCGAGGGATCCTCAGAGAGGAGAAGTGTGGATCTGGGATCGCCGCGTCGCGATGTGCTGCCAGGTTGTGCTGGTACAACCCTGCAAAAATCGAACCTCGGCCGGTTGTTCGGCCAAGTCATTGAAATGAAACGACTTAGATATGTCGCCGGAGGGAGGTCACCACAGGATGGCTGCGGATCGCGAGAATGGGACGCAGAGTGCGGGAGTGGAAGACCGCCGCGGCATCGCGTCCAACAGTGGTGGTTCCACGCGTATTCTTGCACCGGCCGTGCTGCGGCGCAAGACACGGAATCATGACGAGCGAAACGAAAGCGGGGCAACGAGTGATAACTCGTTGCCCCGCTTGAAGCTCCCGAGGAGGGACTCGAACCCCCGACCCGGCGATTAACAGTCGCCTGCTCTACCAACTGAGCTACGCTGGAAAATCTACTCGAGGCGGCGCTGGAACCCGGATTTTACCCGGGGGGCGCCGGCCGCAAAGCTCGCACAAGCTACTCGGGGGGCCGTCCAAGTCAAGCCGCTCGCAGGCTTCCCGCCCTTCGATCGGTACGGGGGCCCCGACCCG
>JACQBG010000050.1 GCA_016194585.1 Gemmatimonadota bacterium
CAGCCGCATACGGAGTGAACCCATGACGATCCACTCCGCCTGAACGGATGACGCGACGAGGGCCGCCCGAACCGGGCGGCCCTCGCTGCGTTCCAGTTCGCCGCGCGTTACTCGAAGCGCTGCCCCACCGCGATCCCGCGGCCGCGCACCCAGTCACCGGCCGTCACGCGCTTCCGTCCCGCCGGATGGAACTCGGCGATGCGCACGGCGCCGACGCCGCAGGCCACGAGGACGCCGTCGCTGGAGGCCTCCAGCACCGCGCCTGGCGCCCCGGACGCGCCGGGCACGACCCGGGCGCCGAAGCAGCGCACTTCGGCGCCTGAGAGCGTCGTCCAAGCCCCAGGCTTCGGGTCGTAGGCACGGATCGCGCACTGCACCGTGGTGGCCGGAGCCGTCCACTCGATGCGGGCGTCCTCGCGCTCGATCTTCCTCGCCCGGGTCGCGGCGCTCTCGTCCTGCGGTACCTCCACGGCCTGCCCCACGTCGAGGAGCACGAGCGCCTCGACCATCGCCGTCGCGCCGAGCTCGCTGAGGCGCAGCGCGAGTTCGCCCGCGGTCTCCTCCGGCGGGATCGTCGTCGAGAGGGCGTTCACGACCGGGCCGGCGTCGAGCGCCTCGACCATCCGCTGCACCGTCACGCCCGTCTCCTCGCAGCCGTCGCGCACGGCCGCCTGGATCGGCGCCGCGCCGCGGTACTTCGGCAGCAGCGAGGCATGGACGTTGAACGTGCCGAGCCGAGGGAGGTCGATCACGTCGTGCGGCAGGATGTGGCCGTACGCGACGACGACCCCCACGTCGGGGGCAAGCGCCCGGAGCGCCGCGAGGAACTCCGCGCCGCGCGGCCGTTCCGGCTGGAGCACCGGGATCCCCTCCTCGAGTGCGACGGCCTTCACCGGCGAAGGTTCGAGTTGCGCGTGCGCGCGGCGTCTCGGGCGGTCCGGTTGCGTCACGACCGCGACGACATCGTACCCCTCGCCGATGAGCGCTCGCAACGTCGGCGTCGCGAAATCCGGGGTGCCGAAGAAGACGATGCGCACCCTACATCCGCTCGTCGTCGTGTTCGGGGTCGTCGTCCGGGTCGTCGGGAGAGACGACGCGCACGAGGCCGGGGTAGTTCACCTTCTCCTTCTCCCACTGGGCGAGCGCCTTCTGGCGCTTGAGGAAGCTCAGGTGGTCGATGAACAGCTTGCCGTGGAGATGGTCGATCTCGTGCTGCATGCACACGCCGAGGAGTTCCGTCCCCTCGATCTCGACGGGCTGGCCGTCGCGCCCGGTGGCGCGCACGACGACGCGCGCGCTGCGGGTCACGTCGCCGTAGATCTCGGGGATCGAGAGGCACCCTTCTTCCCACTTGAGGGTGCCCTCGCGCTCGACGATCTCGGGGTTGATCAGCACGTGTTGCGCGCCGTCCACCTCCACCACGGCGACGCGCTCCGTGCGTCCCACCTGCGGCGCCGCGAGGCCGACGCCCTTCGCGGCGTGCATCGTCTCGAACATGTCGTCGATCAGCCGCTGCAGCTCCGGCGTGACCTGCGGCACCGGCGTCGTCTCCTGCCGCAGCACCGGGTCGCCGAGGACGCGGATCTCGAGCAGCGACATCAGTCCTTGGCTTCGCTCGGGTTGGAGCCCAGCACCTTCGCGATGCGGCCGCGCTCGACGACGACGCGCGCCTCGCCGGTCTTGATCGTGACGCGGTCGTCGAGGGTCTTCGCCGGCGTGCCGTCCTTCACCCCTTCCTTGATGTGCACGACCTCGCCGACGAGCCCGCCGGAGGTGACGATCTCGTCGCCCTTGCGGAGGCCGAGCAGGTTCGCCTCGTGCGTCTTCCGCTGCTTCTGCTGCGGACGGATCATCAGGAAGTAGAAGATCGCGAAGATCGCGCCGAACTGGATCACCATGACCCACATGCCACTGGAGCCCTGGGCGGCGGCGGCCTGCGCGTAAACGGGGAGGAAGGAGTGCATCGTCAGTCTGCCTTGGAGTGGTAGCGGAGGAGCCAGTCGCGGCTCCAGCCGTCGAAGGTCCCGGCGCGGATCGCCTCGCGGGCGCGGCGCATCAGGGCGATGAGGAAATGTACATTGTGCAGCGAGAGAAGGCGCAGCCCGAGGATCTCGTCGGCCGTGACGAGGTGCCGGATGTAGGCGCGCGAGAAGCGCCGGCAGGCGGCGCAGGCGCACCCTTCCTCCAGCGGCCCCGCGTCCTCCCGGAAGCGGGCGTTCCGCAGGTTCAGGCGGCCGTCGCTCGTGAAGGCGGCGCCGTTACGCCCCATGCGGGTCGGGGCGACGCAGTCGAACAGGTCGACGCCGCGCGCCACCCCTTCCACGAGGTCCTCGGGGAAGCCCACGCCCATGAGGTATCGCGGCCGGTCGCGCGGGATGGCGTCGTCGCACACTTCGAGCATCTCGTACATGGCCGGCTTCTCCTCCCCCACCGAGAGACCGCCGATCGCGAAGCCATCCCACGCGCCGGCGCCGGCGATCGCCCGCGCGGCCTCGCGGCGGAGGTCGGCGTGGATGCCCCCCTGCACGATGGGGAAGAGCGTCTGCACCGGCGCGCCCTCCGCGGCGTGCAGCCGGTCGAACTCGGCGCGGCAGCGTGCGAGCCAGCGGAGACTGCGCTCGCTCGCGTCCTTGCTCGCCGCGTGTTCGCTCTGCCCGGGGATGACGTGGTCGAACTGCATGATCACGTCGGCCCCGAGGTTGGTCTCGATCCGCATCACCGATTCCGGGGTGAAGTGCCGCGGCGAGCCGTCGATGTGCGACTTGAACGACACGCCGTCCTCGCTCACCGAGTTGAGCGAGGCGAGCGAGAACACCTGGAAGCCGCCCGAGTCGGTGAGGATGGGGCCGTCCCACGCCGCGAACCGGTGCACGCCGCCGAGGCGGCGCACGATGTCGTCGCCCGGACGCAGGTGGAGGTGGTAGGCGTTGGCGAGGATGATCTGCGCGTGCATGGCGCGCAGATCGTCGGGGTCGAGCGCCTTCACGGACGCGAGCGTCCCCACCGGCATGAAGACCGGCGTCTCGACGGCGCCGCGAGGCGTGCGGAAGAGACCGGCGCGCGCGCGCCCCTCGGTGTGCTGCACGTCGAACGAGAACGTCATCTCAGATGATCACCATGGCATCGCCGTACGAATAGAAGCGGTAGCGCTCGGCCACCGCCACCGCGTAGGCCTCGCGCATCAGGTCCGTCCCCGCGAACGCGGCGACGAGCATGAGCAGCGTGGAGCGGGGGAGGTGGAAGTTCGTGACGAGCCGGTCGGCGCCGCGCACGACGTGCGGGGGGCGGATGAAGATGCGCGTCTCCCCCTCGCCCGCCACGATGCGCCCGTCGGCGCCGACGCTGCTCTCGAGCGTGCGCAGCGTGGTGGTGCCCACCGCCCAGACGTGCGCGCCGCGATCGCGCGCCGCATTCACGGCCGCCGCCGTCCCCTCGCTCACCCGATACCACTCCTCGTGCATCACGTGGTCGGCGGGGTCGTCCACCTCCACCGGGCGGAACGTCCCCGCGCCCACATGCAGGAGCACGTCGGCGCGCGCGACGCCTTTCGCGGCGAGCGCGGCGAGGAGTTCGGGGGTGAAGTGCAGGCCGGCCGTGGGCGCCGCCACCGAGCCGCGCTGGTCGGCGTACACGGTCTGGTACCGCTCGACATCCGCAGGGGTGTCGCCGCGCTCAATGTAGGGCGGGAGCGGGATGTGGCCGTGGCGCTCGATGGCGTCCAGAGTGTGTGCCAACGACCATGAAGCTACCGCAGAGGACGCTGAGGACGCGGAGGACTGCGAACGGTCGTCCTCTGCGTCCTCCGCGTCCTCTGCGGTAGATCCTCCTCCTGCTGTCGTCCGCTCAGGGGTGACCCGCAGCCGCACCACGCGCGTCCGCCGCTCCGTCACCTCGACGATCTCCACGTCGAACCCGGGCGCCACGTGCACGACGCGCCCGGGCTTCAGCTTGCCCCCCGGCGACACCATCGCCTCCCATCGGTCGTCGCCGAGCGGCCGCAGCAGGAACACTTCGGCGGGGGCGCCCGAATCCCGCGTGCCGAGCAGCCGCGCGCGAAAGACGCGCGTCGTGTTGAGCACGAGCAGGTCGCCCGACGGGATGAGGTCGGCGATCTCGCGAAAGCGAAGGTGCCGGATCGTGCCGCTCGCGCGCTCCACCACCATCAGCCGGCTCCCGTCGCGACGCTCCGCCGGCCGCTGCGCGATGAGCGCCGGCGAAAGGTCGAAATCGAAATCGGCGGTGCGGAGGGGGGCCATGGCGTGCGAGTGGCTGCGGAGGAAGTCCGTTAAGGCTAACCGTTGGAGGGCGTACCGTGGCGGCGTTCCAGCGGGAGTTCCATATTCAAGCAACCTACCAACCGGAGGCGCCGATGTCGGCTGAGGAACGGCTCGTCGGGTTCGTACAGAAAGCGCTCGCGAAGGGACAATCGCGCGACCAGGTCGCCGATGCCCTGACGAGGGCGGGGTGGAGCGCCGGCCAGGTGCGCGACGCGCTCGGCGCGTTCGCCGACGTCCCGTTCCCCATCGCCGTGCCGAAGCCGCGGGCGTCGTCGAACCCGCGCGACGCGTTCGTGTACGGCGTGCTCTTCCTCACGATGTATCTCAGCGCCTACCACCTGGGCTTCCTGCTCTTCGCGCTGATCGAGCGCGCGTTCCCCCTTGGCGCGCACGATATGCCGTTCCGCGAGTCGATGCGCTGGGGCGCGGCCCTGCTCGTGGTGTCGCTTCCCATCTATCTGCTCATGTTGCGCCACGTGACCGCGGAGCTGAAGGCCGACCCCGGCAAGGGGCTCTCCGACACGCGCCGGCAACTGACGTGGCTGACGCTCTTCGTGTGCGCCTGCGTGCTGCTCGGCGTCGCGGCGGGGCTCGTCTACGAGCTGCTCGGCGGCGAGCTGACGCTCCGGTTCGTCCTGAAATCGGTCGTGCTCGGTGGCATCGCGGGCGCGGTGTTCAAGCTGCACCTGCCGAGCGTGCGCGAGGAGAAGGCGGCGGCCTGACCGCGCGAGATGTGGGGTCTGCCCGCGCGAATTCTGGAGGGGATCAGCACTGAACTGGATCGATCAGCACCGATCCCCTCGAAAATTCTTTGGAGCGAATCTCGCGCGTCTCAGTCCCCGACGATCATCCGCACCCGCACGATGCGCCACGGCGCCGCCGCCTCGATCTCGAGCGTGACGGTGGCCGGATCGCCCTCGCCCGTGCGGCACCGCAGGTCGACGGTCGTCGGCGTCTTCATCTCGAGCCCCACCGGCGTGAGCGCGCCGAGCCGGGCGCGCCGTGAGAGCACGGTCGCGACCTTCTCGTCGAGCGATCGCGTGTCCTCGGCGTTCGGCGCCATGCGCTCGGCGAAGAAGCGACGCACCGCCGCGGAGTCGAGGCGCGTCATGGCGGCGAGCCAGTCCGCGGCGGCGCGACCGCCCGGCGTGTCGGGGAGCGTGATGGCGGGTCCGGTGGGAGCGGGCGTCTCTCGCCGTTCCGCCATCCGTCCGACGCCGTAGAGCGCCTGCAGTGCCCGGTGCACGCGCGGCGCCGGCTGCTCGGCGACGTTCGATGCCAGCACCATCACCAGCCCCGCCTGTGGCTCGCGGTCGTAGAGGAAGAAGTCGACCATGTCGCTTCCGGCGAGCACGACCGGTTCGTCGGGGAACGCCGACTCGCGCACGGCGCGCGGCAGCAGCCGTTCGGTGGTGAACAGCGTGTCGTAGAACGCGACCATGTCGTCGACCGTCGAGAGCAGGCCGCCGTTGCCGCGCAGGTTCCAATGGCTGCCATCGGCGGCGTGGGGACGTTCGAGCATCGTCGGCAGTTCCTTGCCCGCCTCGAAGCCGTGGGCGAGCCGGTCGGCGTCGAACTTCGGCAGCAGGAGCCCCGTGTGCCGCATGCCGACCGGCGCGAAGATGCGTGCCTGCACGTACGCGTCGTAGGGCTGTCCCGACCGCAGCTCGATGATCGCGGCGAGCAGGGAATAGCCGGTGTTCGAGTACTGCCGCCCATGCCCGGGAGCGAACTTGAGCGGAGTTCCGAACGAACGTTCGATAAGCTGCTGGCGCGTGATGGGCTCGAAGTCTGGGCCGACGCCGATCGGGAAGCCCGCCGTGTGCTCGAGCAGGTCGCGCACCGTGATGCCCTGCTTGTCGGCGGGGACGTTCGCGAAGAAGGCGCCGAGTGAATCGGTGAGCTTCAGCTTCCCCGCGCCGGCGAGCTGCAGGATGGCGATCTTCGTGAAGTCCTTGGTGTTCGAGCCGATCTGCACGACGGTGCCCGGGCCGTACGCGATGTGCTTGGCGCGGTTCGCGAGCCCGTAGCCGCGACGCAACAGCACCGTGCCATTACGCCGGATGAGCGCGACGCCGCCGAAGCCGTTCCGCGCGGCAGCCGAGAGTAGCGAGTCGGCGGCTCGGCCGTCGGCGGTGACGGTGTCGGGGCCGACGGCGATTTGCTGGGCGGTCGCGGTGTGCGCGACGGACGCGACGATCGCGGCGGCGAAGAAGTTGGTGCGCATCGTTCGTGGCTCGGGTCGTGGGGGAGGGGATACCGACCATTCGTCAGTCGCTGGCCCCAGATGGTTGCTTCGCAACGCTCGCCTCGGCGGAGTTCCGTCCCGGCGAATCTTCGGGGGGATCAGTCCTGATCCACGACGATCAGAGCTGATCCCCTCCAGGATTCGCCGGAACCGATCTCCGCGACGCGCTAGAACAGCGTCGCCTGGTCCCGCTCCGGCGGCGTGATGCCGAGGTGGCGGTACGCCTGCGCGCTCGCCACGCGGCCGCGCGAGGTGCGCTGCAGCAGCCCGTTCTGCACGAGGAACGGCTCGTACACTTCCTCGATCGTGTCGGGATCCTCGGCGAGTGCGGCGGCGATCGTCTGCACCCCCACCGGCCCGCCCTCGAACATCTCGATGATCGTGCGCAGGATGCGCGTGTCCATCTCGTCGAGGCCGAACTCGTCGACGTCGAGCAGCGCGAGCGCCTCGCGCGCCACGTCGCGGGTGATGACGCCCCCGGCCTTCACCTGCGCGTAGTCGCGCACGCGGCGCAGCAGGCGGTTGGCGATGCGCGGCGTGCCGCGCGACCGCATGGCGATCTCCTTGGCCCCGTCGTCATGGAGTTCGACGCCGATCACCTCCCCCGTGCGGCGCACGATCGTCTCGATCTCGTCGGCGGGGTAGAAATCGAGGCGCATCGTGAGGCCGAACCGCGCGCGGAGCGGGGAGGTGAGGAGTCCGTACCGCGTCGTCGCGCCGACGAGGGTGAACTTCTCGATCGCCATCGTCACCGTCTGCGCGTTCGGGCCGTCGCTGAGGCGGATGTCGATCTTGTAGTCCTCCATCGCCGGATAGAGGAACTCCTCGATGATCGGCCGCAGGCGGTGGATCTCGTCGATGAACAGGATGTCGCCGGCGCGCAGGTTGGTGAGCGTCCCCACCAGGTCGCCCGGCTTCTCGAGCGCCGGCCCCGACGTCGTGCGGATGTTCACGCCGAGTTCGCGCGCCATCAGTTCGGCGAGCGTCGTCTTGCCGAGCCCCGGCGGGCCGTGGAACAGGGTGTGGTCGAGTGTCTCGCGTCGCCCCATCGCCGCGCGGATGGCGATGTCGAGGGCGTCCTTCGTCTTGCCCTGGCCGATGAACTCGGCGAGCCGCTGCGGGCGCAGCGAGAGCTCGACGACGGACTCGTCGCTCAGGACCTCGGGGGTGGTGATCTCGGCGCGGGACACGGGAGGAAACTAACGCTTTTGCAGCACCGCCAGCGCGGCGCGGATCACGTCGGCCGTGCCGCCGGCGCCCTTCCCGTCGAGCGAGCGGTGCACCGCCTTCTCGGCGTCGGCCTGGTTGTAGCCAAGCGCCACGAGGGCGCGCACCGCGTCGCCGGCGCCCGCCTCGAGGCCGGCGCCGCCGCTCGTCGCCGACGGCGATTCCGCCGCGAACTCCTTCATCTTGTCGCCGAGCTCGACGCACAGCCGCTCCGCCGTCTTCTTCCCGACGCGCGGCACACCGCTCAGCGTCGTGAGGTCACGGTCGCGGATGGCGCGCACGAGCCGCCCGCTGCCGAGCGCGGAGATGAGCCCCAGCGCGAGCGCCGGGCCGACGCCGCTCGCCCCGAGCAACGTGAAGAAGAGCGACCGGTCCTCGACGGTGCCGAAGCCGAAGAGCTGCCATCCATCCTCCTTCACGACGAGGGCCGTATGCAGCGAGACCGTCTCGCCGACACGCGGCAGCGACTCGAGCACGCCGAGCGGGATGTGCAGCTCGTAGCCCACGCCGCCGGCCGTCATGACCTCGATGCGGTCGATCCCCTTGGCGACGAGGGTGCCGTGCACGCGGGAGATCATGCGCGCGCTCCGGCGGTGGCGCCCAGTCGCAGGCGGGCGAGCGGTCCTTCGGCGTTGAGCACGCAGGTGAGCGCGCAGGCGACGCCGTCCGCGGCGTCGGCCGGTTCCGGCGCGTGCTTGAGGCGCAGCAGCTTCGCGACCATGAACTGCACCTGTTCCTTGGTGGCGGCGCCGGTGCCGACGACGGCCTTCTTCACGAGCGCCGGCGGATATTCGTGGATGGCGAGCCCGGCCGTCGAGCCGGCGAGCAGGATGACGCCGCGGGCGTGGCCGAGCACGAGCGTGGTGCGCACGTTGCGCGCGTAGAACACGTCCTCGACGGCGAGCGCGTCGGGATGGTGGCGGGCGATCAGCTCGGTGACCCCTTCGTGGATGTCGCGGAGCCGCTCGTGGAGTGGGGCGCGGGGGCTGGTGCGGATGACGCCGCATTCGATCAGGCGCGGAGCGCCATGGGCGCTCTTCGCGACCCGCCCCACCACGGTCGCCTCGGCTGACGCGACGGCGTCGGTTGCCACGACCCCGTATCCCGTGGTGGCCGTGCCGGGATCGATCCCGAGGACGATCACCGGCGCCGGCTCACGCCTGCGCCATCTCCGACTCGTCCATGTCGAAGTTGGCGTCGACCTTCTGCACGTCGTCGAGTTCCTCGAGCGATTCGATGAGCTTGAGCAGCGTGTCGGCCGCCGCGCCCTCGACGCGAACCAAGTTCTTCGGGATCCACGACAGCTCGGCCTGATCGCTCTTGAGCCCCACCTTCTCGAGCGCGCCGCGCACGGCGTGCAGGTCGGCCGGCGCGGTCGTGATGACGAACGCGTCGTCCTCCTTCACGAAGTCCTCGGCCCCCGCCTCGAGCGCCTTCTCCATCGCCGCGTCCTCGTCCATCCCGTTCGCCGGCACGAGGATCTGCCCCTTGCGGTCGAACATGAAGGCGACGGAGTTCACCGCGCCGAGGTTGCCGCTGTTGCGCGACAGCTTGGCGCGCACTTCGGCGACGGTGCGGGTCGGGTTGTCGGTGAGCGCCTGGATCATCAGGGCGACGCCGCCCGGGCCGTAGGCCTCGTACACGACGTCCACGTAGTCGACGCCCTCGAGCTCGCCCGTCCCCTTCAGGACGGCGCGCTCGATGTTCTCCTTCGGCATCGACTGCGCCTTGGCGTTGTCGATCGCGGTGCGCAGCCGCGGGTTGCCGTCCGGGTCGCCGCCCCCCTGCTTGGCGGCGACGGTGATCTCACGGATGAGCTTGGTGAACAGCGCCCCGCGCTTCTTGTCGGTCGCCGCCTTGTAGTGCTTGATCTGCTTCCATTTACTGTGGCCAGCCATTCGCAAACCGGGCGTAGGAGGTGAAGAGCGGAATATACGCGACCGGCACGCGTACGACGACTCGGCGCGCGGCGCTGGGCCGGGAGCGAAGTGGCTCCCGGATCGCCGCGCTCACCCGTCACCTCGCAGGGTCAGCGGATGCGGAACAGGATCATGCCGCGCAGCCCCGTCACGTCGGTGACGCTGTTGTCCACCACGCCGGGCACCGTGAAGGCGCCCTGGTACAGCTTGCCGATCGCGTACGAGAGGCTCGGGTTCACGCTCAGGGCGCCCATGTTGAATTGCAGTCGGACGCCGGCGTTGCCGATCGTCCCCGCGTGCGATCCGTCCATGTTCCAGACGCGCCCTTCGAGGCTCGGCTCGACGTAGAGGCCGCCGGCGTTCCAGCCGAAGGCCGCCGTGACGTCGGCGACGTTCTCCCACGGTTCGATGTCGCCGATCCGCTGCCCCTGCGCGCGGTAGAGGTTCCACGCCGTGAGCGAGAGGTTGCCGATGGACACGGGGAGCGAGAGCGTGGCCTGGGCCAACGCGCGGTCGCCGGTGGAGAACGTGGTCGAATCGGCGGCGTCCTTGCCGAACTTCGAGTAGGTCACGCCCACCGAGAAGCTGCCGTCGAGCACCGGACGGTCGAGGCCGATGCGGAGGCGCATCTCGTCCCCCGGCGTGAAGCGCAGCGAGCCGGCCGGCATGGCGTACGCGTCGAACGCCGTGGAATGCCGGAAGCTCGCGCCGACGCCGAGGTTCCAGTCGCCCACCGGCTGCGCGAACGCGACGCCGCCGGTGGTCGAGAGCCCGCTCCCCATCGACGCGACGGGGTAGAGCAGGAAGTCGTTGCCGATCTGTCCGGCGGCCTCGATCTGCCCCGTGGGGACCTTGTACATCCCGGTCGGGAGGTTCAGGCCGAGCGTGACGATGCCGAAGTTGTCGCCGAACGTGAAGTTGCCGCGCACCTGCGTGTCGGTGAGTCCCGAGATGGAACTGGTCTGCGCGCCATTGAAGCGCACCGCGCTGTTCGCGTACGACGTCGAGACGTCGAGGTTGAAGCGCTCGCTGAACGGCACGATCACGGCGATCGGGATCGCGAATTGCGAGACGGTCTTCTCGGTGCCGGGGGTCGTGAACTTGTACTGCACCCACTGCGGGGCGGCGATCACGCTGGCATCGGCGATCCCCTGCGCGCCGAGCGGGAGCGCGGCGGCGGCGAGGAGCAGGGCGGGGAGGAGTCGGAGTCTGGTCATCGTCGCCTCAGGGCTTCCGAATGACGATCGTCACCTGCCCGGTCTTCGGGGCGGGCTGGTCGGTGCCGGTCTTCTCACTCGCGGCGTCACGCGTCGTCGGTGGCGGCGCGCTCGAGCCGGTGGTCGAGCTGACGGTGTTCGTCGTGGTGGGGTTCACGCTGCCGACGACGTTGTTGAGCGTCGAGCCGAGGTTGCCGTTGTTCACGGTCGTGATCCCCTTGTCGGCGGCGGCGGCGACCTGGCCTTCCGTCGTGCCGCCGAGGGTGGCGTCGACCTTCGCGACCGGCGGCGCCTGCGCCGCCGTCTGGGCCTGCTGGGCGCGGATGAGCGCGGCGCCGAATCCGGGGTCGATGGAGCGCGCGTTCTCGAAGAAGCGCGCGGCCTCGTCGAGCTTGCCGCCATCCTGCGCCGCGAGGCCGCGGCTGTACGCGAGGAAGGCCTGCAGCGAGTTCGTCGGGCGGCGGTCCACGTCCTGCCGCTCGGCCGGCGTGAGCTGGATGCCGAGCGCGTCGAACACGCTGAAGGCGAGCTTCTTCTCGGCGTCGAACAGCTTGTCGAGCGTGCCGCCCGCGTTCGCCCCCTGCCCCTCGACGGTCGACGACTTGACGTCGACGACCGAGGCGTTGAGCGCGAGGTCGCTGTTGTTCGTCACGACGAGGCCGCCCTGCACGATGCGCCCCGCCTGGATGAGGCGGCCGGCACGCGCGGCGGTGGCCTGGTCGACTCGGGTGCTCTGCCCCAGCGAGATCTCGTCGGCGATGGCCTGCATGCGGTCGCGCTCGAGCAGCGTCAGCGTCTTCTTCTTCGCGAGGTCGGTGATCAGCAGGTCGGCCATGCCGCGCTCGAGCGGGGCGACGTCCGCGCTGCATCCCGTGCACCGGAACGGCAGCACGGCGATCGTCGTCGCCGACCCCGGCTGCTGCGCGATCGTCGCCTCGTTGGCGACGGCGAGCTTGGCGGCGGCCTTCACCTCCTCGCTCGACACGGCGATGAGGCGCGCCCGCACGTCCTTGCGGATGCGTGACGTCTTGCCGACGGCGAGATAGCTCGTGTACGCGGTCTTCGCCGCGACCCAGTCCTTCATCTGCTCGGCGGCGAGGCCGGCGTAGAGCGCGCTGGTCCCGTCCTTGGGGTCGAGCTGGCGCGCCTGCTCGAGAGGAGCGCGCGCCTCGGCGAACCGCTGGTTGCGGTAGTACCAGATGCCGAGGGCGCGGTTCGCGGCCACGGAACTGGGCGTGGCGGCGACTTCGCGCTGGAGCTTCGTGAGCGCGGCGGGCGCCGTGCCCTGCTGCGCCGCGGCGGGGACGGCCACGGCGAGGAGGGCCAGCGTGAGAAGGCGGATACAACGTCGCATCGGGATTCTCCTACCGATCGGGATCGAGCATGTCTTCGAATCGTAGCCACTGCTTGTAGAAGTACAGGTCCACGTAGCCCGTGCTGCCGTTGCGGTTCTTGCGGATCAGCAGTTCCGTGGCTCCTTCGACGCCGTGCCCGGGCTGGAACATCTCCTCGCGGAAGATGCCGAGGACGACGTCGGCGTGCTGCTTCACCGCGCCGAGCGCGCCGAAGTCGTCGAGCGTGGGCCGGGGGTCGGTGCGGCCCGCGTTGGCGACGGCGAGGTGCGACGTGAGCACGAGCACCACGTCGAGTTCCTGCGCGAGCGACTTGAGCGCCCGCACGGCCGCCGCGAGCTCCTCGTCCTGCGGGCGCGCGCCGGTCGCGAGCGCCTGGAGCGGGTCGATGAACGCCACCTGCAGGTCGAGCGTCCGGCGGAGTTGCTCAGCGAGCGGCTCGACGCCCCCCGCGGGCACGGTGCCGACGATCGGCGAGCGGTCGCGCAGCCGCACGGCGGCCGCTCCCATCTCCGCCCTGGCGAGGTCGTCGAGCGTGCCGGCGCGGATCTCGTCGATGCGGGCGCGACCCTCGATGGCGAGCGCCCGCTCCATCACGCGGTCGACGCTCATCTCGTGCGTGAGGAAGGCGGTCGTCACGCCCGACTGCGCCATGCGGAGGGCCATCGCGAGCGCGAGGCTCGACTTGCCACTGCCCACCTCCCCGCCCAGCACGACCAGGTCGCCGCGACGCAGCCCGCCGCCGAGCGACTTGTCGGCGCTCGGGAAGCCGGTCGCGAACGAGTCGGGCGCGGCTTCGCCGTCGGCCGCGGCATCGACACGGCGCACGAGCCGGGCGAGGGGGGAGATATCAGTGGGGCGCAGCACGTCCGCAGGGCGTCGGGAGGTGGGTCCGGGACAGGTCAGACGTCTATAGTACGGCAGTCGCCGGCGGCGCGGCAATAGATGGCCGCGCCGCCGGTTTCATTCGCCGAGACGCGCCGCCAGCCTCTCCAGCTCCAAACGTGCATGCCGGTCGAGGTAGGGTGCCGTGACCTCGGTCACCTTGGTCACGCCCTGGGCGATCGACTCGAGGTCGTCCGACGCGGAGAGCTCGACCAGTCGCGCGATGGCGGTTCGCACCGGGGCGGGAAGGGCCACCGCCGAGAGCCACACCTTGGCCGCATCGGCCCGTTGGCGCCGGGCCGGCGCCGGGAGCGACAGCGGAGCCAGCGCTCCCACGATGAGCCGTGACGCGATCAGGGTCGCGAGCGCCGTCTCCCGGGCGCCGCCGAGCGGTGCCTTCGCGGCCAGGGCGGCGAGGGCCCGGAACGGGAACGGCGGCGTCTCGAGGGCGTATGGCTGGGGGGGGAGCACGATCAAATCATACGCATCGCGGTCGGCGTCCGACAGTCGCGCCGCTGGCTGCGCGTCGCCTGTCGGTGCTCGGGCGCGGACGGTTAGTTTCCAAGCAATGGCCGTGGCGAAGAAGCAGATCCTCTGGGTGGACGACGAGGCCGAGTTGCTCGAGCCCCATCGTCTCTTCCTGCAAGAGAAGGGGTTCGAGGTCGAGATGGCGCGCAACGCCTCCGACGCGCTCGAACTCCTGCGCCGCCGTGCCTTCGACCTGCTGCTGCTCGACGAGCAGATGCCGGGGATGCGCGGCGTCGCGATGGTGCGCGAGGCCCGCGAGCTCGTGCCGTCGCTCCCCGTGGTGATGGTCACGAAGAGCGAGGAGGACATCACCCTGCGCGAGGCCCTCGGCGCCGACGTGGCCGAGTACCTCGTGAAGCCGGTGAACCCGCGGCAGGTGCTGAGCGTCGTCACCCGCATCCTCGAAGGGCCGAAGATCCGCCAGCAGGCGCTGGCTCGCTCCTTCGTCGACCGGTTCCGGCAGCTCGAGCTCGTGCGCTCGCGCGACCTCGATTGGCGCGGCTGGATCGAGCGCTACGCCGAGTTCGTGCAGTGGGACATCGACCTCGCCGCGGCCGGCGAGATGGGGCTGTATGGTTCGCTGCGCGGCCTCTACGCCGAGATGCACCGCGACTTCGCCGCGTACGTCGCCGAGGCCTATCCGCGCTGGGTCAACGAGCAGATCGAGGGGGAGCGTCCCCCGCTCTCGATCGACGTCGTGGGCGAGTTCCTGCAGCCGGTGCTCCACGCCGAGAAGCGCGCGCTGTACATCGTCGTGGACTGTCTGCGCCTCGACCAGTGGAAGGTGATCGAGCCGCTGCTCACGCCGCTCTTCGAGATCGAGACGACGCACTACTTCTCGCTCCTCCCCACGGCGACCCCCTATTCGCGCAACGCGCTGTTCAGCGGGCTCTTCCCGGGCGAGATCGCGGCGCGCCATCCCGATTGGTGGGGGGAGCGCGAGGACGAGTCGCTCAACATGCACGAGCGCGAACTGCTCGAGCTGCACCTGCAGGAGTTGCGCGGCAAGACCCCGGTGCGTTACCACAAGATCTCGTCGGCGCACGACTCCGACGACCTCGAGCGCCACCTCGCGAACGCCATCGCGCCCGACGGCGTGACGGCGTTCGTCTTCAACTTCGTCGACCTGCTCACCCACGGCCGCTCGGAGTCGGCGATCCTCTACGAAGTGGCCCGCGACGAGATCGCCCTCCGGCAGCTCACGCTCCAGTGGTTCCGCCGCTCGGCGCTCCTCGCCGTGCTGCGCGAGGCGCACCGGAAGCGGATCCCGGTGCTCCTCACGAGCGACCACGGGTCGATCCACTGCAACACGCCCGTGACGGTGCTCGCCCGGCGCGACGCGACGCCGAACCTCCGCTTCAAGTTCGGCGAGGACCTGCGCGCCGAGCGCGCGGGCGAGGCGCTGCTGTTCACGAACGAGGACCAGCTGCGCCTGCCGCGGAAGGGGACCGGCTCCAACACGCTCCTCGCCACGGGCGACGGCTTCTTCGTGTATCCGACGAAGCTGCGCGAGTACCAGCAGCGCTACCGCGGATCGTTCCTGCACGGCGGCGTGACGCCGGAGGAAGTGATCCTGCCGCTGTCCCTCCTCACGCCGCGGGGCTGACGGTGCGCCTGTATCGGCGGCTCCTCGTGTTCCTGCGGCCGCACTGGGGGCGGCTCACCGGGAACATCCTCGCGAACGTCGTCGGCGCGGCGCTCGACGTGGTGGCGTTCTCGCTCCTGATCCCCTTCCTGAACGTGCTGTTCGGCCGCGCGTCGGGCGTGCCGCAGGACAAGGGATGGATCACCGAGCTGCTCAACTGGATGGTCGGCGCGATGATCGATCGCGACCGGCCGATGCAGTCGCTCGAGGGCGTGATCGTGATGATCGTCGCGCTCGTCGCCGTGAAGAACTTCTTCCTCTGGCTGGGCGGGCAGTTCGGCGCGTCGTTGCAGGAGCGCATCACGCGCGACCTGCGCGACACGGTGTTCCGCCACATGCAGCGGCTCCCCCTCGGCTGGTTCTCGCGCAACAAGACCGGCCAGGTGATGGCGCGCATCCTCGCCGACACCGAGCAGGCGAAGGCGATCCTCGCCGAGGTGGCGACGAAGTCGATCCAGAACCTCACGCAGGTGCTGGTGACGATCGTCGCGCTCGTCTCGCTCTCGCCGCGGCTCGCGCTCGTCTCGCTCGTCATCGCGCCGCTCATCACGCTCGCCATCCAGCCCATCCTGCGGAAGCTGCGCCGCGGGCACCGGCGGCTGCGCAACGATTACGGCGAGATCACCAGCGTGCTGCAGGAGGTCATCAGCGGCATCCGCCTCGTGAAGAGCTTCCGCGGCGAGGCGTACGAGGACGAGCGGTTCACCGGCGCGAGCGGGAGCTACACGAAGGGGATGGTGCGCATCACGCGCATCGCCCTCCTCGCCGGCCCGCTCACCGAGGTGCTCGGCACGTCGGTCGCCGTGCTCGTGCTCTGGTTCGGCGCCCAGCAGGTGTTCGCCACGCCGCAGGCGATCGACCCGGGCACGCTCGTCACGTTCATGATCCTCGTCATGCGGCTGCTCCCGCCGCTCAAGCAGCTCTCGCAGGCGCCCACCACCGCGCAGCAGTCGCTCGCCGCCGCCGAACGCTTGTTCGAAATACTCGACGCTCTCACCGAGGCGCAGCAGGACCGCGGCACGCGCGACGTCGACGGGCTGCGCGAGGGGATCGTCTTCGAGCACGTCGACTTCAGCTACGGCGACGCACCGGTGCTGCGCGACATCACGTTCACGGCCGGGAAGGGCGAGGTCACGGCGCTCGTCGGTTCGAGCGGGGCGGGGAAGAGCACGCTCGTCGACCTCATCCCGCGCTTCATCGAACCGACCGCGGGGCGCATCCTGCTCGACGGCGTCGACACGAGCGACGTGCGCCTCCCGTCGCTGCGCGCCCTCACCGGCATCGTGAGCCAGGACACCGTGCTGTTCAACGATTCGGTGCGCGCCAACATCGCCTACGGCGCGAACGGCCAGTACTCGCCGGCGCAGGTCGAGGCCGCGGCCCGCGCCGCGAACGCGCACGACTTCATCGCCGCCCTGCCGCAGGGGTACGACACCGTCCTCGGCGAACGCGGCACCCGCCTCTCCGGCGGCCAGCGGCAGCGCATCGCCATCGCCCGCGCGCTCCTCACCGACCCGCCGATCCTCATCCTCGACGAGGCCACGTCGGCCCTCGACACGGAGAGCGAGCGGCTCGTGCAGGAAGCGATCGACCGGCTGCTCGCCGGGCGCACCACGTTCGTCATCGCGCACCGGCTCTCGACGGTGACCAACGCCACGCAGATCCTCGTGCTCGACCGCGGACGCATCGTCGAGCGCGGGACGCATGCCGCGCTGCTGGCCGAAGGCGGCACCTACGCGCGGTTGCACGCCCTGCAGATGGGCGACTCGCCGGCGCGCTGACGGCGCGCGGCGATGCGCGTCTGCTTCCTGCTCCTCGAGCCGCAGTGGGACGGCGGCGCCCGGGCCTTCGTCGAGGCCGGCGACGCGCTGCGCGAACGCGGGTGGGAGGTCGTCGTCGCCTGCCCCGCAGGGAGCGAGGTGGCGCGTGCCGCCGCCGCGCGGGCGCTCGAGGTCGTCGCGCTCGAGGTGCGCGGGCACTGGGTCGGCGACGCCTGGCGGCTCCGCCCCGTGCTCCGGCAGAAGTTCGTCGAGGTCGTGTTCGCGCAGGGAGAGCGCGCGCAGCTCGTCGCCGCCGGCGCGGCCCGGATGGCGGGGCGGGGCGCGGTCGTCCGCCGCCTCGCGCCACGCGGCCAACTGACGCTCGGGCGCGACGCGCGCCTGGCGTCACGGCTCGCCGCGACCGGGTTCCTCTTCGCCGCCGACGACGACCTGCGCGCCGCGCGCCCCCCCGCCCGCGCGCTCGAGCCGGTGGTCGCTCCGTGCGCGGCGCCCCCGGCCACCACCGTCGCGCCGGGCGACGGCTTCACGGTGACCTGCGTGTACGACGAGGGCTCGCGCCCCGCGCTCTCGCTCGCCCTCCGCGCCATCGCGCTCCTCGCGCCGCGGCATCCGGAGCTGCGCGTACTCCTCGCGGGGCCGCCGCTCGACGACGACGCGCTCCGCATCCACCTCGCCGCCCTCGGCGTCGCCGGCACGCGCCTCGTGCACGAGGCCGCGGCGCGCGCCGCGGCGATCGGCGGCGCGCAGGCGGCGTGGCTGCTCGCCGATGGCGACGAGTTCGCCTACGCGGCCCTCGACGCCTTCGCCGCGGGGGTGCCGGTCATCGCCGCGCGCTCCACGCTCGCGGCCCGCTTCGTCGCCGACGGCGGGAACGGACTCGCGCTCGCGGCCCCGGAACCGGCGCTCGCCGCCGCCCTCCTCGCACGGTTGCTTGCCGACGCGGCCTTGCGCGCGCGCCTCGGCGCGGGCGCGCGGGCGAGCCTCGCGCGGTGGCCCCGCGAAGCGATGGCCGACGGGTTCGCGCGCGCCGCGGCCGCGGCCCGCGACCGGACGCGCTGGCGCCTCTGAGCGGCGCGACGCCTCGCACGGCCCCGCCTCGCCGTCAGCGAGCGCCGGGGCCCGGCCTCGCGGCCGCGGCGAGGAACGCGTACAGCCGTGCGCTCACCCGCTCGGCGTCGTGCTCGCGCCGCACGAGCTCGTAGCCGCGCCTCGCCATCTCCTGCCCCTCGGCGCGCGCGTCGATGCAGCGCGCGAGGGTCCGATCCACGACCTCGCTGGCCGTGGACTCGAGGAGCCACGCGCAATCGTGCGCGCGCAGGTAGACATTCGACGCGGCATCGGTCGGCCCGCAGGCGAGGATCGGCCGTCCCACCGCGAGGTAGTCGGTGACCTTCGTCTGCAACGACGAACGCGACAGCGCGGCGTGCGCCGCGTCGAACGCGCTCGCCACGAGCAGCAGGTCGTACTCGCCGAGTCGTTCGCGGAGCGCTGCGTACGGCACGATGCCCCCGTGTTCGACGCCGAGTGCCTCCCACGTCGTCGCCGCCGCGTTCCAGCCGTGGGCGTCGGTGTGCAGCACGAGGCGCACGTCGTGGCCCTGCGCGCGCAGCCGCGCCGTCGACTCCGCGACCGCGACGATCGCGTCGAGATGCATCGGCCAGATGGAGCCGGCGTACGCGATTCGGTATGGTCCCTCGCGCGGCGCGGCCAGCGCCGCGGGCGGTGCCGCCTCGAGCGTCACCGGGTTGTGCACGACGAGCGTGGGACGCCGCGTCCCCGCGAGCGCCGTCATCCGCGCCGCGAGCGGCTCCGAGATCGCGAGCCAGGCGGTCGACTCGTCGAGCAGCCGGCGGGTCGTCGCGAGCGCGTTCCCGCCCGGCCAGGCGTGCGCGCCGGCGCTCATCCACTCGTCCATGAGGTATGTGACCGCCGGGGCCGCGACCGCGCGGAGCGCGCGTTCGCCCCACACGAGTGCCGTCGAGTCCGTGGGCACGACGAGCGTCAGCTGGGGGGCGAAGTCGCGTATCGCTCCCATGAGCGGCAGCGGCCGCACCGAAGCCCATGCGGCGTTCATCTCTCCAAGGAGCGGCGCCACGCGCTCCGCCAGACCGCCGCGGAGCCAGCCGCGCGCCGGGAGCACGCGGTGCCCGTGCTCGTCCCGCGCCGGCTGCGCCGATGCCGACGTCGCGATGAGCAGCCGGTCGGTGGGCCAGCGGGCGAACAAGTTCACCAGCGTGCGTCCCGCGCCGCGACTCGCCGGGCCGACGTCACCGTCGGTGACGAGGACCAGCCGCGGCGGCGCGTCGCCGGCGCTCAGGACAGCCGGTCCCGCCACGCGTCGACGATCTCGTCGAAGATCGCCTCGAGCGGGATCGTGATCGACCACCCGGGATAGTGCGCCCGCATCTTGCGCAGGTCGCTGTAGTAGCAGATGTGGTCGCCGACGCGGTGCTTCTCGTCGTACTCGTGCGCCATCGGCCGCGCGGTGCGGGCCTCGACGAGCCGGAACGCCTCGAGGATCGAACAGGCGTTCTCCTTGCCGCCGCCGAGATTGTACACCTCGCCGGAGCGCGGGGCGGCGATGAACGCTTCGGCGAACCGGGCGACGTCGCGCGAGTGGATGTTGTCGCGCACCTGCTTCCCCTTGTAGCCGAACACGCGGTACGTGCGTCCCTCGACGTTGCACCTCACCAGGTAGCTCAGGAAGCCGTGCAGTTCCACGCCGCTGTGGCTCGGGCCGGTGAGGCAGCCCCCGCGCAGCGCGCAGGTCTGCATCCCGAAGTAGCGGCCGTACTCCTGCACGAGCACGTCGGCCGCCACCTTCGAGGCGCCGAACAGCGAGTGCGTGCTCTGGTCGATCGTGAAGTCCTCGGCGATCCCGTTCGCGTCCGCCGCGTCGGCGTAGTCCCATCGCGTCTCGCGCTCGACGAGCGCCAGGCGGTTGGGCGCGTCGCCATAGACCTTGTTCGTCGAGAAGTGCACGAACGGCGCCCCGGTCGCGTGCCGCCGCACCGCCTCGAGCAGGTTGAGCGTGCCGACGGCGTTCGTGTCGAAGTCGTCGAACGGGATCGCCGCCGCGCGGTCGTGGCTCGGCTGCGCCGCCGCGTGCACCACCGCGTCGGGGTGCAGCCCCTTCACGAGGGCGTCGACCCCCTCGCGGTCGCGCACGTCGAGCTCGTGGTGCGTGAAGCCCCGCACCGTGCGCTCGAGCCGCTGCTGGTTCCACCGCGTGTCGCCGCCCGGACCGAAGAACACCGCCCGCTGGTTGCTGTCGACGCCGTGCACCTCCCAGCCGAGGGCGGCGAAATGGACGACGACCTCGGAACCGATCAGCCCCGAACTGCCGGTGACGAGGAGGCGCGACATGCCTAATCATATCATGCGGCGGCGGCCGTGTCCCGCGACGTGTATGCGGTTATCGTTCGTCCAGCCTCGTCCCCCGTGAAGAAGCCCACCCTCGCCCACCGCCTCGAGTACGTCGCGTTGCGCGCCTTCGTCGGCGCGCTCGCGCCACTCGGCGTGCGCCGTGGGTCCCACGTCGCCGGTGCCATCGCGCGGTTCGGCTATCGGCCGCTCGGGGTCCGCCGCGGCGTCGTCGAGCGGCAGATCGCCGCCGCGTTCCCGGCGCTCGACGCCGCGGGGGTCGCTCGCGTCGCGCGCGAGGCCTACGACAACCTCGGTCGCGTCTTCATCGAGGCGGCGCTCCTCTCGCGCCGGCCCAAGGACGACCTCCTCGCCCTCTTCCATCCGTCGCCACAGTGGGACGTCGTCGAGCGCGCCCTCGCGCGAGGGCGCGGACTGATCTTCGTCGCCGGACACCTCGGCAACTGGGAACTCTCCGGCGCCTACATCGCGGCGCGCGGCGTCCCGTTCCACGCCATCGCGCGCGGCATGGGGAACCCGCTGTCGGACCGCTTCTTCCGCCGCACGCGCGAGCGCCTTGGCATGCAGGTGATGCACGACCAGGAAGCGGTGCGGAAGGTGCCACGCGCGCTCAAGGCGAAGGAGACCGTCGGCGTGCTCTCCGATCAGGCGACCGTGGGGCTCGCCTCCACGACGGTGCCGTTCTTCGGCCGCCCCGCCAAGACGCCGCGTGGCGCCGCCGTGTTCGCCCTGCGCGGCGACGTGCCCGTGGTGCTCGTGCAGGCGCTGCGGCAGCGCGACGGCCGCTACCTGTTCGTCGCCGAGGAGCTCGAGATCACCCACTCCGACGACCGCGAGCGCGACGTCGACGACATCATGCGGCGTTTCTCCGCGCGGCTCGAGGCGCTCGTCACGCAGTATCCCGGCCAGTATTTCTGGCAGCACCGGCGCTGGAAGCATCAACCACCCGACACCCCGCCGCACCTGAGGGAACCGTGAGCTTCGACGTCCACGCCTTTCGCGCGAAGGAATATCCATGGGCCGAACGCGGCGAGTCGATCTTCTTCGACCACGCCGCCACCGGACCCCTGCCACAGCGCACGCGCGACCTGATGGAGCGCTACGGACTCAAGCGCGCCGAGCCGTTCCGGCTCACGATGGACGACTTCTTCCCGGTGTTCGACCGGGCGCGGGCCAACGCCGCGAAGCTCGTCCACGCGCCGCAGCGCACGATCGCGCTCATGTCGAACACGTCGCACGGCGTGAACCTCGCGGCGCGCGCGCTCCCCTACGGCCCCGGAGACGTCGTGCTGAGCGTGCATGGCGAGTTCCCGGCGAACGTCTATCCGTGGATGATCGCGGCGCGCCGGCGCGGCGCCGAGCACCGCCTCCTGCCCCTCGTGAACGACTGGCCCGACGAGGCCGCCCTCATGCGCGCCATCGAGACCGACCCGCGCATCAAGGTCGTCGCGCTGAGCTGGGTCAGCTTCTGGAGCGGCTACCGCTTCGACCTCGCCGCCATCGGCGCGGCCTGCCGCGCGCGGGGCATCTACTTCGTGGTCGACGCCATCCAGGGGCTCGGCCCGCTCACGCTCGACCTCGCGACGACGCACGTCGACATCCTCGCGTGCGGCGCGCAGAAGTGGTTGCTCTCTCCCTGGGGATGCGGCTTCGCGTACGTCCGTGACGAGCTCATCGCGCAGCTCGAGCCGGAGGAGGTCGGCTGGACGGCGCAGGCGTCGAGCGGCGACTTCGGCGCGTTCCTCGACTACGACCCCACGTGGCACGACGACGCGCGCCGCTACGAGGTGATCACGCTCGATTACGTGCACTTCAACGCGATGGCCGAGTCGCTCGGGATGTTCCTCGAGGTCGGCCCCGAGGTGATCGCGGCGCGCGTCCGCGCGCTCGCCGATCGCGCCGTCGCGTTCGCCGACGCGCACACGGATGTCACGCTCGTGACGCCCCGCGATCCGGCGCACCGGGCGGGCGTGCTCTCGTTCCGCACCGCCGACGTGCCGGCGGCGAGCCAGCGGCTGCGCGCGGCGAAGGTCGCGCACACGGTGCGCGAGGGGTGCGTGCGGCTCTCGCCGCACTTCTACAACACGGACGAGGAGCTCGACGCCGCGCTGGCGCTGCTCGCGCGCTGAACCAGCGCCGGCGCCCGCGAGGGCGCCGTGAACGTCACGCCGGTGTCGTGCCCAGCCGGCGATGACGCTCGGTCCGCCGGGCGAGCGCTTGCGCGATCTCGTCGTCGGCGGCGATGTGGAGGTCGATCTCCTCGCCGATGCGCGACGCGGACTGGATCGCTTCCGTCACCGAGGTCGCCGGGGCGGTGCCGAGTTGCAGGCGCAGCAGGCCGAGGCGGATGTTCTCGAGGGCCGTCACCGTGACGGATAGTCTCTCGGCGGCGTCGTCGCGCCGCGCGCGGAGCTGCTCGGCGTCGCGCCCGGCGGATCTCCCGATGCTCGGCGACGTCGGGTCGCCGCCGTCGTCCGCGACGCGCAGCGCCGTCGCGATCGCGTCGTCGAGGACGTCGAGCCTCTCGCGCAGCGCCTTCGCGTCGGCCTCCAGGCGCTTCACCGTCGCCGGGACCTCGCGGAGTTCCTTGCGCAGGGCCTTCGGCAGCGATTCGAACAGCGCGTCGGTCGCGCGACCGAGGGCGACTTCGGTGTGCTGGGGCAGGGCCACGGCGTTCGCGCCGCGCTTGAGGCCGAGGCCCGCGAGGCGTGCGAACCTCGCGCCCCACGCGCCGCGCCAGAAACGCAACTCGCGCGCACCGAGCGATCGCGCGATCCGTGCGCGCACCTGATTGACGGCGGCGATCATGCCGCCCGTCGCGGCGGCCCCGATCCCGAGGAACTGCACGGTGAACCATCGCACGTCGCTCACGCCGTGGCCGCCGAACGCCCATGCGACCGCCGCGGTCGCGGCGCCAACGGCCGCGACGATGAGCGCGGATCGCGTCGACACATGCATCTGCGACTCGTACAGCCACTCCTCGGCGCGCCGCTCCGCGTGCCAGGCCAGCGCCGTGTGCACGTCCTCCAGCCGATAGCCGAGCCGGAGCAACCGGCGCAGGCCGATCAGCTCGGGCACGAGCCCGAGTCCGAGCGCCAGCGCCGGAATGCCGATCAGGAACCCCGTCGACACCGACGAGGCCGCCACGAACATCATCGAGAAATACGCCGTGATCGCGAGACGCACGCCGCGCAGCCGGTTCCCGTTCGTCAGCCACACCCGGATCGGCGCCGGGATGTCGCGCGCCACCTGTTCCGACGCCGTGAGCGCCGCCGCGAACTGCTCGCCCGAGTCCCATCGCCGTGCCGGCTGCTTCTCGAGGCATCGCTCCACCGCCTCCGCGGCCGCACGGGGAACGCCCGGCGCCGCCTTCGCCAACGCCGGCGGTCGCTTCGATAGGTGCGCCACCATCGTCGCCGTCGCCGTCGGCTCGTCGAACGGCAGCCGCCCGCTGAACGCGTAGTAGCCGACGACGCCAAGCGAATAGAGGTCGCTGCGCCCGTCCACCGGTTCGCCCGCCGCCTGCTCGGGACTGAGGTACTGCACGGTGCCGCGCACGTAGCCGCCGTCGGCCGTCGACGGCGTGTCGGCCGCGCCCGCGATCCCGAAATCGCTCACCAACGCCCGCCCGGATTCCCGCTCGAGCAGGATGTTGTCGGGCTTCACATCGCGGTGCACGATGCCGCGCAGGTGCGCATAGGCGAGCGCCCACCCGACCTCGCGCAGCATCCGGATCGCGTCGGCCGGTTTCATCGGACCGCGCGCCCGCAGCCGCTCGCCCAAAGTCTCGCCGTCGATGAACGTCATGACGAAGAACACGAACTCGCCCGCTTCATCCACGTGGTGGATGGGCACGATGTGCGGATGGCTCAGCTGCGCCGCCGTCTGCGCCTCGCGCACGAACCGCTCGCGCAGCTCGGGCTTCGCCGCCGCGAGCACGCGCGGGAGCACCTTGATCGCGACGAGGCGGGCGAGCCGCACTTCGCGCGCGAGGTACACGATCCCCATGCCGCCGCGCCCGAGCTCGCGCTCGAGCGAGTAGCGGCCGGCGACGGCACGCTGGAACTCGATGAACTCCGCGTCCGGTGCCACGTGCCCTGTCATCGCGTCAGCCTCCGCCTCCGCCCTGCGACTCTGGCGCCGATCGCGCCCGTCCTCCGTCCAACCCCCGCCGGCGGCGGTCCGTCACGCCGGCGCGCGTCTCAGACCAGTCTCGCCAGTGCGATGTCGCGTGCGCCCTTCCGCACGAGGAACCAGGTGCCGTGCACCGCGCGGTCGGCGCCGATGCTCGCCTCGTCGGCGCCGAGCTTGACGCCGTTCACCGCGACGGCGCTCTGCTGCAGCAACTTCTTCCCGGCGCCGCGGGAGAGGCCGAACGCCCCCTCGAGGATCGACAGCACGTCCACCGTGCCGTCGGCCGAGCGCGTCGTCTGCACGCCCGGGATCTCGGGGCGGAGGAATTCGAAGACGTCGTTCCCGAAGTCCGCGGGGTTCGCCGTCTTGTCGAAGATGATCCGGCTCACCGTCTCGGCGAGCGTCGCGCTCTCGCCGCCGTGGATCATCGTCGTCACCTCGCGCGCCAACGCCTTCTGCGCGCGCCGCTCGTGCGGCGCCGCGGCGTGGGTCCGCTCGATCTCGTCGATCGCGGGGCGCGACAGCACCGTGAACATGCGCAGGAAGCGCCCCGCGTCGGCGTCCTCGGCGTTGACCCAGAACTGATAGAACTGGTACGGCGAGGTCATCGCGGCGTCGAGCCACACGGCGCCGCCCTCGGTCTTGCCGAACTTCTTGCCGCTCGACGTCGTCAGCAGCGGGGCGGTGAGGGCGTGCGCCGAGCCACCCGCCGCGCGGCGGATGAGCTCCGTCCCCGACGTGATGTTCCCCCACTGGTCGGCGCCGCCGACCTGCAGGGTCACGCCGTGATTTGTATACAATTGCAGGAAGTCGTACGCCTGCGTGAGCATGTACGAGAACTCGGTGTACGAGATCCCCGTCTCGAGGCGGCTCTGCACCGTGTCCTTGGCGAGCAGGAAGTTCACGCTGAAGTGCTTGCCGACGTCGCGCAGGAAGTCGAGTAGCCGGACCTCGCGCAGCCAATCGGCGTTGTCGAGCATCTTCACGCCGCGGGCGCCGGCGGCCTCGAGCACCCGCGCCAGCTGCGCGTGGATGCGCGCCGCGTTCTCGTCCGCCGCCGTCGTGTCGAGCAACGGGCGCTCCACCGACTTCCCCGACGGGTCGCCGATGAGCGCCGTGCCACCGCCGACCAGCGCCACGATGCGGTGCCCCGCGCGCCCGAGGTGCGCGAGCAGCATCATCGGCACGAGGTTCCCCACGTGCAGGCTGGGCGCCGTCGGATCGTAGCCGCAGTACACGGCGCGCGGCCCCTCGGCGAGGTGCGCCGCGAGCCCTTCGGTCTGCTGGTAGACGAGCCCGCGCCAGGCGAGTTCGTCGAGGAGGTTCGCGCGTTCGGTCATCCCCTAAAGCTAGGCGCCGCGGAGGGTGCTGTCACTCACGGGCGGGCGGCGCGGTGCGTTGCTCCGCCCCAAGCAACGGCCTAGCTTCCGCGTCACCTGATGAAACGCCGCCGCCCCCTCCTCATCGCCCTCGCCATCGTCGCCGCCCTCGGCCTCGTTGGCCTCATCGGTGGCGGCATCGTCTGGCTCATGGTCTGCCGCGGCAACAGCTGTCCCTCCCTCGCGGGCCTCGAGCAGTACCAGCCCCGGCAGACCAGCCGCATCTACGCCGCCGACGGCCGCTTCGTGGCCGAGATCGGCCTCGAGCGCCGCACCCTCGTGAAGCTCGACCAGATCCCGCGCCAGGTGCAGCAGGCCTTCGTCATCACCGAGGACAAGCGCTTCTATTCGCATGGCGGCATCGACTTCTGGCGCATCTTCGGCGCGAGCTTCGCCAACCTCCGCGCCGCCGGCATCGCGCAGGGGTTCTCGACGATCACCATGCAACTCGCGCGCAACCTCTTCCCCGAGCGGCTCAACGCCCGAGAGAAGACCATCACGCGCAAGCTCCGCGAGGCCAAGGTCGCCCGCGCCATCGAGGCGAAATACTCCAAGGACCGCATCCTCGAGCTCTACCTCAACCAGATCTACCTCGGCAACGGCGCCTACGGCGTCGAGACGGCGAGCCAGCGCTACTTCGGCAAGTCGGTGAAGGAGCTGAACACGGCCGAGGCGGCGATGCTCGCGGCGCTCCCCAAGGGACCGGAGCGGTACAACCCGCGCCGCTTCCCGGAGCGCGCCGTGCAGCGCCGCAACACCGTGCTCCAGTTGATGCGCCGCGAGGGGGCGATCAGCGAGGCCGACGCCTCGCTCGCCAGCGCCTACCCGCTGCGGCTCGCCCATCGCCGCGGCGGCACCGGCGAGACCGCGCCGTACTTCGTCGAGTACGTGCGCCGCCTGCTCGACGAGAAGTTCGGCAAGGGACTCTACGACCAGGGGCTGCGCGTTTACACCACGCTCGACCTCGACCTGCAGGGCTCCGCCGAGCGCTCGCTCGACCGTCAGCTCCGCGCCGTCGAGAGTGGGCAGTTCGGCGCGTACCCGCATCGCACGTACGAGCAGTACCTCGCCCGCGCCGCCTCCGGCGGCGTCGAGGACTCGGTCGTCAGCGGCGTGTCGCCCTACCTGCAGGGCGCGTTCGTCGCGATGGACCCGCGCACCGGCGCCGTGCGCGCCCTCGTCGGCGGCCGCGACTTCGAGGACTCGAAGTTCGACCGCGCCACCCAGGCCAAGCGCCAGCCCGGCTCGACGTTCAAGCCGATCGTCTACTCCACCGCCATCCAGAGCGGACGGCCGCCGAGCTACCTCATCGACGACTCGCCCATCACGCTCGCCCAGCTCGATTCCACGAAGCCGTGGACCCCGCAGAACTACGACCTGAAGTTCGAAGGACCGATGACGATGCGGCGCGGCCTCTACCAGTCGCGCAACATCATCGCCATCAAGGTCGGCATGGAGCTCGGCGAGCAGAGCGTCGTCGAGATGGCGAAGCGGTTCGGCATCACCACCCCCGTGCCGCCGTACCCGTCGATCCACATCGGCTCGGCCGACGTGTACCCGATCGAGATGATCGCCGCGTATTCGACGTTCGCGAACCTCGGGGTGCGCGTCACGCCGAGCCCGATCCTCCGCGTGGAGAACAACAAGGGCGAGGTCATCTGGAAGCCCGAGCCCGTCATCGAGCCCGTCCTCTCGCGCGAGGAGGCGTGGCTGATGGTCGACATGATGAAGGACGTCATCCGCAAGGGGACGGCGTACGCGAGCGTGGGGCAGTACATCCACATCCCCGCCGGCGGGAAGACCGGCACGACGAACGACGGCGCCGACGTCTGGTTCATCGGCTACACCGCCGACCTCGTCGCCGGGGTGTGGATGGGGTTCGACACCCCGCAGAAGATCATGGCCAACGCGCAGGGCGGACGCCTCGCCGCGCCCGCGTGGACGTCCTTCGTCCGTGAGGTCTACGAGCGGCGGCCCGCCCCGCCGGACTGGCCGCGTCCCTCGGGACTGGTCTCGCGCGTCGTCGACGCGGGGTCCGGCCTGCTGCACGGGCCGCAGTGCCCCAGCGAAGACGCCTACACCGAGTGGTTCATCCCCGGCACCGAGCCCACGCGCGAATGCTCGCGGCGCTCGAACGTCGTCACTTCCAGGCAGCCGTGACGCACGACGGCGTGCCGCCCACGCGCTACCACGCGCGCTGGGTGCTCCCCATCACCGCCCCGCCCGTGCACGACGGCACCGTCGTCGTGCACGACGGGCGCATCGTGTGGGTCGGCCCGCGCGCCAGCGCGCCCGACGGCCGCGACGAGGACCTCGGCGAGGCGATCCTCATGCCCGGGCTCGTGAACGCGCACACGCATCTCGACCTCACCGTGATGCGCGGCTTCCTCGAGGGGCTCTCGTTCTTCGCCTGGATCCGCACGCTCACCGCGGCGCGCGCCGAGCTCCGGTACGAGGACTTCCTCGCGAGCGCCCGGCTCGGCATCGTCGAAGGGCTGCGCCGCGGCGTCACGACGTACGCCGACACGGCGCCGTCGCCCGCCGGCTTCGACGCGATGCGCAAGATGGGAGTGCGCGGCATCGCCTATCGAGAGGTGTTCGGTCCTGCGCCCAGCCAGGCGCGCGCCGCCGTCGACGAGC
>JACQBG010000005.1 GCA_016194585.1 Gemmatimonadota bacterium
CCGCGCCCACGCGCCGCGCCGCGGAGGTGATCATCGCGCCTCGGCGTGCCAGCACGACGGCGTCGGAATGCATTGACGTCAATGCACGTGCGGTGAGGGCACGGAGTGGCTGCGAGGCGTCGAAGGTGAGCGTGCCCGCCGCGACGCGCGGGCCGGCCGTCGCCGGGGCGAGCGCACGGGCCGCCGCCACGTCGGGCGCGTCACCGGCGAGCACGAGCCCGCCGCCGGCACGCACGAACTCCCTGAGCGCGCCGCCGTACGATGCGAGTGTGGAATCGAGCGCGACGACGGCGGCATACCGCCGCGGGTCGAGCACCCCCGGCGCTCCCGTGCGGACCTCGACCGCTGGTGCGATCGACATCCGCGACTCGACCACCCAGCCCTCCTCCTCGAGCGCCGTGGTCACGAACTGCGTCTCCCACGAGGCACGCCCCAGCACGAGGATCGGACGCGGCGGCACCGGCGGCGCGATCGGCACGTGCCCGCGCGACGTACCGGCATCCACGTCGTACGCTCCGGCCGGCGCCGGGAGCAGGAGTTCCGCTCCGCCCGCGGCGTCGCCGATCGTGTCGCGCGCGCCGGACTCGTCACGGAGCACCACGTTCCCTCCCCCTACGACGGCGAGGCGCACCGCACCGTCCGGCGACGGCGCACGCGTGGCGCTCACGGCGACGGGCTCCAGTGCCGGCACGCGCCACGTCACCGAGGTCCCGGCGTGACGCAGCGCCGCCAACGCGTCGCGCGCCGCGGGCGACGGCACGACCGCCCAATCCACGTGGCGAGGTGCGGCGTCGCCGCCGCGAAGGGACGACCACGCGCGCACGAACGCGAACGCGACGGCCGCGACGGCCGCGGCGCGCAACGCCCGCTCGAGCGCCACGCGGGGCACGTCAGCGCGTGAGGGCATACACGACGATGTTCACGCCGAAGCGCGTGTTGTCCACGGAGTAGAACCGCTTGTTGTCGGGATGGAACCCCCACTCGGAACTGTAGTCCTTGCTGCTGTACAGCACGGCGAGCCGCCCGGCGAGTTGCACGCCCTGCAAATGCCGGTGCACGAGGTTGTCTCCCCAGCCGTTCATCTCGTGGCTCGTCGTCGGGGGACCGTCCTCGAAGGTGAAGAAGCAGCGGTAGAGCGGATGCGTGTTCGGGAGGTCGGCGAGCAGGCCGACGGCGCGCGAGATCTCTTCCGTGCAGCTCTTGTGGAACACGCCGTCGATGTCGTGGTTGTGGTCGTCCACGAACAGCAGCCCGCCGCGGCGGCAATACTCGCGGAGCGTGCGCCGCTCGAGCTCGGTGAATCGCACGGGGAGATGCCCGGTGAGATACGCGAGCGGGAACTTGAGGAGGTCGGGCGAACCGAGCGGCACGGTGACCCCGGTCGGCGCGACGCGGATCGACGTGTAGCGCGCCACCGAGTCGATGATGTTCGCCGGGACGAGCGGCGCCGAGTCCCAGTCGCCGGAATCGTACTGCACGGTGCAGAAGGTGAAGTCGCTCACCATGGCGCGCCCCAGCCGCCGAGCGGCGCGCGCGCCGGCACCAGTCCCGCGAGCACGCGTCGCGCGCGCGCGAGCGCCGCGGTCGCGTCGCCCCCCGAGCGCAGCGCGTTCGCCGCCGCGCCAAGCGCCGCTGCCGCCGGCGGATCGGCGGCGAGCGCGTCGATGCGCAGGAGCAGCAGCGAATCGGCGGCCGCGACGGTCGACCTCGGGGCGAGCGCGAGCGCCGCATCGAATCGCGCCAGCCGCTCCGCGCGCCGCGGGTCAGCCGCGCTCCCCGACGTGCGCTGCGACGACGCCCCGCGCTCCTTCCCCTGCAGCCGCACCCGCGCGACGTCGACGACCACGGCCTTCGACGATCCGCGCAGATAGATCCGCTCCGCCGATCGTGCCCGCTCGAGCGCCTCGAGCGCCTTCCGCATCCACGGGATCGCGCGCCCGGGCTCGCCGACCTCGAGCTCGGTGCTCGCCTGCCACATGTGGTTGTACGCCTCGAGCAGCGGCTGGTTGATCGCGATCACCGGCGACTCGCTCTCCGTGCCTTCGATCGGCGCGCCGGCGGCCGCCGCGACCGCGTCGTTCGCGCGCTGCGCCGCCGCGAGCACGGAGTCGGGATTCGTCGGGCGGTCGAGACGGCGCTCGAGCGCGTCCCCTTCCTCGCCGTCACCCTCGCCGAGCCGCCGGAAGACGATCTGCCCCACCCGACGCCGAAGTTGCGTCTGGTCCACCGCGATCGCGCGCGACTCGTTGGTGAACGTCCCGCGCGGCAGCTGTCCACGCCGCCCTTCCAGCGCCTGCGCCAGCATCAAGAGCATGCGCTGGCTCAGCGCGCTCTTCTCCGCTTCGGCCGGCGGCGCCGCGTCGACGGCCACCGAGTCGTATTCGCCGGCGCGCGCCACGCGCCAGGTGCGCGTCTCCGACGAACCGAGCGAGGGTCCGCCGACGTCGTTCCGGTCACGCGCGACGGCCCGCAGGTGCACGATGTCGCCGGGCTGCAGCTTGAGCGCGTCGAGGTCGAGCGTCGCGCGCAACTCCGCGTCGCGCCCGGCGAGCGCCGCCGCTCCCACAGTGAGGGTGCGGAAGGTGAAGTTCTCCCCCGCGCCGGAACTGACGACCACCTCGAACGCGCCGTTGGCGAGTCCATAGTCGTCACTCGCCCGCGCCTCGAGTGGCACGCGCCCCGCGGCGCGCCGCAGGATGCTGTCGCGCGCCGGCCGCGTGAGCGCGATCACCGGCGCCGAGTCGGGCATCACGTCGAATGCGACGAGCCGCTCCTTCGTCCCCGAGACGAGGCGCACCGCGACGGCGTGCGACGGCATCGTGAACGCCAGCCGCCAGCGCCCGCCGGTGACGGTCGCTCGGAGCGCCTCCTGGCCCGCCGCGCCGTGCACGGACTCGTCACCGCTCCGTCCCTCGAACGTGATGGCGCTCCCCGCGAGCGCCGGCACGACCGCCGGATCGTCGAGCGCGCGCGCCGCGAGCCCCGCATACGCCGGCGGCGCGACGCGCACCACGATCGTCGCGAGCGCGTCGTCGCGACGGCGCAGGTACGCCGGACCATCGATCGCGTCGCCCGCGTGCGGCCAGGTGACGCGCGACACGGCGCCGGCAGGGAGCGCGGCGAGCACCGCGCCGAACAGGGCCACGGCGAGCGCGGGCCACCGCACGGCGCGCCATGCCGCGCGCCCGACCTGCGCCTCGAAATCGACGCCGGCGGCCATGCGCTCCAGCTCGGGCACCGCGCCCGAGTATCGCGCGTCCACCGCCGTGACCAGCGCGTAGCGCAGCGCCGGAAAGCGCGACTCGATCCACAACGCCGCACTGTCAGGGCCGGCGCGCCACCCGTGGCGGATCGTCCAGCGCGCGGCGAGCACCACTCCCGCGATCGCCGCCAGCGGCGCCGCCGCGACTCTCGCGGGTGCGCTGAGCGAGAACACGGCGTCGGCGAACGCGATGACGAGGAGGAGCAGCAGCGTCAGCGCGGCGCCACGCAGCATCGCCGTCGCGACGACCGCGCGACGCAGCGTGCGATGCGCGTGCGCGACGCGCGCGCGCACCGTCATGCCGCCACCACGGGCCGGCGCCGCAGCCACGACTCGACGACGAGCACGGCGAGCGCCGCCGCGAGCAGCCAGGGCGTGAGTGGCGAACCGCTCCCCGCCGCACGCAGCGCGGCCGGCGACGCGGCCGCGCCATCGTGCGCGAGACCGCGCACCAGTGCTTCGCCCGCCGCGGGCCATGCGCCCCGCGAGACGCACGGTCCCATGAGCGTGCGCGCGAGCGCGACGAACGGGGCCTGCAGCGACACGTCACCCGGCGCTGGCACGATGACACCCACGCTGCGCACGCAGCCGCGCCCCAGCGGCGACTCCACCGCGGCGGGGGCGCCGTCCGCCCACCGCGCGATCACTACGCCCGCCGGTACCGCGCGCTCGATCAGCGGAGCCACCACGGTCGCCCGGCCATCGGTCACGCCGCGCGCCACCGCCGTCTCGCCCCCCGCGCGTGGCCACGCGACGATCGCCGCGCCCGAGCGGGCGGCCTCCGAATCCGCGCGCGCCACCACCTCGACGAGCCGCACCGCCATCGTCGCCGCGCCGCGCGGCGCCTCGGCGGTGATGAGCGCGGCCGTCGCGGCGAGCGCGTCGTCCGTCGCTTCCCTCGCACCCGGCGCGACGATCGGCCACACGACCGGCGCGGCCCGGGTGCGGACGAAGCGCACACGCCCCGGCCACGCGCGCGCGAGCGGCACCGTCGCCGAGTCGAGTTCGTCCCCCGTGAGCGGCGTCACCACCACGAGCTCGACCGAATCGGCGCCGCGCACGAGCGTGCGTGCCGCCGGCAGCGCCGCGGCGAGTCCGGCGGAGAGCGAGCCGCGCGCGCCCGTCGGCGCGAGCGTCTCGAGGGCGGCGCGCCCATCGCCCACCGTGCGCGCCGACGAGTCCACCGTCACCAACGCATCGCCCGCGCGCCACCACGCGCGCACGGAATCGCGCACGTCACTCGCCGAACTGCGCGACGCGTCGGCCACGACCACGCGCCGGAGCGTCGCGCCAGGCCGCACGAACAGCGGGCCCGCGAACGCCGCGCCGAGCAGCGCGAGCGCGAGCACGCGCAGCGCGAGCAGCAGCAGGTCGGCCGGCCGTCGCGCGCGTGCCGCCGCGCTCGCCGTACCCGCCGGCACGAACCGCGCCGTCGGCAGCGGCGACTCCGGAGCGCGCGCCGTCGCGATGAAGTGCAGTGCGATCGCGCCGGCCGCCGCGAGCGCCGCGACGGCGAGCCACGCGGGCGCGAGCCACGTCACGCGCGCGCCCCGCCGCCGGGGAGCACGACGACGCGCCGTACGACCATCTCCGCCGGCTCGTCGTCCATCGCCACGTGATAGGCCACCCCGTCGTCACGCCACGCGCGCGCCGTGTCGGCCCGCCACGCCGCGAACGCGTCGAGGTACGCCGCACGCGTCTCGTCCGTGAGCGGCCGGCGCACCGAGGGGTCCTCGGGATCGGTCGCGAAAGTCGCGCCGCGCGGTGGATCGAGCTCGGCGCGTGCCACCACATGTACCAAATGCGCGTCGCCGCCGCTCGCCACGTGCCCGCGAGCGGCGGCATGCAACGCCCCGAGGTCGCCGAGGCAGTCGGTGATCACCAGCACGCGCGCTGGAGCGCCGGCCAACAGTTCGGCGAGCGGCGCGTTCCCACCCGGCGACACCGCGTCGAGCGTGCGCGCGATCTCCGCCACCACGCCGCGCCGCGTGCGCGGCGGCAGGCGCACCGCACCCGGCACCGCGGCGATCGCCACTCCCACCGGGTCGCCGCTCGCATGCACCACCGCCGCCGTCCCGACCGCGATGCGGCGCGCGGCGGGCCACTTGCCGTCGCGCCCGCCGGGGAAGTCCATCGACGCCGAGGCGTCGACCACGACGAGCGTGGGTAGCACCGCGCGGTCGGGCGCAAGTCGAACGAACGTTCGATCGCTTCTCGCGAGCAGCTTCCAGTCCACGCGCCGCGGGTCGTCCCCCTGGCGGTACGGCCGGTACTCGGCGAACTCGGTCGCCACGCCGCGCGACCGCGCGAGATGCGCGCCGGGGGCGCCGCCGGCGACGGCGCGGCGCGCCGGCCAGCGCACGCCGCGCACGGCCTCGAGCAACGCGCCGTACGGACCGACGGCCATCGCTACAGCCGGATGTCGCTGCGCGGCGCACTCACGCGCGCGAGCAGATCCTCCACGATGCGCTCCGACGTGATCCCTTCCGCCTCGGCGGCGAAATTCGGGAGCACGCGGTGCCGCAGCACGGGCCGCGCCACGCGGCGGATGTCCTCGGGCGCCACGGCGAACCGTCCGGCGAGCAGTGCCGCGGCCTTGGCGCCGAGGATGAGCGCCTGCCCCGCGCGCGGGCCGGCGCCCCAGCGCACGTACTTCTTCACGAGGTCCGGGGCGTCGGGGGCGTCGGGGCGCGTCGCGCGCGCGAGCGCGGCCGCGAACCGCAGCGCCGCGTCGGCCGCCGGCACCTCGCGCACGAGCCGCTGCAGCGCGCGTGCCTCGTCGCCGCCGATCACGGGCACCAGCGGCGCGCGCTCGACCCCCGTCGTCTCGCGGAGGATCGCGACCTCGTCCTCCTCCCCCGGATACCCGATGCGGATGTCGAACAGGAACCGGTCGAGCTGCGCCTCGGGGAGCGGGTACGTCCCCTCCTGCTCGATCGGGTTCTGCGTGGCGAGCACGAAGAACGGCTCGGCCAGCCGCATCGTCTCGCCCCCGGCCGTGACGCGGTGCTCCTGCATCGCCTCGAGCAGCGCCGCCTGCGTGCGCGGCGGCGCGCGGTTGATCTCGTCGGCGAGCACGATGTTCGCGAACAGCGGCCCGCGCACGAACCGGAAGCTGCGCTGCCCAGTCGCCGCGTCCTCCTCGAGGATCTCCGTGCCGGTGATGTCGCTCGGCACGAGGTCGGGGGTGAACTGGATGCGCCGGAAGTCGAGATGCATCGCCTCGGCCACCGAGCGGATCATCAGCGTCTTCGCGAGTCCCGGCACGCCGACGAGCAGCGCGTGCCCGCCGGCGACGAGCGCCATGAGGATCTCGTCGAGCACGTCCCCCTGCCCCACGATGCGCTTCGCGACCTCGGCGCGCAGCCGGGCCGCCGCGGCGAGCAGTGCCTCGCGTTCCGAGGCGGCGACGGCGGGCGCGGCGTTCAGCGGACGGGGCGCCGGCGGCGGTACATGAGCAGGAACGTCGTGCCGTCGCGCGCCCCGCTCTCGGCGATGCTCCCCTGCTCGGCGAGCACTTCGGTGCCGTGCACCTTGAACAGGTAGTCCTCGGCGTGCGCGCCGCCCAGCCCGAACGCGGCGAGCGCGGCCTGCTTGAGCGCGAGCACCGTCGCGTCGGACGCGACCTCGCAGGCGATCGTGTCCCACTGGTCGGGCAGTTCCACGCGCACCGTCACCCGCGCCGCGCTCCCGCCGGCGACGGCGACGATCCCCGGACGCGCGCGGAGCTGCGTCACGAACGGACGGGCCGCGGCGCTCACGCGACCACCGCGTCCGCCGCCGGCGGCAGCGTCGAGAGGAAGCGCGCGACCTGCTGGTCGAAGAGGTACGACGAGCCCGTCACCCGCGTCGCGCCTTCCGCCGCGGCGACGCCGATCACGATCTCCTCGCCCCCCTGTCCGCGCAGCACCACGTGCGTCGGGCTCTCCTTCTCGAGGAACGCGGAATAGATGCCCGACCGCTCGCCGAAGAAACTCTTGGCGGCCGTGAGCACGTCGGCGGCGGCGAGCGTCGTCCGCGCCTCTTGCAGCGTGCGATTGCGTTGGATGTTCGACACGAGGATCCCCTGGAAGTCAGACACCATCCGGCGCCGGCGGGTTTGCCGACGGCGTCACGTCGAGCGGGAGCGACACGGTGAACGTCGAGCCCTGGCCGGGCGCCGACTCCAGCGTGATGTCGCCGCCGAGCAACCGGGCGAGGCCACGCGACAGCGCGAGCCCCAGCCCGGACCCACCGAACCTGCGCGTCGCCGTCCCGTCGACCTGCCGGAACTCGTCGAACACCACCGCCTGGTTCGCGGGATCGATGCCGATGCCGGTATCGATTACGCGGTATTCGACGCGGCCGTTGGCGACGCCCACCGAGACCCGCACTTCCCCCTCGGTGGTGAACTTGAAGGCGTTCGAGAGCAAGCTAACGAGGATGCGCGTGATTTTCCTCCGGTCGCTGTGCACCGGCGGCAACGCCAGCACCGGCTCTTCGGCGACCAGCTGCACGCCGTCGGCGAGCCCCTTGGCGGCCCGGATCGCGTCGCGGAGCGGCACGCGCGGGTCGAAGTCCTCCGCCGTCACCTCGAGCGTGCCGCGCCGCAGCGCCGTGTACTCGAGCAGGGCGTCGACCACTTCGAGCAGCCGCTCGCTCGCCGCCCGCGCGTGCGCGACCTCGTCGGCCTGCTCGGTGGAGAGCGGTCCCGAGACCTGCTCGTGCAGCAGCGAGAGGTAGCCCATCACCGCCGTCAGCGGCGTACGCAGTTCGTACGACACGTTCGCGAGGAACTCGTCCTTCACTCGCCGCGCCTCGACCACGGCGAGGTACTGCCGCTCGAGCTCCGCGTTCGACTCGACGAGCGCCGCGTTGGCGCGGCGCAGTTGGTCGATGAGCTCCGCCTTCTCCGCCGTCGCCGCCATCTGGTCGGCGACGATCCGCAGCAGGCCGCGCTTCTCCGCCGTGAACTCGCCGGCGTCGGTGAAGTAGAACGCGACCGTGCCGAGCACCCGCGACGCCGTCTGCAGCGGGAGCGCCACGATGGCGCGGAAGCCGATCTCGCGCGCGACGTCGTGCCAGTCCTCGAGGTCCGGGTCGGCGAAGACGTCGGGGATCTCGATCGCGCGGCGTTCGCTCGCCGCCTCGCCGCTCGGCCCGAACCCCACGCGCACGCGGATCTCGCCCAGCCACGGGCGCATCTTCTCCGGCCAGTTGAACGCCGCGGCGAGTTTCATCAGCTCCGACGCGCCGTCGACGAGATACACCGACGCGAACGACGCGCCGACCACCGGACTCACGCGGTCGAGCGCGAACTGGAAGACTTCCTCGGGCCGGTCCGCACGCAGGAAGGCGTGCACGATCTCCCGCACGGCGAGCAACTCGCGATGCCCCGCCGGCTCGATCGCGGGCGGCGGGGGTGGGGTGCGGGAGACGTATCGGCGGCGGGCCACGGAGGGAAATTACCCGTCCGCGCCCAGCCCCGTGAGGGGAACCGGGGGATGGGTTGGAATCGGGCTCCCCGCACTCGATGGCAGGGCATATTGCACGGTAGTCCCGAAACGCCTCTCGCCCGAGCCACGGCATGACCCTTTCCCGCCGCGCCATCCTGCTGCCGGCCGCGATCCTCGCGCTCGCCGCCCCGGCGCGCGCGCAATCGCGCGACACGATGCGGCTGGCGGTGCCCGCTCCCGGGTCCCTCGGCTTCCTCGTCATGGGCGACTGGGGGCGCGACGGGCGCCGGCCGCAGCGCGACGTCGCCGAGCAGATGGGCGTCGCCGCGAAGGCGCTGGACGCGCGGTTCGTGCTCGTCACGGGCGACAACTTCTACCCCGACGGCGTGCGCGGCGTGCGCGACCCCCAATGGCGCCGCTCCTTCGAGGACGTCTACACGGCGCCCTCGCTCGCCGTGGAATGGTTCGTGGCCCTCGGGAACCACGACTACCGCGGCGACCCCCAGGCTGAGGTCGACTACACGCGCACCAGCCGCCGCTGGCGCATGCCCGCCCGCTACTTCGCCGTCACGATGGCGGTCGCCCCGGGGGTGACCGCCGAGTTCTTCATCATCGATTCGAGCCCGTTCATCGAAGAGTACCGGCTCACGCCGTGGAAGTACCGGCTCGAGGGCACCGACCCTGCGCGCCAGCTCGCCTGGCTCGACAGCGCGCTCCGCGCGTCGAGCGCCAAGTGGAAGTTCATCGTCGGCCACCACAACGTCTACAGCGGCGACACGCGCACCGTCATCCCGTCGATGCAGCGGCTGCTCGTGCCGCTCATGAAGCGCTACGGCGTCACGGCGTATCTCTGCGGGCACGAGCACCATCTCGAGCACATCACCCGCGACGGCGCCGAGTTCATCATCTCCGGCGGCGGCAGCGAAGGGAGCAAGTCGCGGACGCTCGGCACGGCCGGCACCCGCTTCGCCGCGCCGGGGCCGGGCTTCTTCGCGCTCTCGCTCGCTCGCGACTCGTTGCTCGTCCAGGCCATCGACGAGCGGGGCCGGCTGCTCTACCGCACGAGCGTCAGGCGCTGACCGCCGCCTGGTAGAGTCGCGCTTCGAACGCCTCGCGCACCTTCGCGGTGAGCGCGCCCGCCTTCCCGTTCCCCACCGGACGGCCATCGAGCGTGATCACCGGGGTGACGTCGGTCGTCGAACCGCACACGAAGATCTCCGCCGCGCCGGCGAGCCGGTCGAACGGGATCGCCTCCTCGACCAGCGGGATGCCGAGCTCGCGGATCACCTCGACGATCACCTTGCGCGTGATGCCGGGGAGGATGCTCGGCGTGAGCGGGTGCGTGCGCAGCACGCCGTCGACCACGGCGAACACGTTCGTCGCGGCGCCCTCGGTGACGACACCATCTTCGTGCAGGATCGCCTCGTACGCGCCGGCCTCGCTCGCCGCCTGCCTCGCGAGCACGTTGCCGAGCAGGTTCACCGTCTTCCAGTCGCGCCGCTTCCAGCGCAGGTCGGGATAGGTGATCGCCTTCACCCCCACCTCGCGCTGCGGGCGCGACACGTTGAGCTTCGACGCGACGACGAACACCGTCGGCGCCGTGCCGGCCGGGGGGAAATGGTGCGTGCGCGGCGCCACGCCGCGCGACACTTCGAGATAGAGGAAGGCCTCGCCGTCGGCGAGCCCGTTGTCGCGCACGAGCTTCTCGCACACTCCCTTGAGCGCCGCCACCTCGGCGGCGCCGAACGCGATGCGGAGCCCGGCGAGGCCGTTGACCATCCGCTCGGCGTGCGCATCCCACTCGAACATCCGCCCGTCGACCGCGCGCACCCCTTCGTAGATGCCGTCGCCGAAGATGAACCCGCGGTCCTCCACGGGGATGAGCGCCCGCTCGCGCGGGAGGTACTGGCCGTTCAGGTAGACGATGGTCATGACGGACTCGAAAGATGGAAGTGAGGAGGTCCTAACTCAGCATCTGCGTGATCGAGCGCACGAGCGGCGCGAAGGAGAGCGACTTCCCGGCGACGCGCCGCGCCTGCTCGTCGGCCAGCTCCTGCTGTCCCCACCCGAACAGCTCGCCCGCGATCCACGGGCCCGCGTGCGGGTTGCGCCACCAGTCGGCGTCGAACCGCTCGGTGAGCGACTCGCCGAGCAGCGCCTGCAGCTGCCACGCGCGCAGGTAGCGCGCCGCGTAGAAGCGCGGGTCGACGTCCACGAACGCGTCGGCGCGCTGGTACCGGAACCCCGTCGCTCCGGTGAGGATCTCGACATACAGGTCGGGGAGCGCGCTCCACGGCACGGCGCCGCCGTACAGCTGCGTCTCGTAGATGAGCTTCGCGCAGTACCGGCGCAGGAACTGCAGCTCCTCGAACCCCGCCGACCGCAAGTAGCGCCGCAGGTCGCCCTTGCCGAGGCGCGAATACCGCGCGAGCCACCCGGCGTCCTGCATCCGGTGGTCGAACAGCATCGCATAGCCCTCGGTCACGGAGTTGTCGCCGAGCCAGCGGTACTCGAAGGGGAGGTCGCGCCGCATGTTCGCGAAGTGCAGCGCATGGCCGAGCTCGTGGAGCAGCGTCTGCCAGTCGTTCTGTCCGCCGTGCGGCCGCAGCACAAGGTGCACCTCGTCGGGGATCCGCACCGGCGAGCAGAAGGCGCGCGCCCGCTTGCCGGGGCGCTCCGCCGTGTCGTAGCGCACGCGCCCGTCGGCGTCGGGGCTGATTCCCATCTCGGTCACCTGGCCACGCACGGCGGCTTCCATCGCGTCGGCGGGGAACGCGCCGTCGAACTCGGGAGCCCGCATCAGGGCGAGCGCGTCGGCGCGCGTCGCCTCCGACGGCGTGATGCCGAGCCCGCGCTTCAGGAATTCCGGGAGGACGTCGTCCCACATCGACTGCGTGTCGCGCAGGAACTGCTCGCATTCCGCGCGCAGCGCCGCGAGCGAGAGTCCCGACAGTCGCTCGAACGTCGCGATGTACGTCGGGGCGATCCCCGCCGCCTCGATGAGCGTCTTCTCGCGCTCCAGCCGCTCCTGCCGCATCGGCGCCAGTTCGGCGAGCACGAGCTTCGCGCGCGCGTCGTCGAGCGCGCGCCGCTCGCCGGCGTCGCGCGTGTTCGTGATCGTGATCGCCGCGCGCTGGTACGGCTCTTCGTATCCCTCGTTCCCTCTGATGACCGCCGCGCTCTCCCACGCGAACTCGCGCTCCTCGAGCGGGGCGAGCTCCCGCCCGACGCGCGACTCGAGCAGCCAGTCGGCGAGCATCCGCGCCGAGCGCTCGTCCTCGCTCCCGCGCGCGGCGCGCGCCAGCCGGTCGAGCGCGTCCTGCCACGCGTCGTCGCCGTATGCGCGCCGGTGCCGCTCGTAGATCGGCTGCAGCGAGGCCCCCGCCTTGAGCCCCGCGTGCGCGGCGTGGTACTCGGCCGAGACCTCGACGAGGAACGCCTCGCCGCGCGCGCGCAGCCCGGCGAGGTCGCTCACGCGGCGGGCACCTTCGTGCTCTCCGCCGTCGCCAGGTCGGCGTCGAGATACTTGGCGATCACGTCCGCGACCTTCGACGTCGAGACGCGGATCTGCCCCATGTCGTCACGGAACCGGATCGTGACGTCGTCGTTCGCCGTCGAGTCGGGATCGATCGTGATGCCGAACGGCGTCCCCGCCTCGTCCTGACGGCGATAGCGGCGTCCGATCGCGCCGGCGTCGTCGTAGAACACCGGGAACTTCTTCCGCAGCGCGACCGCCAGCTTGTCGGCCATCTCCGGCTGCCCGTCCTTCTTCGTGAGCGGGAACACGCCGGCCTTGATCGGCGCGAGCCCGGGATGGAAGCCGAGCACCGTGCGCCCTTCCTGCTCCCCCGGCACCGCCTCTTCGCGGTACGCGTTCACGATCACCGCGAGCGTCACGCGGTCGGCGCCCACCGACGTCTCGACGACGTACGGCGTGTACCGGCGGTTCGCCACCTGGTCAGTGTACTCGAGCTTCTTCCCCGACGCCTCCTGGTGCCGGCTCAGGTCGAAATCGGAGCGATGGTGCACCCCCTCGATCTCCTGGAAGCCGAGCGAGCCGCCGAAGTCGAACTCGATGTCGAACGCCGCCTTGGCGTAGTGCGCGAGTTCCTGCGCCGAGTGCTGGTGGAAGTGCAGTCGTTCGGGAGCGAGGCCGAGCGAGAGATGCCACGCCATGCGTTGCGCCTTCCAGTACTCGAACCACTCCATGTCCGTCTGCTTGCCTTCGGGTGCCTGTGGATCGACGAAGAACTGCATCTCCATCTGCTCGAACTCGCGCGTGCGGAACGTGAAGTTCCCCGGCGTGATCTCGTTGCGGAACGCCTTCCCGATCTGCGCGATGCCGAACGGCACCTTCTGCCGCGTCGCCTGCTGCACGTTCAGGAAATTCACGAAGATCCCCTGCGCCGTCTCCGGCCGCAGGTAGACGACGGCCGCCGAATCCTCGACGGGCCCCATCCACGTCTTGAACATCAGGTTGAACTGCCGCGGCTCGGTGAGCTGGCAGTCCGTGTGCTCGCCCGGCTTCTTGCTCGGCTTCCGCGGGCACTGCGCGTCCTGGATCTTGTCGGCGCGGAAGCGCGCCTTGCACGCCTTGCAGTCGACGAGCGGGTCGGAGAAGCCGCTCACGTGGCCGCTCGCCTCCCACACCTTCGGATGCATGAGGATGGCGGCGTCGAGTCCTTCGACGTCATCGCGCTCGCGCACCATCGACTGCCACCAGCGCGCCTTGACGTTGTTCTTGAGCTCCACGCCGAGCGGACCGTAATCCCACACGGAACCGGTGCCGCCGTAGATCTCGGACGACTGGAAGATGAAGCCGCGCCGCTTGGCCAGCGACACGAGTTTGTCCATCACGTCGGGGTAGGAAGACATGCTGAAATCTCGCCCCGGCGAGAGGCAAAGACTACCCCAAGGGCGCCTCCGGCGTCGTAACCCGCAGGGCGAGCCCGACCCCTCAGCGGCTCCGCTCCTCGCGCCGGTCCTCGCGCATCAGCGCCAGGAGCGCGCACGCCATCAGGAATCGCGGGTCCACGCCGCTGCGCGACGCGTGGATCGTGAGCCGGTACTCCTTGGTGAAGAGGCGGAACCGCTGGTCGATCGTGGCGACGGTCTCGCCGCCCACCTCGACGTGCCAGTGGCCCACCAGGATCGGCACGAGATGGCGAAGCATCGACCAGCCATCCTCGGTCATGATGCCGATCTCCTGCTCGCTCTCCCCGAGCAGGTCCCACGTGTCGCGGACGATCGAACGGAAGCCGCGCGAGCGCAGCGTGCCGAGCCGGCGCCCGTCGTTCGGATCGGTCACGTCGTAGGCGAAGTTGATGGCGAGCGCCTGGCGCGCCTGGATCGCCGCCACCGCGTGCAGCATCGCCTCGTCCGCGAACAGCCGGAACTCCGTGCGCAGCCGCAGCAGCGGGTGTCGCACGAAGAGGACCATCGCGCCCCCCGCATCGTAGACACGGAACGTCCGATCGAAGAAGGAGAAGAACGGCCGCTTGATGACGTACGCGGCGTCGGCAGCGAACGGTGGCGTGGCCATGGCATCTCCGGTCGTGATGGGGCGCGACCCGTCCTACATCCTCGGGCCTGCGGTCACCCGCCGCACCACCGCGTCGAGGAAGTCCAGCCCCTCGTAGAACGAGCGCACCCGCAGCTTCTCGTCACGACCGTGCGCGTTGCTCTCGCCCGACTGCATGAAGATGCCGCTCACCCCGAACGTCGGGATGCCGGCCCCCCGCAGGAAGGCGCCATCCGACGCGCCCGTGGACATCGTCGGGATCACCGGGATGTCGCCCCACATCTTGCGCGTGAGGTCGGTCACCGCGTCGAGCAGCTGCGGGTCCACCGGGCTCGGCGCGCGTCCGAACTTCGGCGTCGACGTCTGCGTGAACGTGATCGCGATGCCCGTGTCGGCCACGGCCTGCGTCAACCCCGCCATCACGGCCGCCGCGTTCGACGTCGGCGCCACACGGCAGTTCACGTTCGCCGTCGCGAGCGCCGGCAGGGCGTTGTACGCGTGGCCGCCGAACAGCCGCGTCGCGACGCAGGTCGTGCGCAGCATCGACGCGTAGCGCGGGTCCTTCGAGAGCGTCGCGGCCGCGGCCGCGTCGGCCGGGTTCGCGACGAGCGCCCGCATCGCCGCCGCCATCTCCGGCCGCGGCTCGACCTTGGCCGTCTGCGCGAAGAAGGGACGCGTCACCTCGTTCAGCTCCACCGGGAACACGTACTTCGACAACCGGCTGAGCCCTTCGGCCAGCTCGTAGATCGCGTTGTCGGGACGCGGCACGCTCGAGTGGCCACCGGGGTTCCTCGTGGTGAAGGTGAAGTCGATGTACACCTTCTCCGCCGCGCCGATGGAATGGAGCACCGGCTTGTCGCCCTCCAGCAGTCCGCCGCCCCCCTCGTTCAGCGCATACGCCGCCTCGATCAGCGGACGGTGCGTCGCCAACAGCCACTCCACGCCGTTGCCGTCGCCCCCTTCCTCGTCCGCCGTCAGCGCGAGGATCACGTCGCGATCGGACGCATAGTGCTCGGCCTGCATCTGGAGCACGTTCGCCACGAACATCGCCGCCATCGCCTTGTCGTCGGAAGTGCCGCGCCCGAGGAAGTAGCCGCGCTCCTCCACGAGCGTGAAGGGATCGCGCGGCCAGTCGCCGCGGTTGGCCGCGACGACGTCGAGGTGCGCGAGCAGCAGGATCGGTTTGCGTGCCGCCGCGCCCCCCTTGCCGTGGTAGCGCACGACGAGATTGCCCTTCGTCGGCTTCCCGGGCGGGATGAGCAGCTGCACGTCGGCCGCGGGAAAGCCCGCGGCGCGGAAGCGCGACGCCATCGCCTCGGCGGCGCTCGTCACCGAGCCCACCGAGTCGACGGTGTTGATCTCCACCAGCTGCTGGTAGATCTCGCGCGCCAGGCGCTGATGCGCGCTCAAAGTGGCCGGGCCCGGTGGTGCCACCGGTTGGGCGAGGACCGGTGCGCTGCCGGCGAGCACGCCGGCGAGCACGAACATCGTGGGCAGCGAGGTGCGCCGGAGCGCGGAAGCAAGACGGATCACGGGGCGATTCCGAAGAAGGGATGCAGATCGGCTCCAGCTATTTGATCGAGCGCACGGGGGCACCGCAAGCACCGGCTCCACGCGGGCGCGACGCGCGCCTCGCGCTGCCGTCCGTGCACGAACCGCTGGACAGCGGCTTCGCCCCGCCGCCAGCGACGCTGCTCGCCGGCGCGCTCGCGCTGGCGGCCTGCGCCGGCTTCACGCTCGGCGTCGACTTCCCGCGATCGAACGCGCGCTTCTCGCGGCTCGCCGCCGCCGACTGACGCCCAGGCCATCGCGTCAGGCGGCGGCCGGGTGCATTTTCATCAGAGCGAGCGGCCGTCGCCGGTCTCGCTGCGCACGCCGCGGATTCTCACGCCTTCCCTCAGCGCTCACCCCGCATGCGACTTCGTTTCCTTCCCCTCGCACTCCTCCTCGCGTGTGCTCCGCCGAAGCCGGCCGCCGCGCCCTCCGTCGCGCATGGATTCCACCCCGAGTGGTCGCGGAACGCCGTCCTCTACGAGGTGAACGTCCGCCAATACACGCCCGAGGGCACCTTCAACGCCTTCACCAGGCAGATCCCGCGCCTCAAGGCGCTCGGCATCGACGTGCTCTGGATCATGCCCGTGCAGCCCATCGGCAAGGTCGAGCGCAAGGGGAGCCTCGGCAGCTACTACTCGATCGCCGACTACACGGCGGCGAACCCCGAGTTCGGCTCCATCGGCGATTTCAAGGCGCTCGTCGCCGCCGCGCACGCGCAGGGGATGCGCGTGATCCTCGACTGGGTCGCGAATCACACCGCGTTCGACCATCCGTGGACGAAGACACACCCTGACTGGTACGTGCACCGCGCCGACGGCTCCATCTCGCGCGCCATCGACGAGAAGGGAAAGGAGACCGACTGGAGCGACGTCGCGCAGCTCGACTACAAGAACGCCGCGATGCGCGCCGCGATGATCGGCGAGATGCGGTGGTGGCTCGACAACACCGGCATCGACGGCTTCCGCTGCGACGCCGCCGGCCTCGTGCCGCGCGACTTCTGGAAGACCGTGTCCGACACCTTCCGCCCCACCCATCCGGGGCTGTTCCTGCTCGCCGAGTGGGAGGATCCCCGGCTGCACGAGTCGTTCGACATGACGTACGGCTGGGGACTCCACCATCTGCTCAACGACGTCTCCCAGGGGAAGAAGGGGAGCTCCGACCTCGCGAAGTACTTCGCCGCCGAGGATTCGGCGTACGCGCCCGGCGACTTCCGCATGGACTTCACGAGCAATCACGACGAGAACAGCTGGAGCGGCACCGAGTTCGAGCGGATGGGAGAGAACCATCTGCCCTCGTTCGTCGTGAGCGCCACCGCGCAGCGCTCCATGCCCCTGCTCTACACCGGCCAGGAGGCGAGTCTGCGTAAGCGGCTGCGCTTCTTCGACAAGGACACGGTCGACTGGTCGGGCCCGTCGCTCGCTGCCTTCTACCATGCGATCTTCGCGCTCAAGCACACGCAGCCCGCGCTGGGCAACGGGCCGTGGGGCGGCAAGCAGACCGCGCTCGCGACGAACGGCGGCGAGCGCGTGTACGCCTTCTCGCGCACGTTGGGCGAGAACACGGTGGCCGTCTTCGTGAACTTCGACCGCACGACCGCGCACGTCACCTACGACCGCTTCGGAGCGCCGGGGCGCTATACCGACTGGTTCAACGGAGCGCGGGTCGACCTCGGCGCGAGCGGCACCGTCGACATCCCGGCACACGGATGGCGCGTGCTCGTGCGTGGCGCGGCGACACGCGCGCCCTGACTGGCCGAAGGACCCCTGTCCGCCGTATGCTTGGTGCTTCCCCCGCCGGGCTCTTCCCGTACGCCCGGCCCTTTCGAGGTATTCGACCGATGTTCAGTCGCTTCACGCGTAACACCCTGCTGTTCGCGCTCGGCACGATCGGCGCGGCGGCACTCGCGGCGCAGGGCGCTCCCGGCGCCAACGGCGCGCCCCCGACGACGCTCCCCCTCAAGGCCACGCGCACGCACGAGTTCACGACCACCAAGGGCACGTGGATCTCGCTCGACGTCTCCCCCGACGGCCAGACGATCGTGTTCGACATGCTCGGCCAGCTGTACACGCTCCCGATCGGCGGCGGCAAGGCCACGGCGCTGACGAGCGGGCTGCCCTACAACTCGCAGCCCCGCTTCTCCCCCGACGGCAAGAAGATCGCCTTCGTCTCCGACCGGAGCGGCGGCGACAACGTCTGGACGATGTCGCTCGACCTCAAGGACACCACGCAGATCACGAAGGGGAACGACAACGGCTACCTCTCGCCCGAGTGGACCCCCGACGGCAAGTACATCGTCGCGTCGAAGTCCGGCGGACTCGGCGGCGCCGCGAAGCTCTGGCTGTACAACGTCGACGGCGGCAACGGCATCAACCTCATGACCGCCGAGCCGCCGACGCGCAAGACGGTCGGCGCCGCCTTCGGCAAGGACGGCCGCTACATCTGGTACGCCGCCCGCACCGGCGACTGGCAGTACAACGCCGTCGGCCCGCAGTACGAGCTCTGGGTGTACGACCGTGAGAACGGCAAGTCGACGCAGATGTCCACGCGCTTCGGCTCGGGCTTCCGCCCCGCCCTCTCGCCCGACGGCAAGCTCCTCGTGTACGCCACGCGCTACGAGACCAAGACCGGGCTCCGCCTGCGCAACCTCGAGACGCAGGCCGAGGAGTGGCTCGCCTACCCCGTGCAGCGCGACGAGATGGAATCGCGCGCGCCGCTCGACGCGTACCCCGGCTACTCGTTCACCCCCGACTCGAAGGCGATCGTCGTCACGTACGGCGGCGAGATCTGGCGCGTGCCGGTCGACCGCAGCGCGCCGACGAAGATCCCGTTCACGGCCGACGTGAAGATGGCGATGGGCCCGGAGGTGAAGTTCACCTACCGCGTCGACACGACGACGAACTTCACGGCCCACCAGATCCGCGACCTCGCGCCGTCGCCCGACGGCACGAAGCTCGCCTTCACCGCGCTCGACCGCGTGTGGGTGATGGACCTGCCCAACGGCAAGCCCGCGCGCGTCACCGGCAACGAGATCGGCGAATACGCGCCCACCTGGGCGCCCGATTCGAAGTCGCTCGCCTACGTCACGTGGAACGACGAGAAGGGCGGCCAGATCATGCGCGCCTCGTGGCAACCGAAGAAGACCGCCGCGACGATCACGCAGCTCACGCAGTCGCCGGGGCTCTACTCCGAGATCGCCTGGTCGCCGGCCGGCGATCGCATCGTCGCCGTGCGCGCCGCGGCGCGTGAACTGCAGGACGCCGTCGGCGGCTTCCGTGGCCCCGCCGCCGCGGACTTCATCGCCGTGCCCGCGAATGGCGGACCGGCCACGCTCATCATGCCCGCGAGCGGGCTCGGCAATCCGCACTTCACGTCGAACCCCGACCGCATCTACGCCTACGGCCGCCGCGACGGCCTCGTGTCGTTCCGCTGGGACGGCACCGACATGAAGTATCACCTCAAGGTCACCGGCCCGCTCCCGCCGGGCGCCGGCGGCAACGGCTCGCCGCTCACGCTCGACGCGGGACTCGTGAAGCGCGAATCGCGCGAATCGATCGGCGGGCGCGCCGCGCAGCTGTTCTACGGTGACGATGACGACCCCGCCGAGCCGAACCCGCCGACGCCGCCCGCCGCGTCGCTCGTCATCATGGCGCCGAAGGGCGACCAGGCGATCGCGATGGTCGGCATGGACATCTATACGGTGGAGGTGCCGCAGGTCGGCGCGACCGCCCCCACCGTCTCCGTCGCCAACCCGGCGAACGCGTCGGTGCCGGTGAAGAAGCTCAACGACGTCGGCGGCGAGTTCCCGGCGTGGAGCAACGACGGCCGCACCGTCCGCTGGGCGCTCGCCAACGCGCTGTGGACGTACGACCTCGACCGCGCGAAGGTCGTCGAGGATTCGCTCAAGACCGACGCGAAGGTCAAGGCCGCCGCGGCGCGCGACAGCGCCGCCAAGGCCAAGAAGGACAGCACCGGCGCGCCGGCGCACGCGCCCGCCGCCAAGGCCGACAGCGCCAAGAAGGAGAAGCCGGGCTACAAGCCTCTCGAGCAGCGCGTCGTCGTGACGGCCGTGCGCGACACGCCGCGCGGCACCGTCGTGCTCCGCGGCGCCCGCGCCATCACCATGAAGGGCGACGAGATCATCGAGAACGCCGACGTCCTCGTGCGGGACAACCGCATCGCGGCCATCGGCGCCCGCGGCTCGGTGCAGGTGCCGGCCGGCGCGAGGGTCATCGACGTCGCCGGCAAGACCATCATGCCGGGCTTCGTCGACACGCACTACCACCCGCAGTGGCTCATCCCGTCGATCCACACCAACCAGGTGTGGCAGTACCTCGCGGAACTCGCGTACGGCACCACCACCACGCGCGACCCGCAGACGGCGAGCACCGACTTCCTCTCGTACGAGGACCGCGTCGAGACAGGCGAGGTCGTCGGGCCGCGCATCTACACCACCGGCCCCGGCGTCTTCATCAGCGAGAACATCCGCGACCTCGACCACGCCCGCACCGTGCTCAAGAAGTACTCGCAGTACTACGACACGAAGACGCTCAAGATGTACATGACCGGCAACCGCCAGCAGCGCGAGTGGGTCATCATGGCGGCCAAGGAACTCGGCCTCATGCCCACCACCGAGGGCGGGCTCGACTTCAAGCTGAACATCACGCACGGCACCGACGGGTACCCAGGCATCGAGCACACGCTCCCCATCACGCCGAAGTTCGACGACGTGTTCCAGTGGTACAAGGGGACGCAGGTCACCAACTCGCCGACCCTCATCGTCGAGTACGGCGGCCCCTTCGGCGAGGGGTGGTTCTACCAGTCCGAGAACCTCATCGGCGACGCGAAGCTCAAGCACTTCACGCACCCCGAGGACTTCGACGCGAAGGTGCGCCGCCGCGGGATGGGCAACGCTCCCGGACCGGCCGGCTTCGCCGTGAAGGAAGAGTACGCCATGTGGCAGCATGCCCAGGACGTCGCCAAGACGGTCGCTGCGGGCGGCCGCATCGGCGTCGGCAGCCACGGCCAGCTCCAGGGGCTCGGCATGCACTGGGAGATCTGGCTGCTCCAGAGCGGCGGACTCTCGACGCACGACGCGCTCAAGGCCGCGACCATCGTCGGCGCCGAGGCGATCGGCCTCGCCACCGACGTCGGTTCGCTCGAGCCGGGGAAGATGGCCGACATCCTCGTGCTCGACCGCGACCCGCTCGCCGACATCCGCAACACGAACTCGCTGTCGCTGGTCATGAAGAACGGCCGCCTCTTCGACGCGAACACCCTCGACGAGGTGTACCCGCGGCAGAAGAAGCTCCCCGTGCAGCAGTGGATGACGAACGCGCCCGACGCGACGGCGGGCATCAAGCCGTAATCGCGACGCGCACCAGAACGACGAAGCGGCCCCGGGCGATCGCCCGGGGCCGCTTCGTTTCCTCCGCGCGCTCCAGGCTCAGCGCGTCACGTGCTTCTTCGTCGTGATCTTGATGATGCCGAACGCGGCGGCGGGATCGGACGACTCCGCCTTCGCGGCCTCGTTCTTCATGACGTTGACCGTCTCGATGTCGGCGGGCGTGAGCGCCGCCATCTGGGCCAGCGTCGACTTCACGCCGTCGATCAGCACGAGTCCGTGGAACGGCTCCTTCGCAGGTAGCGGCTTCCCCGACGCGTCCCGGTCGGCAACGACCTTCGCTTCGCCGGGCGGCATCACGCCGTTGACCTTGATGCGCCGCACCCTGTCTCCGCTCACCGGCACGCCCTGCACACCGTCAGCGGCGATGCGCGTCGTGATCGCGATCACGGCGGCCTCGCTGCCCTCGCCCTTCTTCACGTTGATCGTAGCGATCATCTCCGGCGGGATCGCCTTCGCCTTCTCCGCCGGCATCTGCACGCCGTCGACCATGAACACGGGGGGGCCATTATCCGAGACGAGCTTGGCCCGTACCGCGTCCCGCTCCGCGCTCGCGGCGTCCATCGACGCGACCTCGGCCTGCGTCGGCACGCGCGACTCGCACGCCACCACGGTGAGCAGCACGGCGATCGCGGCAAGGCCGGCGACGCGCGCCGGTGTGAAACGGGACGGGGACGGTGTCATGGCCAGCAGTCTCCTCTCGAGGTGAGTCGTGCGGTCCGCCAGCGCGATCGCGCCGAGCCGGAGGCCGGCGCACTGGCCGGCGATATCGATGAGCAGCGTGCCGTAGCGCTGCCGCGCCACGTCGCGACGCAGCACCCGCGCGTCGCAATCCAACTCCATCGCCAGGCGCAACCGCGCCAGCATCCACCACACCGCCGGATGCCATGGGAACAGCGCCGCCACCAGCCACCCGCCGGTGAGCACCCACTGATCGTGCGCCTGCAGATGCTCGCGCTCGTGCGACACCACCAGCCGCTGGTCCTCGTCGCTCCGCGCGAGCAGCCACCGCGGCAGCACGATCTCCGGCCGCGACAGCCCCACCACCGCGGGCCCCGCCTGCGGCGCCACGCGCACCGACATGTCGTGCACCTGCTCCACCGGCCACGCGCGACGCGCGCGGTCGAGCCGGCGGTTCACCCCCACGAGCAGCGCGACGATCGCCAGACTCGCGACCCCCCACAGGACGGCGAACGGCGTCTGCAGCACGGCGACCGGTCGCGCTGCGCGCGCCAGCGACCGCGTCATCAACGATCGTGCGCCATCCACGGCGTGCGCGAGCGTGGCGACCAGCCCCGTCTCCACGCTCGCGACCGGAACGTTCGTCGTCACCCGCACGGCCACCGGCACCGCGCCGGCGACCGGCGCAACGACACGATCGCGCGGCGCCGTGAGCGCGAACGCCACGCACGCCGCGAGCGCGGCCGCCCACACGAACCGCGTCGGACGCCGCGCCTGGCGCATCGCGCCGTCCACGGCGAGCGCCGCGAGCGCGATGAGCGTGCCCACGAAGAGCACGTAGAGCATCCACGCGGCGGTCATTCTCCCTCCTCGCCGAGCCGGTCGGCGAGCAGGCGGCGCATCCGCTGCAGCTCGTCGCGGCCGAGCTTCTCGTCGGCCACGAACTGCGCGAACATCTTCTCCGCCGAACCGTGGAAGATCGCGTCGCGGATGCGGGCCATCGCGCTCCCTCCGGCGCGCTCCGCGCCGACCACCGGGAGATAGCGGTACGCCCGCCCCTCCGCCTCGTGCCGCACGAATCCCTTCTCCTCGAGCGTCTGCAGCGCGGAGAGCACGGAGGTATATGCCAGCTCCTCGTCGAGCGCGTCGCGCACCTGCGCGACCGTGGCGGAACCGAGCCGCCACAGGATGCTCATCACCTCGAGCTCACGCGGGGGGAAGTAGACCTCGTCCAATGCGCCTCCAGCTACTGGTTGAGCAGTAGCTTACACGGGTCGCCTCTTCCTGTCAACTGCTTTTCCAGTAATTCCGTTCGGCCCCGCTGCTCGTGCCCTCGAGCGGGACGATCCGAGCGCCTCCGCCCCTGGAGCCGGAGCGCTGGATCTCGCGAGGTCCGTTGCGGCCGCACCACGAAGATGAACGTGCTAGACTATGCGGCATTCACCAGACCATCGGAGCCCGTGATGCACACGTATGTTGGCGAACTCGTCGATCTCACCGACCCCTTCCTGACCCGCCTCGACGATCTCACGCTCGACGAGGCCCGCTCCCGCGTCCTCGCCGGCGACGCCGACGCGGTGCGGGCGATCGGCGGGTCGTTCGCGATCGTCGCCCGCGACGGCGAGACCGTGCGCATCGCCCGCTCGCTCGACCGGCCCGTGCGGTACTTCCTGGCCAAGAAGGTCGCCGGGCCGGCGCTCATCGTCGCCGACCGCATCGACGCCATCCACGACTGGCTGAAGGCGAACGGCTTCGGCGACCAGTTCCATCCCAACTACACGCGGATGGTGCCGGCACACTACATCACGACCATCCGCATCGTCGGCTGCCCCGACCCGAGTCCGTCGTACCGGCGCTTCGTGGTGCCCCGTCCGGGCACGTTGCCGAACGACGTGGACGCGATCGGCCGCGCGTACGTGGGGGCGCTCTCCAATGAAATAGCGACGTGGCTGCGCCGCATCCCGGCCGACGCACCCGTCGGCGTTTCGTTCTCGGGCGGCATCGACAGCGGTTCCGTGGTCCTCGTCGCCGCCCACGTGATGCGCACGATGGGGCTCGACCTCGGCCGCCTCAAGGCCTTCACGCTCGATGCCGGCGACGGCCCCGACCTCGCACAGGCGCGCACCTTCCTCGACGCCGTCGACATGGGCCTCTTTCTCGAACCCATCGAGGTCGACGGGGCAGCGCTCGACGTCGACGCGGTCATCCGCATCACCGAGGACTACAAGGCGCTCGACGTCGAGTGCGCCGCGATGGGACTCGCGCTCCTGCGCGGCATCCGCGCGCGGTATCCCGACTGGCGCTACCTGATGGACGGCGATGGCGGCGACGAGAACATGAAGGACTATCCGATCGAGGAGAATCCCGAGCTCACCATCCGCAGCGTCGTCAACAACCCCCTGCTCTATCAGGAGGGGTGGGGGGTCGACACGATGAAGCACTCGCTGACGTACTCCGGTGGACTGAGCCGGTCGTATGTGCGCACCTACGCCCCCGCCCGCCATCTTGGCTTCGAGGGCTTCAGTCCCTACACGCGGCCGGCGCTCGTCGAGCTCGCGGGTTCCCTGCCGTGGGACGCGCTCACCGGGTACGACGTCGATCGGCTCTACGCGCTCAAGGGCGAGATCGTCGCGCGTGGCGTGCACGCGCTCACCGGCGTCGAGATGCCGGTGTTCGACAAGCGGCGGTTCCAGCACGGCGCCATCGAGGCCGGCGCGATGCGGCGCGCGATGCCGTGGAGTGAAGCCGACTACCGCCGGCGCTTCCTCGCCCGGTACGCATGAGCCACGCAGCGGACGCCGCGGCGTATCCGTCGCGCACGGCCGAGCGCGACCGCTGGATCGTGCGTCGCCGGCCGCCGCGGAACGTCGTGAGCGACGACCGACCGTACGCATCGTTCGTGGAAGACGAGGTCGACGCGAGCGGCACGATCCGGCGCGTGGCGACGATCTTCCTCACCAACCGCGAATGCCCGTATCGCTGCCTCATGTGCGATCTCTGGCAGAACACCCTCGAGCACACGGTGCGTGCCGGCGCGATCGCGGCGCAGATCGACCTCGCACTCGACGGGCTGCCGCCGACGACCGTCGTGAAGCTGTACAACAGTGGCAGTTTCTTCGACCCACGCGCGATCCCGCCGGAGGAGCATCCAGGCATCGCATCGCGCCTCGCCCGTTTCGAGCGCGCGATCGTCGAGTGCCATCCCGCGTTCGTCGGACCTCCCGTCGCGCGCTTTCGTGATCTCCTGCCGGGTGAGCTCGAGGTCGCGATGGGACTCGAGACCGCGAACCCCGACGTGCTCGAGCGGCTGAACAAGCGGATGACGCTCGACTCGTATGCCGCGGCGGCCTCGACCCTGCGCGGGTTCGGTGTCGCCTCGCGTGCGTTCGTCCTCGTCCAGCCGCCGTTCCAGCCGGCCGAAGACGCCGTCGACTGGGCCGTGCGTTCGGCGTCGTTCGCGTTCGACCATGGGGCGGGTGCGGTCAGCCTCATCCCCGTGCGCTCCGGCAACGGCGCGCTCGACGCGCTCGCCGCCGCCGGGACGTTCGAGCCGCCGACGCTCGCGACCGTCGAGCGCGCGGTGGACGGCGCGCTCGCGCTCGGCCGCGGTCGCGTCTTCGCCGACACGTGGGACCTCGAACGCTTCTCGCGCTGCCCCGACTGCCTCCCGGCGCGCGCGGAGCGGCTCCGCCGGCTGAACGACTCTCAGCGTCGTGAGCCGGCGGTGGCATGTGCCCGATGCAGCCCGGGTTGACCCGCGACGTCGACATCGCCATCGTGGGCTCGGGCTTCTCGGGCTCGCTGCTCGCGATGATCGCGCGCCGGCTTGGGCGGTCGGTCTTGCTGCTCGAACGCGGCCACCATCCCCGCTTCGCGATCGGCGAGTCCTCCACGCCGCTCGCCGCGCTGCTGCTCGAGGAGATCGCCGGGCGGTACGACCTCCCGAGACTGCTCCCCCTGGCCAAGTATGGCAGCTGGCGGCGGGCGTATCCCGATGTCGCCTGCGGGCTCAAGCGTGGGTTCAGTTTCTTCCGCCACGAGGCGGGGGCTCCCTTCGCCGCCGATCGCGCCCATCGCGATCAGTTGCTCGTGGCGGCGAGTCCGCACGATGCGATCGGCGACGTGCACTGGTACCGGCCCGACCTCGATTTCTTCCTCGTGCGGGAGGCGGTGGCATCGGGGGCCGCGTACCTCGACGGCGTGACCATCACCGGCGTCGAGCCGCACGCGGACGGCGCCCGTCTCTTCGGCGATCACCTCGAGGTCCGCGCCCGCCTCGTCGTCGACGCGACCGGCCCACGCGGCTGCCTGCACCGCCACCTGGCGCACGGCGAGCGCGCGTTACCGGGGCTGCCTCCAACGCAGACGCTGTTCAACCATTTCACCGGCGTGCGGCGGTTCGCCGAGGTGGCGCCGCGCGCGTTCGACGGCACGCCACCGTATGCGCCCGACGATGCGGCGGTGCACCACGTGTTCGACGGCGGCTGGATCTTGGTGCTGCGTTTCGACAACGGCATCACGAGTGCCGGGATCGCGGCGACCGAGCCGCTCGCCCGCGAGCTGCGGCTCGGCGAGGGGGCGCCGGCCTGGTCGCGCCTGATGGCGCGATTCCCGTCGATCGGCGCGCAGTTCGCGGCCGCCGCCCCGACACGACCGTTCACCTGGTGGCCGCGGCTCGCCTTCTACAGCGACACCATCGCCGGCGCGGGGTGGGTCTCGCTCCCGTCGGCCGCGGGGATCGTCGATCCGCTGCTCTCCACCGGATTCCCGCTCACGCTGCTCGGCGTTCAGCGGGTCGCGGCGGCCATCGCCGAGACGTGGGACACGCCACAGCTCCCCGAACGCCTGCGGGCGTACGCCGCCCGCACCGCGGGGGAACTCGAGACGACCGCGCGTCTCGTCGGCGCGCTGTACGACGCGTTCGGCGACTGGGAACGGTTCACCGCTCTCACCTTCCTGTACTTCGCCGCCGCCAGCTTCACCGAATCGGCGCGGCGGCTCGGCCGCGCGGCGCTGGCGGGCGACGCCTTCCTGCTCGGCGCGCACGAGCCGTTCGCCGCGGCACTCCACCGCTCCCTACGGCTCGCGGCCGAACTGCGCGAACGCCCCTCCGCCGCTCGCCGTCGGAGGGTGCTCGAGGCGATCGCCTCCGCGATCGCTCCGGTGAACGTTGCTGGGCTTGGCGACCCGACGCGCGGCAATTGGTATCCCGCCAGCGCCTCGGACCTGCTCACGGCGGCCGGAACGTTGGGCGCGAGCGTGGCTGACGTGCGTGCGATGCTCGAACGCTGCGGCTTCCTGCCCGACGGCACGGGCCCCTAGCCGCCTCCGACACCTGGGCGCGGCGCGGCGCGGGCGCGCCGGAGATCCGTGAACAGCGCGATCGGGCCCACCATCGTGAGGGCGAACAAGGCCGGCGACGCATAGAGCGGCGTCAACCACGGCAGGCCGAAGTCCCCCGCCACTCTGATCAGCGCCTCGAGCAGCGCCACCAGCAGCGCGACCAGCACCTGCCCCTGCTTCGACCGCACGCTGGTGCGCGGATCGGTGATCATGAAGAACACGAACAGCTGGTACATCGGGCCCGTGAGCGGCGCGACCTCGCCGGCGAGCGGGCCGCCCGTGATCGCCACGCGGGCCGCCGCGAAGGCGAGGAAGGCGAGCACGTAGCTGGCCGTCACGTGCAGCACGTCCGCTCGATAGGCGATGACGAGTCCGAACGCCCAGATCACCGCGTTGGTCGCGAGGCCGTTCCCCCATTGGTGGCTCAGCACCGCCACGCTGTCGGGCGCGAGCAGCAGCAGCAGGCAGATCGCGAAGTTGCTGGGGTTCCACAGGTGCCGGCCACGATACGTCAGCACGTATTTCGAGGCGATGGCGAGGAACGCGCCAAGCGTGAACGGCCAGAGAAGCCCCGCCTGCGGTTTCGTGAGAAGGGCCAGGCTGATACCGCTCACGTACGCACTCTGCAGGCTCGCGATCCTGCCACGCACGAACCAGGAAAGGACGAGTTCGGTGCCGATGCATACGCCGAGCGTCGTCGCGAGACGCCGGTAGTCGCCGAGGATCGCGAAACGCCACTGGCCCGCGACGAGCACGAGCGTGACGAGGCCTACGATCAGGTTGCGCGGCTCGGCGAGCCAGGCGGGTATGGACCCGTGGCGCGGCGCGCGGCGGTCGCGGGCGGCGGCATCCGTCATGCCGCGACTCCCGTGGGACGACCCGGACCTCTCACGGAGCGCCCGCCGGTTCGGTGAGCACGTGATAGCGGTCCCCGTCGAACGGGCCGAGCGTCTGCACGCGGCCCGACGGCCAGTGGATCGTGACGCGATCCACCCGCGTCCTCCGTCCGAGCCCGAAGTGCAGGCGACGGTCGTTCTGCGCCGCGAACCCCATGCCGCCGTCGACGACGCTCCGCTGCCGCTCGCCGCCGAACTCCACCGTCACTTCGGCACCGATCGCACTGCGATTGCTCCGAGCGCCGATGAGCCGGAATCCGATCCAGTGATTGCCCGGCTCGACCGTGTTGCGATACAGCACCGGCCGGCTGTTCTGGTTGGCGACGATCACGTCGAGCGCTCCGTCATTCCACAGGTCGGCCAGCGCCACGGCGCGCCCGTCGAACACGTCGGTCGCACCCACGCGGGCCGCCACGTCTTCCCAACCCTGCGCGCCACGATTGAGCAGCACGCGCTTGTGCTCGTAACCCGACAGGCTGGCGTCGCCCATCGGCGGCCAGTTCCTCGCGTCCTCGAACAGATGCCTGTTGCCGCCGGCGACCTTCGACATGCTGTACCAGTAACTCTTGTCCTTGCGCGCCGAGATGAATCCGTTGGCGATGTACAGGTCGTTGCGGCCGTCGTTGTTGAGGTCGCCGAACTGCGCACCCCACGCCCAGCCCGCGTCGGAGATCACGCCCGACGCGATGTTCTCGAACCGTCCGATCTCGGGGAACAGGTTCAGCCGGAGGTTGTTCCCCTGGAACAGGTAACCCTTCTCGGAGATATCGGTGACGAACACATCGAGGCGTCCGCGATTGTGCACGTCGGCGATGCTGACGCTCATCCCGCTCTTCGAGTCGGCCTCGAGCCCGATGCGGGCCAGCGTGAACGCCCGGCCGTGGTCGTTCAGGAACAGCTCCTCGGGTCCGTAGTCGTTCGCGAGATAGAGGTCGGGCCACCCGTCGTCGTTGAAGTCGGCGCTTGCCGCGGCCAGCGTCCACCGGGTGCTTCCCACGCCCATCCGGTCGGTGACATCCTCGAACTTTCCGTGGCCGAGGTTGTGGAAGAGATGGTTCTTCCCGCCGTTGTCCGCGAACTCGAAGCTGTTGTGCATGATCTTCGTGGACGCCAGGTCGTAGAGGTTCACGTCCGAGCGGAAATAGGCCGTCACGTAGAGGTCGAGCAGGCCGTCGCGGTCGTAGTCGAACCAGATCGCACCGTTACTGTTGATCCACTGGTCGAGTCCCGCCTCGGCGGTGACGTCGCGGAACTTGAGGCCGCCCAGGTTCCGGAACAGCGACAGCTTGCCGTAACGGTAGACGAGAAGATCCTCGAGCCCGTCGTTGTCGAAATCGCCCCAGACCGCCCCCATCGACACGCCCTGCTCGCGCGTGTTGAGGTCGGCCAGTCCCGCCTCGCGCGCCACATCGCGGAACGTGCCGTCACCGTTGTTGATATAGAGCGCGTTGGGCTCACCGACGCGGCTGTTGGTGAAATACAGATCCGGCAGGCCGTCGCCATTCACGTCCGCCACGCTCACCGCGGCGCCGAGGGCCGCGACGTGCGGCGCGATGTTGTCGATGCGACGATCGAAGACGGGTCGGCGGTGCACCATCGAGATCCCGGCGCGCCTCGTCACATCCTCGAGCGCGAAACCGGGGTGCTCGGCACTCGCCGGCGGTCGCCGCGTCGCGCGGTTCAGCGTCGCCACCGCCCCGATGCCGGCCGCGAACGCGAGGGTGGTGATGAGACGGCGGTTGACGTGGACGCGCACGAGCGCAAACTAGCCGGATCGCCGCGCGACCAGAAGCGGTGTCACCACCGACGGAAACGGCCGGCGCCTCGGCGCCCCGTGCCGCGGCCGCCGCGGCCCGCCGCGTCGTGCCGGGCCGCTCGCCGGCGCTTGCCGCTCCACTCACTCGAACCTAGTCTTCCGGCCATGCCCGCCGCAGAGCGATACCCGCCCGGTCCGACCCACCGCCTGGCGCGGCGTGGGCGGCGGGCCGCGCTCGCCGCCACCGTGGCGCTCACCGCGTTGTCGGCGTGCCGCGGCGAGCGCACGGCCAACGTCGGCAGCGTGCTCACGGCTCGGACCCTTGGCCTCGTGTATCTGCAGACCGACCGCCTCGATTCGGCCGAGGTCCAGTTCCGCAAGCTCGTCACCCTCGCGCCCAACGAAGCGCTGGGACACGCGGACCTCGGCCTGACCCTGCTCCGCGGTGGCCGGCTCAAGGAGGCACGGGAGGAAGCGTCGCGCGCCTGGTCGATCGACTCGACCAACCCGACGATCGGGCTCCTGCTGGCGCGCGTGTTCGCCGCCGAGGGGAACGGCGCCGGCGCACGCGCCCTCCTCGAGCGCCTCGCACGCGACGGCGCGGCCGATCCTGCGACCCTGTTCGCGCTCGCTCAACTCGATACCGCAGCGACGGATGGCACGGCGCGCGTGGCCCTGTTGCGCCGGATCCTGGCCAAGGCGCCCACGAACGTCGCCGTGCGGCTCGCCCTCCTCGACGCGTTCGTCGCGCGCGGCGACGCCGACAGCGCCACGCGCGCACTCGAGGAGATCCGACGACTCCCTCCCGACCCGCCGAAGGAAGCCCTCGCGCAGTTCATCCGTGCACTCCCGCTGCTCCGTGCGGGAAAGCTGGCCCGCGCGCTCGAGCCGCTCGCGCGTTTTCGGAGCGCGATGGAGCTCACCGCCGCCTACCAGGCGAGTCTCTCGTCCGTGAAGGGGCCGGACGGTCCGATGGTCGGGCGCCCCGTGCTCACCTTCAGTCCGAGCATCAATGTCGCGCAACGGGCCACGTCGCTGGGAGGCGCCATCAAGGATGCCGTGTGGTTCACCGACGCGACCGCGGACCTCAGACTCGCCGCGTCGACGGCCGGCATGTCGGCCTCGCGCATGACGGGCGCCGACGCACCCCCCGGCGACGCCGGCCCGGCGGCGTCGGCGCTCGCCGTCGGGGACTACGACGGCGACGGCGCGCAGGACCTGTTCGTGTCGCGATGGGACCCGGCGACGTCCGCGTTCGTGGTGCAGCTGTATCACGCCGGACGCGGGCGATTCGCCGACGTGACGGCGGCCTCCGGCATCGTCCTCCCCGGCGGCGCGACGTTCGCCATCTTCGCCGACTACGACAACGACGGGCGGCTCGACCTCTTCGCCATCGGCACCGATGGGCGCGGGCATCTCTTCCGCAATGCCGGCAACGGCACGTTCCATGAGGTCACCGCGCAGGCAAGGGTCGGCGAACTCGGCGGGGCCACCCGGGCGGCGTTCGTCGATCTCGACCACGACGGCGACCTCGACCTCGTCGCGGTCGGACCGAACGGCGTGCGTGCGCTCCGCAACAACGCCGATGGCACGTTCAGCGACGCGACCGCGGAGTTCGGACTGAACGGCCCCGGCGACGTGCGTGATGTGGCCGTCGCCGATTTCGACGGCGACGGCCGCATCGACCTGTTCCTCACCAGATCCAAGGGGAGCAATACATTGTACCGCAACGTCGGCGCGCGGCGGTTCGAGGATGCGACCGCCGCGAGCGGTCTCGCGACCACGGGCGGGTCCGGTGCGGTGGCGGTGGGCGACTTCGACAACGATGGATCGTTCGACCTCCTCGTCGCCGCCGCCGACGGCGGGGATCCCGTACTCTGGCTCAACAAGGGCGATGGGACCTTCACCCGCGACCGGCGATCGGCGGCCGCGCTCGCCGCACTCCGGGGCCTGCACGTGCGCGGCGCCACGTTCGTCGACTACGACAACGACGGTTGGCTCGACCTCGTCGTCGCCGGTACGTCCCCCGCCGCCGGCGCGCGCGGCGTGGTGCTGCTGCACAACACGGGCAAGGGAACATTCGAGGATCGGTCGACCCTGCTCCCCCCCGGCGCGAGCGGCACCACGCTCGTGACCGCCGACATCGACGGCGATGGCGACGAGGATCTCCTCGTCGCCGACCCGGCATCGGGAGTGCGCGCGCTGCGCAACGATGGCGGCAACGCGAACCTCTTCGTGCAGGTGCGGCTCGCCGCGCTGCGCACGGGGAGCGGCAAGAACAACGATTTCGGCATCGGCGCGAAACTCGAGCTGAGGGTGGGCGACGTCGTGCAGACCCGCGTCGCCTCGGGCCCCGTCACGCACTTCGGGCTCGGCGCGCACCTCAAGGCGGATGTGCTGCGCGTCGAGTGGCCGAACGGCGTCGTCCAGGTGATCCACTTCCCGGGCTCCGACCAGGACGTGCTCGAGAACGAGGTGCTCAAGTCCTCGTGTGGCTTCCTGTACGCGTGGGATGGTACGGCGTTCCGCTTCGTGACCGACGTCATGTGGCGCAGCGCCCTCGGTATGCCGATGGGGATCATGGGCGCCAACACCGCGTGGGCGCCCGCCGGTGCATCGCAGGAATACCTGCGGGTGCCCTCGAGCGCGCTTCGACCGCGTGACGGCCGCTACGTGCTGCAGCTCACCGAGGAACTGTGGGAGACGTCGTACACCGACGAGATCCGCCTGCTCGCCGTGGATCATCCCGACTCGGTGAGCCTCTTCGTCGACGAGCGCTTCGTGCCACCGGGCCCCGTCGCGCTCCGGATGTTCCATGCGGTGCGCGCCCATCCGCCACGGTCGGCCGTCGACGATCACGGCGTCGACGTCCTCGCGGCGCTTCGCGACAAGGACGACGTCTATGTCTCGAACCTCGTCCCCGTCGAATACCAGGGGCTCGTCGAACCGCACGACCTCGTGATGGATCTCGGCGACGACGCCGGCGGCCCACGCACCGCGCTGTACCTGCGCGGGTGGATCTATCCGACCGACGCGAGCATCAACGTCGCGCTGTCGCAGCAGTCGCGGCTCCGCGGCCACCGACGCCGTCGCGAGCCCGACGACGGTCACGCCGCTGCCGCTGCGCAGCGCCGATCTCCACTTCCGTGGCACGTCACGCACGTATCGCAAGGGCGGCCGCTATGGACCCCAATGGTTCGACTACGCCGACGTGACGACGGAACCCGTCTGGCGCCCCATCACCGGCGCGTTCACGCGGTACGGGGACGTGCTCCCGCTCCTCCGCCAGCCGGACGACATGTTCATCGTGATGGCGCCGGGTGACGAGACGACGCTCGAATTCGACGCCCCGCCGCCGCCACCGGCGGGGTGGACGCGCGACTTCCTGCTCTATTCCGACGGATGGATCAAGGATGCGGACATGAACACCGCGCTCGGCAATACGGTCGGACCGCTGCCGTTCCACGCGATCAGGCGATATCCGTACGCGCCGGGAGAGACGTATCCGGACGACGCTGCGCATCGGGCGTACCTGCGGGAATACGAGACGCGGCGGGTCGACCGGCACTAGGGCCGGGGGTCAGCGCAGTCGTGCTCGGGCGCTCGCCAGCAGACTGTCCAGCCGACCGTACCGTTCGCGCATCGCGCGCGGCAGGTCGCCACGTGCGCGCTCCTCGGTGAGCTCGCGCAACGCGTCGCAGCGCTGGCCCGTCGCCCGGGCCGGCACCCCTCCCTTCGTGTCGCCCTCGTTCGTCGCGCCGGCCACGACCGCCGCCACCGGCAGGGCCTGCGCCTTCGCGAACTCGCGCGCCGCGACGGCCGCGTCGCCGCGCCGCCGCGCGATGTACCCGAGATAGAAGTGCGCCGGCGCGCTCGCCGCATGCGTGGCGAGCACCGTCTCGAAGTGCCGCTGCGCCCCCGCCAGGTCGCCGCGAACCAGCGCCGTCTCGCCGAGATGCAGGAGCGGCCCGAGATTCTCCTTGTTGACCTCGAGCGCACGGCGGAAATACGCGTCCGCCGAGTCCGGACGCAACGGTGCGCCGTCGTCGAGACACAGGTAGAGCACCCCCATCTGCGACAACGCGCGCGCACTGTTCGGATCGACCGTCAGGAGTCGCCGCCAGCTCGTCGCGGCATCCCCGTACGCACCGAGCGCCATCTGCTCGTTGCCGGCGTAGTACAATGCGTCCCCGTGGCGCGGATTCAGGACGAGCGCCTTCTCATAGGTCGCCAGGGCGGCGGCGTCCGCGCCGGCGATCCGCTGGCTCGTCGCCTCGCGCATGAGCGCCCAGAACCGCTCCACGCTCGCGCGATCGTCGGCCACAGCCGACTCGCCCTCCACCACCTGCAACCGCTGGTTCGCGGCCAGATCCGTGCGCACCTCCCGCGTGCCGCTCGGCCACACGATCTCGAGCGTGTCGACGCGCGTGCGCGCGCCCAACCCGAACGTCTCGATCAGGCTGTTCTGCGAGAGATAGGACGCTTGGGCGCCCACCTGCCGGATCTGACTCGCACCGCCGGCGACCAGGCGCAGCTTGGCACCGATCCCCTGCCGGTTGCTCTTCGTCCCCCGCAGGTGCACCTGCAGCCAGTGGTTCTTGTTGCCGCCGTCGTTGCGAAGCAGGTGGGCGGGTCCACCATTGGTGGTCACGAACGCGTCGACGTCGCCGTCGTTGTCGAAGTCGGCGAACGCCGCACCGCGCCCCACCCACGTGCCCTTGAAGAAGTCGCCGCTGACGGCCGACACCTCGAAGAACCCCTCGGTCGCACCACGATTCCAGAAGAGGTTGCTCCGCATCGGCACCAGCTTCGTCGGGTCGTCCCGATGCTGCAGCGTGCTGCCGTTCACCACGAACAGGTCGAGCTTGCCGTCGTCGTCGTAGTCGATGAACGAGGTGCCCCAGCCGATGAAGTCGAGCGAGATCTGGCCGAGACCGTAGCGGTCCGATTCGTCCACGTACGCCACGGGCGGCGACTTCGCTGTCCGTGGCCCCGGCAGCGGCACGTTGTCGTACAGCGCGTTGCCCTGCGCCAGCCAGTGCGTGAGATACAGCGCCATCCGCCCGTCGCCCTTCCAATCCCCCACCGCGATCCCCATCGAGCTCCGATAGTCGGCCAGGTGCGACGCGTGCGAGATGTCCTCGAACGTCCCGTCGTGGCGGTTGCGGAGCAGCACGTTGTCGGAGACGTCGTTGCCGACGTAGAGGTCGGGCCAGCCGTCATCGTCGACGTCCACCCAGGCCGCCGAGAGACCGCGCCCCTGCAGGTTGGCCACATGCGCCGCGGCGCCCCGCTCGGTGAAAGTGCCGTTCCGGTTGTTGTGGAACAGCAGGCTGCGCCCGGGCGGGAACGACGACGGGTTGATGCTCGCCGGGTTCTCGACCTCGATGATGCCCGGCGCGCCCGAGATCGGCTCCTTGCTGTACTTCACGTAGCCGGTCACGTACAGATCGAGGAATCCGTCGCGGTCGTAGTCGCCCCACGCCGCGCCGGTCCAGAAACCCTCAGGCCCGCCGATCCCCGACGCCACACTCACGTCACTGAACCGCCCATTGCCGTCGTTGTGGTAGAGCGCGTTGTGCCCGTAGGCCGTGATGAGCAGGTCGGGACGACCGTCGTTGTCGTAGTCGCCCCACGCCACCGCCATCGCCCATCCGCGGAAGTCGATGCCCGACTCACTGGTGACGTCGGTGAACGTACCGTCGTGGTTGTTGTGATAGAGCGTGACCCGAGCGGGCGATGCGCGGCGCTCCGCGTCGGTCAACGTCAGCGGACCGACCTCGTTGGCGATCGCGAGATCCTCCCATCCGTCGTCGTCGTAGTCGCCCCACGCCGCGCCGGAGCCCATGTCCTCGGGCAACTGTGACGTGCGCGTCCCGCTGAATTGCCGATACGTGATGCCAGCCGGCTTCGTGACGTCGGTGAAGGTCACGCGCGGGTAGTCGGCGGGCAGCGAGCGCACGAGGTCGGCCGTGAGCCCCTCCACCGCGCCGCCGGGACGATAGGTGTCGCCTCGCCCGAGCATGCGCCACGCCGCCACGCCGGCGAGGACCACGAACAGGGCCCCGGCCCCGCCGGCGACCCGCAGCTGGCGCTGACGGCGGGTCAGCACGAGTGCGGCCCGGCGTCGTCTCGGCCGGCAGCCGCGCGCCGCGAAGCCATCGCCTCTGCGCAGAACTCGCGCCGCACGCCGGTCGACGCGCTAGTCACCGGCGATGACCCGGATCGTCTTGCGATCCTCGGACATCGTCGTGACGCGGGCCGTGAGCCCGGATCCCTTGCCGAACAGGAAGTTCAGGAGGAACTGGTCGCTCTTCCGGTACAGCAACCTGGCCGTCACCTGCAGCTCGGTCACGCGCTCGCGCGGCACGCGCACGGCGGCGCGCCGGTTGAGCGGTGACGTCGTATCGCCCGGGTTCCGGATCATCACATCCGTCGGCTTCGTGAGCGCCGTCGACGGGCAGATGAACGAGAACTCTTCCTTGTCGGAGAAGCCGGGGAAGATCGACCGCCGGTAGCGCACCCCCACCATCTCCCACAGGTTGTGCCGGTCGATGACATTGCCGTTCTGGTCCACCGGTTCCGCCTTCAGCATGAACGCACCGGGCGCGATGAAGTTGGCGCTGTCGCGCTGCCCTTCGCGGAACAGCACGTTCCCGTGCTGGTCGGTGACGTCGATCTCGACCCACGCCTGGATGATGTCGAGCGGCCCCGTCGGGAAATCGTGCCCGACCTTGTTGTTCGTGAGTATCGCCTCGATCGTGACCGGCTCGCCCGGCCTCACCACGTCGGGCGACACGATGGTCACCGGCACGGCGGCGCCGGTGCGCCACTTGTCGGCGATCTCCGGCACGGCGATCTCGCCCCGCAACCAGCGTTCCGTCAGTCGCACGTGTTCCTCGGCGCCGGGAAGCTTGAGCACGCTCGGCATCCATTGGTTCGCCGCCAGAAAGCGATGACTCCGGTGCTTACCGTCCGTCGGCGTGCGGTTGTAGTCGAGATCGTCGCCGTTCGCCGGGTCGTACGTCGAATCGAGCGGCATGTGGCACTCGCGGCACTCGATCGACCGCGTCGCGTCCCCGGGATGGTTCCAACGGCTCTTGCGCCAGTTGTCGAACTGGTTCTGCAGCTGCACCCACCCGACCTTGTTGATCTCCTTGTCGATGAATTGCTTGTGGCACGCCGCGCAGAACTCGGGACTCTTGAAGAGCTTGTGCTGCAGCGACGCGACGTGATGCCGCGGGTAGGCACGGATCAGGAAATCGCGCACGCGTCGCGGCAGCCCGACGGTGTCGGCGAGTTCGTACATGTAGCGGCCCGGCTGCGTCATGACGTAGGCCGCGTTCCCCTTCACGTCGGTCTCCTTGATGGCGTGGCAGGCCACGCACGAGATCCCCTCCTGGAAACCGGAGAGGTTCGTGAGATCCTTCACGCCGATGTTCTTCGTGCCTGAGAAGAGCGAGATCGGGTCGTGACACCCGCCGCAGTAGCGCGTCGATTCCGAGCCGTTCTGCTCGGCCATCACCGACTGCACTTTCTGGAACGCGGCGTCCATCGCCGAGTAGCGGTGCGCACTCACGTTCCATTCGCGGTAGATGCGCTCGTGGCATCCGCCGTTGCCGCAACTCGCCGAGCCGCTCAATGAACGGCTGTCGTACGCCCCGCCGCTCGCCGTCCGGGCAAGGCTCGGCGAGAACGTCCGATCCTTGCCGTAGACGTAACTGTAGTCCGCCGGCAGCACATTCCGAAGCCGGACCGGCCGGTACGCCAGCGCCAGGACCAGCACCAGCGCGAACGCCGCCGCGGCGATTCCAAGCGTGCGGCGGACGAACGCCCGCAACGCCTCGTACGGTACGGTGCCACGCCCCGCGCTGGCGACGCGACGCGCCAGCCCCACCACGTGCGGCAGCGCGGCGCCGACCAGCGCCACCGTCGAGAGGAGGTGTACCACGTCCCAGGCGCGCGAGATGTGCGTCGCCGCCAATGCCTCGACCGTGAGCGCGACGCCCGACACGGTGAGCAGCGACGTCGCCAGCATGGCGAAGTAACCGGTGAGCACCACCGACGACAGCCGCAGCGCCCGGTACTGTCGCCAATGCCGCCATTGGTACGCTGCCAGCGGAGCGATCAGGATCAGCCCGCCGACGGTGTGCAGTAGCACCATCACCTGGTTCGGCACGCTGAACGGCAGCAGGTAATTCGCCACGCCAGTGAGCGTCTCGAACAGGAGCAGACCCGTCACGGCGTGCAATAGGGGTCGCGCCCACTCGTGCGTCCTCGAAGAGGAGTGGTTCGGCGGGGTCATGTCCGGAGCGGCGTGGAGGGAGGCCTTTGAGGGCGACATCGCCGATTCGTGCAACGCGCCCAACAGCGCCCGCCGTCACATGGCGACGTGACGGCGTTCGCCCAGCAGATCGAATGAGACATAACCTGTCGATCTCGCACAGGTTGTCGGGCAAAGTCGTCGGACACGCAGGGGTTTCCCTGACCGCGGTGGCGCGCCGTCGAACCGCGCCCGAGGCCGACGCCTTCAGGCCATTCGCGTGGCCGCGTCCGTGAGCGCGCGCGCGATGAGCTCACCGTGGTCTCGCCCGTTCTCGATGAAGATCTTGTTGGCGTCGAGACCGCTCGCCAGCACCCCCGCGATGAAGACTCCCCGCCGCGGCGTCTCCATCGTCGACGGGTCATGCGCCGGCACGCCGGTCGCCGCGTCGACGCGGATCCCGAGCGAGTCCAGCAACTCCGGCCGCGGCGTGTACCCCGTCATCAGATACACATGCTGGGCGCCGACGCGCTCCTCTCCCCGGGCGGTGTTGAGCAGCACGCTGTCGGGTTCGATGGCCTTCACGCGCGCGTGCCATCGCACGGCGATCTCGCCGGCCGCCACGCGCGCCTCGAAGTCGGGGAGCACCCAAGGCTTGATGTTCTTGTCGAACGTCGGGCCGAAGTGCACCATCGTGACCTTCGCGCCGGCGCGGCAGAGGTCGAGCGACGTCTCCACAGCGGAGTTGCCACCTCCCACCACGAGCGCCGTGCGCTGGAACGCCTCGTGCCCTTCATGGAAGAAGTGCGTGACGTGCGGCAGCCCCTCCCCCGGCACGCCGAGGCGGTTGGGGGTTCCGAAGTAGCCGGTCGCGAACACCACCGCTTGCGCCCGCCGCTCGATGGGCTCGAGCCCGCGCGGCTTCGAGTGCACCACGAACCAGTCGTCCTCCGGCACCACGCGGTCGACGAGTTCGTACTGCCGCACGGTGAGCGCGTGCTCGACGACGACGCGCCGGTAGTACGCCAGCGCCTCCTGCCGCGTCGGCTTCGCGCCGGCGACGGGGAACGGCACGCCGCCGATCGCGATCTTCTCCGCCGTCGAGAAGAACGTCATGTACGTGGGATAGCGCGCGATCGAGCTCACCACGCTGTCCTTCTCGATGACGATCGCGTCGAGCCCGGCGCGGCCGAGCGCCACGGCCGCGGCGAGTCCGCAGGGTCCGGCGCCGATGACGACGACCGGCAGCCGGCGTCCGGCCTCGCTCACGCCGTCTCGAGGATCTGGTCGCGCCGCGTCCCCACCGACACGTACCGCGCGCGGCACTCCACCAGTTCCTGGATGCGGTCGAGGTACACCCGCGCCTTGGCCGGCAACTCCTCGAGCTTGCGCGCCCCCGACGTCGGCGACTGCCACCCCTCGAACCACTCGTACCGCGGCTTGATCTGGTCGAGGTCGGCGATGTCGCCGGGGAACTCCTCCATCACCTCGCCGCCGACCTCGTAGCCCGTGCACAGCCCGACGCGCTCCAGCGTGTCGAGCACGTCGAGCTTCGTGATCGCGAGCGCCGAGAGACCGTTCACGCGCACGGCGTACCGCACGACGACGGCGTCGAACCACCCGCACCGCCGTGGCCGGCCGGTGACCGCGCCGAACTCGTTGCCGAGCGTGCGCACCCGCTCGCTCATCGCCTCGTCGAACTCCGTCGGGAGCGGACCGCTCCCGACGCGCGTCGTGTACGCCTTCACCACGCCGAGCGCGGCGTCGATGCTGCGCGGGCCGATGCCGACCCCCGTGCTCGCGCCGCCCGCCGTCGTGTTGCTCGACGTCACGAACGGGTACGTGCCGTGGTCGACGTCGAGCAGCGACCCCTGCGCCCCCTCGAGCAGCACGGCCGCGCCGCGCTTGATGGCGCGGTGCACGGCGAGCCCCACGTCCTCGGCGATCCCCAGCAGCCGCGGCGCGACCCCCGACATCTCGGTGATCGAGAACTCGACGTCGGCGCGCTTCGACGAGCCGAACGCGGCGAGCTGCCGGTTCGCGTGCTCGCACCCGCGCTCGACCAGCGCCCGCAGCCGCTCGGGATGCCGCAGGTCGAGCACCCGCACGCCGCGGCGCGCGATCTTGTCCTCGTACGCGGGCCCGATGCCGCGCCCCGTCGTGCCGATCGCCTTGCTCGCCGCGCTCTCCTTGTCGACGAGCTTGTGGTACGGCATCACGATGTGCGTGCGGTCGCTCACGTAGAGCCGCCCCTGCACGTCCACGCCGCTCGCCACCATGTCGTCGACCTCGGCGAACATCGTCTCGGGATCGAGCACCACGCCGTTCCCGATCGCGCACCGCACGCCGGGGTGGAGGATGCCGCTCGGCAGCTGGCGGAGCACGACGGAACGGTCGCCCACGTGCACCGTGTGGCCGGCGTTGGCGCCCCCCTGGTAGCGCACCACCCAGTCGGCGCGCTCGGCGAGGACGTCGACGAGTTTCCCCTTCCCTTCGTCGCCCCACTGGGCGCCGACGACGACGAGCGTGCGGATCTTGGAATCGAACATGTGGAATGGCAGCGAGTAGGCCGCGCGGAGGTGCCCGGCGGGCACAAAAAAACGCCCCGGCGCGGTTCCCCGGGGCGTTGACGAAATCTAGGCCGCGGCGCGGTGAACGCAACGCGCGCCGCGGGCGGGGCGTGCCCCGCCCGCCCGGTCGGTTACGACGTGACCTTCACCCCCGCCGTGTGCAGCGCGTCGCGCACTCGCGCCACGCCGGCCGCGTCGAGCGGCTGCAGCGGACTCCGCACGGGGCCGCCGCGGAGCCCGACGGCGTCCATCGCCGCCTTCACGCCGGCCGGTCCGAACTCGCCGACGATCGTCGCGTTGGCGGCTTTCAGCGGCTCCTGAAGGGCATGCGCCTCAGCCAGGTCCCCGCGCCGGAATGCGTCGTGGATCGCCACGCACTCGCGCCCCGCGAACAGCGAGAGTCCGAGGATCCCCGCCTTGGCGCCGCGCTCGAGCGCCGTCGACAGCTGCCCGCCATTCCCGGTGATCACCGTGAACGTGTCGCTCCGCGACTGCAGGTAGCCGCCGAACAGCTCGAGGTCGCCCGAGCTGTCCTTGATGCCGACGATGTTGCCGTGCCGCGACAGCTCCGCCACGAGTTCCGGCGGGAGCTTGAAGTGCATGTACTTGGGGATGTTGTACAGCACCACCGGCAGCGCGCTCGCGTCGGCGACGCGCAGATAGTGCGCCTTGAGCGCGGCCGGCGTCATCGCGTTCGAGTAGTAGTGCGGCGCGACGACGAGCACGGCGTCGGCGCCACCGACCTTCGCGTCGGCCGCGCGCTGGATGGTGAGTCGCGTCGACTCCCCGCCGATCCCCATGAGCACGAGGCGCCCGGCCGGCGTCTCGGCCCGCGCCGCGTCGAGCGCGGCGCGCCGCTCGTCCTCGCCGAGCAGCGCGGCCTCCCCCGTGGAGCCGCAGACCACCACGCCGGCGAGCCCCGCCGCCATGTGGCCGCGCACGTTGAACCGGAACGCGTCGAGGTCGAGATCCTCGGAGCCGCGTACGAACGTCGTGATGACGGGTCCGAAGACCCCGTGTATCGAGAGCATGGGAGTGCGGATGTCGGAGTGGATGGCCTCGGCGCGCACGCCTCGCGCGCCGCCCGGCCCTTACGGCTTGCCGCCGAGGAAATCGAACGAGCTCGTCACGCCGCCGAGCGTCGTCGTGTCGTCGGGTTTCGGCGCCTCGGGCTAGTCCTTCACCGCCTTGCGCTTGAGGGTCGACCGCCGGCGGAACGTCTTGAGCTTCAGTTCGAAGTCGCTCGGCTTCGTCGAGGCGGCGATCGCCACGTCGAAGTCGACGATGTCGGCCTGCACCAGGTCGGCGAGGTGCTGGTCGAACGTCTGCATGCCGTACTGCTCGCGCCCGTCGGCGATGTAGTCGCGGATCTCCCCCACGCGGTCCTTGTCGAGCATGAGGTCGCGGATCGTCGGCGTGACGATCATCACCTCGAGCGCCGCGACGCGGCCGTGCCCGTCCTTCTTGGGGAGCAGGCGCTGGCTCACCACGGCGCTCAGCGATTCGGCGAGCCGCACGCGCACCACGTCCTGCTCCTCGGGCGGGAACATCGCGAGGATGCGCAGCACGGTGCTCTGCGCGTCGGGCGTGTGCAGCGTCGAGATGAGCAGGTGCCCCGTCTCGGCCGCTTTCATCGCCGTGTCGATCGTCTCGGCGTCGCGCATCTCGCCGATGAGGATGACGTCGGGATCCTGCCGCAGCGCGGCGCGCAGCCCCATCCGGAAGTTCTCGGTGTCGACCCCGATCTCGCGCTGCGTCACGGAGCATTGGATGTCGCGATGCAGGAACTCCAGCGGGTTCTCGAGCGTGAGGATGTGCTTGTGCTTGGTGGCGTTGATGTGGTTGATGAGCGCCGCCATCGTGCTCGACTTGCCCGACCCCGTCACCCCCGTCACGAGCACCATGCCGCGCTCGGTGTCGGCGATGGTGTGCAGCACCGGCGGCAACGACAGCTTCTCGAACGTCGGCACCTCGAACGGGATCACCCGCATCACGATCATGAAGCTCGACCGCTGCCGCAGGATGTTCACGCGGAACCGCCCGATCCCCGGGGCGCCCCACGAGCAGTCGTAGTCCTGGATCTTGTCGATGCGCGCCCGGTCCTCGTCGTTCGGGATGAGGCGCAGGGCGATCGATTTCGTCTGCTCCGGCGTCAGCGCCTGCTTGGTGAGCGGCACCAGCTTGCCGTCGATGCGCGCGCGGAAGACGTCCCCCGCCTTGATGTGAAGGTCGCTCGCCCCGCGATCGACTGCTGCCTTGATGATCTTTTCCATTCAATACCCGACGTGGATGCGGGGTGCGGACGACATCCGGGGAAGGTGCCACATCGGCCCACCCCGCGCCAGCGGTCTCCCGAGGGACGAACGGTTCAATCGAGGTACACGCCGAGCACGTCCTCGCGCTCGAGCAGGGCCTCTCGAGCGACCGCGAACTGCCGCGCCGGGCCGCGCAGCCGCACTTCGAACACGCGGTCGTTCCGGTGGTCGTACATCGCTGCCTCCACGATGACGATCCCTTCGGCCCGCATCGTCTCCTCCAGGGCGTCGCGCGTCACGCCCTTCTTCACGCGGATGCTCGCCGAGATCGACCGGTGGGCCCTCAGCAGGCCGTGCTCCAGGCGCCCGAGCCCCATCAGCACCACCATCACCATCGCCGTCGTGCCGAGCGCCTCGATGTAGAACCCGGAACCTGTCGCCAGGCCGATCATCGCCACCGCCCAGATCGTCGCCGCCGAAGTGAGTCCGGTGATCGTGCCCCGCGACTGCATGATCGTTCCCGCGCCGATGAAGCCGATGCCGGTCACGACCTGCGCCGCGATGCGCCCGGGGTCGCCGAGCCGCGTGCCCGAGAACGAGTCGCCGAGGTGCATCGAGACATCCATCGCCAGCGCCGAGCCGAGGCAGATGAGGATGTTCGTGCGCAGCCCCGCGGGCTTCCCCGCGATCTGCCGCTCGAAGCCGATCGCGCCGCCGCAGAGCACGGCGAGCAGCAGCTTCAGCGCCAGGTCGAGGCGGAAGACCGAGATCATCGTGTCCAGCGTCGGCACCTGCATCGGAGCGATCAACACGGCGATCCTCCCGGAACCCGGTTCAGGCCAGCGGCAGTCCCATCTTCTCCTTCACGTCGGCGATCGTGCGCGACGCCACGACGCGCGCCTTCGCCGCGCCGGCCTGGAGCACATCCTGCACCAACGCCGGGTCGGCCTGCAGCGCCACCGCCCGCTCCCTGATCGGGGTGAGCTCCGCGACCATGTGCTGGTGCAGCACCTTCTTGCAGTCGATGCACCCCCACTTCGCGCCCCGGCAGTTCACTTCCACCTCGGCCACCGTCTCCGCCGGCGAGAACGCCCGGTGCAGCTGGTAGATGGTGTTGCACCGCTCGGGCTCGCCGGCGTCGGTCTTCCGTTGCCGCGCCGGATCGGTCACCGCGGGACGCAACTTGTCCCAGATCTGTTCCGGCGTCTCCAGCAACCCGACGGTGTTGCCGATCGACTTCGACATCTTGGCCTGCCCGTCGAGCCCCACGATGCGGCGCGTCGGCGTGAGTCGCGGTTGGGGCTCCGGAAAATAGGGCGCGCCGCTCGAGAAGCGCGCGTTCCAGTTCCGCGCCACCACGCGCGACAGCTCGAGGTGCTGCACCTGGTCCTCGCCCACCGGCACGACGTCGGCGCGATACAGGAGGATGTCGGCGGCCTGCAGCACCGGATAATTCAGGAGCCCGGCCATCACCTGCTCCTGGCGGCTCGCCTTGTCCTTGTATTGCGTCTGGCGCTCGAGCTCGCCGAGCGGCGTGAGCGTGTTGAAGATCCATGCCAGCTCGGTGTGCTCCGGCACCTGCGACTGCACGAAGATCGTGCACACCGCCGGGTCGAGCCCCGCGGCAAGCAGTCCCACGGCCATCTCGTGGGTGCGGCGCACGAGATCGGCCGGTTCGTAGCTCCCGATGATGGCGTGGTAGTTCACCACGCAGAAGAACGACTCGAACTGGTGCTGCAAAGCGGCCCAGTTCTTGACCGCACCGAGGTAATTTCCGATGTGGAGTTCGCCCGACGGTTGGATGCCGCTGAAGATCCGAGACATCCCTAAACTTAGGCACCGCGAAATGACCGAACAATCGCCCGAGGCCCTCCTCGACGTCGCACGAGAGGCCGCCCGCCTCGCCGCCGCCTCCATCCGCGACGCCACCCCGCGCGCCGCGGGGATCGTCTGGCAGGAGAAATCGGCGACCGACTTCGTCAGCGAGGTCGACCTCGCCTCCGAGCGCATCATCATCGACACCGTCCGCCGCCGCGTCCCCGGCGCGCGGATGCTCGCCGAGGAGACCGCCTCCCGCCTCGACCCGGCCGACCAGGCCCGGGGGATCGTCTTCGTCGCCGACCCCCTCGACGGCACCACGAACTTCCTCCACGGCTACCCCGAGTACGCCGTCTCCATCGGCGTCCTCCTCGACGGCGCGCTCGTCGCCGCCGTCGTCATCGACGTGCCGGGAGACGAGGAGTTCACCGCGACGCTCGGCGGCGGCACGCGCCGCGACGGCGAACCCGTGCGCGTGTCGACGATCGCGAACCCGCAGCGCGCCCTCATAGGCACGGGCTTCCCGTTCAAGGACGCGACGACGATCGCCCCCTATCAGGACCAGATGTCGCGCGTCATGGCGGGAGTCAGCGGCGTCCGCCGCCCGGGAGCGGCGGCCATCGACCTCGCGAGCGTCGCCTGCGGCCGCTTCGATGCCTTCTGGGAGAACTCGCTCTCCCCGTGGGACATCGCCGCGGGGATCCTCCTCGTGCAGGAGGCCGGCGGTCTCGTCACCGACGTCGCCGGCGCTCCCTGCCATGTGGCCCACACGGGGATCGTCGCGGGGAATCCGTACATGCACGCTTGGTTACTGCGCACGATCCTTGGGTAGAATTCGCCGCGCGCGCGCGGTGGGGCGCTCGGCGGCGCCGCGATCGGCGCCCTCGCCGGCTCCGGCGTCGGCATCGTCGTCCCGTGGCACCGATGGGAGCAGGCCCGCTTCGAGTTGATGCCGCGGCCAAACGCGACAGGCAAGCCGTAGGGAGCGGCCGAGGGAAGGGTGGCAGCCCGCCCTCCCCCCGTCCCACGCCCACTCGGCTCCCGCTCCCACTCGACCTCCCCCGCTGGCGCCTTGCCCTCCCACTCGTCGTGGGAAGGTGGACGCTCCCCGTTCCACCCACCACGTTTAAGCGGATGCACGGTCCACCGTGCACCGTGCACGCCGTGCCGCCCACTCGTCCCTGCCCTCCCGAATGAAACTCGTCGAGCTCGTCCCCAACTTCTCCGAAGGGCGCCGTCCCGAAGTCGTCGCGGCGATCCGCGACGCCATCGCCGCCATCGACGGCGTCGTCGTCCTCGACGTCTCCAGCGACGCCAGCCACAATCGCACCGTCGTCACCGTCGTCGCCCCCGCCGATCGCGCCGTGCAGGCCGCCTTCGCCGGCATCGCGAAGGCACGCGACCTCATCGACCTCAACGGCCATCAGGGCGAGCACCCGCGCATCGGCGCGACCGACGTCTGTCCCTTCATCCCGCTCGAGGGATCGACGATGGACGACTGCATCGCCCTCGCCCGGGAACTCGGCCGGCGCGTCGGCGACGAGCTCGGCATCCCGGTGTTCCTCTACGAGCGCGCCGCGACGCGCCCCGACCGCGAGAACCTCGCCGACATCCGCCGCGGCGAGTTCGAAGTCGCGAAGACGGAGATCGGCGCCAATCCGAGTCGCGTTCCCGACTTCGGCCCCAACAAGATCCACCCCACGGCCGGCGCCACCGTGATCGGCGCCCGCCCGTTCCTCGTCGCCTACAACGTCTACCTCGGCGGCGCCGAACACGTGCAGGTCGCCAAGGACGTCGCGAAGGCCGTGCGCGGCTCGAGTGGCGGGCTCCGCCACGTGAAGGGACTCGGCCTCGAGGTCGACGGCCAGGCGCAGGTGTCGATGAACCTCGTCGACACCGAGAAGACGCCGCTCTACCGCGCCTTCGACATGGTGCGCATGGAGGCCGAAGCGCGCGGCGTGTCGCCCACGTGGAGCGAGATCGTCGGCCTCGTCCCCGAACGCGTGCTCTTCGAGACCGCGGCGCGCCACATCCGCCTCCCGAAGTTCTCCACGGAGATGGTGCTGGAGCACAAGGTGCGCGCGGCGATCGGCGGCGGCGAGTCGCTCAGCGGATTCGTCGCCGCCGTCGCCAGCGGCGCTCCGGTGCCCGGCGGCGGCTCGGTGGCGGCGCTCACGGGACAGCTCGCCGCCGCGCTCGCGCAGATGGTCGCCGGGCTCACCATCGGGCGCAAGAAGTACGTCGCCGTCGAGGGCGAGTTCAAGGAACTCGCGCTGCAGGCGGTCACGCTCGGCAACCGCCTCGCTGCGCTCGTGAAGGAGGATGCCGACGCGTACACCCTCGTGAGCGACGCCTACAAGCTCCCCAAGGAGACGCCGGAGCAGCGTGACGCGCGCGACGCCGCGATCCTGCGCGGTCTCGTGAAGGCCGCCGAGGTCCCGCTCGAGACGGCGCGGGCCTGCGGCGCCGTCGCGAAGCTCGCCGTCGTCTGCGCGACCAAGGGGAACGCGAACGCCGTGAGCGACGCCGGCGTGGCCGCGCTGATGGCCGATGCGGCATGCCGTGGCGCCGCGTACAACGTCCGCATCAACGTCGCGTCGATGTCGGACAAGACGGTGGGCGCCACGCTCGCGGCCGAAGCGTCGCGGCTCGTCGCGGAGACGGCGGCGGCCGCCGCCGCGGCCACGGCCGCCGTCGAGCGCGCGATCGGTGACTGAGTCGGCGCGCTGAGCCGCGGGGATCCCATCGATGTGCGGACGCTACTCGCTCGGGCGCACCGACCGGATGGACTGGGCATCGTTCGGCGTCGCGCCGCTCGACCAGCTCGTGCCGCGGTGGAACATCGCGCCCGGCACCGACGTCCTCGCCATCAGGCATGCCGGCGATGACCATGAGACGGCGTGGCTCCGCTGGGGACTCATCCCGAGCTGGGCCAAGGATCCCGCGATCGGGCACAAGCTCGCCAACGCGCGCGCCGAGACGGCGCATGAGAAGCCCAGCTTCCGCGCCGCGGTCAAGGCTCGCCGCTGCCTCCTCCCCGCCGACGGCTTCTACGAGTGGCAGGTGGTCGCCGGCACGCGGAAGAAGCAGCCCTGGCGCATCGAGCGCACCGACGGCGCGATCCTCGCCCTCGGCGCGCTCTGGGAGTTCTGGCGCGACGCCGCCGGTGAGAAGATCGAGACGTGCACCGTGCTGACCGTGCCGGTGAACGAGGCGCTCGCCCATATCCATGACCGCCTCCCGCTCATCCTCGAACCGCGCGACTGGAATCGATGGCTCTCGCCGCACACCACGGTCGACAAGGCCCGCGAGCTTCTGCACGCCGTCCCCGACGACACGCTCTCGGCGTGGCGCATCAGCGACCGCGTGAACACGGTCTCCCACGATGATCCTTCGCTCGTCACGCCGTGAGCGTGGCCTTCGGCCGCGCCACACTACGGCCGGGTGAGCACCCGCGGCCCCGCGTCGGTGATCGCCACCGTGTGCTCGAAGTGCGCGCTGCGCTGGCCGTCGGCGGTCACCACCGTCCATTTGTCGGAGAGCGTGCGCGTCGCGGCGGTGCCGAGGTTCACCATCGGCTCGATCGCCAGCGTGAGCCCGGGCACGAGCTTCATCCCACGCTTCGGCTTGCCGTGGTTCGGCACCTGCGGCTCCTCGTGCATCTGGAACCCCACGCCGTGTCCCACGAGTTCGCGCACCACGGCGAGTCGTCCCTTGATGACCACGGCTTCGATCGCGTGCCCGATGTCGCCGATGTGGTTCCCGACGACGCACTGCGCGATTCCCGCCTCGAGGCTCTCGGCCGTCACGCGGAGCAGCCGTTCGCTCTCCGCGTCGACCGTCCCGACGGGCCACGTCCGCGCGGAGTCGGTATGCAACCCGCCGTGGAACACGCCGATGTCGACGGAGATGATGTCCCCGTCCTTCAGCACCCGCTTCGCGCTGGGGATGCCGTGCACGATCTCCTCGTTGATCGAGGCGCAGATCGATCCGGGGAAGCCGTAGAGCCCCTTGAACGACGGGGTCGCGCCCGGGTGGGAGCGGATGAACTCCTCGGCGACGCGGTCGAGGTCGAGGGTGCTGACCCCCGGACGCACGGCGGCGCGCACGGCCTCGTGCGTGGCGTAGAGGATCTGCCCGCCGGCGAACATCGCGTCGATCTCGCGGGGGCTCTTCAGCTGGACCATCTCACCCCTTGCCGACGGCCTTGAGCGCGCGGGCGGTCACGTCGTCGAGCGCGCCGAAGGCGTCGATCTCGGCGATGTGTGCGCCGTGGGCGCGATACCACGCGATGACCGGCGCCGTCTGCGCCTCGTAGACCGCCATGCGGTTGTGGATCGCCGCCGGCTCGTCATCCTTGCGGCGCACCAGCGTGCCCTTGGGCGCGTGCGTGCACTCCGCGTGGGTCTCGCCGGGCGTCCGCCCCGTGAACGGCGTCTGGCAGGCGTCGCACACCGTGCGTCCCGAGAGCCGGGCCACCAACGCCTCCTCGGCGATCGTGAACAGCATCACGAGGTCGAGTGGCTTGCCCAGCTCGGCGAGCACGTGCGAGAGTCCTTCCGCCTGCGGCACCGTTCGGACGACGCCGTCGAGGACGACGCCGCGGGCCTGCTCCGGCGCCGCGAGCGCTTGCTTCATGATCCCGAGGATGACCGCGTCCGGCACGAGGTCGCCGCGGTCCATGTATCCCTTCGCCTCGAGGCCGAGTGGCGTCCCCGCCTTGACCGCCGCGCGGAGCACGTCCCCCGTAGCGATCTTGGGGACGCCGAGGGCCGCGGCCACCCGCTCCCCCTGCGTCCCCTTGCCGGCGCCCGGTGGTCCGAGCAGCACGACGATCATGGTCTTGCTCCTTGCGCGATCTTAGAAACCCGCGTCACCGCCCCGACCGCGGAAGCGGACACGTCCCTTTTTCATGAAGCCATCGTACTTGCGCAGCAGCAGGTGCTGCTGCATCTGCGCCATCGTGTCGAGCGCCACGCCGACCACGATCAGCAGCGACGTCCCGCCGAAGCGGAACGGCACGTTCGCCAGATCGATGATCCACATCGGCAACAGCGCGATGATCGTCAGGAAGATCGCGCCCGGGAAGGTGATGCGACTCACCACCTGGTCGATGTACTCGGCCGTCTTCGCCCCCGGCTTCACGCCCGGGATGAAGCCGCCCTGCTTCTTCAGGTTCTCCGCCAGGTCGATCGGATTGAAGATGATCGACGTGTAGAAATACGTGAAGAACACGATGAGCACGGCCGAGAGCACGAAGTACAGCCACGTCCCCGGCTGGAAGTAGTCGGAGAAGTCGCGGAGCTTCTCGTTGCCCATGAACTGCGCGAGCGCGCCCGGCACGACGATCAGCGACTGCGCGAAGATGATCGGCATCACGCCGGCGGAGTTGATCCGCAGCGGGATGAAGTTCTTGGCCGCCTCGCGCATCCGGCCCCGTGCCATCGTGCGCTGCGGGATCTGGATCGCGATGCGACGCGCCGCCAGCGTGATGAGCACCACCCCCGCCACCACGGCGAGCATGATGAAACCCACCGCGATGAGGGCGAGCGGGCCGACCGCGCCCGTGCTGAGGTAGGAGAACGTCTGCCCGATGCCCGGCCAGAAGCGCTCGACGATTGAGAAGAAGATGAGCAGCGAGGCGCCGTTGCCGAGTCCGCGCTCCGTGATCTGCTCGCCGAGCCACATCACGAAGATCGCGCCGGTCGTCAGCACCAGCGTCATCTGCACCTTGAACCCGAAGCCCGGCGTGCCCACCGCGCCCTGCACGCTCTCGGTGAACAGCGAGAAGCCCCACGCCTGCACGAACGCCAGCAACACCGTCGCGTAGCGCGTCCACTGCGTGATCTTCTTCCGGCCCTCTTCGTCCTTCTGCATCTTGTCGACCTGCGGCAGCACCGCGCCGGCGATCTGGGCGAAGATGCTGGCCGAGATGTACGGCATGATGCCGAGCGCGAAGATCTGCGCCCGCGAGAGATTGCCTCCGACGAACATGTCGTAGAGGCCGAAGAAGCCGCCCGCGCCCCCCTTCTGCTGGTTGCGGAAGAAGTCCACCATCGCCTGCACGTCCACCCCCGGCGCCGCGACGTGCGAGCCGATGCGGTAGACGAGCAGGCAGAGCGCCGTGAACATGATCTTCTGCCACAACTCCGGCGTGCGATAGATGTTCGCGACCGCCTGGGCGGGATTGGCCTGGGCCATGTTACTCCTCGACCAGGCCGCCCGCCGCCACGATCTTCTCGCGGGCGGTGGCACTCATCTTGATGCCGCGCACCGTCACGGCGTGCGTGATCTCGCCGTTCGCGAGCAGCTTCGCCGGGCCCTTGTTGCCATGGATCAGCCCCGCCGCCGCCAGCGTCTCCGTCGTCACCTCGGTGCCTGGCGCCAGCAGCGCCAGGTCGGAGAGGTGCACGACCTGCGACTCCACCCGGAACGGGTTCGTGAATCCGCGCTTCGGCACGCGGCGCGTCATCGGCATCTGGCCGCCTTCGAAGTGCGGCTTGTTGCCGCCGTGCCCGTGGTGGCCCGAACGCGCCTTGATGCCCTTATGGCCCTTGCCCGACGTCTTGCCGGTGCCCGATCCCGGGCCGCGCCCGAGGCGCTTCCGGTTGCGGTGCGAACCCGGCGCCGGCGTCAGGTTGTGCAGGCCGATCTTTTCCGTCGTCACGTGACTATTCCTCGATCGGGGTGACCGTCACCAGGTGACGCACCCGCTTGATCATCCCGCGGAGCGCCGGCGAATCCTGATGCACGACCTCGGCCTGATGATGCCGCAGGCCGAGCGCCTCGAGGTTCGCGTTCATGCGCGCCGTGTGTCCGATCCCGCTCTTCACCTGCTTGATCCGCACCTTCCCGGTCGTCAGGGTCTCCGGCGCGGTCTTCTTGGGCCCGCGCGTGCGGTGCCACACGAATGTCCTAGGCATGCTGCGCAGCCTCCTTCGACTTGGCGCGCGACTTGTACGGCAGCGACGACACTTCGACGCCGCGCTCGCGCGCGATCTGCTCGACCGTCGTCAGCGCCATCAGGCCGTCCATCGCCGCCAGCACCATGTTGTGCGGGTTCGTCGAGCCCAGCGACTTCGTCAGGATGTCGCTGATCCCCACGCATTCCATCACGGCGCGCACCGCGCCGCCGGCGATCACGCCGGCGCCCGGCGCCGCGGGCTTCATCAGCACGCGACCGGCCCCGTGTTCGCCCACGATCTCGTGCGGGATCGTCGAACCGGTCATCGGCACCGACACCATGTGCCGGCGCGCGCCGTCCACGGCCTTGCGGACCGCTTCCGAGACCTCGTTCGCCTTCCCCGTCGCGATGCCGACCTTGCCCTGCCCGTCGCCCACCGCCACGAGGGCGTTGAACGAGAAGCGCCGGCCACCCTTCACGACCTTGGCCACGCGGTTGATCGCGACCACGTTCTCGATCAGGTCGCTCCCTTCGCCACGGTCCGAACCCGGCGCGCCGCGCTCTCCGCCACGGCCGCGGCCGTCACGGCCACCGCCCGGCCCGCCACGGTTGCCGCCGGGCCCACCCGGCCCGCCGCGTCCGCCGCCCGGTCCGCCACTGCCACCACCCGGCCCGCCGCGTCCGCCGCCCGGCCCGCCGCGGCCACGGCCACCCGGGCCGCCGCCACTGCGCGCGCTGCCACCACTGCGGGCGCTGCCACCCGTGCGCGGCGCCTCGCCGCCCGTTCCCGTCGTCGTCTCGTCAGCCATTTAGAACTCCAGCCCGCCTTCGCGGGCACCGTCGGCCACCGCCTTCACGCGGCCGTGATACTGATATCCAGCGCGGTCGAACACGACCTTGCTGATGCCGGCGGCCTTGGCCTTCTCGGCGATCTTCTTCCCCACTTCCACCGACTTCTCGCTCTTCTTGCCGCTGAACGTGGCATCCGTCACCGTCATCAGCGTGCGCTGCGTGTCGTCGTTGATCAGCTGGGCCTGGATGTGCTTGTCCGAACGGAACACGACGAGGCGCGGACGCTCCTCCGTGCCCTTCACCTTCGCCCGCACTCGGATGTGCCGGCGCGCGCGCAGGCCGGACCGCGTCTTGGGTACTCGCTTCCCTGGCATTACTTACCTCCCGCCTTGCCGGCCTTCCGCCGGATCACTTCGCCGGCATACTTGACGCCCTTGCCCTTGTACGGCTCGGGCTTGCGGAGCGCGCGGATCTCGGCGGCCACCTGGCCGACGATCTCCTTGTCCGCGCCTTCGACCAGCACCTGCGTCGGCTGCGGCGCGCTCAGCTTGATCCCCTTCGGCGCCTTGAACTCGATCTGGTGCGAGAGCCCCAGCGCGAGCTGCAGCCCGTAGGGGCGCACCTCCGCCTTGTAGCCCACGCCCGTGATCTCGAGCGCCTTCGAATATCCCTTCGTGACGCCCTCGACCATGTTGGCGAGCAGCGTGCGCGAGAGCCCGTGCAGCGACTTGTGTTTCGGCTCGTCCGACGGGCGCGTGACCTCGGCCACCTGCCCCTCGACCTTGAACCCGATCTCCGGATGGAACGTGCGGATGAGCTCACCCTTGGGTCCCTTCACCTTCACCACGTGGCCTTCCACGGTGACGGTGACGCCCGCGGGGATCTGCACCGGCAGCTTCCCGATTCGCGACATGTCGGCGTCCCCCTACCAGACCACGGCGACGAGCTCGCCGCCGGTGTGCTGGGTCCGCGCCTCGCGGTCGGTCATCAGCCCCTTGGAGGTGCTGAGGATCGCCACGCCGAGGCCGTTGCGGACGCGCGGGATCTCCGTCGCGCCGACGTACTTCCGCAGCCCGGGGCTCGACACCCGCTGCAGCTGCCGGATCACCGGCTGCCCGCCCTGCGCGTACTTCAGGTGCACGCGGAGCAGCGGCTTGCCGTCCTCGGCCGCCACGGTCTTGTAGTCGCTGATGAAGTTGTTCTCCTTCAGCAACCGCGCGATCTCGAGCTTCATCTTCGACGCCGGCATGTCCACGCGACGGTGCTTCGACCCGCAAGCGTTGCGGATCCGCGTGAGCATATCGGCGATGGGATCGGTCATGCTCATTGAAAAACCTCGTGTCCTATGGTTTCCTGGCCGAGGCCCGGACCTTTAGGAAGTGAATGATGGACTGCAACAGCGGGTCGACCGTGCACCGTGAACCGTTCACGGCCGACGGTGGACCCGTCGTCCTCCTGCCTCGTTACCAGCTCGCCTTCCGCACCCCGGGGATCAAGCCCATGAGGGCCATCTCCCGGAACGCGATGCGGCTCAAGCCGAAGTGCGACACGTAGCCGCGCGCGCGGCCCGTCATCGAACAGCGGTTGCGGATGCGCTCGGGGGCCGAGTTCCGGGGGAGCTTGGCGAGGGCGAATGCCGCCGCCCGCTTCTCCTCGTCGCTCGACTTCGGGCTCACCACCACGGCCTTCAGCGTCTTCCGCTTCGCCGCATAGCGCGCGGCCAGCTGCTTCCGGCGCTCGTTCTTCTCGATGCTGCTCTTCTTGGCCATCGGTTCGCTCTCGTCGGGGTCAGTTCGCCTGCACCACGATCGGCTTGTCGTCCCCGCGGAACGGCATGCCCAGTTCGCGCAGCAGCGCGAACGCCTGGTCGTCCTTCTCCGTCGTCGTCACGAACGTGATGTCCATGCCGTGGATCTGCTCGACCTGGTCGTAGTTGATCTCCGGGAAGATCATCTGCTCCTTCACGCCGGTGCTGTAGTTCCCGCGGCCGTCGAACGACCGCGTGCTCAGCCCGCGGAAGTCGCGGATGCGCGGGATCGCCGTCGTGATGAACCGGTCGAGGAACTCCCACATGCGCGCGCCGCGGAGCGTCACCGAGGCGCCGATCTCCTGGCCCTGGCGCAGCCCGTAGTTGGCGATCGACTTCTTCGCCTTCTTCCGCACGGGACGCTGCCCCGCGATGATCGCCAGCTCCTCGATCACGCCATCGAGCAGCTTGGGCTGCTTGATCGCTTCGCCGAGGCCGACGTTCAGCACGATCTTCTCGAGGTTCGGGATCTCGTGCAGGTTCTTCAACCCGAACTGCTTCGCGAGATTGCCCCGCACCGTCTTCACGTAATAGTTGCGCAGGCGCGGCTCGGGCACGGGGAGGCCGACACCCGCGTGGGCGCCCTGCACCTGTCCCTTCTCAGCGCCCTTCTTGCCGCCGCTCTTCTTTTCCTTGGTCGCCATCGCTCAGTCCTCGCTCAGCGCTTCGGTCGGGCGATCGCGTCGCCCGACTTCACGCTGATGCGCTCCTTCGTTCCGTCGGCGTCGATCCGCGCACGCACACGCGTGGGGGCGCCCGACTTCGGGTCGAGCAGCATCACGTTCGAGGCGTGCACCGGCGCCGGCATGTCGATGATGCCCGACGTCTCCTCCGCCCGGCGCGCCTTGCGGTGCTTCTTCACGATGTTCACGCCCTCGATCGTCACGCGCCCCGTCTTGGGATAGACGTGGATGACCTTCCCTTCCTTGCCCTTGTCGTCGCCGCGCGTCACGCGCACCAGGTCGCCCTTGGCCACGTGCACCGGCGTCCGCTCGGCATTGATCTCGTGACGCGTGCGGTTGCGCTTGCCCCGCGTCTTGCGATGAGTCAGGATCCGCATGCTAGATGACCTCCGGCGCCAGCGAGACGATCTTCATGTACTTCTTCTCGCGCAGCTCGCGGGCCACCGGCCCGAAGATGCGCGTCGCCCGCGGCTCGCCTTCGTCGTTGATGATGACGACGGCGTTCTCGTCGAACCGGATGTACGAACCATCCTTGCGCCGCGTCTCCTTCACGGTGCGCACCACCACGGCGCGCGCCACGTCCGACTTCTTCACCGTCCCGTTCGGGAGCGCGTTCTTCACGGCGACGATCACGATGTCGCCCAGCCCGGCGTACCGCCGGCGCGTCCCGCCGAGCACGCGGATCACGAGGGCCGTCTTCGCCCCCGAGTTGTCCGCCACTTTGACTACCGATTCCTGCTGGATCATTGGATGTCGTCTCCCTTACCGCGCACGGTCGACGATCTCGACCACGCGCCACCGCTTGTCCTTCGACAGCGGCCGGGTCTCCACGATCCGCACCGTATCCCCGGCCTTGGCGTCATTCTGCTCGCAATGCGCCTTCAGCTTCGTGGTGCGGGTGACCATCTTGCCGTACACGGGGTGCGGCACGCGACGCTCGATCGCGACCACCACCGTCTTGGCCATCTTGTCGCTCACCACGAGCCCGACCCGCGCCTTGCGCGAGTTGCGGTGCGGTGTGGTTCCGTTCGTCATCTCGGCCATTGGCTTATCTCCCCGCCGTGCCAGCCGCGCCGGCCTTCGCCGTCGCCTGCTCGCGCAGCACCGTCTTCAGCCGCGCGATGTCGCGGCGGATCACCCGCAGGCGCAGCGGATCACTCAACACTTCCGTCGCCCCGCGGAACTCGAGGCGGAACTGCTCCTCCTCGAGCTCGGCGATGCGCGCCGTGATGTCCTGCGCCGACAGCTCGCGAATCTGCGTCGCCTTCATTCCGTGTGCGCCTCCTCGCGGGCCACGAACTTGCTCTTCACGCCAAGCTTGGCCGCGGCCAGCCCGAGCGCCTTCTGGGCGATCTCCTTCGGAACGCCCTCGATCTCGAACATCACGCGGCCCGGCTTCACGACCGCCACCCACAGTTCCGGCGAGCCCTTGCCCTTGCCCATGCGGGTCTCGGCGGGCTTCTTCGTCACCGGCTTGTCCGGGAAGATCCGGATCCACACCTTGCCACCGCGCTTGATGTGGCGCGTCAGCGCCACGCGCGAGGCCTCGATCTGGCGGGCCGTCACCCAACCCGGCTCCACGGCCTGCAGCCCATAGTGGCCGAAGGCCACCGTGGCGCCGCGGGTCGCGATCCCGTTCGTCCGGCCCTTGAACATCTTGCGATACTTGACGCGCTTCGGTGCGAGCATTGGTCAGTCCCCCTTACGCGTCGGTCGAGTACGTCTTGCCACGGCGGTCTTCCACGATCTCGCCCTTGAAGATCCAGACCTTCACCCCGATGGTGCCGAAGGTCGTCTTCGCCGTGCTGACCGCGTAGTCGATGTCCGCCCGCAACGTGTGGAGCGGCACCCGCCCTTCATGGTAGCCCTCGACGCGCGCGATCTCCGCGCCGCCGAGCCGGCCCCCGCACTTCACCTTGATGCCGCCGGCGCCCATCCGCATCGCGCTCTGCACGGCGCGCTTCATCGCGCGGCGGAACGAGATGCGCTGCGCCAGCTGCGCGGCGATGTTGTCGGCGACCAGCTGCGCCTCGATCTCCGGGCGCTTGATCTCCTCGACGTTCACGCCGACGTCCTTGCCCGTCAGCTGCTGGAGCTCGTTCTTCAGCTCCTCCACCGCCTGCCCCTTCTTGCCGATCACCACGCCCGGACGGCCGGTGTGGATGGTCACGACGACCTTCCCCGGCTTCCGCTCGATCGTGATGTCGCTGATCGCCGCGCCCGACAGGCGCGCCTTCAGGTACTTCCGGAGGAGTTCGTCCTCCTTCAGCAGCGCCGGGAAGTCCTTCTTCGCATACCACTTCGAGCGCCAGTCCTTGGAGACGCCGAGGCGGAAGCCGATCGGATTGGTTTTCTGTCCCATTATCGCCCTTCCTTCTCGGCCACGACGATCTCGACGTGGCTCGTACGCTTGCGGATCGGCGTCGCCCGCCCCATGGCGGCCGGCGTGAATCGCTTCAACGGCGGACCTTCATTGACGATCGCCTTCGCCACGAACAGCGCGTCGACGTCGATCGCTTCATTCGCGTTCCGCGCCGCCTGCTCGGCGTTCGCGATCGCGCTCTTGAGCACCTTCTCGATCTGCTTCGCGGCGTGCTTCTTCGAGAACTTCAGCAGCGCCAGCGCCTCGTTCACGTTCATGCCGCGCACCTGGTCGATCACCAGCCGCATCTTGTAGGGCGACTGGCGCGCCGTGCGCTGGATCGCGCGTGCGTTCGCCATGGCTTACTTGCCTCCCTTGCCGGCCGGCGCGGCCGCCGCGGCGGGCTTCGCCTTCGTGTCGGCCGCCGGCGCCGCCGCCGCCTTCCCGCCCTGGGCCGTGTGGCCCCGGAACAGGCGCGTCGGCGCGAACTCACCCAGCTTGTGCCCGACCATGTTCTCGGTCACGTACACCGGGATGAACTTGTTGCCGTTGTGCACCGCGAACGTGTGGCCGACGAAGTCCGGCAGCACCGTGCTCGCGCGCGACCAGGTCTTCACGACCTTCTTCTCGTTCCTGGCATTCATCCCGAGGACGCGCTTCAGCAGCGCTTCCTGGATGAACGGGCCCTTCTTGATGCTCCTCGCCATAGTCGTCTCGGATCCCGGTTAGCTCTGCGTGGCCTTGCCGCGCTTGCGACCGCGCACGATGAGGCGCTGCGACGGCTTCTTCTTGTTGCGCGTCTTGACGCCTTCCTTCTTGCCCCAGGGGCTCACCACGTTCCGGCCGCCGCGCGTGCGGCCACCGTGCGGGTGATCGACCGGGTTCATCACTTCGCCGCGCACCTTCGGCCGGCGCCCCGCCCACCGGCTCGCGCCGGCCTTGCCCGCCGACTTGAGCTCGTGCTCGGAGTTCCCGACCTCGCCGATCGTGGCCAGGCAGTTGCCGTGCAGCATCCGCATCTCCGTCGAGGCCATGCGCAGCGTCACGTACTCCCCTTCCTTCGCCACCACCTGCAGGCTCGTCCCCGCCGAGCGCGCCATCTGGCCGCCCTTGCCCGGGATCAGCTCCACGCAGTGCACCGCCGTGCCGAGCGGCACTTCCTTCAGCGGCATCGCGTTGCCCGTGCGCACGTCCGCGCCCGGACCCGACACGACCTTGTCACCCTGCACCAGCCCCTTGGCGTGCAGGATGTAGCGCAGCTCGCCGTCCGGATATTCGATCAGCGCGATGCGCGCCGAGCGGTTCGGATCGTACTCGATCTCCTTGACCGTGCCGATCGCGCCGAACTTGTTGCGCTTGAAGTCGATGACGCGGTACTTCCGCTTGTGCCCGCCGCCGAGGCGGCGCATCGAGATGTGGCCGTGGTTGTCGCGCCCGCCGCTCTTCTTCAGCGGCTCGGTCAGCGACTTCTCCGGCGTCGTGCGCGTGATCACGTCGAAGTCCGAGACCGAACGGAACCGCGAACTCTTGGTGACCGGCTTGAACTGGCGAATGCCCATGGATTAACCCTCGAAAATCTCGATCGAGTCGCCGGCCTTCAGCGTCACGATCGCCTTCTTCCAGCGCGGACGGAGCCCGGCCTTCCCCCCGACCCGGCGGAGCTTGCCACGCTGCTGAGACGTCCACACCCCGGTCACCTTCACCCCGAACAGCGACTCGATCGCCTGCTTGATCGCCTGCTTGTTCGCGAGCGGATGCACTTCGAACGTGTACTCGCCACGGTCCTGGAACGCCGCCGAACTCTTCTCGGTGACGATCGGCCGGACGATGGTGCGATGAATGGTCGGCATCGATTACTTCCCCTTCTTCTTCGGCGCGGCCGTCTTCTTGGCCGGCGCCTTCTTGGCGGCCGTCTTCTTCGCCGCGGGCTTCGCCGCGGCCTTCGCCTTCGCCGCCGGCGCCTTCTTGGCCGGCGCCTTCTTCTTCGCCGGCGCGGCCGTCGCGGTCTCCGCGGCCTTCACCGTCTTCTTCACCTTCACCGGCGCCAGCGCCTTCTCGGCCATCGGCGTGAGCGCCTGTCCCACCGCGCCCGACTCGATCAGCACCACGTCCGACCAGAGGATGTGGTACGTCGACACGTCGGAGTACGGCAGCACCTGCACGTCGGGCAGGTTGCGCCCCGAGAGGAAGACGTTCGGCTTCACGCCGTCCGTCAGCACCAGCACCTTCTTGTTCGCCACGTCGAGGCGCGCCAGCAGCTGCTGGAGCTTCGCCGTCTTCGGCGCGTCGTACTGGAACGCGTCGATGACGAGGATCGCGCCTTCGCTCGCCCGCGCGTTCAGCGCGCTCTTGCGCGCCAGCGCGCGCACCTGGCGCGGCACCACTTCCGTGTACTTGCGCGGCTGCGGGCCGAACACCGTGCCGCCGCCGACCCAGTTCGGGGCGCGCGTCGAGCCCTGACGGGCCCGGCCGGTCCCCTTCTGCTTCCACGGCTTCTGGTTGCCGCCCACCACCCAGCGGCGCGTCTTCGTGGCGTGCGTGCCCTGGCGCTGGTTGGCCAGGAACGCCTTCACCGCCTGGTGCATCACCGGCAGGTTGATCGTCCCGTCGAAGATCGCGCCCGGAAGGGCGACCTTCTCGCGCGGCGTCCCCTGCGCGGTGTACGCCGCGGCTTCGAGGTTCATCGTGTCTGCCATCGGCTCAGCCCTGCTTGCGGACGAGGACGATCCCGTTCTTCGGACCGGCGACGGAGCCGCGGATATAGATCAGGTTGCGCTCCGCGTCGATCTTCTCCACGCGGAGGTGCGTCTGGGTGTGACGCTCGGCGCCGTAATGGCCCGGCATCTTCTTGCCCTTGATGACGCGCGAAGGATCCGTGCCGGGTCCGATCGAGCCGGGCCGGCGGTGCTTCGTGTTGCCGTGCGTGTTCGGTCCGCCGCCGAAGCCCCAGCGCTTCACCACGCCCTGGAATCCGCGGCCCTTGGTCGTCCCCGTCACCTTCACCGTGTCGCCGGGGGCGAAGATGCCCACCGTCACGATGTCGCCGACGCTGTACGACGGGATCTCGGGGTCCTTCCCCGGCGCGTCGTCGAGGCGGAACGAGCGCAGCACCGCCGGCGCCGCCTCGAGGTTCGCCTTCTTCGCGTGCCCGAGCTCGGCGAGCGAGGCCCGCGCGCCCTTCGGCGTGCGCTCCCCCTTCTTCGACGCGCGCGCCGTGCGCTGCGCGCCATAGCCGAGCTCCACCGACGCGAAGCCCGCCTGGTCCTTCGTCACCACCTTCGTGACGGGATTCGGCGTCGCCTCGACGACGGTCACGGGGATCTGCTGCCCCGCCTCGTTGAAGATCTGGGTCATCCCCAGCTTTTTACCGATGATACCGATCATGGATTCCTCTGATGCGTAGTCACGGCGTGGCGACGATTCGCCCGGTGTTTGCCGTTGGACTGTGACTGAAAAAGCGGGTCGACCGCTGACCCGCCGTTGCAGTTCGCTACTCCACCTTGATCTCGACGTCCACTCCGGCCGGCAGGTCGAGCTTCGTCAGCGCGTCCACCGTCTGCGGCTTGGAGTCGAGGATGTCGATCACCCGCTTGTGCGTCTTCAGCTCGAACTGCTCGCGCGACTTCTTGTCGACGTGCGGCGAACGGAGGACCGTCCAGCGCTGCGTCTTCGTCGGGAGCGGGATCGGCCCCGACACCTGCGCGCCCGACTTCTCGGCCGTGCGCACGATGTCGCCCGCGGCCTGATCGATCACCGCGTGGTCGAACGCCTTCAATCGGATGCGGATTCTGCCAGCCATGTGAAACCCCTGAAAAGCGAGTCGGAAGCGGACCGTTCACCGTTCACCCGGAACGGTCCGCCGTCCACTCGCAGTGGTAGTTACGCCAGGATCTTCGTGACCACGCCAGCGCCCACCGTGCGGCCACCCTCGCGGATCGCGAAGCGGAGCTGCTCTTCCATCGCGACCGGGGTGATGAGCTCGATGACCATCTGGATGTTGTCGCCCGGCATGACCATCTCCGTGCCGGCCGGCAGCTCGATGTTCCCCGTCACGTCCGTCGTGCGGAGGTAGAACTGCGGGCGGTAGCCCTTGAAGAACGGCGTGTGGCGGCCGCCCTCGTCCTTCGTGAGGACGTACACCTCGGCCTCGAACTTCGTGTGCGGCGGGATGGAGCCCGGCTTCGCGACGACCATGCCGCGCTCGATCTCCTTCTTGTCGACGCCGCGGAGCAGGAGGCCGACGTTGTCGCCCGCCTGGCCGTCGTCGAGCAGCTTGCGGAACATCTCGACGCCCGTGACGACCGACTTCTTGGTCGAGCCGAAGCCGACCAGCTCGATCTCGTCGCCCGTCTTGATCTTGCCACGCTCGATGCGCCCCGTCGCCACCGTGCCGCGGCCGGTGATCGAGAACACGTCCTCGACCGGCATCAGGAACGGCTTGTCGACGTCGCGCACCGGCTGCGGGATGTACGTGTCGAGCGCGTCGTAGAGCTCCTGCATCTTCGCCACCCACACCGGGTCGCCCTCGATCGCCTTGATCGCGGCGCCGCGGATGACCGGCGCGTTGTCGCCGTCGTACTTGTACTTCGAGAGCAGCTCGCGCACCTCGAGTTCGACGAGGTCGAGCAGTTCCGGATCCTCGACGAGGTCGCACTTGTTGAGGAACACGACGATCTTCTTGACGTTTACCTGGCTCGCCAGGAGGATGTGCTCGCGCGTCTGCGGCATCGGGCCGTCGACCGCGCTCACGACCAGGATCGCCCCGTCCATCTGCGCGGCGCCGGTGATCATGTTCTTCACGTAGTCGGCGTGCCCGGGGCAGTCGACGTGCGCGTAGTGGCGGTTCGCCGTCTCGTATTCGACGTGCGACGTCGCGATCGTGAGGATCTTCGTCGGGTCGCGGCGGCCCTGCGATTCCGACGCCTTGGCGACCTGGTCGTACGCGACGTACTTCGTGCCGTAGCCCGAGTCCGCCGACAACTTGGTCAGTGCCGCCGTGAGGGTCGTCTTGCCGTGGTCGACGTGCCCGATCGTCCCGACGTTCACGTGCGGCTTGGTGCGCTCGAACTTTGCCTTGGCCATTGTCGAATCCTGCTGCTGGGTTGTGGTTTGTCTCGCGGTGCCTGCCCTGCGCCTGCTGCTGCTATCCCTGCACCCGCCGCCGGCCTATGCCTTGGCCTTCGCGACGATCTCTTCCGCCTTCGCCTTCGGGACTTCCTCATAGTGCGCGAACTCCATCGTGTACACGGCGCGCCCCTGCGTCATCGACCGGAGCTTCGTCGAGTACCCGAACATCTCGGAGAGCGGCACCGTCGCGGCGATCGCCTGCGCCTCGCCACGCTGCGTCATCCCGCCCACCTTGCCGCGGCGGCTCGAGATGTCGCCGAGCACGTCGCCCATGTACGACTCGGGCGTCACCACCTCGACGTTCATCATCGGCTCGAGCAGCACCGGGTGCGCCGCGCGCGCCGCTTCCTTGATCGCCATCGAACCCGCGATCTTGAACGCCATCTCGCTCGAGTCGACGTCGTGGTACGACCCGAAGATCAGCTCGACCTTCACGTCGACCATCGGATAGCCCGCCAGCACGCCGTTCTCGAGCGCTTCCTTGATGCCCGCCTCGACCGGCTTGATGTACTCGCGCGGGATCGTGCCGCCCGTGATCTTGTCCTCGAACACGAACCCGTGCCCCGTCTCGGCCGGCATCGCGTTGATCACGACGTGGCCGTACTGGCCCTTGCCGCCCGACTGGCGGATGAACTTCCCCTCGATCTTGTTGACGCGGTTGCGGATCGTCTCGCGGTACGCCACCTGCGGGCGCCCCACGTTCGCGTCCACCTTGAACTCGCGCATCATGCGGTCGACGATGATCTCGAGGTGCAGCTCGCCCATGCCGGAGATGATCGTCTGCCCCGTCTCGGCGTCGGTGTGCACGCGGAACGTCGGATCTTCCTCGGCCAGCTTGCTCAGCGCGATCCCCATCTTGTCCTGGTCGGCCTTCGTCTTCGGCTCGACCGCGACGTCGATGACGGGCGTCGGGAACTTCATCGCCTCGAGGATGATCGGATGGTCCTCGTCGCACAGCGTGTCGCCGGTGCGCGCTTCCTTGAGGCCGATCGCGGCCGCGATGTCGCCGGCCCGCACTTCCTCGATCTCCTCGCGCTTGTTCGCGTGCATCTGCAGCAGGCGGCCGATGCGTTCCCGCTTGTCCTTCGACGCGTTGAACAGGTGCGCGCCCGACTTCAGCACGCCCGAGTACACGCGGAAGAACGTCAGGCGGCCGACGAACGGGTCCGTCGCGATCTTGAACGCCAGCGCCGAGAACGGCGCCTCGTCGTCCACCGCGCGCGTCACGAACGTCTCGTCGTGCGAGGGCAGGTGCCCCTGCATCGGCGGCACGTCCTCCGGCGACGGCAGGAAGTCGATCACCGCGTCGAGCAGCGCCTGCACGCCCTTGTTCTTGAACGAGGCGCCGCACAGCACCGGCACGAAATGCATCTTGCACGTCGCGGCGCGGATCGCGTGCCGGATCTCGTCGTTCGTGAGCTCCTGCCCCTCGAGGTACTTCGAGATGAGCTCGTCGTCGTACTGGATCGCCGCCTCGACCAGCTCGTGGCGCGTCTTCTCGACGATCTCCACCATGTCGGCCGGCACGTCCGTCACCGTGAACGTCTTGCCGAGCGTCTCGTTGTCGAAGATGTACTGCTTGCGCTCGATGACGTCGATGTGCCCCGTGAAGAGCTCCCCCGACCCCACCGGCAGCTGCAGCGCGTACGCTTCCTTCGAGAGGCGGTCCTTGATCATCGCCATGCAGCGATAGAAGTCGGCGCCCACGCGGTCCATCTTGTTCGCGAAGATCATGCGCGGCACGCGATAGCGGTCCGCCTGGCGCCACACCGTCTCGGTCTGCGGCTCCACGCCGGCCACCGAATCGAGCAGCGCCACCGCGCCGTCGAGCACGCGGAGCGAACGCTCCACCTCGACGGTGAAGTCCACGTGCCCGGGCGTGTCGATGATGTTGATGCGGTACTCCGGGCCCGTCGCCGTGCCCGTGTCCTGCGTCTGGCCATGACGCTTCCAGAAACAGGTCGTCGCGGCGGACGTGATCGTGATGCCGCGCTCCTGCTCCTGCTCCATCCAGTCCATCGTGGCCGCGCCATCGTGCACCTCGCCGATCTTGTGCGACTTCCCCGTGTAATAGAGGATGCGCTCAGTCGTCGTGGTCTTCCCGGCATCGATGTGGGCCATGATGCCGATGTTGCGGTAGTACTTGAGTTCGGTGGTACGAGCCATCGTCTCAGGTGTCCTTTATCATGCAGTCCGCGTAACCCGCGGCCGGTTCAACCCTGTCGGTTCCCAACGTCGAAATAGAAAAACGGGTGGATCAGCCACCCCGCCCCGCGAACCCGCGGGCCGAAGCCGGTATCCATCCGTACTCGCCGGGTACATCCGCCACTGCTGCGCGGAAGGGGACCCACGGCGCGCTGGAAGTCTGTCCTGCGGTCGCTCCACTGCCGCGACCCCTTCCAACGTCAGATTGTCCTGCGTTCCTTTTCGGGAGCCGGTCGCATGCGCACGAGACGAAGGCGATCAGCCGATTGAGATCCCGCAATCTCCGCGCGTTCCATCGACCTGCCGGAACGTTGGCGGACCCATAAGTGCCGGCACGCAGTGCGCCGGGCGAAAAACTCCGGCCGAAACAGATTGGCCAGAGCCTTAGGAAGATAGTCGGGGACGCCCCGTTGTCAACAGGGCAGCCTGGCGCGGGAGACAGTGCTAAAGCCGTTCACGGTTTACCGTTAACGGCGAACGGTGAACCGCACACCGCAGTACTCGCTCGCTCCCTGGGTACCCCGCTCCGGAGACCGCCCCATGCGCCCCCAGCGCCCCTACTCCAACCCCTACCTCGCCGGCGTCAGCCTCGGCCTCGTACTCCTCGCCGCCTACGTCGTCATGGGGCGCGGCCTCGGCGCCTCCGGTGCCTTCGCCAGCTCGGCCGCGGGCCTCACCGCCGCCATCTCCCCGCCCCGCGCCGACTCGAGCGCGTACCTCGCCGGCTACCTCCAGGCCGACGGCGGACCGTGGCGCAACTGGCTGCTCTGGGAGATCGCCGGCGTCCTCGTCGGGGGCTTCCTCTCCGCCTGGCTCGCCGGCCGCCTGCGGGTGGAGACGGAGCGCGGCCCCCGCATCTCCGACGGCACCCGTCTCGCGGCCGCCCTGGCCGGCGGCGTCCTGATGGGAGTCGGCGCGGTCTTCGCCCGCGGCTGCACCAGTGGCCAGGCGCTCACCGGCGGGGCGCTCCTCAGCGTCGGCAGCTGGGGGTTCATGCTCATGGCGTTCGCCGGCGCCTACCTCGTCGCGCCGCTCGTGCGGCGGGCCTGGACATGACCCCGCTCTACGAGTTCGGCGCCTTCGGCGACACCGGCGCCCTCGTCGCCGCCGTCTGCATCGGCATCGCGTTCGGCTGGTGCCTCGAGCGCGCCGGCATGGGGAGCGCGCGCAAGCTCGCCGCGCAGTTCTATCTCACCGACCTCACCGTGTTCAAGGTGATGTTCAGCGCGGTCGTCACCGCGATGCTCGGCGCCTTCTGGCTCGGCCGGCTCGGCGTGCTAGACCTCTCGCGCGTGTACGTGCCGGAGACCTTCCTCGCGCCGCAGCTCGTCGGCGGCCTCGTGTTCGGCGCGGGCTTCGTCATCGGCGGACTCTGCCCCGGCACGTCGTGCGTCGCCGCCGCCACCGGCCGCATCGACGGCATCGTGCTCATGCTCGGGATGTTCCTCGGCGTGCTCGGCACGGGACTCGCCTTCGCGCCGCTGCGGCATTTCTATGACAGCACGCCGCGCGGCACCTTCACCCTCCCCGCGCTGCTGCACCTCCCGTACGGCGGCGTCGTCCTCGCGGTCGTGGTGATGGCGCTCGCCGGCTTCCGCGGCGCCGAGTGGATCGAGCGCCGCCGATCCGCAGAAGGAGCGGGCGCGTGAGCGGCTGGCGGAACGCCTCCGCCGCGACGCGGCTCGCGGTCGCCGCCGGCATACTCGGCGTGCTGGCGCCGTTCGCGGGAAGTCCCTATCTGTCGGCCCACGCCCGCGTCGACGTCGACGAGCTCTCGCGCATCGTGCAGCGCGAGGAGGACCACGTCGCGCCGCTCGAACTCGCGCGGTGGATCAAGGACCGGCGCGAGGGATTGCGCGTCGTCGACCTGCGCAGCGACAGCGAGTTCGTCGAGTACCACCTCCCGACCGCCGAGCGGGTGCCGGTCGACTCGCTCGCCCACGCGTCGTTCCGGCGGGGCGACGTGATCGTGCTCTATTCCGAAGGCGGAGGGCACGCGGCGCAGGGATGGGTGTTCCTGCGCGCCATCGGCTACCCGCACGTCTACGTGCTGCGGGACGGGTTGTACGGCTGGCTCGACGACGTGATGAACGCGTCGGTGCCGGAGAACGCGACCCCCGCGCAGCGCGCGGCGTTCGAGCAGGCGGCGGAGCTGAGCCGCTATTTCGGCGGGCAGCCGTCGGTCGGTCCGCCACGCCTTCCGGGGAGCGCCGTTCCGGCGCTGCCGAAGGGGGGCGCCGCGCCGGGCGAGTCCGGGAACGCGGCGGTGAAGCGGCTCAAGAAACGCAGCTGCTGACGGCGCGTGGCCGCGCCGGCGTCACGGCGCGGGAGGCGTTCCCGTGCTGGCGTCGCCCGTGGTGTGCGCGCCGGCGCCATGCATCGCGAGCGAGGCGATGGCGACGGCGGCGGCCGAGATGATGATCGCGGTGATCCACGACCGTTGGCGATCGAGCACGCGCTGCTCGAGCCCGGCGACCATGTCGCGCGGGAACGTGACCTCGCCTTCGCCCGTCCACGGCTGCCACTGACCGCCGACGATCTCGACGGTCTCCACGGCGACGACGAGTGCGCCGTCGGCGCGAACGGAGTCGATCGTCCCCTCCACGCCGCCGACCCGAGGGCCCAGGTAGCGGGCGAGCGCGGTCGTCCCTTCCGGCGTGAGCTTCATGCGGACGATCGTCCCCGCCGGCACGGCGCCGGTCGCCGGGCGCTGGAACGAATAGCAGCCGATGTTCAGCAGGAGCGCCATCGCCCCGAGGGCGAGCGTCAGTCGGCGGGCGTGCGGCACGGAGGCGGACTCGGGAGGGAGGGGATACGAGGAGCGGGGCGACCCGAACGTCCGGGCCGCCCCGCTCTGCAATCTACGCCACGAGGCTGGCTACTGACAGCCGGGCGCGCTGGCGTTCAGGATGCACGGATTCGCCAGCCGTTCGACGTTCGGGATCGGGAAGAGCAAGCCCGGGATGCTGTACGTCGAGGGCACGTTCCCGGTGTTCGTCCACTCGGCCGCCTTCTGGCCGAAGCGGAACATGTCGGCGAGACGCCGGCGGTACAGGAAGAGCTGCGCCTGCCGCTCGTACTTGAGCATGTCGAGCGCCGCGATCTGCCCCGTCCACGCCGGCTTGTTGTCGGCGGCGCGCACGGCGTTGAGCTGGTTGGCGAACTCCGCCTGGTTGCCCGAGGCGAGAGCCGCCTCAGCGAGGATGAGCCGCAACTCGCGATGGCTCGTGAGCGTGAAGGTGCCCGACTGCGATCCGAAGGCGATGAACTGCGCGACGAGCGCCGCCGTCGTCGGGTCCTTGGCTCCGGTGAGCGGGTCGATCAGGTTCTTGTAGACGTGCCCGATCGCGTTCTCGTTGCGGGCGTTCACTTCATACCAGATGTTGATGCCCGCGTTGGCCTCGACGTTGTTCAGCAGCGTGAACTTCGCGTCGCCGGTGGCGAGCGCCAGCGCGGCCGTCGCGTCGGCGACGGCGCCCGCGTCGGCCACGAGCGGGTTCGCCGGGGTCTGGCCGGTGGGGGTGATCTTCGCCCACACCGCCTTGGCGTGCTTGACGCGCGCCCGGTACGCCGTGATCTGGTACTTGAGCGTCGCGTCGTTGATGGCGGTCGCGATGGTGAGCGCCTTGTCGAGGTATCCCACCGCGGTGTCGTACAGCTTCGACATGTTGGCGCGGCCGATCGGCTTCGCCGGCGTCGTCTTGTTGCTGAGCGCGAAGTCGTCGAACATGTCGGGGATCGAGGCGTACATGACCGCGGTGTACAGGTACGTCTTGGCGAGCGAGCCGCGGTTCTTGAGCGTGCCGGCCGCGTCGAACGCCGCGAGGCGGGCGATGGTGGCGTCGCCGAGGTAGCGCGCCTCGCCGACGAGCGGGAAGGCGCCGTCGGTGTACTCGTTCACGTAGTCGCCGATGCCGCCCTGGTCGAGTTCACGGTAGGCGTCGCGCGAGCCGATCCAGTCGAGCTCGTCGGTGGTCACCGCATACACGTTCGAGATGCCCGAGAGCGCGCGCGACACCGACGCCACGACGCCGTTGGCCTGCGCGTCGGCCGAGGCGGGGTTCGTGAGCGACGATTCGGCGATGTTGTTCGGGTTGTTGACGTCGAGGATGCTCGAGCAGCCCGCGAGCAGCACGGCGAGCAGCCCCCAGCGCGCGGCGCGCGCGACGGGGATGGCACGGTCATGGAGGCGCGGCATCAGTAGGTCACCCGCACGTTGAAGGCCACTCGGCGCGGCAGGGGGATGCCGAAGGCATCGATCGCCTCGCCGAAGTTCTGGTTGGTGCCGCCACCGGTCGAGTTCGCACCGCCGCGGCTGTAGACGTTGATCTCGGGGTCGACCCCAGGGTACTTCGTCCAGAGGGCGATGTTCTGACCGCTGAGGGTGAGCTGGAGGTCGCTCGCGCCGAGGCGCGCCGCCCACGCGAGCGGCGCCGTGTACGTGATCGAGAGTTCACGCCACCGCAGGAAGTCGCCCGAGAAGTTCTGGTTCAGGCCGTCGTACGGCGAGAGGCCCGCCAGCTGGTAGAGCCACACCTTGGCGGCGGCGAGACGCTGGTCCGGGGTGCTCGCCGGGTTCAGCATCGTCGCCTCCGTCTGCGCGCGCAGCAGCGTGTTGCCGCCGTTCGTCGCGTTCGCGCGACGGAACGCGCCGGTGAGGTCGGTGATCGTGTAGTGGCCGAACTTGTACTCGAAGTTCGTCGAGAGGTGCCAGTTGCGGTGCCAGGTGATCGAGCCGCCGAGGCTCCCCTGGAAATCGGGGGTCGGCTTGCCGAGGTAGTTGTTGAGCCCGCTCCCCGAGAGGCTGTCGTCGCGGAGCAGCGGCGCGAGCGCGGCGAGTTGCCGCGGCACGGCGAGGTAGTTCAACAGGGTCGTCGCGTCGTCGGGGACGCCGTCCTTGTTGACGTCGAACGCGAACTGCCCGGGCTGCAGGCAGAGGCCGCCGCCCTTCGCCTTGGTCTGACCCGTCGGGCACGCGGCCGGCAGCGCGGCGCCGAACAGCGCGCCGGGCGCCCACCCCTGCTTGATGAAGTTGCGGTAGCGCGGGTAACTGCCGCCCACCTTGAGCGGCGGCGCGCCGCCGAGGTCGGTGACGATCTGGCTGAGGAAGCCGATGTTCGCGTAGACGTCGGCCGAGAAGTTCGCCTTGTTGACCAGGAACGCCTTCACCTTGGTGTCCCAGCCCCACGCCTGCATGCCGCCGATATTGTCGAGCTGGAGCGCCGTGAAGCCGCCCGTCACCGGGAACTGGCGCGACACGAGCGCGTCCTTCAGCGTGCGCTGCCAGCGGGTGAACTCGACGGAGTACTGGTTGTCGAAGAACCCGAGTTCCATGCCCGTCTCCCACTCGGTCGAGACTTCGGGCTTGAGGTTCGGGTTGCCGAGGTTGGCCGGCACGAGCCCGGGGCCGCCGAGCGGCGACGTGAGCGGGCCGTAGGTGGTGAGCTTGTCGAACGCGCCCGGCTGCCGTCCCGCCTTTCCGAGGGCGAAGCGGAAGCGCATCGTCTGGAACGCCTTCGAGAGCGCCGTGCCGTTGTAGGCCGGGTTGTCGCTCGGGATGATCGAGAACGAGGCCTGCGGATAGAGCACGCCGCCCGAGGTCTTGCCGAACGCGCTGTTGTAGTCGTTGCGCGCGCCGACGGTGGCGAACATCCAGTCCTTGTAGCCGAGCTGCTCCTGCGCGAAGTAGCCGGCGTTCACGATCGAGGTGAACGCCTCGAAGATCTGGGGCTGGGCGCCGCCGCTGACGACGGTGATGCCGGGGCCCGGGAAGTTCTGGTTCGTCGACGACTCGTCGTTGTCCTTCGTGATGAACCCCTGCGCGCCGAAGTTCAGCGTCGACGAGATGTTCTTCGACATGTTGTGCGTCCAGCCGCCGTTGAGGCTGAGCGTCACTTCCTGGTGGTAGCGGTCATCGATGCTCGCAAGGCCGTTGTTGGCGCGGTTCTCGCGGAGGTCGATGTTGTTGCCGAAGGGGATCTGGAACGTCGAGCGCTGCGACGTGAAGTCGATGCCGAACGTGCCGTCGAAGTTCAGCTCGGCCGACGGGATGTAGCTCGTGCGCACGCGGCCGTTGAAGTGGCGCGCCGTCTGCGTGATGGACGGCTGCAGCAGCTCGCGGATCGTGCCGAACGAGCTCGCGCCCGTCGGGTTGCCCGACCCCTTGCAGAGGCCGTTGCCGAGGCTCCCGTAGGTGGGATCCGTCGGGCTCGTCTTCGACGCGTCGCACTGGGCGTTCTCGGGCTTCGAGAACAGCGCCACCGTGTACGGCGCGTAGATGCTGTTGTTGTTGTCGGGCACCTCGTTGTACGTGTCGGCGTAGAGCACGCTCGTCTGGATCTTGAACGTGTGCGACGGCGTGATGCCCACCGAGAGGCTGCCCTGATACTTGTTGTTGAGATTCCGCATGTTCACGCCGCGGTCCTGCCAGTTGTAGTTGCTGGGCGTGAACGTGCCGTTCTCGACGTAGGCGCGAAGGCCGCCGTAGTAGGTCACCAGGTTGTTGCCACCGGAGACCTGCGCGTTGCTCATCGTCGACGTGCCGGTCTGGAACAGGCGCGTCGCGAAGTTGCCGGCCGTGAACGGCTGGAACGCCTGCACCGGGAAGCCGTAGTGGTACGACAGCCGCTGTGCCGCCGTGTCGGAGCGCGCGAAACCATACTGCGGCTCGATGCGCGACGTCGGCTCGCTCGACGCCGCCTGCTCGACGTCGAAGATCCACTTCGGCGCGCCCTGCGTCCCCTTCTTGGTCGTGATGAGGATGACGCCGTTCGACGCCTCGGTGCCGTACAGCGTCGCCGCGGCGGCGCCCTTCAGCACCTCGATCTTGTCGATCGACGTCGGGTCGATGTCGTCGAGGCGCGACGGGTTGCCGCCGCCGCCCGTGCCGATGTAGCCGCGGCCGAACGAGCCGCCGTTGTCGATGCGCACGCCGTCGACGTAGACGATCGGCTCGTTCGACTGCGAGAGCGACGCGTTGCCGCGGATGCGGATGCGCGCGCCCTCGCCGGCGATGCCCGAACTCGGCAGCATCACGACGCCGGGCTCGCGCCCCTGCATCACGTCGGAGAAGCTGCGGATCGGCGCGTCGGCGGGGGCTTCGATGTTCGCCACCGTGTTGCCGAGCTTGCGCGCCTCGACCTGGCTACCACCCGTGCCCGTCGTGACCACCGCGCTCAACTCGAGGGCCGATTGCGTGAGCCCGATCTCAAGCTTGGTGACGCTGCCGCTCGTCACGGTCGCGGCCTTCACCACCGGCGCGTAACCGAGGAGACGTGCGCGCACCGTGTGCGCACCGGCGGTCACGCCGACCATGTGCAGGACACCCTGCGAGTTGGTCGTGCCGCCCAACTGCGTTCCGACGACGCTTACCTGCACGTTCGGAAGGGGACGGCGCGTGACGGCATCGAGGACCGTCACTTCGACGGTGCCCGCGGCTTGCGCCGCCACGAGCGACGGAGCGACTAACGCCGTCGCCAAAAGCATGGCGCGAACGAAGCGCCAAGGTACAAGCACCCGCATGCTGCCTCCGGGGGGTGGGGAGTACAGGCAGAACGCCTACACATTGTCGGGAAATCTCCGACGAGAGTTACAGGCATTGGACAGGATGTCAAGAGCTGTGACAGGCCGTCGTTTGGCAGGGTAAGCCTTAGTTTCCCCCGCCGTCTCCGCCGCCTCCGCCGCTCAGCGCCCGCCGGTCCCCCGCAGACGGTCGTAAGCCTCGCGTGCGAGCGAGTTCGTGGAGTCGAAGCGCAGGCCGCGGCGCAGGCTCGACTCGGCCGTCACCGGGTCACCTCGGAGGATGGCCAGACGCGCGAGCTGGAAGTGCGCGGCGGCCAGCGAGCCGTCGAGCGACACCGCCGTCTCGTACAGCCGCCGCGCCTCGTCGGTGCGGCCGCGCGCCAGTTCCACGGTCGCGAGGTTGAACGGCGCCAGCGGCTCGCCGGCGTCGAGGCGCGCCGCCCGCTCCCACGACGCGACGGCGGCGGCCGTGTCCCCCGACGCCTTCTGCGCGATGCCGAGGTTCACGAGCGCGATCGGCTGCGCGGGGTCGAGCGTCAGGCTCTCCCGGTAGCGCGCCACCGCGCGCGTGGCGTCGCCACCGTCGCGCAGCGCGTTCGCGAGGTTGAGCAACAGGCGCGGGTCGCGCGGCGTCACCGCGAGGGCGCGCTCGTACGTCGCGATCGCGCGCTCCCATTCGCCCGCGATCTGCGATCGGTCGCCAAGGAAGCCGAGCGCGAGCGCCCACCGCGCGCGCAATGCGGTCTCGTCGCTGCCGGCGGCCCGCAGCGCGTGGGCGAGCAGTCGTTGCGTGCTCCACCGCGCGCCATCGAGTTGATGCAGCGTCGCGAGCGCCAGCGCGCGCACGTCGAGGTCGGGGTGGAGCGCGAGCTCCGCCAGCCGCTCCCGCGCGCCCGCTGGCAATGCGTCGCCGCCGCCGAACTGCTCGAGGAAGCGGGCCTCGCCCGCGAAGCGAGCCGCGACCCGACGGTCCCCCGCCGTGTCGCCGCGCGCGCCGAGGAGCAGTGGCCACGCCTCGTCGAGCGACATGCCGGCCGTGACCCGGGCCTGACCGGCGACCACCGCCGGCACGGGCTTGATCGCGCCCCACCACTTCGCCACTTGCGACTCGAGCGCCGCCGTCGCGCGGCCCGCATGGCAGGTCGCGCAGGCGTTCGGCACCCCCATCGTGCTGTCCCACGCCGGCCGCGGGATGGAGATGGTGTGGTCGCTGCGCGCATAGCGCACGGCGCCGTGCCCCGTCTCGGGCTGCTGCAGGTACGGCATGTGGCACGCCGTGCAGCGGCTCCCTTCGCTCGCCGGCGCGTGGTGCGTGTGCGCCGCGGGCGCCGACGCCTTCGCGGCGTGGCAGCTCGTGCACTGCCGGTCGTCGAAGCGGCCGGGGAGCGGCGTGCCGGTGACGTCGCGGTACGTCTGCGAGTGCGGATCGTGGCACGACGTGCACGTCATGCCGCCGTTCACGTAGCAGTCGCTGAAGCGGTGTCCCTCCTGGTACGCGAACGTGCGCGTGCGTCCGTCGGCGGTGAGCGGACGGTCGCCGAGCGACGGGAAGTTCACCGAGTAATACGACGCCAGCGGGTCGCCGCTGAGGAAGCCGTCGCGCACGCGGTCCTTCACGGCATGGCACTGGAAGCAGACGGCGAGCGACGCGTCCTTGTCGCGTGTCGCGAGCGGCTCGAGTCCGATGTCGGCGCCCATCGCGCCGGCGCGCGCGAGCGCGACGTGGCGGCGCGCGGGGCCGTGGCACGCCTCGCAATTGATGTCGAGCCCCGTCGCCTGCGTGCGCCACCGGTGCGCCATCGTATCGAGCGACACGGTGAGTTGGCTCGCATGGCAGCTCTGGCAGTTCGCATAGCGCGGCAGTTCGCCGAGCACGCGCACGAGCGGCCAATCGCCGCAGTCGGCGAGGCGCAGCGCCGGCGTGATCGGCACCCAGCCGGCGTTGGCCCGCGAGTTCGTGTTGCAGAACCAGGCATGTCCCTGGCGCGACCAGTCGAACGGGAGGAAGCGCATGGTGCCGTCGCTCGCGCGGTGCACGAAACCCTGCGTGCCGCCCCCCTCCATGTGCCCGCCGCCGATCACGCCATCGACGGTGAACACGGTCGGCGCCTCGCCGTCCTGCGCGACGACGAACTCATACCGGCCGCCCACGACGCGCGGCGTGACCGTCGCGTCGCGGAACCGGATCGGCGCGCCACCGAACGCCGCGATGACGCGCGAGGGGGAGGCGTCGCCGCCGGCGTGCCCGTGCGTCGACGCCTGCCACGCGGTGAACTGCGCGGCATGGCACTCCTTGCATGGCTCGGCGCCGACGAAGTCGTCATGCGACCGCGAGGCTGCTACCGGCGTGCCGCGCGGCGCGGGGAGCGACGCCGGCCCGGCGAGCCCGGCGAACCAGAGCAACGCCCCGAGCGCCACGACCACGATCGCCGCCGCCGCGGCGCGCGTCGCGAGGCGCACGGCAACCGGCCACGCGCGCGTCCATCCGTCGCGCATCGCGCGTGACGGCGCCGGCGACGCCGCGGCGGTGCCGGCGCGCTTCTCCTTTGGGCGTGTGCCCTTCGGCCGGCGCCGCGTCACGGCGCGCCCCTCGACCACGCGGGGCCGGCGCACGCGCACAGCACGCGCAGATACGACACGAGCGCGCGCAGCTCGGCGTCGCTCAACGTCGCGCCGAACGCGGGCATGCGGGCGCTCATCCCCATCACCGCGCCGCCGCCGGCGATCGTGTCGTAGAGCGCGTCGTCGCCGCGTTGGCTCATCCGCGCCGCGTTCGCGTGCGCCCGCGGTGGCACGGGGAGGCGCTTCGCGTTGGGTCCGTCCCCCTTCCCCGTGGCGCCATGGCACGCGGCACACCAGCGCGCGTAGAGCGCCGCGCCGGACGGTACCGCGGAGACGGCGGGCGCCGGCGCGGCGCGCGGCGCGGCGTCGGCGCCATGCGCGCCGCGACTGAGGAGTGCGATCACGAGTTCGCGCGTCGACGCGTCCATGCGCGTGCGCGGCATCGCCGAGCCGGGGACGACGCCCTGAGGATCGTCGATGATGGCGCGGATGTAGTTCGCCGAGCGGCGATCGCCCACCCTCGTGAGCGACGGCCCGACGGCGCCGCCATCGCCGTCGAGTTCGTGGCAGCCCAGGCAGGGGAGCATGGTGGCGAGCAGGGCGCGCGCCTTGCGCTCGTCGAACGGCGTGAGCGGAGTGGCCGACGTCGCCGGCGCGGGCTGCGCGGCGAGCCGCGCGTCGTGCGGCGACGCGGCGGCGAACGAGAGCAACAGCAACGAGCGGAGTCGGCGACGCACGCCGACGATACTAGACGGCGGCGCGCGCGAAAGCAAAGCGCCCCGCCGGTGACCGGCGGGGCGCTCGACGCATCGGGAAGACGACCGGCGCTACCAGCGGTAGTGCGCGAAGGCCTTGTTGGCCTCGGCCATGCGGTGCGTGTCTTCCTTCTTCTTGATGGCGTTGCCTTCGCCCTTCGAGGCGCTGATCACCTCGGCGGCGAGCTTATCGGCCATCGACTTCTCGTTGCGCTCGCGCGAGTAGCTGATGAGCCAGCGCATGGCGAGCGCCGTGCGGCGCTCGGGGCGCACTTCGACCGGCACCTGGTACGTGGCGCCGCCGACGCGGCGGCTCTTCACTTCGACCACCGGCTTGAGGTTCGTGAGCGCCTGCTTGAAGACGTTCACTCCCGGCTGCGAGGTGCGGCTCTCCACGAGGTCCATGGCGCCGTAGAAGATGCGCTCGGCCGTGGCCTTCTCTCCCTGGTACATCAGGACGTTGATGAACTTCGACACCGTCTGGCTGTCGTAGCGCGAGTCGGGGAGGATGACTCGCTTCACGCTCTTCTTGCGGCGGCTCACTTCTTACCTCCGGCCGCACCGGCCTTGGGCTTCTTGGTCCCGTACTTGGAGCGGCTCTTGTTGCGGCCGTTGACGCCGCTGGCGTCGAGCTTGCCGCGGACGATGTGATAGCGCACGCCCGGGAGATCCTTCACACGGCCGCCGCGGATGAGCACGATCGAGTGCTCCTGCAGGTTGTGGCCTTCGCCGGGGATGTAGGCGGTGACTTCGAAGCCGTTGGTGAGGCGCACACGCGCGACCTTGCGGAGCGCGGAGTTCGGCTTCTTCGGGGTGGTGG
>JACQBG010000047.1 GCA_016194585.1 Gemmatimonadota bacterium
CGTGAACTGCGTGAAGGCGTCCTTCGCCGGCAGCCCCAGCGAGTCGACCGCGAACGCGCGCGCCTCGAGTACGAGCCGCAACTTCGCGCGCACGGCCGGCGCGGTCGCGCTGTCGGCCACCAGCGCCGTGATCGACCGTCGCCGCGCGAGGATTCGCGCCTCCGCCCAGGCGCCGCGCGCGAGATAGCGTCCCATCGGCGTCGCCGCGACCAGCAGCGCGGTCCCCGCCAGCACGCCCAGCACGATCAGGCCGATGCCACCCCAGCGCGCACGCACGAGCCGCCGTCGCTCCCGCATCACCGCGCGTTCGGCGCGGCGGAGAAGCGCACGCCCACCCGGTGCGTCGCGCCTCCCATGAGGTCGAACCCCTCGTAGGCGTAGTCGAGCGCGATGCGCCCGAAGCCGAGCCCGAGCCCCGCCGTCAGCGGCGACCGGTCGTCGCCGTTCCCGCGCAACGCGTACCCGGCGCGCACCGCGAGCTGCGGCGCCTCCGGCGCCGAGCGCCACACGCCCTCCGCGGCGAGCACGCCCGTCACCACGCCGCCCTGCGACTGCCGCACTTCGGCCATCGGACGCAGCGACAACCGGTCGGCATGCAACGCCGGCATCGCCACCGCTCCCCGCCAGGTGAGCGGCAGTGGCGCCGAGACCGCGGCCAACCGCAGCCTCGAGCCCGCGTTCTGCAGCGCGGCGGCCAGCTCCCACCCGCTCGGCAACGTCCACGCCGCGCCCACGTCGCCCGCCACCGCGCTCCCGGCGTAGCTCGCCACATGCTGTTGCGCCCACGTCACCGACGCGCCGAACCGCAGGTGGCCGTGCATCTCGACGCCGAAGCCGTAGCCGAGCGACAACCCCAGGTCCTGCGCCGAGACTTGCGCGCCCGTCGGCACGCCCGTCTCCGGCGTGTCGGCCGACGAGATGACGACCTCCGGCGTGCTCCCGTAGTCGAGGAAGCGCACGCCGAACGCCACCGCGCCCGGGCCGAGCGGCGTCGCGACGGCGAACGACGCCAGCGTCGTCGACGCGACGTAGCGCTGCACCGACGCCGTCACGTCGAGGCCGCGCACGCGCGCGAGCTGCGCGGGATTGAAGAACAGCGCGTCGCCGTCGTCGGCCACCGCGCCCCACGCGTCGCCCAGCGCGAGAGCGCGCGCGCTCGACGGCAGCGTCAGGAACACGGCCGCGCGCGACGTCCCCACGTCCTGCGCGACGAGGCAGGACGACGGCAGGGCGAGCAGGCCCGCGGACCAGAGGAGACGGCGCATCATGGCGGCAAGCGGAAGATGCTCACCTGCGCCCCCTCCTTGCCACCGAACGGCGTGAGGTCGCCGCGCGAGAACTGCATCGAGAGCAACCCGCCACCCACTCGCGCGCGCGACAACGCGTGAGAGAAGGTCCCCGGCGGCATCGCCGCCGAGAGCGAACCGCCCGGCTGCAGGTTGTAGAGCGGCAGCGGGAACGGCACCGTGAAGCCGTCGATGAGCGCGATGCGGTCGAGTTCACGCCGCAGCGCGATGTCGCCATAGTGGAACCGCGGCGGCACCGCGCTCCGCGGCACCCCGACGAGCGAATCCGCGTACAGCGCGATGCTCCAGTCGCCGAACAGCGAGCCGAATCGCTCTCCCGACTGCGTCTCCACGTTGGCGAGCCCGGTGAGCGACGTCTGCACCAGGCGCGCCAGCACGCCGTCCCCCTTCTGCTGGCGCAGCCAGCGCAGGAACAGCCACGTCGCGCCGCGCTCCATCGCCGAACCCTCGGCCTTGTACGACGTCCCCGACGCCGCGCGCGGCGTGCTCAGATACAGGTAGGCGTTCAGCAGGTCGTTCGTGATGAACGGCCCCGCCGAGTCCGGATAGATCTGCTCGAGGTTCGACCGCCCCGTCGGATAGGGGAAGCGCCGCATGTAGTACTGGGCGCCCAACTCCTCGGCGACGTGGCTCAGCCCCTCGTTGAGCCACGTCTCCTCTTCCTGCCCGCCGCGCGTCACCACGTGTTGGCTGTACGAGATGAGGTGCTGCAACTCGTGGATGAACGTCGCCGGCAGCACGCTCTTCACGTAGGCCGGGGTGTGCTTGCAGCTGTACGTGGCGTTCGTGTCGGGGATGAACGAGTAGAAGATCTCCCCGGCGTTGGAGTGCGGGAACGAGGGGAGCAGGTCGGGACCGTAGAAGAACCCCGTGACGAACCCCTGCGCGTTGCACTCGCTCGCCGGCACCATCGCGTTGACCACCGGCGTGAACAGCGCCACCACGCGGCCGTTCCCGTCGATGTCCGACTCCGCCCCGAACGCCGACGCGTCGATCTCGTAGAGGTCGTTGTCGAACAGCCGTCCGAGCTCCGCGTACTGCGCGTCGGTGAAGCCGGCGCCGGCGCTGTCGACGTAGAACACGACGTGCGACCCCGCGTACCGCAGCCGCGCCGTCACGTCCTTGAATTGCGAGCCCGTCAGGTTCGCCACCACGTGGAACGTGCGCACGCTGTCGGGCGCGAGCACCCCCGCGGCCGCCGGCGCGAGCGACGCGCGCTGGGCTGCCGCCTGTCGCACGCCGGGCGCGATGGCGTGTTCCGTCGCCCGGAGGAATCCCTCGAACCGCCGCTGCACCGCGTTATCATGCGCCGGCGCGGCCATTCCGCCGGCCAGCACCGTGGCCGCGCCGGCGGTCGCACCCAACCGCCATGCGATCGACGAGTCGGCGCGTCCCACCGAGGCGAATTCCGCCACGACCAGATACGTCGCGTTCCCCGGGAGGAGCAGGCACGAGCCCAGGACGGCGCTCGTCACCGTCAGCGCTTCGTACGGCGCCGGCGCGACGAGCTTCGGCTGGCTCGCGTAGCGCGTCGTGAGCGCGTTGCTCGTCACCGTGCCCATGACGACGCGCACCGCCACGTCGACGCCGCTCAGGCAGGGCGGCACCACCACCCTGAGGAGCGTATCAGCGGCCACGACGAGCGCGTTCGCGCGCGTGCCGGCGAAGTCGATCCAGCCTCCGAGTCCGGCGATGCCCAGCCCCGTTCCTCGGAGCGTGATCGTGTCCCCGGTCGCGACCGAGGGCGGGATGGCGACGAGCGTCGGGGCGGCCGTCGCCACGGCACGGATCGTCACCGAGCGCGACGCCGCCGGCGTCGGGAACGCCGTGACGACCGTGGTGTCGAGCGCGCTGCCCAGTTGCAGCCGCGCCGTCGCGATCCCGTCCTCCCCGGTGAGGGCGAGGCTGTCGAGCATGTGCGACCCCGTCGCGCCACCGCGGGTCACCCGGAACACTACCGTCGCCGATTTCACCGGCACCCCATTCACGTCGCTCACCCGCACCGAGAGCGCTTGCGGGAGCACGCTCCCCGCCGGCGCCCGCTGCAGGTCCCCTCCCGCGATCGCGAGGGCGAACGACGCGGCCTCCGGCACCACCACGCGCTCGTTGTGGCACGCGGCCAGGAGCGCCGCGACGGCCAGCACGAGACCCCTCAAGGCCACGGACCGTCCCCCGCGCGAGCCGCCGCCCGTGCGATGCGTCAACTCTTTACATTGCAACGTTTTAGGAGTGAGGATTCCTGACATCTATAACTTTGACACCGAGGCGCACGCCGGGCTACCTTTCCATGTTCAATGTCATTCGTACATCTCCATTGCCATTCCGAGTACTCGCTCCTCGACGGCGCGAACCGGATCGACGACCTGATCGCCCGGGCCATCGAGTTCGAGCAGCCCGCGCTCGCGATCACCGATCACGGTAACCTGCACGCCGCCTGGGAGTTCCAGGAGAAGGCGCGCAAGCAGGGGCTCAAGCCGATCGTCGGGATGGAGGCCTACGTGGCCCCGGGCGACCGGCGGACCCGCGGACGGGCCACGCCCACCGACCGTTCATATTACCACCTCGTCCTTCTGGCCCGCGACCTGACGGGCTACCGGAACCTGGTGAAGCTCTCCTCGCTGGCCTACACCGAGGGGTTCTACGGCAAGGCGCGCGTCGATCGCGAGCTGCTCGAGCGCTACAACGAGGGGATCATCGTCTCCAGCGCCTGCATGGCCGGCGAGATCGCGACCCACCTCCTCCAGGACCAGTTCGACGAGGCCAAGGCCGTGGCCGAGTGGTACGCGGGAGTCTTCAAGGACCGCTACTACCTCGAGGTGCAAGCCCACGACGCCGGTGAGCAGCGCAAGCTCAACGCCGAGGTCTTCCGCCTCGCCAAGGCGACGGGGCTCCCCGTCGTCGCGACCAACGATTCGCACTTCCTGCGCGAGAGCGACCACGACGCGCACGACGTGCTCCTCTGCATCGGCCTCAAGAAGGACCGCCTCGACGACAACCGCCTCAAGTACGACCGCGGCCTGTACTTCAAGTCGGCGCCCGAGATCCGCGCCCACTTCAGCGACCGTCCCGACGTCCTCGAGAACACGCTGAAGATCGCCGACGAGGCGGGCTTCACCTTCGAGAAGAAGTACTACGTCCCCTCCTTCCCCCTCCCCGCAGGGGTGAAGACGGAGAACGACCTCCTCGTGCGGCTCGCCACGGCGGGCGCGAAGGAGCGCTACGGCGACCCGCTTCCGGCGAACGTGCGCGAGCGCCTCGACTACGAGCTCGCGGTCATCACCAAGACGGGGTACGCCGGCTACTTCCTCATCGTCGCCGACTTCATCAAGGCCGCGCGCGACAAGGGTATCCCGGTCGGCCCGGGGCGCGGCTCCGCCGCCGGCTCGCTCGTCGCCTACGCCACGCGCATCACCGACGTCTGTCCGCTCAAGTTCGACCTCCTCTTCGAGCGCTTCCTGAACCCGGAGCGCGTGTCGATGCCCGACATCGACGTCGACTTCTGCGAGGAGCGGCGCGGCGAGGTGATCGAGTACGTCCGCGAGAAGTACGGGCGCGACTGCGTCGGGCAGATCATCACCTTCGGCACGCTCAAGTCACGCGCCGCCATCAAGGACGTCGGCCGCGTGCTCGGCTTCACGCCGGCCGAGACCGACGCGATCGCCAAGCTCATCCCGAACCAGCCGAACTTCTCGCTGACGGTGAAGGAGGCGATCGAGCAGGTCCCCGACGTGCGCAAGCTGTACGAGACCGACGACCGCCACGCGCAGCTGTTCGACTTCGCGATCGCGCTCGAAGGGCTCTCGCGCCACGCCGGCGTGCACGCCGCCGGCGTCGTCATCGCGCCGGGGCCGCTCGATGACTACGTCCCCGTCTGCACCCAGGACTCGAAGGGCGCCGGCGGCGGCGAGGAGCGCGTCGTCGTCACGCAGTACGACATGAACGCGCTCGAGAAGGCCGGGATGCTCAAGATGGACTTCCTCGGCCTCACGACGCTCACCATCATCCACGACACGCTCGTCGCGATCAAGGCGCGGGGCCGCGAGGTGCCCGACCTCGACACCCTCCCCCTCGACGACGACGCGACGTTCCGCATGCTGCGCGCGGGCCGCACCGCCGGCGTCTTCCAGTTCGAGTCGCCGCTCGCCACCGACATGGTGCGCTCGATGCGCGCCGACTCGTTCGACGACCTCGTCGCCTCCAACGCGCTCATGCGCCCCGGCCCGCTCGACGCCGGGATGCACCGCACGTACATCAAGCGCAAGAAGGGGGAGGAGCCGGTCACCTACCAGCTCCCCGAGCTCGAGGAGATCCTCAAGCCGACGTACGGCGTCATCACCTATCAGGAACAGGTGATGCGCATCGCGCAGCGGCTCGCCGGCATCTCGCTCGCCGAAGCCGACGTCCTCCGCAAGGCGGTGGGCAAGAAGGACGCCGAGCTCATCCGGAAGGAACTCGGCAAGTTCGAGGAGAAGGCCGTCGGCAAGGGCTTCGACAGGAAGATCATCGCCGACATCGCCGCGCAGATCGAGACGTTCGGCCGCTACGGCTTCAACAAGTCGCACTCCGTGGCGTACTCGGTGCTCTCCTACCACACCGCGTACCTCAAGGTGCACTACCCCGCCGAGTTCATGGCCGCCCTCCTCTCGGCGTGCATCGGCGACACCGACTCGGTCGTGAAGTACATCGCCGAGGCGCGCGACCTCGGCATCGAGATCCTCCCCCCCGACGTCAACGAGAGCAACTACAAGTTCACGGTCGTCGCCGAGAAGCGCATCCGTTTCGGGCTCGGCGCCGTGCGCAACGTCGGCCACTCGGCGATCGAGGCGATCCTCGGCGCGCGCGGCGTGCAGCCGTTCGAGTCGCTGTACGATTTCACGGAGCGCGTCGACCTGCGCGTGTGCAACAAGCGCGTCTTCGAGGCGCTGCTCTACGCCGGCGCCCTCGACGGGCTCGGCGGACACCGCGCCCAGTTCGCCGCCGCCCTCGACGGCGCCATCCAGAACGCCTCGCTCTCGCAGGCCGAGAAGTCCACCGGCCAGGGCTCGCTCTTCGGCGGCGACGACGCGACGTCGTCGCCCGCCCAGCCGCTGCGCCCCGTGCTCCCCAACGTCGCGCCGCTCTCGGAACACGAGCGCCTGACGAAGGAGAAGGAGATCATCGGCTTCTACATCTCGGGCCATCCCCTCGAACCGTTCCGCGCCGAGTGCGAGCTGCTCGCCAGCCACACCGTCGCGCAGCTGGGGACCTGGACCGAGCAGCCCGTCACGATCGCCGTCGTCGTGACGACGGTGCGCCGCCAGATCTCGAAGAAGAGCGGCAGCGAGTTCGCCCGACTCGCCGTCGAGGATTTCTCCGGCGCCGGGGAGGTGCTCGTGTTCCCCGAAGCCTGGGCCGCCATCCACGACCGCGTGCAGGCCGACGTCCCCGTCCTCATCAAGGGCGGCTACTCCAAACGCGACCATGGCGTCGACAACCCGACCTTCATCGTCGAGTCCGTCACCCGCCTCGCCGAACTGCGCACCACCGGCCAGCTCTCGGTGTCCATCGACCTTGGCCCCGACGCGGGCTTCTCGACGAGCGTCATCCAGGACGTCCGTGCCGTCGCCGAGGCGCATCCCGGATCGGCGCCGCTCGAAGTGCAGTGGTCCGGTTCCGACGGCCAGCGCGCCCATTGGCGCTCCGCGTCCGTGAAGCTCTCTCCCGCATCCGCCACCCTCCTTGAACTGCGCGCGCTGCTCGGCACCGAGCGCGTGCGCCTCGTCCGAGGTAGCTGACCATGGGCACGTCCGCACTGGAATTCGAGAAGCCGATCGCCGAGATCGAGAAACAGATCGACGAACTGAAGCGCGTCGCCGAGGAGCGCGGCGTCTCGATGGACGACGAGGTCGCGTCGCTCGGCAAGAAGCTCGCCGACCTGCGCACCGAGATCTACGAGAACCTCACGCCCATCCAGCGCGTGCAGGTGGCCCGCAGCCCCAAGCGCCCGTTCACGCTCGACTACGTGCGCCTCGCCCTCACCGACTGGATCGAACTCCACGGCGACCGCGCCTACCGCGACGACGCCGCCATCGTCGGCGGCTGGGCCCGCCTCGACGGCGAGACCGTCATGGTGATCGGCCACCAGCGAGGCCGCGACGCGAAGGAGAACATCTTCCGCAACTTCGGGATGCCCCACCCCGAGGGGTATCGCAAGGCGCTCCGCCTGATGAAGCTCGCCGAGAAGTTCCACGTCCCCGTCGTCACCTTCATCGACTGCATGGGCGCGTGGAGTGGACTTGGCGCCGAGGAGCGGGGCCAGAGCGAGGCCATCGCCCGCAACCTGTTCGAGATGAGCCGGCTCACCGTCCCCATCCTCGCCCTCGTCATCGGCGAGGGCGGCTCCGGCGGCGCGCTCGCGCTCGGCGTCGCCGACCGCGTGCTCATGCTCCAGAACGCGATCTATTCGGTCATCACCGTCGAGGGGTGCGCCGCCATCCTCTGGAAGGACGGCAAGAGCGCCGAGAACCGCGAGAAGGCCGCGAGCGCGCTCAAGATCACCGCCCCCGACCTGCTCGAGCTCAAGGTCATCGACGAGATCGTCCCCGAGCCGCCGGGCGGTGCCCACGCCGACCACGACGGCACCGCGACCAACGTGCGCGAGGCGCTCATACGCAACCTCGACGATCTCCGCCGGCTCAAGCCCGACAAGCTCGTCCGCCGCCGCCGCGAGAAATACCTGCGCATCGGCCAGTACGTCGAGTGACCGGGGACGCCTGAGCCGATGCCGCAGCTGATCGAAGTGTCCTTCAAGGGCAATCGTCGCGAGTTCTTCCTCTGGGGCGGGGAGGAACCGCCGGCGCTCCGCACCCCGGTCATCGTCGAGGTGGAACGCGGCGAGGACTTCGGCCGCGTGCACGCCACCGGCGAGCTCGCCGCGCACCGCAAGGCCGGCACGACGCACGGCCGCGCGGCGCCGGAGCGCCTTCCCGCCGCGCTGCGCGTCGCCACGGCCGACGACGTCGCCAAGGCCGAGCAGCTCCGCGCCGAGGAGGACGTCGTCCGCCGCAAGGCGATCGACAAGGTGCGCGCGCAGCAGCTCGACATGAAGATCAGCGACACCGAATGGCAGTGGGACAAGCGCAAGCTCACCGTCTACTTCACGGCCGAGAAGCGCATCGACTTCCGCAACCTCGTGCGGCAGCTCGAGGGGACGTTCGGCGCCCGCGTGCAGATGTGGCACATCGGCGTGCGCGACGAGGCCCGGCGCCTCGACGGCGTCGGCCGCTGCGCCCGGCAGTTCTGCAGCGCGAGCTGGCTCCCCGAACTCCGCCCGGTCAAGTCGAGCGTCGCCAAGGACCAGAAGCTCTCCACGCTCAACCCGGCGCAGATCTCGGGATCGTGCGGCCGGCTCATGTGCTGCCTGCGCTACGAGCACGAGTTCTACGTGCAACAGCGCAAGCGCTTCCCCAAGGAAGGGAAGATCATCACCACGCTCGCCGGCGAGGAGAAGGTCGTCTCGAACGACATCTTCCGCGAACAAGTGACGCTGCGCGACGCGGCGGGCGAATCGCGCACGATCCCGCTCGCCGCGCTCCACCGGGAGCTGGGCGGCGAGTTCGTCGAGCACGCCGTCGATCTCGCGCCCGCGGACGACGACGACGACGAGGAACACTCGGCGCTCGACGCCGCCGACCTGCGCCGCATGCCCGTGCGCGAGTCCGAACCCGCGCCCCGCGCCGACCGCCGTCCGCCGCGCCCCGAGCCGCCACGTCCCGACGCGCGCCGCCCTGAACAGCACCGCCCTGAACAACACCGCCCGGAGCCGCGTCGCCCCGAGCCGATCGACGCGACGTCGCCGCATGGTGACGCCGCCCAGCGCCGCCGCCGCCGTGGTCGCCGCGGTGGCCGTCGCGGCCGCGAGGGCGGCGCGCCCCCCGACCAGGGAGGGTCGCCCCCCTCCGCCCCGCCCACCTCCGCGAGCTGACGTGCCGCACCAGAAGCCGTTCTACATCACCACCGCCATCGACTACGCCAACGGCGAGCCGCACTTCGGGCACGCCCTCGAGAAGATCGGCGCCGACGCCATCGCGCGCTTCCATCGCCAGCTCGGCGAGCGCGTGCATTTCCTCATCGGCATGGACGAGCACGGCCAGAAGGTCGCGCAGACCGCCGCCGCGCGGGGCATCGCCCCGCAGGCCTTCGTCGATGGCATCGCCGCGCAGTTCCGCGAGACGTGGGACCGCCTCGGCATCTCGTACGACCAGTTCATCCGCACCACCGACGCCGCCCACAAGAGCGGCGTGCGCGCGCTCATCAAGCGCATCGCCGAGAGCTCGCCCGACGACTTCTACCAGAAGTCCTACGAAGGGTGGTACTGCGTCGGCTGCGAACTGTTCAAGCGCGAGAACGAGATCGTCGACGCCAAGTGCGCCATCCATCCCACGCGCGAGCTGCAGTGGACCGTCGAGCGCAACTGGTTCTTCCGCCTGTCGAAGTACCAGGGCTTCATCGAGCGGCTGCTCCGCGAGCGGCCGGAGTTCGTGCAGCCCGAGTCGCGCCGCAACGAGATCCTCGCCCTGCTCGAGCAGGGGCTCGAGGATATTTCGATCACACGTTCGAAATTGGCGTGGGCGATCCCCTTCCCCCTCCCCACCGACGAGGGCGCCGAGCCGCAGGGCACCTGGGTCTGGTTCGACGCGCTCCCCAACTACCTCACCGCCACGGGCTATCCCGCCAAGGGATGGAAGGACCGCTGGCCCGCGCAGCTCCACGTCGTGGGCAAGGACATCACGCGCCTCCACTGCGTCGTCTGGCCGGCCATGCTGCAGGCCGCCGAACTCCCGCTCCCCGAGCGCGTGTGGGCGCACGGCTTCATCTCGTTCGGCGGCGAGCGCTTCTCGAAGTCGGCCGGCGTGAAGGTCAGCCTCCCGGAGACGATCGAGCAGTTCGGCCCCGACGCGTTCCGCTACTTCCTCCTCCGCGAAGTGCCCTTCGACGGCGACGGGAGCTTCAGCGCCGAGCGCTTCGAGGCGGTCTACACCGCCGAGCTCGCCAACGGACTCGGCAACCTGGCGAGCCGCACGATCGCGATGGTGGAGAAGTACTGCGCGGGCGTCGTCCCCGACGCGGCGCCCGTGAGCCTCGACGGCGACGACGCCGTGGACCTCGCCGCGGCGCGCGCCGCCATGGATGGCTCGCACGGCTATCTCTGCCACGAGGCGCTCGCCGCCGTGGCCCGCGTCACCGACCGCGCCAACCTGTTCATCCAGCAGTCGCAGCCGTGGGTGCTCGCCAAGGATCCCGGCAAGCGCGCCGAGCTCGACGGCGTGCTCGCCGCCCTCGTGCGGTCGCTGGCCCGGCAGGCGGCCTATCTCGCCCCGTTCATGCCGGGCAAGGCCGAAGCCCTCTGGACCCAGCTCGGCGCCCCGGGCACGGCGAACGGAATGCGCTTCTCCGGTGTCGAATCTCTGAACCCGGCGGGGTGGCACGTGTCGAAGGGCGAGGGACTCTTCCCGCGCCCCGAACCTCGTCCCGCCGCGTGACCGCCCACCACCCGAACGAAACCCGGCCGTGGGCGTTTGCCCTCCGCGCCGCCCACCGGTACGCTTAACCGACCATGGCCAGGCGCGAATGGACGATCGTCATCGTCCCTCCCGACAACGCAGGCGCGCGCACCTACCGCGTAGGTGAGCGCGGGCGCCGCGTGGCGCTCGGCGTGGTCGGCGCGGCGGCGCTCTCGGTGGGTGCGGCCTTCCTCGTCCTCTTCACGCCGTGGGCGACGCCGAGTGCGCGCGTGCTGCTGGCCGAGAACGAGCGGCTGCGCGCCGAGCTCGGGCGCATCGACGTCCGGCTCGCGACGCTCAACGACACCATCGCCGCGCTCGCGAACCGCGATCAGCAGATCCGGCTGCTCGCCGGCCTTCCCACCGACTCGGCCGCGTCGGCCGACGCCTCGCGGATCGGCGCCGGCGGCGGCCGCCTCGCCGACGCCTCCGCGCCGCAGCGGAACAAGCCGTTCTTCGGGCGGCTGAGCTTCGGCGGGCGCCCCGACATCAACGGACTCATCCAGCGGGCCACCGAGCTGTCGGCGAGCTTCCGCGCCGTCAACGACACGCTCACGCGCAACTTCGAGCGCCTCGCGAACACGCCGTCCATCATGCCGACCGTCGGCTGGCTCTCGAGCCACTTCTCGCAGAGCCGCTTCCACCCCGTGCTGCACGAGAACCGGCCGCACGAGGGGATCGACGTCACGGCGCCGATGGGCGCGCCGATCGTCGCGCCCGCGTCGGGCATCGTGCGGTCGGTGAACCACAACGAGCCAGGCTACGGCAACACGCTCGAGATCGACCATGGCAACGGCATCGTGACCCGCTTCGCGCATTGCTCGCGCATCGCGGTGCACGAGGGGCAGCACGTGACGCGCGGCCAGGTCGTCGCGACGGTCGGCAACACCGGCCTCTCGACCGGCCCGCACCTCCACTACGAGGTGCACGTGAAGGGGAAGCCGGTCGATCCGCTCACCTTCGTGCTCCCGGAGAAGGTCGCGGACTGAAGGGTGCGGCTCGCCGGAGGGCGGCGGGCGCCGGCGCTGCCGCGGGCCCTGGACGGTCGAGCTGTCGGGCATGCAGGACGCGGGATCTACGGCACCCACGCCTCGCCATCGGTGGGCCGAAAAGCAACGCGGGCCGGGAGAGATCTCCCGGCCCGCGTCGTCATTCGGTACTGCCTTCAGGTCACGGAGGGGTCGGCGAGTTCGCCGGGCCCGTACCGCCCCAAGTGTAGAGCGCCTGGCCGAACACGCCAAGCTCCTTCGCGGGCACCGGCATCTCGTGCGGCGTGCCGACGATCAGTCCGTCGATACGACGACGATTGTAGTACCCGATCGCGCCGATGCCGAGTTCCTCGACGTCCTGCTCGTACTGCAGCGTCGCCAGCAGCCCCGACACGCCATCGCCCGCGCTCGCCGGAGCGAGGTGGCCGCGCCCGACGTGCGACGCGTTGATGAGCGTGGCGGCCTGCGCCAGCGAGCCACCGCTGCGGATGAGCCCTTCGGCCCAGAGCAGGTTGTTCTCCATCGCCGTCGCCACCGGATACGGGCCGTAGCCGCCGTAGATCCCGTTGGCGTCCTGCGTGCCGGACAGATCGTACTTGATGAAGCCGATGTTCGACTGATGATAGCTGCCGCGGCTCGGGCGGAAGATCGCCTGCGACGACCAGACGAAGTCCGTGCCCGCCCCGGCGTCCTTCGGGATGTTGCCGAATCCGGCGACCTGGTCCGCGGTGCCGAACGTGCCGTCACCCAGGCGCGCGTCGGGCGAATGCGGCTGCGGATTGCCGCCGGCCGCGAGCGGCCAGGGCGTGGTCTGCGTCACCGGGTCGAGCATGTGCGCCACGCGGGTATGCACGCGTCCCGTGTCGAAGGCGTCGAACCAGACCGCCATCTCCGGGCACCACGCCACGCAGCCGTCGCCGATGAACATCCAGTCGAACGCCGTGCCGCTCGAGATCCCCTTCGAGGCGTACGTCGCGACCGCGGCCCAGTTCACCGCGGCGTTCTCCGCCGAGTTGCGCGGCCAGTACGCGAGCAGGCGCGCCGCGAGCGTGTTGCCGATCTGGGCGATCTGGACGTTGGTGTACGTGTTGCCGTTCGTCCACGAGGCCGGCGTCACGAAGCTGTTCGCATTGGCCAGCGCGATCGCCGCGTTGAACTTCGACAACGCGGAGTCGCGGAGGATCTTGCGGTTCACGTACGCCAGCTTCGAGATGTCGGAGTTCTCGTCGATGAAGTACCCCTTGTCGAAATTGATCGCGATCTCGGCCAGTGAAGCCGCCTGCAGCATCGCGGCGACCGTCTCCGACCGCTTCGTGTCCGACGCGTTGTGGATAACGAGCCCGTTCTTGAGGATCGCCGTCAGCACGTCGTTCGCCGACGACAGGGCGCTGTAATACCCCGTCCACGGCGCCTCGATCGTCGTCCGCGCGGCGGCGGCCGGATCGTTCTGGTACGGACGCGTGTTGCGCGTGCCGTCCGCGTCGATCGAGGAGTAGAAGTTCATGTTCCAGTTGTTCCACGACGCCGAGAACGTCTGCGCCATCGTGGCCAGCACGGAGTTCCCTTCCGCCTGGTTGAACGTGTTGATCCACGTGCGCATCGTGCCGCCCGCGACGGCTTCGATCGCCGCCGGGTCGCTCAACGCACGCCGCGCGTCCGGCGCGTTCGGGTTCTGGATGTCGAGCGACTTGCACCCTGCCGCGGCCAACACGGCGAGGATCCCAAGCCCTCGAGCGAGTCTGGTCATCTGCATCAGTCTCGATCTCCTGTGGTTAGGGCTCGCGGCTTAGTAGCCGAGCTCGAGCATCATGGTGAACGTGCGGTAGGCGGGATACGTGAAGTAATCCACGCGGTAGGCGAACGGATTGCCGCCACCCGGGCCGGTCACGTCGGGATCGTAGCCCGAGTACTTCGTGCTCGTCCACAGGTTGCGTCCGACGATGCCCAGCTTCGCCGTCTGGAAGTCGCCCAGCTTGAGCGCTTTCACCCACGACTTCGGCAACTGGTAGTTCACCGACAGCTCGCGCAGGCGGATGAACGACCCGTCTTCGACGAAGTACGAGTTCGGGTCGAAGTTGTTGTAGAACGTCTGGTAGTACGTCACCGGCTTCATGCCCGTCGAGTACGGGTTGCCGGTCGGCACGGCACCGAGGCCACGCTGGTCGAACACGGGGTCGCGCTGCTCGTTGAACGGCCACTGGCGGGTGTAGTTGTAGATGTTGCCGCCCTTCGTCCAGGTGAAGACGCCGTTGATCGACAGCGACTTGTACTGGAACGTCTGGTTCATCGACAGGTTGAAGTCCGGGTTCACGTCGCCGATCGCCGTGAGCGTCGTGCCGTCGGCGTTGTACGCCTTCAGCGGAGCCTCGTTGATCGTGTGGAACGCCGACTTCGCCACATAGTAGCCCTGCTCGTTGAGCTGGTAATCCGACGCCGCGCCCGACAGCCCGCCCGCCTTGATCGTCGTCGCGAGCTGGTCAGCCGTGCGGATCCACTGCGAGCCGTAGATCACGCCGAACTTCTGGCCCGCCGCGATGCGGAAGATGCGGGTGTTGCCGTCGTTCGGGTCCGGACCGACGAGCTCCGGCGCGACGTTCATCGCCGTGATCGTCTGCCGCGTGCGGTCGCCGGCGAGGTTCATGCGCCAGAAGGTCTCACCCTTCGAGTACAGCACCGCGCCCAGCGTCAGCTCGTGCGTGTTGCCGGCGAGCGTCGCCGCGTTCACCCACTGGTTCTGGTAGCCCGACGCCGAGCTCACCGGCACCTTCAGGATCTGGTCGCTCGTCACCTTGTCGGAGTAGCTGTACTCCAAGGTGAAGTTCGTCAGGAAGTTGATGTTGAAGCCGTACTCGCCTTCGCGCGAGAACGCCGGCTTCAGCAGCGGGTTGCCCAGCGTCACCTTCTGCGGGCTGCCACCGCTCACCGAGAAGATCTGGTACTGCGCATCGAACACCGGGCGCAATCCGGCCGTGCCGTACGAGTAGCGGAGCTTGAACTCGTCGACGCCCGGGATGTGGATGTCCTCGCTCAGGCGGTACGCCGCCGAGATGCGGTGGTACGTCGCCGAGCGGCTCTGCGCGCCGAACAGCGACGACTCGTCACGCCGCACGAGCCCGTCGACGATCAGCTTGTCCTTGATGTCGAACGTCGAGATCAGGAAGAAGTCCTGGTTGCGGATCGTCTGCGTGCTCGACCCCGGCTGCACCGGGTTGTTGGGATCCTGCGCCGCGGCCGCGAACTCCGTCACCTGCGGCACCGACAGCGACGTGGCGTTCACGTTCACGTTGCGGTTGAGCTGGTCTTCGTAGACCCACGCCCCCTTCGTCGTGTTCGTGAGCCAGCCCCACGTCTTGGTCGCCGTCACCGTCACGCCCGTGTTGTACGAGCGGTCGGCCGTCGAGGCCTCGAAAAGGCCACCGTTGCTCGCCGCACCCGACGAGTTCAGGAACCCCTTCGGCGTGAAGTTCTTGTACATCTCGTTCGACTCGTCGAAGTTCACGTTCCCTTCGGCGGTCAGCCACGAGGTCGGACGATACCGGAGCTTGAACGTCCCCGTGAACCGGTCACGGTCATCGTACACCGAGCGCTGGGCCAAGCCGTAGAGCGGGTTGACCACGTTGCCCGAGAGGGGCGGCTGTTTGATCACGGCGTTGTACGGCGTGCCGTCCTTGTTCGGCGCCGTGATGTCGATGTTCGGCTCGAGGAACTTGAGGCCGAAGAAGATGCCGTGGTCCGTGCCCTGGTCCGAGTGCGACCGGCCATAGAACGCGCCCGTGGAGATGTCCCACTGGTCGTTCATCACCTGGTCGACGTTGATGCGGAAGTTCTGGCGGCTGAAGCCGTTCAGCAGCGCCAGCGTGCCCGCGTCATGCGTGTTCTGGAACGAGGCGTTGAAGTTGTTGCTCCCACGCCGCTGTCCCACCGACACGTAGTTCGTCATGAACTGACCGGGCTTGAACACCTGGTCGAGCTGGTCGTAGACCTTCGGGTACGTCCCCACCGACAGCTTGTCGGTGCGCTCCTGCCGGTTGCCGTTCGCGTCGAGCAGGAAGCTGCCGTCGGCGTTCTGTTGGTAGTCGTGCGACATGTTGCCCGGCACCTTGCGGGGCAGGTTGCTCGACCCGAGCTCGTTGCGGATCGTGAAGGCGAGCTGACCCTCGGCGAGGCTCGCGCCGCGCTTCGTGAAGATCTGCACGACGCCGTTCGCGGCGTCGGAGCCGTACAGCGAGCTCGCCGCGGCGCCCTTGATCACTTCGACGCGCTCGATGTCTTCCGAATTGATGTCGGCGAGACCGAGGCGGGTGATCGTGCCGTCGACGATGATGAGCGGGTCCTGGCGGCCCGTCAGGCTCGTCGCCGAACGGAGCCGGATCGCCGGCTCGGCGCCAGGCTGGCCGCTCGTCGTCATGACTTCCGCGCCGGCCACCTTGCCGGCGAGCGCGCCGATCGGCGACGTCGCGGGCGATTCCTTGATCTGCGAGGCATCCACGACGCCGACCGAGAACGCCGTCTTCTTCTGCGACGTCGCCTCGTTCACGCCGGTGACGACGACCTGATCGAGCGACAGCACGTCCTTCTCGAGGTCGTAGTCCTTCTCGGTGCGGCCGGCCGTGAGGATGACCGACATCCGCTTCGGCTTGTAGCCGATGTAGCGGACCGTCAGCGCGACCGGATTGCCGCGAGCTTTCGCCACTTCGACGGTGAAGCTGTACTTGCCGTCACTGCCCGTGATGGCGCCAACGCCAAGTTCCGGGATGCCGACGCTGGCGCCGCCCAAGGGCTGGCCAGACGACGTCACTTTGCCGGAGAACACGGCGCTCTGAGCCGACGCGGCCGTGGCGAACAACGCCAAAGCAACGACGGCCCCGATCGCTCGAAGCGACCGGAGCATCCACGCTCGATCCATTGATGAACCTCGCAACGTGTGGGGGGGGTGATGTGATGAAGATGGGGTGGAACGGAGGCACCGCCGAAGCACGGATCGGCAGGCCCCGTGCATCATCGCACCGGCTTACTGGGCCAGAAGATGTGGCCTGTCAGGGAATCCCGCAATGGTAACTCTTGCGAAACCCTGACGTAACCAACTCATTACTACCTGACCAGCCCCACGCGGCGTCACAGGTCGCCCCAGCAGGAGCCTCCACATGCCTCTCCGACTCCCCCTCGCCTCCCCCCTCTTCCTCCTCATTTCCCTTCTGGCGCCCCACTCGGCGGCCGCCCAAAAAGGGGATGCCAGGATCCGGGGGTCGGTGGTGGACAAAATGACCGGCAAGCCGGTTACGAAGGCGGATATCGTGTTTGCCGGGGATACCCGGACAGTAACCGTTGATTCGGCTGGTCACTTCCTCTTCACCGACCTACCCGCAGGCATCGTCCGCCTCTACATCCGCTCCCCAGGCTACCCCGTCACCACCGCCGTCGTCGCCCTCGCCAAGGGCGACGACATGGAACGCCGCTTCGATATCGACTCCTCCGCCGCCGGCAAAGCCAACGCCCAGCACCTCCCCAGGGTCGCCATCTCTGCCCCGGCTCCCCTCCGCGGCGCCCGCTACGCCGACTTCGAACGCCGACGCATCACCGGCCGCGGCCAGTACCGCACCGCCGAAGACATCGAAAAGGGCAACTACAACAACCTCGTCGACGCCGTCCGCGACATGCGCGGCGTGCAGATCGATTGCGGCGGCGGCGCCGGCTGCTACATCCGCATGGCCCGCGCGCCCATGCAATGCCTCCCGCAATACATCGTCGACGATCGCCCCGATCCGGAATTCGGCCCGAACATCGCCATCCGTGACGTGGCCGGCATCGAGGTCTACAACGGCCCCACCGATACGCCGGGCGAATACGCGGGCGTCGACGCGGGGTGCGGTGTTATCGTCATATGGACCCGGTCGACGCCGATCCAGCATAAGCCCTGACGCGGGGCGCGTCGGCGGCCCAACACATCGCCCCGGCTCCACCCGCCGGCCGAGCACCACGCACCGACGCCCTCAGATGAACCCGTACCGCGCCGCCCTCAGTCTCGCCGTTCTCTCGCTGGCCTGCGGCGGCGACGGCCGCGTCGTGTCGCGCGATCCGCTCTCGCTCCCGCCCTCCGCCTGTGCGCCCTGCCACAAGGCGATCGTCGAGAGCCACGCGCGCACCGCGCACGCCCTCACCTCCGCCCCCGCCGCGCGCGCCACCATCCTCGGCGACTTCACCGAAGGCAAGAACGTCCTCCACACGCGCTCGCCCTTCGTCTCGTTCACGATGGAAGCGCGCCCCGAGGGGTTCTTCCAGCACGCGCGCGACGTCACGCGCAACCTCGACCGCATGGAACGGTTCGACCTCGTCGTCGGCTCGGGGCGGCGCGGACAGACGTACCTCTATTGGAAGGACGCCATCCTGTACGAGCTCCCCGTCTCGTACCTGACCGCCACGAACGGTTGGATCAACAGCCCGGGCTACCGCGACGGCGAGGTGGATTTCGGCCGCGTCATCACCACGCGCTGCCTCGAGTGCCACGCCACGTCGTTCCTCGCCGTGCGCACCGACTCGGGGCTGCGATACGACACGCAGCGGTTCCAGCTCGGCATCTCCTGCGAGAAATGCCACGGCGACGCGCGCCAGCACGTCGCCTGGCACACGGCGCACCCGGCCGACACCGTCGCGCACGACATCGTGAACCCCGCGAAGATCGACCGCGACCTCCGGATGGACGTGTGCGCGCTCTGTCATTCGGGCGGACGGCCGCAGCGCACGGCATCGTTCACGTACCGCGCCGGCGAACGACTCGACAAGTATCTCGCCTCCCATCCCGACACCGCGACGGCGCTCCCCGACGTGCACGGCGACCAGGTCGGGCTCCTGCGCCGATCGAAGTGCTTCCGCTCGAGCCCCAACATGTCGTGCTCCACGTGCCACGACGTGCACACCGTGCAGCGCGACCCCGACGTGCTCTCGGGCAAATGCCTGCAGTGCCACCAGGCCGAGCGCCACACGCCACTCCCCGCCGGCACGACCATCGCCCTCGCACGCTGCGCGACCTGCCACATGCCGGTGCAGCGGTCGCACGCGCTGCAGATCAACACGGCGACGTCGCAGGACGCGTTCAGCATGCGGACGCACCGCATCGCGGTGTATCCGCTCGATTCCATCGGCGCCATCCGCTAGCGATCCGGGGCGCGCGCCGCGCCGCGGATCGCGGGCTCACGGCTTCGGCGCGCCGCTGAACCGCGCGTCGAGCGTCCCCGCCTTCACGCGCACGTTCGACTTCGTGCCGCCGGGCAGCACCGCCTCGATCTCGTAATCGCCCTCGGGCACGGCGAGCACCGGCACCGCACCGTCCATCGACCAGTAGCCACTCCCCGCATGGATCTCTCGTACGGGGAACGACCGCGCGCCCTGCACCACGCGCACGCGCGCGCCGATGCACAGCGGATTGCCGGCACCGCACATCCCCTCGAGGTGCACGCGCACCCCGGGGCGCGCTCCGCGATTCCGCCACAGCGTCGTCGCCGCGCCGTTCTGCGACACCGCCAGGTCCACGCGGCCGTCGCCGTCGAAGTCCGCCGCCGCCGCGCCCCGCGCGTCGCCGAGCACGGAGATGCCGCTCTCCCCCACGGTCCGTGGCGTGAAGCCCCCCTTCCCGTCGCCGAGCAGCAGGAGTCCCGCGCCGGCGTCGAACCGCAGCGTGCTGATCTCCGTCGGGAAGAAGTTCTGCGCGAGGAACAGGTCCTCGTGTCCGTCGCCGTCGAAGTCGGCGACGACCGCGCCCGACGACGGCGCGAGCTGCGCCAGCGCGGGGAGCGGCGTGACGTCGAAGTGCCCGCCGCGGTTGAGCAGCAGCAGATGATCGAACGTCGTCGCGCCGACGCGGGCCGCGCCTTTGGCCCCGTCACCCAGCACCTCGTCGACGGTCGACTTCGCGTAGTCCGCGTACGTCGCGATCCGGCGCTTCACGTCGGGATACGCGACGCCGAGCCGCGCGAAGCTCTCGAGCGGCATCTCCTTGCCGGTCGCCGAGTCGCGCTGCGCGGCCAGCAGCCCGGGCCCCGACGTCCCGAAGCGGCCCACGACGAGTTCGTACGGACGATCGTTCGACGCGCGCCATCCGGTGTTGCGCCCCCAGCTCGTCACCACGAGGTCGAGCCGCCCGTCGCCGTCGAAGTCGCCCACCGAGACGCCGTTCCACCGGCTCGAGATGCCGTCGAGTCCCCACGCCTTGGTCTCGTCGCTGAAGACCCCCTTCACGTTGTGGAGCACGCGGATCGGGCCCCACTCGCTCGCCACGACGAGGTCGGGCCAGCCGTCGTTGTCGAGATCGACGAACGTCGCCGCGGTCACGAGCCCGAGGCGGGCGAACAGCGCCGCGTTCTTCGGATCGGGTGCCCAACTCCCGTCGGCCTGCCGCAGGTACAGATGCGACGGCGCGGGGAGCGGCCACGCGCCGGGGATCACGCGTGCCCCGACGAACAGGTCGAGCCGGCCGTCACCGTTCACGTCGGCGAGGGCGAGCGCACCGACGCTCGCGCTGTCGGGCGGCGCGACCGCCACCGGCGCACCGGGCGCGCCGCGCGTCAACGGGAACGCGATCACCGACGGCGCCGACATCGCGTCGGCCGCCGAGAGTGATTCGTAGTTCGATTGACCGGCCACGAGCATCGTCCCGCCATGTCCGTCTGGAACTGGCAGCACCGTGCTCAGGTCCCACCGCGCGGTGCCGGGCGCGCGCAACGGCGTGAACTTCGCGCCGTCGTTGCGCAGCACCGTGAGCGCGCCACCACGCCCCGTGCCGACGACGAGGTCGGGCTTCCCGTCGCCGTCGACGTCCGCCCAGGCGATGCCCGGGCCGAGTTGGCTGAATCGATTCGGCAGCAGCGGCTGCCGGGAGAAGTCGTCGAACAGCGAATCGACGTGCTGGTGGCCGCCGAGCAGCGCGGTCGCGTCCTGGAAGAGCGGCGCCGGCGCTGGAGTGGGAGCGCTCGCCGCCACGGCGCGCGTGGCGTCGACCTCGTACAGACGGTTCGGCCGCGCGTCGCGGATCGTGCTGACCCGTCCGTCGCGCCACCGCACCTCGATCGTCAGCACGCTGTCCTTCCCGGCCGCGAAGCTCAACTCGGCGTCGCTCCCCGAGAGGTAGTAGCCGCCGGCCGTGATCTCGCGCGACTGCACCGGCAGCCCCGCGGCGCGCACCGTGATCTTCGCGCCGATCCCCGCCACGTTCGGGGCATCGCCCTTCAGCCGCACGGCGACGCGCGGCGCCTTGCTGTCGTTGCGATAGACCACGGGCGGCGCGTCGAGCCGCGTCGCCACCACGTCGAGCGCCCCGTCACCGTTGAGGTCGGCGAGCGCGATCCCCTGCGTGATCGCCGCATCGGTGCCCCACCCCCACTGCCGGCTCGCGTCGCGGAAGGTGAGGTCGCCGTTGTTCCGCATCGCGATGCTGTGCGAGTCGCCGCGCGGGAACTCGGCCGACTCGCGGTTCCACGGCACGCGCGGGAACTTGTCGCGCAGCCGGTCGTACGTGTCGGCGTCGCGCGTGTCCCACCGGTGGCCGTTCACCACGAGCAGGTCTTCGTAGCCGTCGAAGTCCACGTCGAGGAACGCGGAGCCCCACGTCCAGTCGGTGGCGATGACGCCGGCATAGTCGCCGATCTGGGCCCACGTGCCGTCGCCGCGCGACACCTGCAGCATGTTCCGCATCCACTGCGGCCGGTCGGGCGTGAGCCCCACCGGCTTGCGGAGCGGCGTGTGCGTCGGCACCTCGGTCTGTCGTCCGGCGAGCGTGGGGTTCGCCATGTCGGCGGTGAAGAAGTCCACGTTGCCGTCGCGGTTCACGTCCGCGAAGTCGACGCTCATGCAGGTGTTGCTCGTCTCGCGCAGCGCGTACGGCGAGGCGAGGCGGAAGTTCCCCTTGCCGTCGTTGATCCAGAACTGGTCGGGGTCCTCGAAATCGTTGCACACGTAGAGGTCGGGCGCGCCGTCGCCGTTCACGTCGTAGAAGCGCGCCGCGAGCCCGAAGAAGTCGGGCTCCTCGGCGAGCGGCTTGCCGTCGGCGCCGAGGAAGCGCGGCGCCGTCACCGGCACGCGCGTGAAGTGCCCCTTGCCGTCGTTCAGGAAGAACAGGTCGACGTCGGCGCGCTGCGAGCGCACGATCCCACCGAGGTCGGCGCGCTCCTCGATGCGGTATTCCTTCTTCCACTGCGGCAGTACCTCGTAGTGCTCGCCGATCTTCTTCACCACCTGGTCGAACGACCGCGCCTGCGGCGGATAGGCGTCGAGCGCGTTGCGCGTCTTGTACGTCGCCACGTACAGGTCGAGCGTGCCGTTGCCGTCGACGTCGGCGAGCGTGAGCGTCGTCGCGGCGTAGCCGCTGTCGAGGCCGCTCGCTTTCGTCGCATCGGTGAAGTGCCCCTTGCCGTCGTTGAGCCAGAGCTTGAGCGGACCGCCCAGCGTGCCGACGATGAGGTCGAGTGCGCCGTCGCCGTTGACGTCGGCGAACACGGCGCCGGTGGTGGCGAGCCCCTTGGTATCGATGCCGCTCGCCGCGGTGACGTCCTCGAACTTGAAGCCGCCGAGATTGTGATAGAGCGCCGCCGGCCGCTCGACGGAGGCAAGGAACACGTCGGGGAGTCCGTCGCCGTCGATGTCGCCCAGCGCGACTCCCGATCCGATGAGCAGGTTGCGGTTCGCGAGCGCGTGCTCGTCATCGACGTCGTTGCGGTGCGTGAGCCCCGTCGAGGAGGCGTCGAGTTGCGTGAATCCGTCGTGGCCACGCCACGGCAGGGCGAGCGCACGCCACCGGTAGCCTTCGGCCTGGTGCCACGATGTGTCCACGCGCGGTCCGCAGGCGGCCAGCGCGGCGAGGAGCGGCATCGCGGCAAGGCGCGCGATGCGTGGCCACGCGGCGCGACCGGGCGATGCTTCTGGCGCGGCTGGCGCGATTCCCGAATGAACCACTCGGCGAATTCCGCGCGTCGCGCGTGCCGGCCCATCGCTTGACCTGCTCGGTTGCGACCCCAAGTTACGTGACGGAACTCGCACGTCGTCCTCCGGAGAGCTGATGACCGCATCCCCGCCGCGCCGCAGGGGGATCTCGACCAAGATAGCGTGGGTGCTGCGCGTCGCATGCTTCATGTGCTACGTAGGGCACGGGGCGTTCGGCTTCTACCGCAAGGAAGCGTGGGTCCCCTACTTCGGCGTCGTCGGCGTCGGGCGCGACACGGCGCGTGAACTGATGCCCCTCGTCGGCCTGATGGACGTGTCGCTCGGCATCTCGATCCTGCTCTCGCCGCGCCCCGCCGTGCTGCTCTGGATGGTGATCTGGGCCGTGTGGACCGCCCTCCTGCGTCCGCTCTCCGGCGAATCGTCGTGGGAAGCCGTCGAGCGTGCCGGCAATTATGGCGCCCCCATCGCCTTCCTGCTGCTCTGCGTGCCGCTCGCGGGGCGGTGGCTGAAGGCCGCCGTGCCGGAGCCGGCCACGCTGCGCGAGGTGTGGCTGCCACGCGCGCTCGCGCTCGCCGCCGCGCTGCTGTTCGTCGGGCACGGCGCGCTCGCCCTCGGCGTCAAGCCGGGGATCGTCACCACCATGGCGTCGGTGTTCGGCGGCGCCGCGACGTCGCTCACGTTCTGGAGCGGCATCGTCGAGGTGGCGCTCGCCATCGCGATCGTCGCGCGACCGTCCGCCGAGCTCGCCCTCTTCATGGCGTGCTGGAAGCTGGCCACCGAAGCGCTCTTCGTCACGGCGGGCGCGCCCTTCTGGGAGATCATCGAGCGCGGCGGCAGCTACGGCGTGCCGCTCGCGCTCGCGATCCTGCTCCACTCCCGTCGCGACCCCGCGACCGCCGCGGTCACCCCGCGCGGTGCGTCTGCAGCCGCTTGATCACGCGCTGTCCCACGCACTGCCCCTGCTTCATCCCGTCGACGACGGCCTTCATGTAGTGGATGCCGCCGTACACGCGTGACATGGCGACCTCGTGCAGCGCGGCGGACAACGACGGATAGGCGCGCGCGGCCTGACCGACGTCGACCTGGCTCGAATCCACGTACGCGGTGGTGTCGCCGAGCTGGTGGATCAGCACTTCCACGGCCGCGCCCGAGATCACCGAATGCCCCGATGAATACTCGGGGAACGGCGGCGTGGCGAACACCGTCACGTACTTGGGATCCCACACGCGCTGCACGTACGTCACGGGGCGCACCACGAACGAACGGTACTTCTCGCGCCAGCAGCCGATGAACGCGTCGTGGATGGCGATGGACGTGAGCGTGAAGTCCTCGACCGCCTGCTCGGCCGTCAGGTGCCGCGCGCTCACCATGTGCAGCAGCACGCTGATCCAGTGGAACGCGGGCGTGCCCGTGGCGACCGGATTGTCGGCCCAGTAGAGCGCGGTCTGCCGCTTGTCCGGCGTCAAGGCCTTCACCGTGTCGTAGAACTCCTGCGCCATCTGGTAGAACTCGCTCCCCGGCTTCTCGGAATACGGCGGCGGCACGGGCGGCTTGCACTCGTCGCCATCCTGCAGCGTGAACGGCCGCAACACGCCCCAGTAGGGCTCGGTCGGCTTCACCGGGTCGAACGCCGGGAGCGTGGTCGGCCCGGCCTTCTTCGGGCGATTCATCAGCAGGCCCTTCTCCGTGGCGCGCTCCACGTCGAGCGTGTCGCCGGAGTTCTTCGTCACGGCGACGTCGGACTGCGACGACAGCTGCTGCGTCACGTACTGGTCGGTCGTCGCGGTGTTCACCCAGAACTGCCGTCCGGTCGGCGCCGTCCACGGCCGCCCGCGCGTCGCGTAGAAGCTGTCGGTGGCGGCGTAGGCGAGGAGAGCGGCGGCGAGCGCGCGCCCGTGCGCGAGCGATCGGTCGCGCATGGCGCTGCCGACGCCGGCGGCCTCGCGTGCCGCGACCTGGGCCTTCGAGAGCGAGTCGACCGTGCGACGCGTCGCCGGCCGGCCGTCGCGGTACAGCGAATCGAGCACCACACGCTCGGCCTCGGCCGCGACCGTGGCGCCGTCGACGGCGCCGTCGGACGGCGCCGCCGGCAACGTCGCGAGTCCGTTCAGCTGCCCGGCGAGCGACCGCAAGGTCGAATGCGGGTCGCTTGCGTAGCCCTCGTAGAGTGCGAGCGATCCGTACGCCGCGATGCGGCCGGCCAACGGCGGGCCGAGCCGCTCGCTGCGCGTGAATACCAGTCCGGCGCGCATCCACTGCGCGACGAGTTGCGGATCGGCCGGCGCGGCGGCGCGCCCGCATGCCGAGAGTGAGCATAACGCGAGCACTGCGACGCCGCGCACGGTCGATTTCATGGTCGTGGTGGTAGGGGTCGTGCGGTCCCGCGCTAGTTCTTCGCCGCCGGTTTGGAGAAGTCCACCGTCGGCGCTTCGCGGGCACCCGGGTTCGTGACGTCGAAGTAGTCACGCGGCTTCGCGCCGATCACCTTCGCCGTCAGTACCTGCGGGAACTTACGAATGTATGCGTTATACGCCTCGACCGCGCCGTTGTAGTCGGTGCGCGCCACGGCGATCCGGTTCTCCGTGCCCGTCAGCTCGTCCTGCAGCTGCAGGAAGTTCTTGTCGCTCTTCAGCTGCGGGTAGTTCTCCGAGATCGCCAGCAGCCGGCCGAGCGCGCCCGTCATCTGCTGGTTGGCGTTCGCCATCTCCGTGACGTTGCCGCCCTGCACCGCGCCCGCCAGCCCGGCGCGCGCCTTGGCGACGGTCTCGAACACCTCCGCTTCCTGCGCCGCGAATCCCTTCACCGTGCTCACGAGGTTCGGCACGAGGTCGGCGCGGCGCTGCAGTTGCACCGAGATCTGCTTCTGCGCGGCCGCCGCGGTCTCATCCATCGACTGGATGGAATTGTACCCGCACGCGCCCACCAGCAGCGGAAGGGCCAGGACGAGGAAATTGCGTCGCATCTGCTTCTCCGGGGAAAAGTCTACGTGCAATCGAACCACCCTACTCCGAGACGGGCAGCGTATCGAGGAACGCCACCAGTCGCTCCAACCCGGCGTGATAGCCGGTCATCACGGCGCTCGCCTCCTGCGCCGTCAGCTTCGTCTGCTTCCGGCGGTGCGCGAGCACTGCTTCGAACGGGGTCGCGTCGAAGCCCGCGTGCGCCGCGATGCGGCGGCACAGGGCCTCGCTGTTCGCGTCCGGTGCCTCGCCGATCAGCCGCGCCAGCGCGCGGAACACCACCAGCACCTGCCCCGCGCTCGCGGCGAGCAACTCGATGCGCCGCGCCGGGTCGTCGCTCGTCGCGAACATCCCGGCCCGCACACGGAGGAGCGTCGCCATCGTCTCGTACTCCAGCTGCTGGCGCAGGTCGGCGCGCGACACGCTGATGCCGGCGAACGGGTCGAACCCGTCGGCCGCCCACAGCACCCGGTGCCGCTCCTTGATGTCGGCGTGCTCCATCGCGAACACGTCGACGCTCGACCGCCACTCCGCCTCGGTGAGCGTGAGCGGGATGCGGTTGCCGGTCTTGCTCCACGCGCGGCTCGCCGCTCCCGCCGGATGCACCGCGAGCGGCCGCACCTCGCGCACCAGCACGAGCACGTTCTCGTCCGAATGTCCGGCGTGACGCTCGCCACCGGCCGCCGAGCCGTAGAGCACGACCGCGAGCAGGTCGGCGCCGTACGCCGACCGCAACTGCACGACCAACTCGTCCAGGGTCATCGTCGCCATCGCTCAGAAGTCTCCGCTCGAGCCGCCGCCAGAGAAGCCACCGCCACCACCGAATCCGCCGAATCCGCCGCCGCCACCGCCGCCGCCGAAGCCACCGCCACCCCAGCCGCCGCGCCGCCCACCGCCCTGCGAGGCGAGCAGCAGCCAAAGGCAGCCGCTGCCCCGGCCGCGCGTGAGCACCATGAACGCCAGGACGAACAGGATCAGCGCGAGTTGCGGTGGGAACCCGCCGCCGCGCGAACCGCGCCGCGCCGGCGCGCTCTCGGCCGCCGGGATGCGGGCCACCGAGTCGATGGAGAACCCGAAATTCGACGCGTACTTCTCCGCCACCCGCTGGGCCATCAGCTCCATCGCGGTGCCGTAGTCCCCGCGCGCGAGCAGCGGCGTGGCCTCGCGGCGGATGTCGCCGGCCGTGGCGTCGGTGATGAATCCCTCGGTCCCCTGCCCCGTCTCGATCGCGACATGCCCCTTGCCGTCCGAACTCGTCTGCTTGGGCACGACCAGGATCACGATCCCCGTGTTCCGCCGCGCGTCGCCGATCTTCGCGTTCGACCCGACCTTCCACTCACGCCCGATCTGCAGCGCGACGTCACCGGCGTTGCGGCCGGCGATGTCGGGGAGCGTCACCACGGCGATCTCGCCCCCCGACGCGTCACGCACGACTTGCGCCAGCCGTTCGATGCGCGCGACCTGGTCGGCCGGGATGACGCCGGCGAAGTCGTTCACCATCCCCCGCGGCGGAGGGATGACCGGGGTGCCTTGCTGCGCGCTCGCCGGGAACGCCAGCAGCGCCACCAGCAGGAGAGCGGCGGCGGCGGGACGCGCGGGGCGCGGGGGGAAGGAGAGAGGTATCCGTTCGAGCATGGTGCCGCCACACGGGCGGCTCCGAATCTTACACTCCGTTCGTGCGCGCGGGGAGGAAAGTTTCACGCCGGGCGGCGCGGCAAGGGCGTCCGCGTGGCCACCTCGGCCCGGTCCGCGAATGAACCTCCCCGGATCCGCACCCCGGGGCGGGTGAGTCTCGGCGCACGTCACCGCGCGGCCGGGTCGCCCCAGACGCCGAGCCACTACATTATTCACCCATCGCCCCCGACCGACGGGCTCCTACATCACCGCCGAACTCCGACCATGCGCCGACTCCTGATCCTCCCCCTGGCCGCGCTGCTCGCCGCGTGCACGCGCGGCGACGCCGCGTCGAATCAACCGGCTCCGCCGCGCAATCCGGCCGAATTGCATCTCGCCGAAGCCACCATCGCGAAGAGTGACTCCCTCATCGGTGTCGCCGACCGCGGACGCATCCTCGGCGCCGAATCGGCGACGACGTGGCTCGTCATCGTCAGCGATTTCCAGTGCCCGTACTGCAAGATGTGGCACGACGAGAGCTTCGCGGCGATCAAGAAGGACTACGTCGACACGGGCAAGCTCCGCGTCGCGTACCTGAACTTCCCGCTGCCGATGCACCAGAACGCGATGCCCGCCGCGAACTACGCGATGTGCGCGTCGGCGCAGGGAAAGTTCTGGGAGACCGAGGAGAAGATCTTCACCTCGCAGGGGGCGTGGGAGAAGCTCTCCGACCCGCGGGCGTACTTCGACTCGCTGTCCGCCACCGCCGGCGTGGACGTGGCGAAACTGCGCGCCTGCATCCGCACCGACGCCATGAAGCCGTTGATCGACGCCGACCTCGAGCGCGGACGACAGGCCGGCGTGCAGTCGACCCCGACGTTCTTCGTGGCGCAACGCCAACTGCTCGGCGCCCAGCCGCTGCGCGAGTTCCGTCGCGTCATCGACTCGGTGCTCGCCGCCGCGCCGAAGAAGGGGTGAGGCGCGGCGCGCGAGCGGACTGATCGCATGCATCCGCTCGCGCGCGCGCCGTACGCCGCCGCCGTCTCCGCCGCGCGCTTCGCGGCGCACCTCGTGCCGCGCGGCGCGCAGGGCAAGTGGTGGCGGTCGCTGGGGGCGCGGCGCGGTGTCGTGGCGCGCTACGCGGCGTGGGCCAGCTCGCAGCGCGACGATCGACGACCGCTGCTCTGGATGCACGCCCCGTCGGTCGGCGAAGGGCTGCAGGCGCGCGCCGTGCTCCCCCTCCTGCGACAACGCCATCCCGCGCTCCAGATCGCCTACACGTTCTTCTCGCCGAGCGCCGCCGCGTTCGCGCAGTCGGTCGGCGCCGACTTCGCCGACTACCTCCCGTTCGACTCCGCAGCCGACGCGCGCGCCGTGCTCCACGCGCTGCGCCCGACGGCGCTCGTGTTCAGCAAGCTCGACGTGTGGCCGCTGCTCGTCGAGGAGGCGGCCCGGCGCGGCGTGCGCGTGGGGATGATCTCGGCGACGATGTCCGAAGGGTCGGGTCGCACCTCACGCATCGCGTCGCTGCTGCTGAGCGACGCCTACGCGGCACTCGACGCCGTGGGCGCGATCGACGCCGGCGACGCCGGCCGGCTCACGGCGCTGGGCGTCCGGCGCGACCGCATCGCGGTCACCGGCGACACGCGCTACGACCAGGTGTGGCAGCGCGCCACAGCGGCCGATCGCGGCGGCGCGCTGCTCGCTCCCCTCGCGAGTGCGCGCCCGACGCTGGTCGCCGGTTCCACCTGGCCGGCCGACGAGGCGGCGCTGCTCGACGCGTGGGGCGTCGTCCGCGAACGGATCCCCGCCGCGCGTCTCGTCATCGCACCGCACGAGCCGACGGCGCGCGCCATGCGCCCCATCGAAGCGTGGGCGCGCGAGGCGCGGCTCACCTGCGCGCGCCTCGGCGGCGACGCGCAGCGCACGGCCGACGTCATCGTCGTCGACCGGGTCGGCGTGCTGGGCGACCTCTACGCGCTCGCCGACGTCGCCTTCGTCGGCGGCGGGTTCCACGACGCGGGGCTGCACTCGGTGATCGAGCCGGCGGCGTTCGGGGCCCCCGTGCTGTTCGGCCCGCGCCACGAGCGGAGCCGCGACGCGGGGCTGCTCCTCGCGCAGGGTGGCGCGTTCGCGTGCGCCGACGCGCGCGAACTCGGCGCCCGGCTGCTGGCGTGGTTCTCCGAGCGCGAGGCGCGCGCGGCCGCCGGCCGTCGCGCGCGCTCTCTCGTGGAGTCTGGGATAGGCGCCGCCGAGCGATCGGCGGCGCTGGTCGAGGCGCTGCTCGCTACTTCCTGAGCCCCTTCGGGGTCCAGGCGACCGAGAAGGCGACGGCGTTCGTGCCGCCGAGGAAGTCCGTGCCGCCGACGAGGCCGGCGACGCGCAGCGCCACCTGCGGCGTGATCTGAAGGTTCGCCCCAAGGTCGACGTCGACGTTCACCTTCGAGTCGGATGCGCCGCCGTTGCACGAGCTGCACCGGTCGAAGGAGAGGCGCGGGTGCACGAACGGCGTGAGCTGGAATCCCTGATCGAGGTCGAACGTATGGCCGATCGCGGCGCCGAAGGGGAGGCGGACCACGGTGCCGTTCGCGGCGTGCGGCCCCGGGCCCGCCTTGTCGGCGTTGCCGGCCGAGAAGCCGGCACCGCCGGTGAGTGCGACATCGAACGGGAAGTCGCCGTCGGCGCGCGTGGCCTGATACGCCACCGCCGCGCCGATGAGGATGCGCGTGTCGACGTTCGCGCCCTGCGGCGCCGCGAGCCCGGCGTCGGCCGTCATCTGCCAGCGCGGCTGGAGTCCTTCGCGCCACTGGAAGAGGAGCGCGGTGCCCGCCCCGCTCCCGCTCGAGGCCACGAAGTTGTATTCGCGGTCGGCGAGCACGGGGGTCTGGAGCGCGGGCATGTTGTACGTCTGCGCGGCGGCGGGGAGCGCCGCGGCGGCGGAAAGCAGCAGGGCGGTGATGGCGGATCGCATGGAAGGCCGGATCGAGGGGTCAGTGGGATGACGATCGTCGCGCCACCCGAGTCATCGTACGCCGCGGACGCGCGCACGGTTCCTCTCGCGGGTTTCGTGCGCATGCAGAACGCGGCGGGACGCCCGTTGGGCGTCCCGCCGCGTGACCACCGGTCACCACCGCCCAGCTCAGACGGCCTTGGCCTTCTCCGTGACGACGCGCACCTGGTCGTCGACCACCTGCAGGAACCCGCCCTCGACGGCGAACGACGGACCGCCGCCCACGCGGAGCGTGCCCTTGCCGAGCACGGTGACCATCGGGGCGTGCCCGGTGAGGATGCCGAGCTCGCCGTCGAACGCGGGCGCCGTCAGGGACGGCGCGTCGCCTTCGAACAGTTTCGCCTCTGGCGAGATGACGCTGACGTGGAGCATCGCGCGCTCAGCCCTGCATCTTGCGGGCGTTCTCGATCACGTCGTCGATGCCGCCCGCCATGAAGAACGCCTGCTCCGGCAGCGTGTCGAACTCGCCGGCGACGAGCCGCTCGAACGACGAGATCGTCTCCTCGATCTTCACGTACTTGCCGGGGATGCCCGTGAACTGCTCGGCGACCGCGAACGGCTGCGACATGAAGCGCTGGATGCGGCGCGCGCGGCCGACGATCAGCTTGTCGTCCTCGGAGAGCTCTTCCATGCCGAGGATCGCGATGATGTCCTGCAGTTCCTTGTAGCGCTGGAGGATGCGCTGCACCTCGGTGGCCGCCTTGTAGTGGCGGGCCCCGACGTACTGCGGATCGAGGATGCGCGAGCTCGAGTCGAGCGGATCGACGGCCGGGTAGATGCCGAGCTCGGTGATCTTGCGGCTGAGCACGACGGTGGCGTCGAGGTGCGCGAACGCCGTCGCCGGCGCCGGGTCGGTGAGGTCGTCGGCCGGCACGTAGATCGCCTGCACCGAGGTGATCGAGCCGTCGCGCGTCGACGTGATGCGCTCCTGCAGGTCGCCCATCTCCGTCGCCAGCGTCGGCTGGTAGCCCACGGCGCTCGGCATGCGGCCGAGGAGCGCCGACACCTCGGACCCCGCCTGCGTGAAGCGGAAGATGTTGTCGATGAAGACGAGGACGTCCGCCTTCTCCTTGTCGCGGAAGTACTCGGCCACCGTCAGCCCCGAGAGGCCGACGCGCAGGCGCGCACCCGGCGGCTCGTTCATCTGCCCGTAGATGAGGGCGACCTTGTC
>JACQBG010000048.1 GCA_016194585.1 Gemmatimonadota bacterium
AAGCCGAGTCCCGCCGCGGCACTGCTCGACGCGTTCACGGGCCCGCGGCGATGAGCGTCGACTCGCCGCAACGGGTGCGCGACGCCGTCCGCTTCGGCCATGAGGTGCTCCCCGGCGTCTCACGCACGTTCGCGATCTCGATCCGCTTCCTCCCCGGGATGCTGGGCCGCTCGGTGCTCACGGCCTATCTCCTCTGCCGCATCGCCGACACGATCGAGGACGACGGCACGGCGTCGCCGGCGCGCAAGCAGGAACTGCTCGACGCGTTCGTGCGCTGCCTCGGCGATCGTGACGCCGCCGAGGCCTTTCCCGCGCTCGCGCACGACATCGCCGGCGATGCCGCGCACGTGGCACTGCTGCGCCACACCGACCTCGTGGGCGTACTCCTCCGTTCGCTGTCCACGGCATCGCGCGACCGCGTCGTGCACTGGGTGACCGAGATGGCGCGCGGGATGCGGAAGTTCGTCGGCCTGTACCCCGAGGGCATCCGCATCCAGACGGTGGCCGAGTACCGAGAGTACTGCTATTACGTGGCCGGCACCGTGGGGTGCATGCTCACCGAGCTGTGGCCGCTGCACGCGCCGAGCGTGGGGCCGGCGGAGTTCGCAAGACTCTGGCCGAAGTGCCAGCAGTTCGGCGAGGCTTTGCAGACGGTGAACATCCTCAAGGACATCGCGCACGATGCCGAGGAGGAGAACGCGATCTACATCCCCGCGGCGACGCTTGCCGAGCATGGCAGCGGGCATGCGACGCTGCTCGCCGAGTCGCACCGTGACCGCAACCAGGCCGCGGTCGCGGATTTCGTGCGGCTCGCGTGGGCCGACCTCGACGAGGCGCTCGAGTACCTGCTGCTCGTGCCGCGCCGCGCGCTGGCGATCCGCGCGTTCTGCGTGCTCCCGCTGCTCTTCGCGTACGCGACGCTGCGCGACCTGACGGCGTCGCGCGAGATGCTGCGCGCGGGGGGCGCGGTGAAGATCTCGCGGCGCGAGGTGCGTTCACTCACGGTGGTCGGGCTCGCGTCGCTCGCCAGCGACCGCGCCCTGCGTGCGCTCGTGGCGCGCGTGCGCGAGCGGGCGTTCACGCCGTTCGCGCTCTCCTCGACGTAACCCGGTTAGAGGCCCGTCAGGGTTCGCCGCACCGCGCACTGCCCGGAATCGCCCTGTCGCGCGCGGGCGTCCGCAACAATGGTATGCAGCAGTCGACCGGCCGCATCGGCGATGGATGTCCGGGCGGTCGCCGAGTCCGACCGGCCGCTCGCCCCGCGTACGAATGCGCGGATGTCCCCGTGTGGAGGTCGTATGTACAATCCCGCCCTGAACACCGTCCTCGACCGGATGCTCACGCTGAGCCGGGCGATGGACGACGCGGTCGTGGACCGCATCTTCCCAGCCATCTCCGACGTACCGACGCGCAGCCAGCTCTGGCTCCCCCCGGTCGACACGTATCAGACGGAGAAGGCGTTCGTCATCGAAGCCGACGTGCCGGGCGTGCATCCGGAGAACGTCGAGATCAACTTCGCGAATGGCGCGTTGACGATCTCCGGCATGCGCGGCCCGACGCTCCCGGCGCAGGACAAGGAGCGGGAGCAGCTGCAGGTCTTCACCGCCGAGCGCGTCGCCGGGCAATTCTCGCGCTCCATCCGCCTGCCGGACTCGGTGGACGCGGAGAAGATCGAGGCGACGTTCGCGTTCGGCGTGCTGACGGTGACGGTGCCGAAGCTCCCGAGCGCGATGGCCCGGAAGATCACCGTGCAGGTGAAAGACGCGAAGGGCGCGCCGAAGGTCGTGAAGGGCTGAGGCGCGGCGGTGCCGGCGCATGGCTGCGTGAGGGTGGTGCGCGACGGCATGATGACGGGCGGCGGCGTCCTCTACGGATGCCGCCGCTTGTCCGTTCGCACCCCGCCTGACATCGTGTGAGCGTGCGACCTGACGGATTCCGCGGCACCTATCGAGACGACGCATCGGCCCGTGCCGTGTACAGCGAGACGGCGGGGATCGCGCGCATCCTGCCGCGCGCCGTGGCCGTGCCGGCCGATGGCGACGACGTGGTGGCGCTGGTGCGGTGGGCGGCGCTGGCCGGCGTGCCGCTCATCGCCCGCGGCAGCGGCAGCTCGATGGCCAATGGCGCGACGGGCGACGGCGTCATCGTCGACCTCTCGCGGCTGTCGGCCATCGCGCCGGCGGACCGGCGGACCGGCACGATCACCTGCGGCCCCGGCGCACTGCGCGATGCGGCGGACGCGGCCGCGCGCCGGGCGGGACTCGCGTTCCCTGTGGACCCCTCGAGCGGCCGTTTCTGCACCGTCGGCGGGATGGCGTCGACGAACGCGGCGGGCGCGCGCAGCCTGAAGTACGGTGCGATGCGGCGATGGGTGAACGGCCTCGAATGCGTCTTCGCCGACGGCACCCGCGCGTGGATCCGCCGCGGCCAGGCGCCGCCACCGGGCATCCGCGCGCTCGAGCGCTTCGCGGTGCAGGTGGCGCCGCGACTCGGCGATGCCCTCTTCGCGCTCACCCATGATGGCGTCCGCAAGGAGTCGAGCGGGTACGCGCTCGCGGCGTACGCGGCGAGCCACGACGTCGTGGACCTGCTCGTGGGGAGCGAGGGGACGCTCGCGCTGATCACGGCCGTGGAACTGACGCTCGTGCCGGCGGGGCACGAGACGGCGAGCGTGCTGGCGGCCTTCGAGTCGCTCGACGACGCGGTCGCGGCGGCGGCGTTGTGCGCCGGACTCGGTGCGGCGGCGGTCGAGCTGCTCGACCGCACGTTCCTCGACGTCGTGCGCGCCGGCACGGCGCTCGACGTCCCCGAGCGCAGCGAGGCGGTGTTGCTCATCGAGGCCGAGGCGCCGCGGGCCGACCTCGCGCGCGAACGGATGGCGGCGCTCGCCGCGTGCTGCCGCGAGCGGGGCGCCGCGCACGTCGTCGAGGCGCCCGACGACGCGCAGCAGAGCGCGATCTGGTCCATCCGGCACGCGGCGAGCCCGATCCTCGCGCGGCTCGACCCGAACCTGTCGTCGATGCAGATCGTCGAGGACGGCGCGGTGCCCCCGTCGCGATTCCCCGATTACGTGCGCGGCGTGCGCGCCGTCTTCGCGCGCCATGGCCTGCGCTGCGTGATCTTCGGGCACGCCGGCGACGCGCACGCGCACGTGAACGCGCTGGTGGACGTCCGCGAGAGCGCGTGGCGCCCGCGACTCGGCGCCGTGCTGACCGAGGTCACGGCGCTCGTCGCCTCGCTCGGCGGCACGATCGCCGCCGAGCACGGCGACGGCCGCCTGCGCGCGCCGCTCCTCCAGCGCGTGTGGAGCCCGCTCGCGATCGAACTGTTCCGCGCCACGAAGACCGCGTTCGACCCCGAAGGGATCCTCAATCCCGGGGTGAAGGTGGCGGCGATCGGCCAGCGTCCGTTCGAGGACGTGAAATACGATCCCGCGCTGCCGGCGCTGCCGGCCGACGCGCGCCGGGCGCTCGACGCCGTCACGCGCGAACGCGGCTGGGCGCAGTTCCGGTTGGGCTTGCTCGACGCGTTCGCCGCGGAACGGCCCGCGTAGGCCGCCGCTGCAGCGGCGGCGTCCCGTGCCATAGATTCAGGGCGACCTCGACTCCCCGGACCATGCCAGAGTTCTACACCGCTCCACGGATCTCCGTCCTCGCCAAGCCGACGTTCACCGAACCGGCGCACCTTCCCGTGCACTGGATCGGCGAGAGCACCGACGGCGAGCGGCTCGCCGAGTTCGCCGGCCGGCTCTGCTACATGAGCCAGAAGAATCCGGCGAAGCGCGATACGCGCGAATACCTCGAGAACATCAAGAAGCAGGGCCATGGGAGCGTGCTCGAGCACGCGACGTACTCGCTGCTCATCGAAGGGGTGTCGCGGTCGCTGACGCACGAACTCGTGCGCCATCGCGCCGGCTTCGCCTATTCGCAGCTGTCGCAGCGGTACGTGGACGAGAGCCAGGCGGCGTTCGTGGTGCCGCCGGCCATCATCGGCGACGACGCGCTCGTGGCGCAGTGGCAGGCCCAGGTGGAGGGCGCGCAAGCGACGTACGTGGCGCTCGTCGAGAAGCTGATGGAGCGCTACAAGTGGGTGGAGGACAAGGTCCACCGCCGCAAGATGGCGCGTGAAGCGGCCCGCGGCGTGCTGCCGAATTCCACGGAGACCAAGATCGTCGTGACGGCGAACGCCCGCGGCTGGCGCACGATGCTCGAGCTGCGCTCGAGCGAGGGCGCCGAGTTCGAGATCCGTCGCATGGCCGTCGCGGTGCTGCGCGTGCTGCAGCGCGAGGCCCCGGGCTTCTTCGCCGACTTCGAGGTGTACACGGCCCCCGATCGAGTGGAAGCGGCCAGGATCGCGTACCACAAGGTGTGAACGGCGACCGCTGTCGACGGTCGACGGTCAACCGTTTCGCGTGAACGATCGACGACGAGCGGCCCGGAGCGATGCTCCGGGCCGCTGTCGTTCGTCGTGCGCGGTTCCCGCCGTCGTCTCGGCTATTCCTCCTTCTCCTCCTTCCTGTTCTTCGCCGCCGCCTCGATCACCTTCTGCGCGTGCTCCATCGGCATCTGTTCGTAGCCGTGGAACTTGTGCACGAACGATCCGCGGCCGTGCGTGAGACTCGAGAGCTTGGTGCCGTAGAGGTGCAGGTCGGCCTGCGGCACGATCGCCTTCAGGCGCGTCACGCCGGGCACGGCCTCGTCGCTCTCGGTGCCGAGGATGTGGCCGCGCCGTGAGCTCATGTCGCCCATCACGTCGCCCAGATACGCGTCGGGGGTGAACACCTCGACCAGGTCGAGCGGCTCGAGCAGGGCCGGACGGCATTTCGGCGCGATCGTCTTGAAGGCGAGGATCCCCGCCATCTTGAACGAGGCTTCGTTCGAGTCCACCGAGTGGTACGACCCGTCGAAGCACTCGACGACGAAGTCGACGACCGGGTACCCGGCGAGCACGCCGCGCGCCGCCGCCTCCTGCACCCCCTTGTCGACCGCCGGGATGTAGTTGCGGGGGATCGCGCCGCCGACGATCTGGTCGACGAACCGGTAGCCGGCCCCGCGCGGCGCCGGCGCGATGCGCACCCAGCAGTCGCCGAACTGTCCCTTGCCCCCGGTCTGCTTCTTGTGCCGCCCCTGCCCCTCGCCCTTGCCGAGCAGCGTCTCTCGATACGGGATGCGAGGCGTCGACAACTCCGGTTTCACGCCGAACTGCCGCACCACGCGCGCCAGCGCGACCTCGATGTGCCGCTCGCCGAGTCCGCCGACGATCGTCTCGTGCGTCTCGCTGTTGAAGTGCGTCTGGAACGTCGGATCCTCGTCGTGCACACGGTGCAGCCCCTGCTGCAGCTTCTCCTCGTCGTTGTGCGAGAGGGCCCGCACCGCGAACTGCACGAGCGGGTCGGGGAACGCGATCTGCGGCAACCGCACCGGATGCTCGCGCGTCGAGAGCGTGTCGTTGGTGTGCGTGTTGCGCAGCTTGGCCACGCAGCCGATGTCGCCTGGGAAGAGCCGCGCCACCTCCACCCGATCCTTGCCGAGCGGCACCGCGAGGTGCATCAGCTTCTCCGACGTGTCGCGCGTGGCGTTGTACACTTCCTGCCCGCTGGCCACGACCCCGGCGAAGGTGCGGAAGAAGGAGACGTCGCCCACGTGCGGCTCGGCGGTCGTCTTGAACACGAGGGCGCAGAACGGGGCGTCGTCCTTCGGGTGGATCTCCACCGTGCGCGTCCCTTCGGCGCCCTTGAAGGCGTGCAGTTCCTCCATCTCGTACGCGTTCGGCATGAGCGCCACGAGGAAGTCGAGGACGGTGCGCGTGCCCCACGTGTTCTGGCTCGAGCAGCAGAGGAGCGGGAAGAGGTCCTGCCGCTTCATCGCCTCCTTCATCGCCACCATCTCGTCGTCGCCCGGGATCTCCTCGCCGCCGAAGAAACGCTCGAGCAGCGCGTCGTCGGTCGACGCGATCGCCTCGACCATCTCCGCGTGGTACCGCTCGAAGCGCGCCTGCTCCGACGCCGGGATCTCCGCCTCCTCGTACTCGCCCGCCTTGGTGCCCGGCTTGAAGAGGTGCGCCTTCTTCGTGAAGAGGTTGATGATCCCCTTGAATCCGGGGCCGGCCCCGATGGGGATCTCGACGGGCACCACCTTGCCCGTCAGGCGCTCCTTGATGGAGGCGTAGGCCGCGTCGAAGTCGGCGTGCTCCTTGTCCATCATCGCGACGACGAAGAGGACGGGATCCTTCCGCGAGAGCGCCTCGCGGAACATGCGTTCCGTGCCGGCCTCGACGCCCGTCCCCGCCCCGATCGTGATGAGCGCCCCGTCGGCGGCGGCGATGGCGGCGACGGCGTCCCCCTGGAAGTCGAGGAAGCCGGGCGTGTCGAGCAGGTTGATCTTGGTGTCCTTCCACTCCGCGAAGGCGCAGCCGAGGGAGATGGAGTAGCCGCGTTCGATCTCTTCGGGGGAGGTGTCGGTGAGGGTACTGCCGTCCTTTATCGACCCATGCCGCTTGCTGGCGCCGGACACGAAGGCGAGCGCGTCGACCAGTGTGGTCTTTCCGCTCGCCCCGTGTCCCACTACCGCGACATTTCGGATCGCCTCGCTCCGATACTCCCTCATACACCCTCCTCGACGGGGTCTTCCGGCGACCAAAGGGTAACCGGAGCTTGAGCGTGCGTCCCGGGCGAGAGCCCGTCAAGGGATGAAAACCCGACACCACGGAGCGAAAACGAAGAGGCGCGCCCTCGCGGGCGCGCCTCCCTGACCCTCTTCGGGTCCGTGCGTCTGACAAGGCAGTGTTCCGCTAGTCGTCCTCGCCGGCGAAGGTGAACCCGTCCGCCTCGCGCAACCGCGCCATCATCGCCTCGGTGGGCACGAGGACGGCGGCGCTGCTCGACGCGAACGAGAAGGTGAGGGCCCGCGACGTCCCCTCGGGCCAGTCGGGCATGAGCAGTCCGGCGAGCAGACGGCCGATGGCCTGGCCGCAATCGCGCAGGATCGCCCCCGAAGTCTCCACCAGCACCGCCAGCGGGATCTCCAGGTTGTTCGTGACCAGCTGCCCCGTCGACTGGTCGCGCCACTCGGTGTTCCCGACCGCGCCGCGCCCGGCGAACACGCCGAGGCATCGCGCCGCATCGGGATGACCGCTCCCCGGAGCGATCGCACGCCGCGACTCCAGCGACGCCGCCAACGCCAACGCCAGCGACTCCGGGCTGGGGATGCCGAACAGCGTCACCACGTCTCGCGACGTCCGGTCGCTGAACCGCAACCCCCGCACGGAGTTCACCCGCGCGAACGCGGCCGACTCCGAGGCTTCCTCCAACTGCACCAACACGTCCATCACATCCTCCCCTGAAACGATCCTGCCCGGCGAAGTTGCAAGTTCCATTCCGGGCGCGGATACTCGTAACGAACGGCCACGCCCGATCGAGGACTCACGCGTTCCTCCGGTTCGGCCGCTCAACTGTATTACCTCGCAGGACGCGTGGAGGTCACCGCACGACGCGACGTTGCGAAAGCGTGACGTGGATCACGGGCCCTTAACAGGTGTATCGGCTGCTTCGTCTGTCCTCTGCACACGCATCGACCGAGGAACGCATGCACCGCACCGACCGACGCACACAGACGATCGTCCTCACGGTACTGCTCCTCGCCGGCTGCAGCCGCGCCGCGGCACCGTCCCTGACAAGCACCCCGGCGAGCGCGCCCGCCGACGCGGCCTTCCGCGAGCTGACGGCCGACCAGCAGGTCGCGCAGGCGCTCAGCCGCCTCACCTTCGGCGCGCGCCCAGGCGAGGCGCAGCGGGTGCGCGCGATGGGCGTCGACCAGTGGATCGACCTCCAGCTCCATCCTGAGCGCATCGCCGACCCGTCCGCCGAGTCGTTCTTCGCGGCGTACGAGGTGTACCACAGCACACCGGCCGAGCTCGACGAGCGGCACCCGCGCCCGCAGACCGTGCTGAACCAGCTCGGCAAGGCGGGCAACCGCGCGAACCGCTCGGCCGCCGACAGCGCCCGCCTCCGCGAACTGGCGCAGGGGCAGCGCCGCATGATCAGCGAACTGCAAGGGGGACGGGTCGCCCGCGCGCTCGTCTCGGAGCGCGAGCTGCAGGAGGTCATGACGGACTTCTGGCTCAACCACTTCAACGTCTATCTGCAGAAGGGGCCGCCCGAGCACTATCTGCTCGCCCAGTACGAGAACGACGTCATCCGTCCGAACGCGCTCGGCAAGTTCCGCACGCTGCTGGGCGCGGTGGCGAAGAGTCCCGCGATGCTCTTCTATCTCGACAACTGGGAGAGCCAGGCCGACAGCAACCGGCCGCGGCTGAACGCCCAGGGGCGCGTCGCCGGGAACATGACGCCGCAGCAGGCCCAGCGCGCGCTCGAACGACGACTCCGGGAGGGGCAGCCGCTCCCGCCCGGCGTGACCCCGCAGAACGTGCAGCAGCTCGTGGCGAACCAGCGCCGCCGCGGCCTCAACGAGAACTACGGGCGTGAGCTGCTCGAGCTGCACACCCTCGGCGTGGATGGCGGCTACACGCAGGCCGACGTCATCGCGGCGGCGCGTGCGCTCACCGGGTGGACGATCAAGCGCCCCCCCGTCGGCGCCTTCACCTTCAACCCGCAGATGCACGACGCGGGCGAGAAGGTGCTGCTCGGCCACACGCTCAGGGCCGGGCGCGGCATCGAGGATGGCGAGGAGGTGCTCGACATCGTGGCGCGCCATCCGTCGACGGCGCGCTACATCGCCACCAAACTCGCCCGCCGGTTCGTGAGCGACACGCCCCCGGGCGCCCTCGTCGAGCGCGCCGCGGCGACGTTCACGCGCACCGACGGCGACATCCGCGAGGTGGTGCGCACGATCGTGACGAGCCCCGAGTTCTTCGCGCGGGCGGCGTACCGGGCCAAGGTGAAGTCGCCGTTCGAGGTCGTGGTGAGCGCGCTGCGCGCCCTCGGCGCAAGCCCCGACACGTCGCCGCGCACGGCCGCGCTCGTCGCCCTCCTCGGACAGCCGATCTACGGGCACATGGCGCCGAACGGCTGGCCCGAGACCGGCGACCAGTGGATGAACACCGGCGCGATCCTCAACCGCATCAACTTCGGGATCGCCGTCGCGGCGAACCGCGTGCCGGGCGCCTCGGCGCTCACCTGGCCGGGAGCCGAAGCGCTGCGCGACGCGCCGCTCGACCAGCAGGTGGACGGCGTCGTGCGCGCACTGCTCGGCGGCGAGGCGTCGCCCGAGACGCGCGCCATCCTGACGAGCGGCGAGAACCCGTTCGCGCAGACGGCGCGCGACACCAACGTCGAACCGAGTGCGGCGATGACGCCCCCGCCGCCGCCGGGACTCCCCGGCGGCACGCCCCCCGACCCGGCCGCCGCCGCGCAGCGACTGCTGCAACGGCTGCCGCTGCTGAAGGGACTTCCGCAGATCGTGGGGCTGGCCATCGGCTCCCCCGAGTTCCAGAGGAGATGATCGCATGACGATGCCTCGCCGCTACTTCCTCAAGTCGGGCGCGATCGCGCTCGCGACGATGGGGCTCAGTCCGTCGTTCCTGCGCCGCACCGTGTTCGCCATGGAACTCCCCGCCGCCGCCAAGGGGAAGGTGCTGATCTGCCTGTTCCAGCGCGGCGCCGCCGACGCGCTCAACATCGTCGTGCCGTTCGGCGACCGCTGGTACCGGCAGCTCCGCCCGAGCATCGCGATCCCCGAGCCGCTGCGCGGCCAGGGGACGGCCGCCGCGCTCGACCTCGACGGCTTCTTCGGGCTGCACCCGTCGCTCGCGCCGCTCAAGCCGCTGTGGGACCGCGGGCTGCTCGCGCCCATCCACGCGGTCGGGAGCCCGAGCAGCACGCGGTCGCACTTCGACGCGCAGGACTACATGGAGAGCGGCACCCCCGACGTGAAGTCCACCGCGGACGGGTGGCTCAACCGGTACCTCGCGACCAGCGGCACGTGCGAGGCGAACTGCGCGCCGACCCCGTTCCGCGCCGTGGCCATGACGCAGCAGACGCCGCGCATGCTCGAGGGCGCCGCGCCGACCGTGGCCATGAACTCGCTCGAGGAGTTCTCGGTGCGCGGCGGCGGCGACCAGGTGACGCGGCTCGAGGCGCTCTACCGCACGGGGTCGGCCGACGTCGTCCACGGCGCCGGCAAGGACATGTTCGAGGCGGTGAAGATGCTCAAGTCGGCGAACCCGCTGCAGTACCAGCCGCAGAACGGGGCGACGTATCCCCGCACGCCGTTCGGCAACCATCTCCGGCAGATCGCCCAGCTCATCAAGAGCAACGTCGGTCTCGAGGTCGCCTTCGCCGACGTCGGGGGGTGGGATACGCACGTGAACCAGGGCGCCGTGCAGGGGCAGCTCGCCCAGCGCCTCGACGACTTCGCGAGCTCCATCGCGGCGCTCACGGCGGACCTCGGCGACCGGATGGAGGACGTGGTGATCCTCACGATGAGCGAGTTCGGGCGCATGGCGAAGCAGAACGGCAACGGCGGCACCGACCACGGCCACGCCGGCGCGATGTTCGCGATCGGCGGCGCGGTGAAGGGGCGCAAGGTGTACGGCCGCTGGCCCGGCCTCGCGCCGGAGCAGTTGTACGAGGGGCGCGACCTCGCGCTGACGACGGACTTCCGGACCGTGTTCGCCGAAGTGACACGCGCCCACCTCGGCGCCACGCGCCTCGACGCGATGTTCCCGGGGTTCACGCCGACCGACCGGCTCGGCCTGCTCGGGTAGCGCGCGTCGTTGCCGGACGACCCCCGCGCCGCCTCCCCGTGCGGCGCGGGCGTCTGTGCTTCGTCGCGTCACTCGTCGCGATGCGCCCCGTTATTTTGCGGGGTGACCACACATCGACTCTTCCCGCTCGCCGCGCTCCTGCTCGCCGCGGCACCACTCGTGGCGCAGCCCGCGCCCGCGCGTGCGCCGAATCCTCACGGCCGCATCCCCATCCTCGAATACCACCTCATCGCCGACAAGGACAGCCGGTGGGGGCGCGCCGCGGAGCACTTCCGGCGCGATCTGGAACTGCTCTACGCGCGCGGCTACCGGCCGATCACCGTCGCACAGCTCGTCGACGGCAAGTTCGACATCCCCGCCGGCACGTCGCCGGTGGTGTTCACGTTCGACGATTCGTCGCCCGGGCAATTCCGCTACATCGAGAAGGACGGCAAGCTCGAGATCGACCCCAACAGCGCGGTCGGGATCTGGCTCGCCTTCAACAAGATGCACCCCGACTGGGGGAAGCGCGCGACGTTCTGCCTGCTGCCGGGCGCCGCGGCCGGGCACGCGTTCTTCGGCGACAGGAACATCGACGGCCAGAAGACCGCCTGGCGGATGCAGAAGGTGAAGTTCCTCGCCGAGCAGGGGTTCGAGCTGTGCAACCACACGCTGTGGCACGCGAACCTCGCCAAGTACAGCGACGCGGTGGTGCAGGAGCAGATCGCGCGCGGCGTGATGGCGATCGACTCGGCGGTCGCGGGCTACAAGGTGCGGACGTTCGCGCTGCCACTCGGCATCTGGCCGAAGGACCGTGCGTTGGCGAAGCGCGGGGTGTGGCGCGACAAGAAGAGCGGGCGCGAGGTGCAGTACGACTTCGACGCCATCCTCGAGGTCTCGGGGCCGCCGTCGCACGCGCCGTCGGACCCGAAGTTCAATGCGCTCTCGCTGCCGAGAATACAGGTAGTGGGGATGGAGCTCGAGAAGACGCTGGACGAGCTGGAGAAGAAGGGGGAGCGGTACGTCGCCGGTCCCGCGTCGAAGTAGGGGAGTGGCAGCGGTTTGGGAGTCTTGTGGGGAGGGCCGGCGCCGTGCGTCACGTGTCGCAATTATGTCGCCTAAGTTGCGTAACGGCGCGGGGTTGGTCAGGTTGTTCGAAACGCCTGCCTTGAGGGACAGACGCTCTTGAACCGTCCGCGACGCGCTGCACCGACGCTGCGACATCTCCCGTTCTTCGAGGAGCTCGCGCGTCATGAGGAAGGGTCGACCGACGCGCGCTACGCGACGGCCGGCCTCCTGATCATGCGGTTGCTCGACCACTGGGAGCTCGCCGGCTCGCAGATGGTGGCGCCCGAATCGGTGAGCGTGCGCGCCGTGCGCGAGGCGATCATGGCGCTGCCGGCGGGCGATGCGGTGCGCGAGTGCCTGCTGGGCACGGTGAACACGCTGCAGACGTTGCACGAAGTGGATGTGCACCCGGTGCTGCCGCGGTTGTTCGCGTACGCGAAGCTGCTGGAGCGTCGCGGCGAGCACGCGATGGGGGCGGATGTCTACGAGTCGATCACGCAGCGGGCGAGCGAGGCGTTCGACGGGGATCTGCTGATCGACGCGTATCTTCGCTTCGCATTCTGCCGCCGTATCATCGGCGCTTTCGAGGTTGCCGAAGAGGCCTATGCGATGGCCGGACGCATCGCAAAGCGAGGCGGACAAACCGAGCGTGTGCTTCGCGCGCGCTCTGGTCTCGCCAACGTAGCGATCGCGCGCGGCAACCTGCCGAAGGCCGAGACGATGTATCTGGAGATTGCCGAGGAGTCCGCCGCAGCGGGACTTCTTGAACTCCGAGCCAGCTCGCTACACACGCTCGGCTCCATTACGTACAAGCGCGGATTCCCTGCCAAGGCCCTTCGGATGGTGCGCGAGGCACTGAGCATCACGAACGATCCGCTCGAGCGCGAGCGCGTGCTGCAGACCATGGGCGCACTGTTGATTCCACTCGAAAGATTCGACGCTGCCCGCGATGCGCTCAAGTTGGTGGACGCCATCGCGCTTTCCGAGGAAGTTCGAAGCGCCGCTCGCATCGGCCTCGTCTGCGTCGCCGGGCGAAGCGGCGATCGCAAGGAGTTCGTCGACGCGCTAGCGCGCGTAGAAGGGCGGTCGATGAACGTCGAGGATCGCGCCAACCTCTTCATCGAGAGCGCTCGTGGCTATCAGCGTTTCGGGGAATTCGAACATGCGAACGCCCTCTTGGAGAGCGCTCGCATGTTCGCCGAAGCCAACGGTCTGAACCGATCGGTGTTCGAAGTAGAGGCGATGGCGACCGATCTGGCGGCGCAGATCGCGCACGCGCGGGCGGAAGCCGCAGCAGATTCGGAAGTGGAGACCACGTTTACGGAGGTCGAGCACGACCTACGCAAGCTCACCGCCGAATTCGCCCTCTGAGCTTCAGTTCGAAGTACCTGGTCAGCAGATGTTGTTGCTTCCCGACACCGGCACGTCCGGCGAGCAAGCCTTGGCCGGCGCGGTCGGCGACGAGCAGGCGGCGACGAGAAGGGCAGCGGTGGACACCAGGAGCGTGATCGAGCGGCGGATCGACATTGTGTTAGCCTCGCGTGGTTGACCGGACGGGGTGTGAGGTGCAAGCTACGTGAGCCGGACGTGGACCATTACCGGCCTTTTGTGCCAAAAAACCCCCACTTCGTGCCACACCCAGTCTCATTCTGACCCCTTTCGTCCCCCGTTCGGTGGTTCGCTGACCAGCCCTGATGCACGTCGCCGCCTGCCTCCAACCCGCTAAGCTCGCACGCCTCCAAGGCGCGGCGGGGGACCGGCATCGACTGTTCGTCGCCCTCGACTGGGCGCACGCCGACATCATCATCCGGCGCCAACCGGTCGACGTTCTCGTCGTCGACCCGCAGTTCGCCAGTGCCGGCGAGCCCCGCACCGAGAGCATCCGGCGGGTGCGCGACCGCTATCGCGCCCTCCCGATGATCGTCTACTCCGTGCTCGCGGCGCAGACGCTCCTGCCCCTCGTCGAGTTGGGGCGCGAAGGGCTGGAACAGCTCATCCTCTACGGCCTCGACGACGACCCGCAGCACATCCGGGAGGCGCTCGAGCGGCAGCCGGGGATCGTCCTCTCGGAGCGCCTCGTCGCACGGCTGCGCACCCCGCTCGGACGGGTCACGCCGGCCATCGGTGACGCCGTCGAGCGTCTCATCCGCAACCCGGCCGCGTTCCGCGGCGTGCCCGACATCGTCGACGCGGCGGGGGTGCCGCGCCGCTCGCTCTACCGGCACCTCGAGCGCGCCGGCTTCGTGTCGCCGCGCGAGTTGCTCGCCGGCGCGCGCCTGCTCCGCGCCTACGCCTTCCTGCGTCAGCCGACGTATTCGCTGGACCTTGTAGCGTCGCACCTTCGGTTCACCGACGCCGAGGCGATGACCTACGCGATGAAGAGCGCGGTCGGGATCACGCCGGCCCGGGCCCGCGACCGGCTGGCCCCGGACGAGTTCGTGGCGCGACTCGCCGCGCACCTCTGTCCGCCCGGGGAGCTGGACGACGGATCGCTCGAACACGAGGCGCCGGCCGCGCGCGCCGACACCGGTGGGTCGTTCGATGCCTGATTCGCTCGGCACGGTGCCGGCGGCGCGCGTGCTCATCGTCGACGACGAGCCGGCGATCTGCAGCGCGCTCTCGCACCTCCTGCGACGCGCCGGCTTCGACCCCGTGATCGCGCTGGGTCCGCCCGAAGCGGAGCTGCTGCTCTCGGCGGGCATCGACGCGATGGTGCTCGACTTGCGCATGCCGCACATGCGCGGCGACGTGTTCTTCTACCTGGCGACGGCGCGCTTCCCGCATCTCCGGCGCCGCACGCTGTTCATCACCGGCGACATCACGAGCGACGCCGAGCGGATGATCACGCACACGGGGTGCGCCTATCTGGAGAAGCCGTTCCAGAACGCGGAGCTGATCGCGGCATTGCGGCGGTTCTTCCCGCAACCCGAGGCGCGCGAGGTGGCGCGCTGAGGCGCCGCGCCGCGATCAGCCGCGCGCGGCGCGGAGCGCGTCGAGCGCCTGCTCGAGCGCGATGCGCTGGGCGGGCTGCGTCGCGACGGCGAGCAGCGCCTCGTACGTGCCGATGGCCGTCTTGAGCGCCACCGGGTCATCCTCGGCGCCGGCGAGCGCGGCCGCATTGTCGGCGAGGTTGACCTTCGCCAGGAGGTCGTCGGGAAAGCGCTGCACGACCTGCTGCCACCGTGTGACGCGCCCGCGCGGGGTCGGTTCGGTGAGCGCCCAGAGGTGCCAGCCGGCGCGGTTCGTGGGATCGGCGGCGATGGCGCGCGACGCGAGGGCACCGACGACGTCGGGGCCGCGCCCGGTGAGCCAGTACGCGTTGGCGAGGCCGATGAGGGCGCGCACATGGTCGGGCTCGCGCTCGACGACGACCTCGAAGATGGGACCCGCGACCTCGTGAAGCTCGCGGTATTCCTCGGCAGCCGCGACGAGCTCGCCGGTGGGCGACTCCTGCGCCAAGCGCGTCACGCGCTCGAGCAGTCGCGGCACGTCGCCCCGTTGCCGATATTCCTTCACGATCGCGTCGAGGGCGGCGCGCACGCTCTGTCCGCCGGCCGGTGGTGGGATGGTCATCGACGTGGAATCTAGAGGGGCCGCGCGGCGGCGGGAGCGGTGCCATGAACACGAACGGGCGGGTGCTGGTCCTGAGCGACGACGCCGCGTTCGCGGCGTCCGCGTGCGGCATCCTTCTGGCGCAGCTCCCGGCGGCCTCGTGCGAGGCGCTCACGCCCGACAGGATCCGGGCCAATCCTGATTCGGCGGCGGTCGTGCTCGACGGCCGCGGCGACACCCCGACGGCGCTCGAGCGCGCCCGGCTCTATCGGGCGATGGGGTACGGCGGGGCCCTCGTCATCATCGGCGTGGCGGACGACGATCAGCGCGCGACGGCGGCGCAGCTCGGCAACGCGTTCGTCGCGGTCGAGGCGATGGCGAGCGAGCTGGTGCCGCGGCTCGCCGAGGGCGTGCAGGACGCCGCGTCGCCGTTCGGCGAGCAACTGCGCCGCGCGCGGCGTCTCGTCGCGGCGGGGGAGCTCGCGCTCAAGCTGCAGCATGCGCTGAACAACCCGTTGGCCGCGATCCTCGCCGAATCGCAGCTCCTGCAACTCGACGCGACCGACGCGGAGCAGCGGGCGGCGCTCGACCGGATCGTGGCGATGTGCCGCCGGATGGTGGAGTTGTTGCGCGGACTCGACGGCGTGGGGGAGCGGAAGCCGGCGTAGCCGGATCCCACCGGTGGGGTGGGAAGGGTTGCGCGAACGGCGGGATGGCGACATACTCAAGCCGTCGCCCCGCCCACCGCAGCACGGGCCGAGGGGAAGCTAGGTCGCCGGATCGCGCGTGAGTTTGCCGCGAGAGTCCCCGCGACACGCCCGCATTGTCGCGGGCAGCCACAGTTCGAGCAGGCCGCATCCATTTCCAGTGTCGTACCGCGCTTCGAGCGCACCCGGGACGCCGACGAGTGGCATCGTCCGTCCATTTTCCGTTCCAGCAGCCCCACAGTCGAGCCACACACCGTAATGAACGAACGTCGACGCCCCAATCGTCGCGGCCGCGGCACACGCGGCCGCGGAAGCGCAGCTCCTGCGAATCCCGAAACGCCGGGTGAAGCGGATCCGTACCGCGATCCTTCCGAGGACGGCGGCGGTCCGCCGCCGGATGCCGGTGGGGACGACGGAGGGGACCGGCCGGCGGAATCCGCCGCGTCGGACGCCGGGGATGGCGGGGACGCGGCGACGCGCCAGGATCAGGGGATGACGGCGCCGGCACCAGGCGGGAATGGCGCACCGATGGAATACCGCCAGCATGGGAACAACAACGACCGGCAGGGCGAGCGGCAGGGTGGACGACGTGGGCGCCGGAATCGTCGTGGACGGAACCGGGGTGGTGTGGGCGGGGGCGGCGCGGCACCGCAGCACGAGCAGCCGTCGGGACCGCCGATCCCGATCGTCGCGGACGGCGTGTCGGAGGGGTGGTTCGATCCGTCGCGGGACGCCGGGTTCATCCGGCGAGCGCAGTTCAGCTATCTCGCCGACCCGGGCGATGCCTACGTCGGCCCGCAGCTGGTGCGGCAGTACGGACTGCGCCGTGGCGACAAGCTGGTGGCGTCGACGGGGCGGGACCATCGCGGCCGGCTGACGGTCGCCGAGATCACGGCGATCAACGACAACGATCCGGCCGAGGCCGTACGCCGGCCCGACTTCCAGACCCTGACGGCGAGCTATCCGGAGCGCAAGCTGACGCTCGAGACGGGGCGCCCGGCGAAGGGTGGACCGGAGGTGACGCGGCGCGCGATCGACCTCATCGCGCCGATCGGCTACGGCCAGCGCGCCCTGATCGTTGCGCCGGCGCGCGCCGGCAAGACGATGCTGATGCAGGCGATCACGGAGGGGATCGCGATCAACCATCCGAACGCGACGCTGCTCATCCTGCTGGTGGACGAGCGCCCGGAGGAAGTGAGCGAAGCGATCTCGTGGGGCGTCGGGGAGGTGATCGCGAGCAGTTTCGACCAGCCGGCGAAGCGGCACGTCGAGGTGGTGGAGATGGTGATGGAGCGGGCGCGCCGCCTCGTCGAGACGGGGAAGGACGTGGTGATCGTGCTCGACTCGCTGACGCGCATGGCGCGCGCCTTCAACACGGCGGAGCGCGGCACGGGACGCACGCTGTCGGGCGGTCTCGACAGCTCGGCGATGGCGCGGCCGAAGGCGTTCTTCGGCTCGGCGCGCAACATCCTGCCGGAGCATGGCGGCGGCTCGCTGACGATCATCGCGACGGCGCTCGTCGAGACGGGATCGCGGATGGACGACGTGATCTTCGAGGAGTTCAAGGGCACGGGCAACTGCGAGATCAAGCTCGACCGGTCGCTGGCCGAGAAGCGGATCTTCCCGGCGTTCGACATCGGCACGAGCGGCACGCGTCGCGAGGAGAAGCTGTACAACGCGAGCCAGATCGACGCGATCTACACGTTGCGGCGCGGGCTGCAGCAGATGCCGCCGCAGAGCGCGATGGAGTGGCTCATCAAGCGCATCGCGGCGACGACGAGCAACGACGCGCTGCTGGCCGGACTCTAGTTCGGGACCGACGACTTCTCGTCGAACCAATCCGCGAGAGTACGGAAAAGCTCGGCGCACGCGTCCCACGAGAGTCGTGCGCCGTAGGCGGTCGGTTCCCGTGTGACATTGATGGCAGCGAAGAACGAGCTGTGCTCCCGCCACAGCTCCCGCGTGCGCGAGATAGCCTGATATCCGTCCATCCCAGACGTCCCGGTGGCCCCGCGCGATGGCCACGTGGCATTCCACTTCGCGAGGAACGCGAACGCGTCGTAGTAACGGCGCCATGTGAGATGTTCTTCCGCGTCGATCCGAAGAAGCTCACGCCACTTCGAAGGTCTCGCCGTGAAGATCGCCGGGCGATCGCCAGTCGACTCGATCCACCATGCTTCCGTCAGATCGTTCAGCGCCTCACGAACGGCCGGGACGGAATAGCCCGTTAGTTCCGCGAGTTCCCGAGTGGTCAGCCACTCGGGGGCACTACCGAGCAACACGGCGAGCACGTCGGGCTTGACGCCGAGTCCGAGGCCCAGCCGAAGCTGAAGCAGAGTTGTTGCGCCCGACCTCCATCGCCCGACGCGGACCGCTTTGCGAGACGATTCACGTTTCTGACGGTCTTCTGGCACGTCGATGCGATGCGGCTTGCTGACGACCGCGCGCCAACTGGCGCTTCCCGTGCGCGCCCGCACGCGCGCCGCTAGGCCGCTGAGTTCTCGATCGGTGTCGGTGCCTGTCAGCATAGGTCGCAGTGCGCGCAATCGACTAATGCTCACCAAGTCTGAGTTCTCGGCGAGCCACTCTTCGGCGATGTCGGCAAGCCTGCGCTCGCGATATGCTAGAGCGAGACTACCGAGGATCAACGACTCGGGATCGACCATGACGTCGGACGAGCCGGGGGAACCGGAAGTAGCGACACCTATGCGCCCCCACTGTCGCCACGCATTGGCGACTGCGGCCTCGTTGAGCGTCTCGCTGCTAGCGGCGATGCTGTTCTGCGACATGTCGAATCACCCAGTCGATGCGGTCGTCGAGATCCCTCGCGACATTGGCTGACCGGACCCACGTCGCTGCCGAATTGAGTTCTTCGGTCGTCGCGCGAAGCGCGACCAAGTCATCAAGATGGCGGCGTTCCGTGGGTACGATGCTCCACGTCTCCCCGCGCTGAACGTGGTCGGCTGCCGCCTCGAGCTTGAGTGCGATCAGATCCGTGCGATGCAGCACGCCGATCTCCAAGCTCCCGTAGCGACGCCACTGGATGCGATCACCGTAGCCAATGGGCAGACCTGCGGAGTAGCCGGACGACATCTCTGAGTTGAGCCAATCGCTCGGCAGTCCGAAGTCCGTCGCGACTTCTTCGACCCATCGCAGAAGATCGCGAGGCAGGGGATTCGGCGCCGGGACCAACTCCGTTCGTTCGTTCCGAATGCACAGGACGTCGACGTCAGCGGTCGTGCGCGCCAATCGATCGAGGAGGGCGAGCGCCGCGCCGCCAGCGACCACGAACGCGTATGAAATTCCGCGTGCGTCGAGCAACCTGCCGAGCGCGCCGAGCGCATCGTCGATCGGCGCCGCAGAGCCGAAGGGTTTCTCCATTGTCAGTCGCTAGGTTGAAAGCAGTATTATTCTTCATTGTAAGAAGGATAAGCTTTCTCTATTAGAAATACAATCCTACATTCGCAGCAAGAATGAATGATGTAACTCATTTATTTACAACCACTTACATATGTTCGTCGATTGAAAGTGGAAAATGGCACCGCACACCAGTCGGCGCGCGGTGCCATTCTCACTCTGAACCCGGCCGCTACTTCGTGTATTCGTCCCAGAGCGTCGCGATGGCGCGGAGGCCGCGGCGGAAGTTGTCGACGAGGATCCATTCGTCGGGGGCGTGCGCATTCTCGCCGGGGAGACCGAAGCCGACGAGGAGCACCGGCACCTTGAGGATCTTCTGGAAGTCGACGACGACGGGGATGGAGCCGCCCTCGCCCTGGATGATCGGCGCGCGGCCGAAGGCGGCGTGCAGGGCGCGGCTCGCCGCGTCGAAGATCTTGCCGGCGAGGTCGGCGCGCCACGGATGGCCGCCGTGCAGCGCCTCGACGGTGACGGTGACGCCGGCGGGGGCGACCTTCTTGACGTGCGCCTTCAGCAGGCGCTCGATGACCTTCGGGTCCTGGTCGGGGACGAGGCGGCAGCTGACCTTCGCCATGGCCTTGGCGGGGAGGACGGTCTTGGCGCCCTCGCCCGTGTAGCCGGAGAGCATGCCGTTCACTTCGAGAGTGGGGCGGGTCCAGAGCTTCTCGAGGGTGGTCTTCCCTGCCTCGCCGCCGAGGGTCTTCACGCCGACGTCCTTCTTGAACCGCGTGTCGCTGAAGGGGAGCTTCTTCATGCCGGCGAGCACGGCCTTTGGGAACGGCAGCACCTTGTCGTAGAAGCCCTTGATGGCGATGCGCCCCTTCTTGTCGTGGAAGGTCGAGAGGATGTGCGCGAGCGCCATGGCGGGGTTCACGACGGCGCCGCCGTACATGCCGGAGTGCAGGTCGCTCGAGGGTCCGACGACGTTGATCTCGAAGTAGGCGAGGCCGCGGAGCGAGCTGAGGATGCTCGGGATGCCGGGGGCGAACATCGACGAATCGGAGATGACGACGGCATCGCAGGCGAGCCGCTCGGCGTGTCCCTTGATGAACGCGGCGAGGTGTTCGCTGCCGACCTCCTCCTCGCCCTCGGCGAGCAGGATCACGTTGCAGGGGAGCGTGCCGCGGGTGGCGAGGTGCGCCTCGAGCGCCTTGACGTGGATCCAGAGCTGGCCCTTGTCGTCGACCGAGCCGCGGGCGAAGAGCTTGCCGTCGCGGATCGTGGGTTCGAAGGCCGGCGTGGTCCAGAGCTCGAGGGGTTCGGGGGGCTGCACGTCGTAGTGGCCGTACACGAGCACCGTGGGTGCGCCGGCGGGCGCGCGGCGCCACTCGCCGAGCACGACGGGGTGTCCGGGGGTCGGGATCGTCTCTGCCGTGAAGCCGATGGCGGCGAGCTTGCGTTCGAGCCAGTGCGCGGCGGCGAGCGTGTCGGGGTTGTGCTCGGTGCGCGCGCTGACGCTGGGGATGCGGAGGAACTCGAAGAGTTCGTCGTGGATGCGCTGGTCGTTGGACGCGAGCCAGCGTTCGAGGTCGGTCGGTACCGTGGGAGCAGGCATGGGAGTCAGTCGGTCCAGGGGAATGGTTGCGCACGCGGGGGCCAGTCGCCGTTCCAGTGGCCCAGGAACCAGAGCCGCTTGCGGGCGACGAGCTCGCCGTCGCGGAGCAGCGCCACGCTCTCCTTCATGTCGCTGCTCGCGAAGCAGCAGGAGAGTTTCTTGATGATCTTCGGTTCGCCGATCTCGTCGTCGAGCACGAGGAGGAGGCTCGCGCCGATGTGCGCCGAGTCGGGGAACGTCTGCCAGAGATCGTATTGGTTGGGGCGTCCCTGCAGGTTGAGCGAGAAGACGCGCGGCCGGCCGCGAACATGGTACGCGAGCTCGCTCGCGTCCTGGTAGCGTTCGGCGCCGAGGAAGAGGTCGGAGACGCCGAACGACGCCCTCTGCATGTAGAAGGCGCGCGTGCGGTCGATGGCCTGCGCCACCTGTTCCCATCCGTAGGCCTTCGCCACCTGGTCACGGTCGGCGCGAAGGGGGAGGATGGGGGTGAGCACGTGCACGTAGATCACGAGCGAGAGGAGCGCGCCGAGCGCGAGACCGCCGCGCAGCCACTTCACGCCGCGCCACGTCTCGGGCGGCTCGACGGCGACGAGCACCATCGCGGGGATCCACGCGATGGCGGGCCAGTTGGCTTCGACGGAGCGCCGGGTGGCGCTGAAGAGGAAGAACGCGATGCAGGTGACGGCGACGGTGCCGAGCACGACGCGCAGACCGCTCGGCGTGGGGTCGAAGGCACGGCGGATGCCGCGGACGACGAAGTAGAAGAGGATGGGGGAGAGCAGTCCGATCTGTCCGCCGACGAGCTCGAGCTCGCGATTGAGCGCGCCGAGCGCGCCCCCCTTCGGCGCGCCGAGTCCGTGGCCAAGCTGGAACTTGAAGGAGACCCAGCCGTGCATCCCGTTCCAGACGAGCACGGGGGAGAGCGCGAGCGAGGCGACGGCGACGGCGACGTACGGGCCCGGTTCGCCGAACCGGTTCTGCAGCCGCGGATGGAGCAGGCAGGCGAGGGCGATGCCCACCGGGACGAAGACGCTGGAGAATTTCGACGCCATCGCGAGGCCGATGCAGAGGCCGGCGAGCGCCCACCAGCGCGTGGCGTGCGCCGTGGACGCCGGTCCGTCGGGGGAATCGGGGCCGGTGTCGAGGGCGCGGATGACGGCGTAGAGCGTCCAGGCGACGAAGCAGAGCATCGGCGCGTCGGGGGTCGCGAGGACCGAACCGGCCGCGGCGAGCGGGACGCAGGTGAAGACGAGCGCGGCGAGGCGCCCGGCCTCGTCGCCGTCGATGCGTCGCGCGGTGAGCGCGATGGCGAGGGCCGTGGCCCCGCTCGCGAGGATGGAGAAGAGGCGGATGGCGAGCGGCGTGTTGCCGAGCAGGATCGTGCCGGCACGCACGAAGAGCGCGATCATCGGCGGATGATCGAAGTAGCCGGCGGCGAGCGTCCGCGACCAGTCCCAGTAGTAGGTCTCGTCGGGGAACAGCGGGATGACGGCGCCGAGCACGAGCCGGAGGGCCGTGGTCCCCGCGATGAGCGCGAGCGTGTGGCGCCAAGCGCGCGAAGAGTTCACTCGGTAAACTTCTCCGTCGCGCACGCCGCGCGCCACTGAGCGACCACTCCGCCATGGCCAACCGCCTCGCCCGAGCGAGCAGTCCGTACCTGCTGCAGCACGCGGACAACCCCGTGGACTGGTATCCCTGGGGCCCCGAGGCGCTTGCGGCTGCCCGCACCGCCGACAAGCCCATCCTGCTGTCGATCGGCTACGCGGCGTGCCACTGGTGCCATGTGATGGCGCGCGAGTCGTTCGAGGACGCGACGACCGCGGCGCTCATGAACGAGCTGTTCGTGAGCGTGAAGGTCGACCGCGAGGAGCGGCCCGACCTCGACGCGGTGTACATGCAGGCCGTGCAGGCGATGACCGGGCACGGCGGCTGGCCGATGACGGTGTTCCTCACGCCGGCGGGGGAGCCGTTCTACGGGGGGACGTACTTCCCGCCGGAGGACCGGCACGGGTTGCCGAGCTTCCGGCGGATCCTGCGGACCATCGCCGACGCCTGGCGCACGCGGCGCGAGGAGGTCGGCCGGGCGGTGCTCTCGGTGGCGGAGGTGTACGCGGCGGCGGCCGATACGGTGCAGCCGGGGCCGGCACTCGACGCCAGTGTGCTCGACGGGGGATGGCGCGGGATCGCGCGCCGCTTCGAGCCGATCGCCGGCGGGTTCGGCGGGGCGCCGAAGTTCCCGCACGCGATGGCGCTCGACGTGGCGCTGCGACGGTGGGCGCGCCGCGGGGAGGCACAGGCGCTGCACATCGCGACGCACTCGTTCCTGCAGATGGCGCGGGGCGGGATCTTCGACCAGGTGGGCGGCGGGTTCCACCGGTACACCGTGGACGCGGCGTGGCTGGTGCCGCACTTCGAGAAGATGCTGTACGACAACGCGCTGCTCGCGCGGCTCGGCGTGCACCTGTGGCAGGCGACCGGCGACGACGAGGTGCGGCGTGCGACCGAGCGCACGCTCGCCTGGGTGCGGCGCGAGATGACGGATGCGAACGGCGGTTGGTATTCGTCGCTCGACGCCGACAGCGAGCATGAGGAGGGGAAGTTCTACGTCTGGTCGGCGGACGAGTTCGCCGCGGTGGCGGGTGCCGACGCGTCGTGGGCGGGGCCGTGGTTCGGCGTGACCGCCGCGGGCAACTGGGAGGGGCACAACATCCTCACCGCGCGGGGCGCGGCGGGCGGCGCGAACGCGGCGGGCGCCGCGTTCGGCGACGGCTCGGAATCGGCGTTCACTCCATCGCCGGCGGCGCTGGAGCGCGTGCTGCAGCGACTCTACGCGGCGCGCGCGCGGCGCGTCTGGCCAGGACGCGACGAGAAGATCATCGCGTCATGGAACGGGCTGATGCTGCGCGCGATGGCGGAGGCGGCGCGCGTGTTCGACGACGCGGAGGCGCGCGCCGCGGCGCTGGCGAATGGCGAGTTCCTCTGGCATGCGATGGTGCGCGAGGGGCGCGTGTTCCGCATCCACGCCAAGGGCGCCCCGCACATCCCGGGCTTCCTCGAGGATCATGCCGCGGTGGCGCTCGGCTTCATCGCGCTGTATCAGCTCACGTTCGACCGGGCATGGCTCGACCGGGCCGTGGCGCTGGCCGACCGCTGCGTGACTCACTTCTGGGACGAAGCGGAAGGCGCGTTCTACGACACGGCGGACGACCACGAACGGCTCGTCGTGCGGCCGCGCGACGTGATGGACAACGCGACGCCGGCAGGCGGCTCGCTGGCGGCGGAGCTGCTGCTGATGGTCGCCGAGTACACGGGGGCCGACGCGCCGCGCGCGACGGCGGTCCGGGCCTTGTCGTCGCTCGCGCGGCCGATGCAGGAGTACGGGGTGATGTTCGGGCACGCGCTTGGCGCGGCGGAGATGGCGGTGCACGGCGCGATCGAGGTGGCGATCGCCGGAGAGGTGGGCTCGGCGCCGTTCACGGCGCTGTCACGCGCGGTCGCCAGCCAGTACGTGCCGTCGCTCGTGCTGGCTGGAGGCGAGGGTGACGGCGCGCACGACATCGCGCTGCTGGCCGGGCGGACGGCGGCGAGCGGCGCGGCGACGGCGTACGTCTGCCACGATTACCGCTGCGCAGCGCCGACGCAGGATGCGATGGCGGTCGTGACGCAGCTCGGCGCGGCGGCACGCATCGCCTAGAGGTCGGCGCAACTCTTGTTGATGTTGCCGCACGCCGTGCAGACGAGCTTGCACTTGCGCCACACGAGCGCCGTCTCGCCGCAGTGGTCGCAATGCTCGGCCGGGGCGGGTCCGTCGGCTGGCGTCGCGGTGGCCGAACCGTCACGACGCCGGTCCGCGGGGCCGGCCGGATCGTCGGGCGGGGGCCGCGTCACGTCGTCACTCGAAATCGAGCCCGAGGTCGAGCGCGCGCGGGGAGTGCGTGAGCGCGCCGACGCTGATACGGTCGACGCCGGTCTCGGCGATGGCCCGCACGGTCGAGAGGGTGACGCCGCCGCTCGCCTCGGTGACGCACCGGCCGGCGGCGATCGCGACCGAGTCGCGAAGCTGGTCGAGCGACATGTTGTCGAGGAGCACGCTGTCGGCGCCGGCTTCGACGGCGGCGCGCACCTGCGCCGGCGTGTCGCACTCGACCTGCACGGCGAGGCGGCGCGTGGCGTACTCGCGCACGCGGCGCACCGCGGCGGCGACGTCGCCGTCGACGGCGGCGAGATGGTTGTCCTTGATGAGCACCGCCGACGCGAGATCCATGCGGTGGTTGACGCCGCCGCCGCAGTGGACGGCGTACTTCTCGAGGCGGCGCCAGCCGGGCGTCGTCTTGCGGGTGTCGAGGATGGCGGCGCGCGTGCCGCGCACCGCATCGACGTATCGGCGCGTGAGGGTGGCGATGCCGCTCAGGCGCTGGAGGAAGTTCAGCGCGACGCGTTCGGCGGAGAGGATGCCGCGCGCGTGCCCCGAGATGAAGAGCACGGTGGCGCCGCGCGCGACGGCGGTGCCATCCTCGGCGTCGACGCGAATCTCGACGCGTTCGTCGAGCAGACGGAAGGCGGCGAGGGCGAGCGGCACGCCGGCGACCACCCCGGGCTCGCGCGCGACGAGAAGCGCGCGCTGGTGCCTGCCGGAGTGGATCGTCGCGATGGTGGTGACGTCGTCGAACGCGCGATCCTCGTCGAGGGCGTCGTGCACGCGGGCGACGATCGCCGCGTCGTCGAGCGGGAAGCGGGCGCCGCCCGCGAAGCTCGGCGGCTCGAACGGGGTGATGCGGCGCGGGGGCGGCGGGTCGCCGGCCATCACTCGCCGGGGTCGACGCCCGGCGCGACGGGCGTGGACGGCACGGTGCCGCCGATCGACACCATCCGGTCGATGGCGAGCCGGGCGCGACGGGCCACGTCGGCGGGCACGGTGATGTGGTGCTGCAGCCGGTCGATCGCTTCGAGCACCTTGGGGAGCGTCGTGACCTTCATGTAGGCGCACGACGCCCGTTCGTTGGCCGCGAAGAACTGCTTGCCGGGGAAGGCGCGCCGCAGGCGGTGGAGGATGCCGACCTCGGTGGCGACGATGAAGGTGTCGGCGTCGCTCTCGCCGGGGCGACGGATCATCCCCTCGGTGGAGAGGATGTGCACGCCCTCGGGATCGACGTCCCCGGCCGACACCGCCTCGACGACGCTCGTGGCGCAGCCGCATTCGGGGTGGATGAGGAACTCCGCCCGCGGATGCAACGACCGCTGGAGGCGGATGTTCTCGGGGTCGATGCCGGCGTGCACGTGGCACTCGCCCATCCACACGTGGATGTTCTTCCGCCCGGTGACCCGGCGCACGTGGGCGCCGAGGAACATGTCGGGGAGGAAGAGGATCTCCAGCTCGGGGGCGATGGCGTTGACGACCTCGACCGCGTTGCCGGAGGTGCAGCAGTAGTCGCTCTCCGCCTTCACCTCGGCGGTCGTGTTGACGTACGAGACGACGACGGCGCCCGGATGCTCCGCTTTCCACGCGCGGAGTTGCGGCGCGTCGATGGTCGCGGCGAGCGAACAGCCCGCGCCAAGGTCGGGGAGCAGCACCGTCTTCGTCGGCGAGAGGATCGCGGCCGTCTCGGCCATGAAGTGCACGCCGGCGAAGACGATCACGTCGGCGCCGGTGCGGGCGGCCTCGCGCGAGAGGCCGAGCGAGTCGCCGACGTAGTCCGCGACGTCCTGGACCTCCGGACGTTCGTAGTTGTGCGCGAGGATGACCGCGTTGCGTGCGGCGGCGCGGCGCCGGATCTCCTCGTGCAGTTCCGCGAACTGCGGCTGCGGTGCGACCGGTGGCATGTCGTATGATAGCCACCGCCCCGGGTGGCTGACAGCTCGGCTGCGGTGTACGAAGGGATGGCGTCGGGCGCGTCCTGCGGCGAAATTCGCCTGCGAACGACGAGGCGTGATGTCGCGACGTCGCCGCACGTTCCACTCCCCCCAGGCACCGATGAGGATCGTTCCGATGGCGCTCGCCCGGCTCGTGTTCCGCACGCTCGCCACCAGTGCCGTCGCCATCGCGTTCACGACCGGCGCGGCGCGCGCGCCGTGGCACACCAGGCTGCTGAAGAGTTCCCCGGCCGCGAACGAGACGGTGGCCTCGCCGCCGCCGGCGATCACCCTCGTCTTTTCCGAGCGCGTGGACCTCGCCGTGAGCCGGTTCCGGCTCGCCGACGCGAAGGGCACCGCGGTCGCGCTGGGCAAGGCGAAGTTCGACGATCCGCAGAAGGGCACGACGGTGGTGGTGCCCGTGTCGGGCGCGATCGCGCACGGCGCGTACACCGTCACGTGGAGCGTCGCCGCGGACGACGGGCATCCCGTGAAGGGGACGTTCGGGTTCGTCGTGCGGTGAGCGGCGCGCTCGCCCTCCTCGACGCGGCCGGTGGATCGAGCGTCGTGAGCGGACGGCTGCTCGCGCTCGCCGCCACGGTAGTGGCCGCGGGCGCGGTGACTTTCCGGCTCACGGTGGCGCGGACGACCGGCGAGGGCGAAGCGACCGCGGTGCGATGGGGGATGTGGGCGTCGGCGCTGTTGCTCGTCTGCGCCGTGCCACGACTCTGGCTGCAGGCGAGGGGACTCGTCGACCCGGGCGATCCCGTGCTCCCGATGGCGGCGAACGTCCTCGGCACGCGATGGGGCGAGGGATGGCTGCTGCAGCTCGCCGGCGCGATCGTGACCGGCGCGGGATTCATCGTCGCCGCGCGACGACCGACTGCCGGGCGATGGCTGTGTGTCGCGGGCACCGCCGCGCTGGTCGTCGCACCCGCGTTCATGGGGCACGCCATCGCCGTGCGGCGGTTGCGCTGGCTCGCCGTGACGGCCGACGTCGCGCACACGCTCGCCGCCGCGTCGTGGACGGGCGCGCTGACGATGCTCGCCGCGTGCGCGGCGCGGTTGCGCGGGTCGGCCGCGCGCGGCGAGACGCTGGCGCGCATGATCGCCGCGTTCCACCCGGTCGCGCTGATCAGCGCGGCGGTGGTCGTCGCGACCGGCGCGGCGGGGGTCTGGCTGCGAGTCGACCCGCTCTCGTCGCTCCTGCGGAGTGGCTACGGCGCCATCCTGGCGGCCAAGGTCGCGCTCGCGATCGGCGTCGCGGCGTTCGGCGCCCGCCATGCGCGCCGTGGACAGGAGGATGCGCGGCGCGGTGCGACGACACTCGAGCGCTCGCTGCGCGCCGAAGTGCTGCTCGCGTTGCTGACGATCGTCGCGACGGCGCTGCTCACCGGGAGCCCGCCGGAACCCGACGCCTGAGCGCTACGGCCGGCGGCGACTCGCCTGCGCATGCTCGGCGCTGTCGGCCGGCAAGCGGTAGTTCGGATCGGTGATGACGCGGCCGCGGATGGCGACGACCCCCGGCGAGGCGTACTGGGCGCGGGTCGAGACGCGGCGAGGAGCGTACGACGGCGCCGGCGCGTCCGTCGGCGAGGTGGTGACGTTCGCGGACCACTGCGCGCCGTACGTCGAGAGCTGCGTCTCCTGCGTCAGCATCGCATTCGGCGACGACCATTGGGCGCCCGACGACGAGGGGAGCTCGGACGCCGCGAATCCTTGCATGTCGTCGTGGCGCGTGGGACGAGCGGGCGGAGAACCGCCCCAGTTGCTGATGGCGATGCGTCCGTAGCTGCCGCCGCCCGTCGCCGGCTGGCGTGCGCTCGGCGCCGGGATCGGTCCCGCCTGCAGCCCCGGAACGATCGGGTCGAACGGAGCGCGCCGGTCGGCCGCCGACGGCGCGATCGTCGCCTTGCGGGCGGCGGACGGCGCGCCGCCCCCGCCCCATTGCTGGGCCGACAGTGGTGCCGCGAGCGCACAGAGCGCGGCGGCGAACGCAACACGGGACGCGGTCATGAACCCTCCTCGAGTCACGATATCTGATACCCGGTGCGGCGGGTAGGGTTCACCACCCCGTCACCATTCGATGTGCTTGCCGCGCCATTTCCGCTTCTCCCGGGGGAAGTCGCTCCGGAAGTGGCCGCCGCGCGATTCCTTGCGCAGGAGCGCCGCGTCGGCGATGAGGTGCGCCGTGTCGGCGAGGTTCCGCTCCTCGGTGGCCCCCTCGGGGAGGCGGGCGATGATCCCATTGAGCCGTTCGAGACAGAGGCGGAGCCCCTTCGCCGTGCGGTCGATGCCGGCGTGGTCCCACATCAGCCCGCGGATGGCGTCGGCGGCGACCTGGGCGGCGCCGCGGTCGACGAGCGGCGGCACGCTCCACGTCTCGACCCGTGGCACGCGGGCGAGTCGCGGGGCGGCGACCATGTCGCGGGCGACGCGCTCGGCGAAGACCAGCCCCTCGAGCAGCGAGTTGGAGGCGAGCCGGTTGGCGCCGTGCACGCCGGTGCAACTCACTTCGCCGCAGGCGTAGAGCCGTTCGAGCGACGAGCGGCCGGCGAGGTCGGTGACGACGCCGCCCATCATGTAGTGCGCCGCCGGCGTCACGGGGATGCGGTCCTTGCGCGGGTCGATGCCACGGGCGAGGCAGATCTGCATGATCCCCGGAAAGCGACGCGCGAAGGTGCGGCCGATCTTGCGGGCGTCGAGCCAGACGCGCGAGCCCGCGCGCTGTTCGCGGAAGATCTCGCGCGCGACGATGTCGCGCGGCGCGAGTTCGGCGAGGCGGTGGCGGCGCGTCATGAAGCGCTGGCCGCGGTCGTTCACGAGCACGGCGCCCTCGCCGCGCACCGCCTCGGAGATGAGCGAGAGCGGGTTCTCGCGCGTGTCGAGCGCGGTGGGGTGGAACTGCACGAACTCCATGTCGGCGAGCCGCGCGCCGGCGCGGTGGGCGATGGCGAAGCCATCGCCGGTGGCGACCTGCGGGTTGGTGGTGTAGCGGTACACCTGTCCGCAGCCGCCGGTCGCGAGCACGGTCGCGTCGGCGATGATCTCGACGGCGCGTCCCGACACGCTCGCCCGCACACCGACGCAGCGGCCGTTCGCGACGATGAGGTCGAGGGCGCGGGCGGTCTCGAGCACGGTGATGTTGCGGCTCTCGCCGACGCGCTGCACGAGGGTGCGCGCGACCTCGGCGCCCGTCTGGTCGCCCTGGGCGTGCACGATGCGCTTGCGCGAGTGCGCGGCCTCCTTGCCGAGGGCGAGGCGGCCGCTCTCGTCGCGGTCGAAGCGCGCGCCCATGGTGGCGAGGTCGCGCACCCGCTGCGGTCCCTCGGCGACGAGCACCTCGACGGCGGCGGCATCGCAGAGCGCGGCGCCGGCGGCGAGCGTGTCCTGACGGTGGAGTTCGGGGGAATCGCCGGCGCCGAGGGCCGCGGCGATGCCGCCCTGCGCGTACGCGGTGGCGCTGTCGAAGAGCGAGCGCTTGGTGAGGACGAACACGTCGCCCTGCTCGGAGGCGCGCCACGCGGTGTGCAGGCCGGCGACGCCCGAGCCGATGACGAGGAAGCGCGTGCGGACGCGGTCGGCCATGCCCGGAATCTACCGTGTGGCGACTGCTTGCGAGGCCTCGCCCCGGGCGCGATTCTACACGCTTCATGCGCAAGATCCTCGCCTTCGTCGGCGTGCTCCTCGCCGCGCACGTGGCCATGCAGTGGATCCACCCCGCCGGCGCGGCGGTGGCGCCCACCGGCAACGCGCTCGACGTGGGGATCGTGTTCGACCTCGGCGGCCGCGGCGACAAGTCGTTCAACGACGGCGCCTACATCGGCGCGATGCGCGCCGCGAAGGAACTGGGCGCCCGGGTGCGGTTCGTCGAGCCCGGCGAGGGTTCCGACCGCGAGGCCGGACTCCGGCTGCTCGCGGCGGAGAAGATGGATCTCGTCATCGGCGTCGGCTTCATCTTCACCGACGACCTGACGGAACTCGCGAAGGAGTATCCGAACGTCGCGTTCGCCGGCGTCGATTACGCCGTGACGATCGACAAGGACGGCAATCCCGTCGCGCCGCCGAAGAACCTCGCGGCGCTCAAGTTCCGCGAGGAGCAGGGCTCGTTCCTGGTGGGCGCGCTGGCGGCGCTCGTCGGGAAGTCGAAGAAGGTGGGGTTCATCGGCGGGATGGACTCGCCGCTCATCCACAAGTTCGAAGCGGGGTACCGCGCCGGGGTGAAGCAGGTGTGCCCCGACTGCGAAGTGATCGCGCAGTACGCGGGGGTCACCCCTGAAGCGTTCCGGAATCCGGGACGCGGCAAGGAACTCGCGCTGAGCCAGTACCAGCAGGGCGTGAACGTGATCTACCACGCGTCGGGGTCGACGGGGCTCGGCGTGTTCGAGGCCGCGCGCACGCTGGACAAGTACGGCATCGGCGTCGACGCCGACCAGTACAAGGAAGCGCCCGGGCACGTGCTCTCGTCGATGGTGAAGCGCGTCGACAACGCGGTGTTCGACGTCATCAAGCGGGTGGCCGAGAAGAAGTTCACGGGCGGCATCTACTCGTTCGGCCTCGCCGAGGACGGCGTCGGCTACGTGTATGACGAGCACAACAGGGCGCTCATCCCCGATTCCGTGCGGCAGCGCCTCGAGGCGCTCAAGGCCGAGATCGTCGCGGGACGCATCATCGTGCCCTCGACGAAATGACGACGAGCCCCTCACCCACCCCCGCCGTGCGGCTGACGGCGATCGAGAAGCGGTTCGGCGCCGTGCGCGCCAACCGCGGCGCGAGCCTCGAGGTGCGGCCGGGGGAGATCCACGCGCTGGTCGGCGAGAACGGCGCCGGCAAGAGCACGCTCATGAAGATCCTGAGCGGCGCGATGCCGTGCGACGGCGGGACGATCGAGGTCGGCGGGCGCGACGTCACGGGGTGGACGACGGCGGAGGCGATCGCGAGCGGCGTGGGGATGGTGCACCAGCACTTCATGCTCGTGCCGACGCTCACCGTGGCCGAGAACGTGGTGCTCGGCCGCGAGCCGGTGAGCGTGGGGACGTTCGACCGCGCGCGCGCGGTGCGCGAGGTCGAGCAGCTGAGCGAGCAGAGCGGTCTGATCGTGCCGGCCGACCGGCTCGTCGCGGACCTCTCGGTGGGCGAGGCGCAGCGCGTGGAGATCCTGAAGACGCTCTACCGCGGCGCCCGCATCCTGCTGCTCGACGAACCGACGGCGGTACTCTCGCCGCCCGAAGTGGCCGAGCTGTGGAAGGTGCTGCGCCGCGTGCGCGACGGCGGGGCGACGATCGTACTGATCACGCACAAGCTCGACGAGGTGATGAGCGTCACCGAGCAGGTGACGGTGATGCGGCAGGGGGAGACGGTCGCGCGTTTCGCGACGCGCGATACGACGCCGGAGGGGATCGCGCACGCGATGGTCGGGCGGGCGGTCGACCTGTCGGTGCGCGAAGGACGGAGCGTGGGGCGTGAGGCGGGCGGCGCGCCCGCGCTCGAAGTGCGCGACCTCGTGGTGCGGGGGGCGCGTGTTGACCGCGCAGTCAATGGCGTCTCGTTCACCGTCGCGCCGGGGGAGATCCTCGGCATCGCGGGGGTCGAGGGGAACGGACAGACGGAGCTGCTCGAGGCGATCGCGGGGCTGCGGCCGGTGGCGGGCGGGCGCGTGCTGCTCGGCGGCGCCGACGTCACCACGCTCGACGTGCGCGCGCGGGGCGACGCGGGACTCTCGCACATCCCCGAGGACCGGCACCGGCGCGGGCTGATCCTCGAGTACTCGATCGCCGACAACCTGATCCTCGGCCAGCAGCATCACTTCCAGCGGCGCGGGGTGCTCGACGGCGCCGCGATCGCGGCGAACGCGGCGACGCAGATCGCGGCGTACGACATCCGCCCCACGGACGCGGCGCTCCCGGCGCAGGCGCTCTCGGGGGGCAACCAGCAGAAGATCGTGATCGCCCGCGAGATGGCGCGGCCGTTCACCGCCCTGCTCGCCGCGCAGCCGACGCGCGGCGTGGACGTGGGCGCGATCGAGTTCATCCACGAGGAACTCCGCAAGGCGCGCGACGCGGGCAAGGCGATCCTCCTCGTGAGCGCCGAGCTGCGCGAGGTGCTCACGCTCGCCGACCGCGTGGCGGTGATGTACGGTGGGCGGTTCGTGACCGTGCTGCCGCGCCGCGAGGCGAACGAGGAGGTGCTCGGGCCCTACATGACCGGCGCCAAGCGGGAGGACGCGGCATGAACGCGCGCCTGCGGGTGGTGCTCGAGGAAGCGGTGCTCCCGCCGCTCGTGGCGCTGGCCGTGGCGTTCGTCGCCGGCGACCTGCTCATCCTCATCTATGGGCAGGCACCGGGCGCCGTGTGGCGCGCGCTGCTCGAGGGGACGTGGGGCAACGCGTACGGATTCGGGCAAGTGCTGTACAAGGCGACGACGCTCACCTGCACCGGACTCGCCGTGGCGATGAGCTTGCGGGCGGGGCTCTTCAACATCGGCGCCGAAGGACAGCTCGCGGCCGGAGGGTTCGGCGCGGCGGTGGCGGGACTCGCGCTCCCTGCGGGCACGCCGTGGGTGATCGCGGTGCCGCTCTGCACGCTCGCCGCGTGCGTCGCCGGCGGCGCGGTGGGCGCGGTGCCGGGGGTGCTGCGCGCCCGGTTCGGCGCGCACGAGGTGATCGTCACGATCATGTCCAATTTCATCGTGCTCGCGCTGCTCAACTACATCGTTAGCGCGAAGCTGCACGTGCCCGAGACGCTGCACACGCCGGAGATGCACGCCGGCCAGGTGGCGCGGCTCTCCGGCGTCATCGCGGGCTTCCACGGCTCGGCGGCGAACTGGACGCTGCTGATCGTCGCCGCGGCGTGCGCGCTCGCGTGGTGGTACCTGTTCCGCACGCGGGCCGGCTACGAGCTGCGCGCCGTGGGATTGCAGCCCGACGCGGCCGAGTACGCGGGGGTGCGCGTGGGACGCACGTGGCGCAACGCGCTCACGCTCTCCGGCGCGCTCGCCGGACTCGGCGGCATCAATTTCGTGCTCGGCTACAAGGGCTACTACGAGGACGGCTTCGCCGGAGGCGCCGGCTTCCTCGGCATCGCGGTGGCGCTCGTCGGGCGCAACCATCCGCTGGGCGTGCTGCTCGCCGCGCTCTTCTTCGCGACGCTGAGCCAGGGTGGGCTCGCGATCAACGCGATGGTGCCGAAGCAGATCGTCGAGGTGCTGCAGGGGATCGTGATCATCGCCGTGGCGACGTCGGTGCCGGAGGTGCGGCGCGTGCTGCGCAACGCGGCGGGCAAGCTCGCGGGCGGGCGCGCATGAGTCTCCTCCTCTTCCTCGCGCAGACGCTGCGCATCGCCATCCCGTACCTGTTCGCGGCGGCGGGGGGTGCGCTCGCCGAGCGGGCCGGCGTGGTGAGCCTCACGCTGGAGGGGTTCATGCTCGGCGGCGCGTTCGGCGCGGTGCTCGGGTCGCACTACACCGGGAGCGCGTGGATCGGGCTGGTGACCGGCGTGGCGTGGGGGCTGATGCTGGCGCTCATCCATGCCGTGTGCTCGATCCGCTACAAGGCCGACCAGATCGTCGTGGGCGTGGCGATCAACCTGTTCACGGTCGGCATCACGCGGTTCTTCCTGCAGCTGGCGTTCGAGTCGAGCTCGAACTCGCCGCGCGTGGCCGGCTTCGGCGGCGACGCGGGGAGCAGCGCGGCGGCGTTCCTCACGAATCCGCTCGTGTGGATGGGGATCGTGGTGATGCCCGCCCTCTGGTGGGTGGTGCAGAAGACGACGTTCGGGCTGCGCGTGCGGGCGGTGGGCGAGCATCCGCAGGCGGCGGCGAGCGTGGGGGTGCCGGTGAACCGCGTGCGTTACGTCGCGGTGCTGGGCTCCGGGGCGCTGGCGGCGCTCGGCGGCGTGTATCTCGCGCTCGACCAGCACCAGTTCACCGACTCGATGACGGCGGGGCGCGGCTTCATCGCGTTGGCGGCGGTGATCTTCGGGCGGTGGGACCCGCTGCGCGCGGGGCTCGCCTGCCTGCTGTTCGCGGCGGCGGAGACGTTGCAGATCCAGTTGCAGGCGGCGCAACTGATCCCGAGCCAGTTCGTGGCGATGATCCCGTACGTGCTGACGATCGTGGCGGTGGCGGGAGTGGTGGGGCGGAGCACGCCGCCGGCGGCGCTGGGACGGACGACGGACTGAGCGCTGACCCCGGCCGACCGGTGGCGCTCGGCCGGGATCAGCGCGAGAGCCGTCGACCGATCTTGATGAGTGGCTCCTCCACGAATCGATAGCTGGCCAGGGGCAGCGCGACGAGGACGGCGAGGCAGACGAGCAGTCGGAGCGCCAGCGGAGCGCGCGGCAACGCGAAGAAGCCCGCCCAGATGGCGATGCAGTGAGTGAGATAGACGCCGTACGAATAGCGTGCGAGTTGGTTGGAAGCTCGAGCCAGCCAGCCCGGCCCTATTCCGCGGCAGAGGGGGATGGCGAGCGCGACGGCGAGACTCGCACCCCACGCGAGCGCCGGAGGGTGGAGCCGGTCCGTGCCATGCTGCAAACCGACATACGCCGCGGCGAGAGCGACGAGCCCCGCCGGCCATGCCATCGAGGGCACGACGGGCGACGTCGTTCGCGAGAGAGCGTACGCGAGCACGCCGGCCATGAAGCAGGGCCCGAACTGCAGGAGAAAGACCCGATGCCACACTTCCGACTGGGCCAGGCCGAGCAGGATCGACGCCACCCAGAGCAGCGATGCGACGAGGATGCCACGTGGTCCCCGCACCGCCAGGAACGCGAGCGGTAGTATCACGTACATCTGCACTTCGAGAGGAAGCGACCAGAGCGGCAGGAGCACCGGTGCGCTGTGCGACAGGTTCATCGTCAATGCGAGGTTCGACACGACGTCGCGCAGCCCAGGCTCGCGGTACGCGTTCCACGGCATGTCGGGCACGCGCGCGAGGAGCACGAAGAGCACCGTCGCGACGCTGAGGGGATAGATGCGAAACGCCCGCCGCACGTAGAACCGGAGGAGCAGGTGCCGACGGTGCACGTGGAGGCGCTCGAGCGAGCGCATGAGCACGAAGCTGGTGTGCACGAAGAAGAGCACGACGCCGAGACGTCCGAGTGCGAACACCTCGGCGGCGACCTGACGCCCCGTCTTCACCGCGACCAGTTCGATCGCGTGGTCAAGAACCACGAGCAGCACCGCGAGGGAGCGGAGCACGTCGAGGTTCGGGAGATCGTCGGCAACGGCGTCGGTCGCGGGCACTCTCACGAAGGGTCGGGACGGCGTGGGCTCGTCGTGCCAGCACGCGGCGCACCCGCGTCGGCGACCCGTCGACACGCCGCCGCTGGTGCGCACCGTAGCTGATCGGGCCGCCGCAAGCAAGCGCCGCCGCCGCCCCGCCCGACGCGTCGGCCCGGAACGGAAGGCGCTGGCGGGGCGTATGTCTTGACGCGAAGGCCGTCCAGGTCCGGCGATGTGCCCGCCGCGCAGATACTGTCGACCGGCCCTTGGCGATAGATTTACTCGGCTTGCGACCGAGCGGTGCTCGACGAAGACGCGTCGCTCTCGCGATAGGTTGAGACGAGAGACTCCTTTGGCCCCCCGCGGGGCGGAGTGATGGCTTGGGCAAACTCGTAGTCCTGATGGTCACGGCGTTCGTGGACATGATGGGCGGCCTCATCGTGTTCCCGCTCATCCCGTTCTACGCGAAGCGGATGATCGGGCACGGGCCGCTCTGGTCAGCGTTCAACGCGATGGGGATCGGCGGAGAGGGCGCCGTCGTCTCGATGATGGTGATGACGTTCGCCATCGCGCAGCTCGTGAGCGCGCCCGCGTGGGGACGCTTCTCCGACAAGTACGGCCGGCGTCCCGCGCTGATGGTCGGCCTCGGCTCGTCGGCGATGGCATATCTCATCTTCGCCTACGCGAATTCCCTCGAGCTGCTCTTCCTGTGCCGGCTGGTGCAGGGGGCGGGGGGCGGCACGGTCGGCGTGGTGCAGGCGTACGTGGCCGACGCGACCAAGCCCGAGGACCGCGTGAAGGCGCTCGGCTGGCTGTCGGCGGCGACGAACGCCGGCGTCGCGATCGGCCCCGCGCTCGGCTCGGCCGCGATGTCGTTCGGCACCTCGGGCCCCGGACTGGCGGCGGCGCTGCTCGCGATCGTGAACATGATCTTCGCGTGGTTCTACCTGACGGAGTCGTACGACTCGCACGCGGCGAAGGCCGCGGGCCGAGTGGTGCGGCGCAGCAGGGACGCGATCACGCGCGTGCTCACGCACGCCGGCGAGCCGGCGTCGCGGCTCATCCTCATCTATGCGATCACGATGGGCGCGTTCCAGGTGATGAGCACCGTGCTCGCGCTCTTCCTCGCCAACCGCCACGGCGTCACGGCGAAGACGATCGGCTGGTTCTTCGCCTACGTGGGCACGATCTCGTTCGTCACGCGGGCGCTGCTGCTGGGGCGCATGGTGGACTGGCTCGGCGAACCCAAGCTCTCGCGGCTCGGCATGGTGCTGCTCGCGCTCGGCCTCGGCACGATGCCGCTCGCCCCGAACATCCCCGTGCTCGCGATCAGCGTGGCGCTCGTGCCGCTCGGCACGGCGTTCACGTTCCCGTGCGTGACCGGCCTGCTCTCGCGCGTCGTGCCGCAGCACGAGCGCGGGCTCTACATGGGGATGCAGCAGACGTTCGGCGGGGTGGCCCGCGTCATCGGCCCGCTCTATGCCGGTTGGGCGTTCGACCATCTCGGCAACGGCGTGCCGTTCTTCACGGCGGCCGGCGTGGTGCTCGCGACGATCTTCCTCGGGCTCGACATGGACCGGTACGTGGCGCACGCGCGGGCCACCACGGGCTGACGATCCCCGGAGCCGGAACGACCGCGGGGCGCCTTCTCGAGAGAAGGCGCCCCGCGTCACCTCGAGCCCGGCGTGCTCAGCTCGGCGACGCGCCCGGCTCCGAATCGAGCACCGCCTTGGCGATCTCGACCATCGGCTTCGACCGGTCCTGGCTCGAACGCTGGAGGATCTTGTACGCCTCCGGCTCGGAGCAGCCGGTGCGGCGCATGAGGATGCCCTTGGCGCGTTCGATGATCTTGCGCGCCTCGAGCGCGGCCTTGGCCTCCGTGGCGTCACGGCGCGCGTTGCGGAACTGCGCGGCGCGTGTGACGGCGAGCCGGATGGTCGAGTCGAGCATCTTCGGCGGCACGGGCTTCGGGAGGAACGCCACCGCGCCCGTCGTGACCGCTTCCTTGTCGGAGAGGGTCACGTTCTCGTCGCCGCTGTAGAGGATCACGGCGATGCCTGGGAAGGTGCGCGTGATGACCTCGGCGGCCTCGATGCCCGAACCGTCGGGCATGTGGACGTCGAGGAGCACCGCGTCGGGGTGCAGCTCGCGCGCCTGGTTGGCGGCTTCGATGCCGCCGGAGACCGCCGCGACCACGTCGTGGCCGAGGGCGAGGAGCGCTTCGCTGAGCATCTCGCGCGCGTCGAGGTCGTCCTCGGCGAGGAGGATGCGGAGTTTCGTGCTGAGGTCGTGCGTCGACGTGGGCTTCATCGCAATCGTCGTCATTTTGGGGGGACTGTGGAGGATGGGGCCGAAGGGGCGGGCGCGCCAGTGGGAGACACCGCGGACGCAGTATCGCCGAGCCGTTCCCGGTCGAGGACTGCCCGCATCTTCGCGACCAATCGTTCTTCGGCCTTCGCGAACACTTCGATCTTCTTCGCCAGCTCCCGGACCTTCGCCGGGTCGTCGGCATGCGTGTCGAGCAGGAACGCGGCGGACGTGATCGGTGTCAGCACGTTGCGCGCTTCGTGGATGATCGCGCGGCCGACCCGTTCCGCCGCGGCGAGTTCACGATCGAGTTCGTTCATGCACGCACCGCGCCGCTCGGCGTGCCACCCGTGATGAGGCGTACGCCGCGCTGGAAGGTCAACCACGCCCATGCCCATTCGAACAGCACGATGGCGCGGTTGCGGAAGCCGACGAGGTACATGATATGCACGAACACCCAGAGCAGCCACGCGAGGATGCCATCGACGCGGAGCCGACCGAAGACGGCTACCGCACGGTTCCGGCCGATCGTCGCGAGATCGCCCTTGTTGAGGTATGCGAATGGGCGCGTCGGCGCACCTTGGACCAGGCGGATCAGGTTGCGCGCCGCGTGCGTGCCTTCCTGATTCGCCGCGGGAGCAACTCCTGCTACCCAAGAATGGCTGTTTCGTTTCACGGCCGCGAGGTCCCCGACCACAAAGACCTCCTGGTGCCCTGGGATGGACAGGTCGGGCTCGACCAGCACCCGTCCGGCGCGGTCGAGCGGGACCCCCAGGGAGGCGCCCAGTGGGGACGCCTGATTCCCCGCCGCCCAGAAGACGGCGTGGCTCGCGATGCGCGTGTCCCCGACGGTCACGACGCCGGGGGCGATGTCCGTAACCGATGCCCCGGTGCGCACCTCGACGCCGAGCCGCTCGAGGTCGCGTCGGGCGCGGTCGCTGCTCCCCTCCGGGAAGGTCGGGAGCAGACGCGGGCCGCCTTCGAGGAGCACGACACGGGAGCGCCGCGTGTCGATGCGGCGGAAGTCGCGCGGCATCGCCCGGTGGGCGATCTCGACCATCGTGCCGGCCAGCTCGACGCCGGTCGGACCGCCGCCGACGATCACGAACGTCATCAGCGCCTCGCGCTCGGCGTCGGACGTCGCGTGCTCGGCGCGCTCGAAGGCGAGGAGGAAGCGGCGGCGGATCTCGAGCGCGTCGTCGAGGCTCTTGAGCCCGGGCGCGAGCGGTTCCCACGCATCGTGGCCGAAGTAGGCATGGCGGGAACCGGGGGCGGCGATGAGGTAGTCGTACGTCAGCGGTTCGGGCTCGCCGGCGAAGTGGAGCGCGCGCGCGGCGACGTCGATGCGGGTCACGTCGCCGAGGCGCACGGTGACGTTGCGCTGGGCGCGGAGCGCCCACCGGATGGGCACGGAGATGTCGCTCGGCGAGAGCCCCGCGGTCGCCACCTGGTAAAGCAGCGGCTGGAACAGATGGTGGTTGGTGCGGTCGACGAGGGTGACGCGCACGGGCGCGCGCCGCAGCGCCTTCGCGGCGGAGAGTCCGCCGAAGCCGCCGCCGATGACGACGACGTGCGGCGTCGTCACGCGCCCACGGCCGCCGGCGCCGGCCGCAGCGCGCTGATGGCGAGACCGACCACCATCACCGCGACGACGCCGACGACGTTGTGCCAGAGGAAGCTCACCTCGGGCGCGCCGAAGCTCACCGCGGCGACGGCCGCCATGCCGGCGAGCATGCCGAAGAAAGCGCCGGCCGCGGTCGCGCGGCGGAGCATGGCGAGGAAGAAGACGCCGAGGATGGAGCCGTAGAAGAACGACCCGAACCGGTTGACGACCTCGATGAGCGAACCGAGCGAGACGGCGAACGTCGCGACGACGCAGGCGAACGTCCCCCACCCCGCCGTGGCGACGCGGGAGACGCGCAGGTAGTGGGTGTCGGTCGCCTCGGCGCGGACCCAGCGCTTGTAGAAGTCGATGACGGTCGCGCTCGAGAGCGACGCGAGCTCGCCGGCGACGGCGCTCATCGCGGCGGCGATCACGGCGGCGATGAAGACCCCGGTGAGCCCGATGGGGAGTTCGTGGAGGACGAAGTACGGGATGATGTAGTTGACGTCCTTGGTCGGCTGCCCGGTCGCCTTCCCCGCCGCGGCGAGGGCGTCGGCGTGGATGCGGTCGTCCTCCTGCTGGGCGGCCTGCAGGCGGTGCAGCGGCCCGGTGGCGCGGTCAGCGGGCGCCGCCCGGAAACTCTCCATCGCCTGGGCGCGGTAGATCCACGACGCGGACTGCCGCTGTTCGAGCTGCACATAGGCGTCGGGTGCGGCGGCGCGCACGGCGCGATCCTGCGCGGGGTTCCAGTAGAGCGGCGGCGCGACGAACAGGTAGTACACGAACACGAGCACGCCGACGAGCAGCACGAGCGCCTGAAGCGGGATCTTCCAGTAGGCGCTGATGAGATGCGACGACCGCGCCTCGTCGACGCTCTTCGCGGTGAGATAGCGTTGCACCTGGCTCTGATCCGTGCCGAAGTACGACAGCATGAGGAACGTGCCGCCGATGACGCCGCTCCAGAACGTGTAGGTGTTGGTGAGGCTGAAGTGGAAGTCGAACACCTGCAGGCGTCCGCTCGCGCCGGCGATGCGGAGGGCGTCGACCGGGCTCACCGGGAGGCGCGTCAGCAGCACGACGACGACGGCGACGAGCGCGCTCACGACGAGCACCATCTGCTTCACGTCGGCCCAGGCCACCGCCTGCACGCCGCCGATCATCGTGTAGACCACCGTCGGCACGCCGATGAACGCGACGCTCGCCCACATGCTCCAGCCGAACAGCGTCGAGAAGACCACGGCGGGCGCGGCGATGATGGTGCCGCACGAGAGCCCGCGCGAGAGCAGGAAGAGGAAGGCGGCGAGGGAGCGCGTCTTCGCGTCGAAGCGGCGCTCGAGGAATTCATACGCCGTGTACACCTTCGCGCGCATCAGGAAGGGGACGATCGTGACGCCGAGGATGAGCATCGCGACCGGAAGGCCGAAGTAGAACTGGACGAAGCGCATCCCGTCGGTGGCGCCCTGCCCCGTGGTGCCGATCATCGTCACGGCGGAGAGCTGGGTGGCCATCACCGAGAGCCCGACGGCCCACCACGGCAGCGAGCGGTTGCCGAGGAAGTAGCCGTCGAGCTTCGTCGTGCCGTGCGACCGGCGCAGGCCGTCGACGAACACGAACACCAGCCAGCCGATGACGATCGCCCAGTTGATCCAGTGCACGAGGGCGCCTCAGGAGGCGAAGGAGTGCTGCAACCACCAGAGCAGGAGGAGCGCGAGCAGCTCGACGCCGAGCACCTTGAGCGCGAGCACGCGGAACGACGGGAAGCGCGTGCCGTCGGCGGGCGCGTCGCCCGTCGGCCGGAAGACGACGGGCGGTTCGGCGGTGCCGTCGGGATCGATGATGGGGATCTCGGTCACGGCGTCACCTTCTTCGGCTGGTCGAGCCCCACACTGAGCAGGTTCACGAACAGCCGCGGCCCGCCGGGGATGCCGCCGGGGATCTGGCGGAGCAGCGACAGCGTGGTGTAGACGTACATCCCCTTGCCGAGCGGAGTCACGAGCACGGCGCCCTTGTTCTCGGGCTCGCCCGGGTCGTGCATCTCGAGGGGAGTCGCGTAGTGCGGGTCGATCGTGGTGGGCATGTAGAGCGCGCGGTCCTGCACCCAGTCGGCCCAGTCGGCGTCGCCGATCTTGTTCGGGCCGCTGACGACGCGTGACCGCGCGTCGAGCACGGTGACGGGGACGTCCTAGACCGTCACGCGCGCGGCGGGCTGCGTGAGGCCGATCGGGTACGGCATGATGCCGGGACGCGTCATCTCGCCCTGTCCGTACTGCACGACGACGGTGCCGCCCTTGCGCGCGAAGTCGAGGATCCGGCTGTTGTACGTCACCAGTTCGCGGTGCGCTTCGTAGGCGCGCGGACCGATGACGAGCGTGCTGAACCGGGCGAGGTCGGCGACGGCGAGTTCCTCGGGGCTGAGCATCATCACCGGGATGCCGAGCTGGCGCAGGTAGGGCGCGACGACGTCGCCCACGCCCTGCACGTACGCGACGCTCAGCGTCGCGGGGATCGCGATGTCGACGGCCTGGATGTAGAACGCCGACGAGTGGTACAGGTTGATCGGGCGGATGTGCGGGTAGTCGATGGTGGTGATACCCTCGTACGACTTGCCCGTCTCCGTCTCGGCGATGATGCCGAACTCGTAGCGTCCTTTCGAAAGCGTGCCACGCAGGCGCAGGAAGAGTTCCTTCTCCTCCATCGCCGCGAGCGTGATGGACGGCGGCAGCGAGTCGACTCGCACGCCCGGCGGCGACACGAGTCTGAACGAAAGAGTGCGCGGGCCCTGCGCGTACGACTTGAGCGAGAGCCGGATACGCCGGTCGATCGGCTTCCCTGCCTGCACCCACTCGAGCCCGTCGTCGAAGGCCATCGTGACCGGCGGCACGCCGCCGGCGGGGTGGCGCTCCTCGCCGAGCACGCGATCGACGAATTTGTATACGATCGGGCCGAGGGCGATGTCGACCGTCGCGCCGGCGATGCCGAGCGTGAGCGCGGCGTCGGTCTCGCGCCGGCTGTCCTCGGGGAGCGACACGGCGGGGACGAGCGGCGGATAGCCGGCCGTGGAGAGGCGCGCGAGTCCGTCCTCCGGCGCCTGGTGCGGCGGGAACATGTCGCCAACGCGTCCGCCGATAACCACGGCCGCTTGTCGACGAGGCCGATGACGTTCACCTGGGTGCGGGCGGTGCTGTCGGCCTCGACGGTGATCGGCATCGCCACGCGCGGATGCGTTCCCGACAGGCGGATGTTCGAGATCGAGACCGGCCCGTGGCTGCGGTTGTAGACGCTCACCGTCACCGGCATCGAGTCGCCGAAGGCCAGCAGCTCGCGCTCGGCGGTGGCCTCGAGCGCGACGCCCGAGGCTGCGAGCACCGCCCGCTCGAAGCGGCGCTCCATGATGGCGAGCGATGCATCGAGGTCGATCGCCGCCGCGTCGCAGGGCACGGCGGCCGGCGTGCGGCGGAAACCCTCCGACGGGAAGCCGCAGTGACGCACCTTCACGGCGCGCTGGAGGAGTTCGGTCGCGCGGGCAAGCTGCGGCAGGGCCCGCTCGGGGTGGCGCAGGTCGGCCGCCGCCAGCGCCGAGTCGGCCATCGCGCCGACGGCGCGCAGCGCGGCACGCACGCTGTCGGGGGCCTCGGCGACGAGGCGCGCGAACGTCGTGTCGACGCCGTCGAACAGCGACTGTTCGGCGGTCGCCGGCGTCGACTCGTTCACGCGCGTCTCGACACGCGACACGCCGGTGACCGACACGCCCTTCGGCTGCGGCGTCCCCTGCCCCTGCGAGCGGTGCTGCGACCGGCTCTCGCCGGCGATCTCGGCGTCGCTGCGCCCCATCACCGGGTCGTACGCTCCGACGTCGAACGTGAGCGTGCGCGGCCCGCGTCCGAAGCGCGCGTTGCGGTAGAACTTCGACGGCACCCAAGGCTGGCCGTACTTCGCCGCCGGGAAGCGCACCGTGTCGCCGGCGAGGTCGAAGGCCTCCTTGGCGAGCAGTCCCGACACCTGATGGTGGCCGTGTCCGTCGGCCGGCGTGCCGGAGAAGATCGCGACGACGACCTGCGGCCGGAACGCGCGGACCACCGTCACGACGTCGCCGAGCAGCGAGTCGTGATCCCAGTGCTTGTAGGTCTCCTCGGCGTTCTTGGAGAAGCCGAAGTCGTAGGCGCGACTGAAGTACTGGTGCGCACCGTCGAGCCGCCGCGCCGCGAGGAGCTCCTCGGTGCGGAGGGCGCCGAGCGCCTCGCCGAGCTCGTTGCCGATGATGTTCTGGCCGCCGTCGCCGCGGGTGAGGGCGAGGTACGCGGTCTCGACCTGCCGGCCGCGCGCGAGCCACGCGATGAGGAAGGTGTCCTCGTCGTCGGGATGGGCGCCGATCACGAGCACGCGTCCGGTCGTCGTGAGGCCGCGCACGGCCTGATCGAACGCGACGGCGCCGCGCTCCTGGGCCCTGGTGGCACACGGCGCGACGACGCCGAGGACGAGCGCGGCCGCGATCAGGCGGCGAGGAACGCGCATCGGGACTCCGTTCGGGTGGGGGGAACTAGATGGCGCGCATCACGCCCGAGGCGCGCTTGGGTCCGGAACGCGACGGCGACGCGAGCGCCTCCTCGACGATGCGCGCCTGTTCCTCGGTGTGGTGTGCCTGGTAGCCTTCGGCGGGACTCGCCCGTTCCGGGCGCCCGACGTAGCGGATCACGAGCGCGTTGCCGACGGAGCCGCGCAGGCGCGGCGCGACGTAGGTCCACGCGCCCATGTTCTTCGGCTCTTCCTGCGCCCAGACGATCTCGTTCGCCTGCGGGTACAGGTCGAGCGCGCGCGACACGTCCCCGTGCGGCCAGGGGTAGAGCTCCTCGACGCGCACGACGGCGACATCGTCGGGCACCGCCTTGGCGACGAGGTCGTAGTACACTTTCCCCGTGCAGAAGACGATGCGGCGCACCTCGTTGCGCTTCGCGGCGCCCTTCGGGTCGTCGATCACCGTCTGGAAGCCGCCGTGGGCGAGGTCGTGCAGCGTGCTCGACGCGTCGGCGAGGCGCAGCAGCGACTTGGGCTGCATGAGCACGAGCGGACGGCGCGGACGCAACCGCGCCTGGAGCCGCAGCACGTGGAAGTACTGCGCCGGCGTCGACGGATACGCGACGCGGAAATTCCCTTCCGCACAGAGTTGGAGGAACCGCTCGAGTCGCGCGCTCGAGTGCTCGGGCCCCTGCCCCTCGTAGCCGTGCGGCAGCAAGAGCACGAGCCCCGAGTCCTGTCCCCACTTCGCGCGGTCGGCGCTGAGGAACTGGTCGATGATCGGCTGGGCGACGTTGGCGAAGTCGCCGAACTGCGCCTCCCACAGCGTGAGCGTGTCCTCGGCGGCGCAGCTGTAGCCGTACTCGAAGCCCATCACCGCCGTCTCGCTCAGCGCCGAGTTGTAGATCTCGAATCGCGCCGCCACGCCGTCGAGGTGCTGCAGCGGGGTGTAGGTGCCGCCGTTGGCGACGTCGTGGAGCACCGCGTGGCGGTGCGAGAAGGTGCCGCGCTCCGCGTCCTGCCCCGACATGCGCACGGCCGTGCCCTCACCGAGGATCGACGCGAAGGCGAGCGCCTCGGCGTGCCCCCAGTCGATGCCGCCCGCGTCGCCGACGGCGTCGCGCCGCCGGAGCAGCTGCTTGGCGAGGCGCGGGTGCGGCGTGAACGACGCGGGCCATTCGAGCAGCGCGTCGTTGAACGCGACGAGCTTCTCCGTCGAGACCGCCGTCGCCGGGAGCACGACGGGCGTCTGGGCGCCCTCGTAGTCGCTCTCGGAGGTGCCGTGGTCGGCCTTCGACTGGTCGAAGAGTTCGGCGAACCGCGTCGCGACCTTCTGCTCGGCCGCGTCAACGTCGGCCTGCGTGCAGACGCCCTCGTGCACGAGCCGCGAGCCCCACACCTGACGGGGGGTCGGATGGGCTTTCACCTTGTCGTACAGCTGCGGCTGCGTGTACGCCGGTTCGTCGGCCTCGTTGTGGCCGTGGCGTCGGTAGCCCACGAGGTCGACGAGGAAGTCCTTGCCGAACTGGTTGCGGTACGCGACGGCGATGCGCATGGCGATGACGCACGCCTCGGCGTCGTCGGCGTTGACGTGGATGATCGGGCACTCGAAGCCCTTGGCCACGTCGCTCGCGTAGCGCGTCGACCGCGAGTCGATGGGGTCGGTGGTGAAGCCGACCTGGTTGTTGACGATGATGTGCAGCGTGCCGCCGACGCCGTAGGCGCGGAGCCGCGCGAGGTTGAACGTCTCGGCGACGATCCCTTCGCCCGGGAAGGCGGCGTCGCCGTGGATGCACACGGGTACCACGGCGCGGGTGTCCAGTCCGTCCTCGGTGCGCTGGTGCGCGCGGGCGTAGCCCTGCAGCACCGGGTTCACGATCTCGAGATGGCTCGGGTTCGGCAGCAGCGAGACGTGCACCACGTGGCCGTTGGCGGTGTGGCGCGCGCCCTCGTAGCCGAGGTGGTACTTCACGTCACCAGTCGAGATGTCCTCGAGGTGGTCGTGGCGCCCCTGGAACTCGCCGAAGATCTGGACGACGGGCTTGCCGAGCACGTGCGCGAGCACGTTGATGCGGCCGCGGTGCGCCATCGAGATGGCGACGTGGTGCGAACCGGAGGCCGCCGCCTCGTCGATGGCCGCGTCGAGCATCGGCACGAGCGCGTCGGTGCCTTCGATGGAGAAGCGCTTGTAGTTCGGGAAGGCGCGGCCGATGAAGCGCTCGAGCCCGTCCACTTCGCTGATGCGGACGAGCAGCGCCTTCTTCTCGTCGACGGTGAGCGGGCGCGTCAGCTGTTCGGCGGTGAACAGGGCGCGGAACCAGGCGCGCTCCTCCTCGTGGCCGAGGTGCGTGTACTCGACGCCGAGGTTGCGGCAGTAGCGGAAGCGCAGCCGCTCGGCGACGTCGCGCCCGGTGGCGAGGTGCGGCCAGCCGAGGGCGGCACCCGTGACGACGTCGAGGTCGGCGTCGGTGATGCCGTGGAATTCCGGGGTGAGCTCCGCGGCGCCCGGCGGCGGCGCCCCGAGCGGGTCGAGCTGCACGGCGAGATGGCCGTACTGCCGGATGGCGTTGGTGTAGCGGGCCACCCCGGCGACCTTGCGGGCGAACTCCTGCTCGTCGCCGCCCGCGGTCGCGGGCGCGCCGCCGAGGCGCTCGGCGAGCCGGAAGAACTGCCGCCACGACTCGTCGACCGACGCCGGATCGCGACGATACGACTCGAACAACTCTTCGATATACGCGTCGTTGAACGCGCTGGAGACCGGTTCTGACATGGCTGAAATCTAACCCCCATTCCAAGGGGGGCGGCCGTGCTAATCCGAGGCCGGGAGGGAGGCGGGTTTCGCCCCGGCTCCGAAGGACGCGCGGCGGTCGCGGCGGTGCAGGAGCCACACGGCGAGTGCATACAGCGCGAGCGCCATCCAGCTCAGGGCCTCGAGTCCGAACGCCATCGAGGCGTACTCGAGCACACCCCCCGCGACGGCCCCGAGGATGTTGTAGGCGAGCCCCGCCGTCGGGTGCCGCTGTGCCGCATAGGCCCGCGAGAAGAGGTACGATGCGGCGAGGATCGGGAAGCCGACGTACCCGCCCGCGACGAGCCAGCGCATCCACGGCGCGACCGACGTGAGCGCGGCCGGCCGCACGATCGTCGAGGCCGCGAGCAGCACGGCGAGCGTGCCGAGGGCGAGCGCCGGGGGCGGCATGACGCCGCGATCGGTGGAGATTGCGGCCAACAGCGCGACGGCCAGGATCGCGGCGATGACGGCGGCGTTCACCGTCCACGTGGAACCGAACAGCAGGGAGAGCGTGGTGATGCTCTTCGTCTCGAGCAGCAGGAACCCGGCGCCGATGAGGAAGAGCGGCCAGTCCGGGGCGGCGAGAGCGCGGCGTCCGCCGCCGGCGGCGACGAAGCCGAGCGCGAGCACGAGCACCATGGCGATGATCGCGGCGTAGTGCGTCGGCAGGCGGCGGCCCCGCAGGTACGGGAAGGGCCAGTCGTCGGTCGAGAGCCGGAGCTGCATGCGCAGCGGATCGCCTGGCGCGACGGCCGGCGCTCCCTGGGCGCCGGCGCCGGCGACGAACGTGTACGAGAACAGCCAGTCGGTGTCGGCCGTGAGCACGCGCGGCGGTTTTCCGAACGCTTGTTCGAGATTCTGGAAGAGGCGCGCGGCGATGAACCAGAGACCGGAGAGATGGTACATCACGACCGAGCCGTCGGGGTGCAGCGCGGCGCGCGCGGCGCGGAACGACTCCTGCGTGTAGACGTAGTTGTCGAGTCGCACCGAGTTCATGCCGCCGAGCAGCGTTTGGCTGTCGAGCGTGCCGAAGGTGATCACGTCGTAGTGACGCGGCGGCGCGCGGAGGAACGCGCGCGCGTCGGTCACCACGAGGTGCACGCGCGGATCGTCGTACGGGTGCATCGGGTGCGACGCCTTGCCGATGCGCGCGATGACAGGGTCGATCTCGACGGCGTCGATGTACTTCGCGCCGAGGCCGAGCAGGATCGCGAGATCGTTGCCCGTCCCCGCGCCGACGACGAGGACCGTGTCGAGGCGGCTCACGAAGCGGTACGGACGCTCGTAGCCCACCTTCTGGTCGGCGATCCGCGGCGATTCGGCGCCGCGCGAGAAGTCGAGCATCACCTGGTGGAGCGCGCCGTTCACGTTGAGCGTGGTCGCGCCGGGCAGTCCCTGCGGCTCCGTCGTGATGCGGTAGTAGGGCGACCAGATCTCGTCGTGCGTCGACCCGAGCCGGGCGGTGATGCCGATGGCCACGGCGAAGCCGGCCGCCGACAGCGCGACGAGCGCGCGCCGCGGCCACACGAGCGCGAGCCAAACCACCGCCGCCGTCGCGAACCACGCCACGGGGGGCGTCGACCACGCGCTCATCATCGTGAACGAGAGCACACCGACGAGGCTGCCCCCGAGGTCGGCCGCGTATGCCGGCAGCGCGCGCCACGGCGCCATCGCGGCGCCGAGCAGCGCGCCCAGCGGCACGAAGCAGGCGGCGGTGAGCGCGAACAGTCCGACGACCGTGAGCGAGAGCGGCACGTGGCGTCCCGCCGCCGGACCCGTGTCGACGCCCCAGAGCCACTCGAGGCCGTCGGTGCGCACGTCGATGGCCGCGCCGGCCAGGTACGCCGTGAACCCGAACAGCAGCACGAGCAGCACGGGCATCGTCCATCGGAGCCGCCCGGCGTGCCGCGACCGCAGCAGCCCCGTGCCCATGCCGAGGAACGCCGCGATGATGACGAAGTTCGTGTAGAACGCGAACACGCGCACGTAGCCCGCGAGGAAGCGGATGAGCGCGAGTTCGAGGAAGAGGATCAGCCACGACGTCGCGGCGATGCGCGCGACGACGTGCGCCGGAGGGCCGCGACGCGATCCCGCCGCGGTCGTGTCTTCGATCAACCGAGGGCTGCCAGCAGGTCGTGGAGCTCGGTCGCCGACTGCGGACGCTCCTCGGGTTTCTTGGCCAACGTGCGCATGACGAGGTCGGACAGCGCCTGCGGCACCTCGGGGTTCACGGTCGACGGGGGCACCGGCGTCTCCTCGAGGAGCTTGGCGATGAGCGCGTACTGGTTCTCCGCCGAGAGCGGGGTCGCCCCCGTGAGGCATTCGTAGATCACGCAACCGGCCGAGTAGATGTCGGCGCGGGCGTCGATCTCACCGCCCATCAACTGCTCCGGAGCCATGTACTCGGGCGTGCCGACGACCATGCCGGCCTGCGTCATCCCCTCGGTGCGCGTCGCGAGGCGGGCGATGCCGAAGTCCATGACCTTCAGCACGCCGTCGGGCTCGACGACCATGTTGTGCGGCTTCACGTCGCGATGGATGACCCCCTGTTCGTGGGCCACCTCGAGCGCGCGGCACAGCTGCTTCGCCACCGAGAGCGTGACCGGCACGGGAAGGCGCCCGCGCTCCCGGATGAGCTGCTTGAGCGACTTCCCCTCGACGTACTCCATCGTGATGAAGTACACGCCGCCGTACTCGCCGAGGTCGTGGGTGCGGACGACGTTGCGGTGCGAGATGCGACGCGCGAGGCGGATCTCGCTCTTGAACCGGTCGAGCGCGAGGGGATCGCGCGAAAGGACCTCGTCCTTGAGCGTCTTGATGGCGACGACGTCGCCGAGTTCGGTGTCGACCGCCTTGAACACGGACCCCATCCCGCCGACGCCGAGGAGTTCCTTCACGTCGTAGCGGATGGCGAACCGCGACCCCGGCGTCACGCCGGCCTCGCGGGCGGCGAGCTGCATGCTGCGTCGCGCCGCCTCGATCTGCACCGTGCGCGCCTCGGCGGGATCCGACGGACCGCTGAGGAACTCCACGAGCGACTGCTTCTCGCGGAGGTCGGCGAGCATCGCGCGGAAGGCGTCGGCGAGCGTGCCGATCTCGCCCGTGGCGCGCACCGTGATGTCGGCCGAGTAGTCGCCGTCGGCGGCGCGGCGCGTGGCTTCGACGAGCTGGTCGACGGGACGGGTCACCTGCCGCGCGATGCCGAACGAGAGCGCGCCCGCGATGACGAGGCCCGCCACGAACCCGAACAGGATGATCGTGCGTAACTGATTGAACGCCGCGAACTCCCGGTCGCGGCTCCGCAGCACCGCCACGCCACCGACCGGCCCGCCCGACGCGTTCAGGAGCCGGGAGCCGAGCGCGACGAACCGCTGCCCGGCGATCACCGGCTCGACGCGCATCGACGCCGAGTCGCCTTTCACCGGCGTCGCGGCGAGGTCGGCCACCAGCTTGGCGACCTCGGCGCCGCGCCCCACGGTGCTCGCCGCGACGTGCGGCTTGCCCTGCAGGTCGAGGGCGAAGAACACCACGTCGACGTCGCCGTTCCCCTTGATGGACGCGGCGAACGCGTTGTCGAGTGCCTTCGCCGCCATGAGCGTGCCGATCACCTGGTTCCCCGCGCCCGGGATGGGCACGGCGACGGCCTGGATGAGCGTGGTGTCGGTGACGTTCCCGTAGCCGGTGGCGAACTTCCCCTCGAGCGCCGTCCCGATGAGCGCCGAGCCGGAGAGGGTGTCGGCCGGTGCGCCCGGCTCATCGCTCTTCGCGAGGCGCACGCCCGCGGCGTCGGTGATCTGCACCCAATCGGCCCCCGTGCGATCGACCGCCTCCTGCGCCTGGTCGAGGACGTCGTTGGTGCGCTTCGATTCGACGAGGGAGCGGAATCCCGACCCGATGACGAACGTCTCGGCGTTGCGCCGCAGCGCCACGCCGCGCTCGGACAGCTTCGTGCCGACGATCTCGCGCGTGTTGCGGAGCGCCCGGTCCACCGCCTGGTCGGCGGTGCGATTGGCCGAGCGCCAGGTCAGCAGGAGGATGACGCCAAGCACCGCCGCGACGATCGCCGCGGTGCCGGCGAAGATCCTCGTGGAGAGGGTCAGTCCCCGGCTCGGCGTCGGAGCGCGCAGCGGTATGGTCTGGGTGTCAGTCACGTCTGGCGCGCTCAGTAGCGGATGGTGGCGTCGTAGTCCTTGCCGTTCTTGTTCTTGTGCGCGAGAAGGACGAACCCGCGTGCGTCGAGCGTGGTCTCGAGGTTCGTGACGCCGGACGCGGGCACCTCGAGCTCGCGGACGACTTCGGGCGTCCGCTCGTGCCACGCGTGCATCTCATACCGGCCGGCCGGCACGCCGGCGACGGTCCAGCGGCCGTCGGCCGTCGCCTGCGCGTGCCAGGGCGTCGGCACCACCACCACGTAGCCGCTCATCTTCGCGTGGATGTTGCAGTAGATCGGGAAGACCCCCGCCTTCCGGAACTGCGTGCCCCGCGCGATGCCGCTGCCGTAGGTGCCGACGTCGAACGCCCCGCCCGCCGCCGTCGAGAAGATGTTGTGGCTGAACGGATCCTGGTTCGGGAACTCGACCGTCGAACCGGGGGTGACGAGGCGGACGCGCGGCACGAACGCCCGCCCGTTCATGGCGATCTGCGCCTTCGTCTCCGTGGTCCGCGCGGCGCCCGACTTGGGGATCAGGTAGACGATGGCGCTGGTGAAGTCGGTCGTCGTCTCCCCCGCCTTCTCCTGGATCGCGATGCGGCCGCTCACCGACCCTTGTGCAAGCAGGGGTGATGGGCGCACCGTGAGGACTGCGCACAGCAGCACGACGTCGCGAAATACGCGGATGCGGACACTCAACGCGCGGTGCCTCCGATGAAACGCCTCTGGCGCAAGAACTGTAACCCACACGTTAGGTATCGGCGGATACGCCGGTCAAGCTTGGGTGCCGCCGTCGTGCTCTGCATCGCGAGCGCGCCGCTCGCCGCGCAGGGCGGCCGCAAGACGGCCGCCGACAGCGCGAAGAGCGCCACCGACAGCGCGAAGGCCGCCGCCGACTCGCTGGCCGCACGCCTCGAGCGCGCCGAAGAGGCCATCCGGCTGCTGCAGCAGCAGGTCGCCGACCAGTCGGAGCACGCCGTCCAGACGCGCTCCCGGCTCTCGCTCGAGCTCAACGGCCTCG
>JACQBG010000046.1 GCA_016194585.1 Gemmatimonadota bacterium
CCACGTTCGGGTCGCTCGGGTCGATGCGCACGTCGTTCGCGCTCGTGTATTCGTCGTGGTACAGCACCTTCTGGAACGACTTCCCGCCGTCGGTCGAGCGGAACACGCCACGCTCGGCGTTCGGTCCGTACGGATGCCCCAGCGCCGCCACGAAGAGCCGGTTCGGATCCTTCGGGTCGACGTCGATCATCGCGATCATCTGGCTGTCGAAGAGGCCGAGCCGCGTCCACGTCTTCCCCGCGTCGGTCGACTTGTACACGCCGTCCCCCGTCGCGAGGTCGGGGCGGATGATGCCGGCGCCCGTGCCGACGTAGATCACGTTCGGGTCGCTCGGCGCCACCGCGATCGCGCCGATCGAGCCGGTGCTCTGCTTGTCGAACAGCGGCTCCCAATTCGAGCCGAAGTCCGTCGACCGCCACACGCCGCCGTTGTCGAACCCGATGTAGAACACGTTCGGTTGGCTCGGCACGCCGCTGAGCGCGCGGGCGCGTCCGGCGCGACCTGGACCGATCTGACGCCAGTGCATCGCCGCGCCCGGGTCGGGTGACTGCGCGACGGTGGGCGCGGCGAGCGCCGCGAGAGCGAGGAGGGCGGTGGGAAGCAGGAGGGATCGGTTGCGCACGGAGCGGACCTCGTGACGATGCATTCGTGGAATTACGGATGGCCGACCCGATGAACATGCAGCGCGGAACCGCCGCCGGCCACGCCCGCTGTGCACCGGTCCGGTCTTGGCTAAATTTCGCGAGTCTTCCGGCTCGGCTCCCACTCCCTTCGCGCCCACCCCGCGATCGAGCCGCCGCTCGTCCGTCGCCACTCGCCATGCACAGCGCCACCACACGATCCGTGAACATCCCGCGCGCGATGCGCGTCACCGCCATCGCCCTCGCCGTCGGCGTGGTCAGCCGATCGGTGCCGGCGCAGGGCGGCGAGCCGCCCCCGCCCGTAGGCGCCGCGCACACGGTCAAGGTCGGCCCGGTGATCGACGGGCATCTCGACGACGCCGTGTGGAAGGAGGCGACGCCGTTCACCGGCTTCGTGCAGCGCGAACCGACGCTCGGCGCCCCCGTCACGGAGCGCACCGAGGTGCGCGTGCTCGTCGACGGCGAAGCCCTGTACATCGGCGCCTGGCTCTACGACCGCGATCCGTCGGGCATCGTGCCCGGCGAGAAGATCCGCGACGGACAGCTCGCCAACAGCGATTACTTCGGCGTGATCCTCGACACGTACCACGACCGGCAGAACGGATTCGTCTTCGCCACAACGCCCGCCGGCATCGAGTACGACGGGCAGGTCACGCGCGAGGGCGAAGGGGGCGGCGTCTACCAGACGGGGCAGACCTCCGCGCAGGCCGGCGCGATGGGCGGCTTCAACCTGAACTGGGATGGGAGCTGGACCGTCGCCACGTCCACCGATTCGCTCGGCTGGTACGCCGAGTTCCGCATCCCGTTCTCCACGCTGCGCTACGGCGCGGGCGACATCCAGAACTGGGGGCTCAACCTCGTGCGCGTCATCCGGCGCCGCAACGAGGAGTCGTACTGGGCGCCGATCCCGCGGCAGTTCAGTCTCTATCGTCTCTCGCTCGCGGGCTCGCTCACCGACCTGAAGGTGCCCGCGCACCGCGTGGCGTCGATCACGCCCTACGTCATCGGCTCCTCCTCGCGCGACTACGTAGCCGGCACGGGCGCCGTCACCCATCGCGACTTCGGCGCCGACGCGAAGCTCGGCATCACTCCCAGTCTCACGCTCGACCTCACGTACAACACCGACTTCGCGCAGGTGGAGGTCGACGACCAGCGCGTGAACCTCACCCGGTTCCCGCTCTTCTTCCCCGAGAAGCGGCCGTTCTTCCTCGAGAACGCCGGCATCTTCTCCGCCGGCACGCCGCAGGGGGTCGAGCTGTTCTTCAGCCGGCGCATCGGCATCGACTCGCTCGGCAACCCCCAGCGCATCCTCGGCGGCGGACGTCTCTCCGGCCGTATCGGCGAGACGACAGTCGGCCTCATGCAGATCAACACCGACGACCCGACCACCGGGAAGGGAGGGCAGTCGTTCTCCGTGGCCCGAGTGATCCGTGAGTTCGGCCAACGGTCGCGCATCGGCGTGATGGCCGTGCAACGCGTGGGGAGCGACAGCGCCGGCGACTACAACCGCACCTACGCCGTCGACGGCCGGCTCGGCATCAGCGAGGCGCTCACCGTCGACTGGTGGGGCGCGAAGACCGACACCCCGCACCGCACCGGCGACGACCTCGGCTACAGCGCGCGCGCCGCGTACCAGACCGACGACTGGAACAACAGCTTCCGCCTCGTGAAGGTGGGCGTGGACTTCAACCCCGAGGTCGGCTTCCTCAACCGCGAGGGAGGCTACACGTACTACGAAGCCATCCTCATGCGGTACATCCGGTTCCCCGAGCTCAAGTGGCTGCGCGACTTCAATCCGCACATCAGTTACCGCGGCTACTACCAGCCCGGCGGATCGTACGAGAGCGGGTGGCTGCACATCGACCTCGTGAAGGCCGACCTCACCAACGGGGGGCGCATCGGGCCCGAGTGGGACATCTACCACGAGCGGCTCACCGCGCCGTTCGCGATCGCCAACAACGTGACGCTCCCCGTGGGATCGTACGACTTCGCGGGACCGGCCGCCGACTTCAACACCGATCCCAGCCTGCCGCTCTCGTTCACGCTGCACGGCGACTTCGGCCAGTTCTACAACGGCATGCGCAGCGGCGGCACCGCCAACGTGACGTTCCGGCGGGGCGCCTCGCTCTCGTCCTCGCTGCTCGTCGACTACACCGACGTCACGCTCCAGCAGGGGCACTTCATCCGGTCGCTCGTCGGCGCGCGCAACGCCTGGTTCTTCACGCCGCGCATCTTCGTGCAGTCGCTCACGCAGTTCAACAACCAGACGAACTCCTGGTCGGCGAACGTGCGCTTCGGCTGGCTCGCCACCGCGGGCACCGGACTCTACGTCGTGTTCAACGACGGCGAGGAGGCCGACAGCTTCTTCAGCTGGGTGCGGCCCCAGAACCGCAGCCTGACCATCAAGTACACACGGCAGATCGGCACGGGGAACTGAGGCGCGTCGCGCGCGGGGCGGCCCGCGCGCTCAGTCGGCCTCGCGCCGCCCCGCCACCAGCACCGCCGCCGCGACGTTGCCCGTCACGTTCGACACCGTCGCGAACCGGTCGGGGATCGCGTCGATCGCGAGCAGCAGCCCCACGCCCTCGGGCGGCAACCCCACCGCCACGAGCAGCGGCGCGAGCAGGATGAACGCGCCCCCCGGCACCCCAGGCGACGCGAACGAGAGGAACACCGCCGCGAACGCCACCGTCGCCAGTTGCGGCAGGTGCAACGGCACCGCGTAGAACCAGCTCACGAACATCGTGCCGACCGCCCACGAGACGGCCGCCGAATACTTGAACGTGCTCACCGCCAGCGGCAGCACGAACCCCGTCGTCGCCGCGGGAATGCGCAACGCGCCTTCCGCCGCTTCGATCGACGACGGGAGCGAGGCGATCGACGACGCCGTCGTGAACGCGATGACCTGTGGCGGGAACGCCGCGCGCGCGAACGTCCGCAACGGAACGCGCGCGACGATCGCCACCACCGGATACAGCGCGAGCGTCATCACGATGCTCGCCAGGGAATAGATGACGACGTAGAGTCCGATCGCCCCGGTCACCGCCGCTCCGGCGTGCGCGGCCAGCGGCAGCAGCAGCGCGAACACGCCCACCGGCGCGAGGAGGATCACTCCGCGCACCATCACCAGCATCGTGTCGGCCACCGCCTGGAAGAAGAGCACGATCGTTGAGCGCGTCGCCGCCGGCGTGCGCGAGACGGCGATGGCGAAGAAGATCGTGAACAGCACCAGCGGCAGCATCGCGCCGGTCGAGGCCGCGGCCACCGGGTTCACCGGGATGAGCGACGTCACCCACGCCCCGAAACTCTGCCCCTGTGCCGCCGTCTGCGCCTGCCCGGCCCACTCGGCGGCCCCGGGGGGAAGCGCCATCCGGCCCGTCCCTGCCGGCAGCAGCGTGAACAGCAGCGGGGCGAGCGGCATCACGATCGCCACGCTCCCGACGAGCAGGAGGAAGAAGACGAGCAACGTGCGTCCGCCGAGCTTCGCCGTGCTCTGCACGTCGGCCGCCGAGGCGATGCCCGTGATGAGCAGCGACACGACGAGCGGGACCACCGTCATGCGGATGGCGTTCACCCAGAGCACGCCGAGCGGCGCGACGGCGTCGGCCGCGTGCATGGCGGCCGCGCTGCCGCTGAAGGCGATCGCCGTGCCGATGACGATCGCCGCACCCAGCGACGCGACGACGCGTGTGCTCTCTTTCATTCCGTGGGGAGTGGGGGGAGGGGTCGGAACTTACGCGATCGACCGTCCGGGCGAAATACCGTGACCCACCGGATCGAGCGCAGAGCAGCGCGCGATGTGCCTGCGCTCAGACCGACCGCGTCGTCACTCGTCCAGGCTCCGGCGCACCGTCGCCAGGATCTCGTCCATCGAGCTAGGCTTGGGCAGGAATCGCTGGCGCGCTCCGAGCACGAGCTCGGCACCGGCGGAGTCTGCGCTGTACCCGCTCGTGAGGATCACGCGCAGGCTCGGCTTGCGCTCCTGCAGTTGTCTTGCGAGTTCACGGCCGCCGACGCCGGCGGGCATCACGATGTCGGTGAACAGGAGGTCGATCGAGCCCGCCTGCTCCTCGAACTGACGCAGGGCATCGATGCCGTCCGACGCCTCCAGTACGCGATAGCCCGCGCTTTCGAGGACGATGACCATCAGTGTGCGCACCGCCGCCTCATCTTCGACGAGCAGGATGGTCTCTGTTCCGCCAGCCGGAGGTTTGGGTGCCTCGGGGACCCCCGCGGCCTCGGCCGTCGGTTCGTTCGCGGGAAGCAGCAGTTCGAACGCGGTGCCGCGGACCTCGTTGCGTTCGAAGAAGATCGTACCCTTGTGCTGCTTCGCGATGCCGAAGGCGGTGGCAAGGCCGAGCCCCGTTCCCTTGCCCTCGGTCTTCGTCGTGTAGAAAGGTTCGAAGATGTGCTGCGCCTGCGACGGGGAGATGCCGACGCCGCTGTCGCACACGCGAAGCGTCACATAACGTCCCTGTTCGACGTCGCGTCGCGCCGCCATCTCCTCCGTCGCGACGATGGCTTCGCCTGTCGAGATCACGATCTTGCCGCCGCCGGGCATGGCATCGCGGGCGTTGACGACCAGGTTCATGAGTACCTGGTCGATCATCCCGGCGTCGGCCCACGTGTTCAAGGGGTGCGGATGCAGGTTGATCTGAAGCTGCGTCTCCTCGCCGATGATGCGCTGAAGCATGTTCGCGATGCTGGTGACGACGACGTTGAGGTCCAGGGCGCGTGGCTGCATCACCTGCCGTCGGCTGAACAGTAGCAATTGGCGTGTCAGGTTCGCCGCTCGCTCCGCCGACGCGCCGATGTCGCGCAGGCCGCTCAGCGCGGACGCCGGCAGCCCGTCGAGCCGCGAGGTCAGCTCCACCTGTATCAGCATCGCCGCGAGGATGTTGTTGAAGTCATGTGCCACGCCGCCGGCGAGTTGCCCGATGGCCTCTATCTTCTGCGACTGCCGGATCTCGCGCTCCAGCTGCAGTTCGCGCGAGACGTCGCGCTTCACGGCGACGTAGTTGATCGTGCGGCCGGCGCCGTCGCGCACCGGGGAGATCGTCGCTTCCTCCTCGAACAGCGTGCCGTCCTTCTTCTTGTTGACCAGGTGCCCGGACCAGGATTCGCCGCGCAGGAGCGTCGCCCACATCGTCTCGTAGAATGCGGCGTCGTGCACGCCGCTCTTGAGCAACCGTGGGTTCTGCCCGATCGCCTCGGTACGCGAATAGCCGGTCAGCGATTCGAAGGTCGGGTTGACGTATTGAATGTCGCCCTTCAGGTCGACGACCACGATGCTTTCGGCGCTTTGCTCTACTGCCGTCGCCAACCGCGCCATCGACTCTTCGGCGAGCCTGCGGTCAGTGATGTCGCGTTCGATCGCCAGCGCATACGCCTGGGGCCCGAGGGTCAACTCGCTCACCGACACCTCGAATTGCCGCGTCGACCCGTCCTTGCATCGGTGCGTCAGTTCGAATCGCCCGCCCGCCTCGGCGATGGCCGCGCGCCGGCGGACCTCGACCTCGTCGAGCTCCGCCGAGCGCGACTCGATCATCGATACGGGGCGCCCGATCAGCTCCGTGCGGTCGTATCCCAGCAATGTCGACGCCGCACTGTTTGCATCCCGGATGACCGGTGTCCCAACTGGCGGCACTTCCAGCAGGAACATGACGTCCGCGGCGTGCTCGAACACGGCGCGAAAGCGTTCCTCGCTCAGTCGAAGCTCCTGCAGTGCCTGCCAGCGCTTCGTGATGTCCGTGAGCGTGACGACGGCCCCCAGGATCGCGCCGTCGCCGCGCAGCGGTCCGCCGTTCACGATCAGGTTCACGTCCGTTCCGTCTCGATCGATGACCGCATCCACGAGGCGGACCGTCTCGCCGCGCAGCACGGCGGCGAGATCGAACGCCGCTGGCGTGCTAGTGCGAAGTGGGAACATCTCGGCGAACGGTCGAGGCAACGGCAGCGCGCTGGAGAGCCCGAGGGCCACCCGATTGGCGCGGATCACGAAGCCGTGCTCATCCGTGACGACGATCGCCTCAGCAGCTTCCTCGAGAATGGAGCGCGCCAGGCGTTCGTCCTGCACCAGGCGTGCGCTGAAGCGCTGTTGGGTCAGGTCGGTCAGCACGACGCAGAACGCCAGAGCCGAACCCTCGGCGGGCAGACGGGCGAACGACGCGAGCACCGGCAGCTCCCGGCCGTCTCCACCGACGAGCGTCATCTCCAGGCGCGTCGGTGCGGCGGCGGACGAGATGAGGATGTGCTCGAGCGCATGCTGATCGCCGGCGGGGAGGTAGTCTCGCAGCGCCGTGCCCACGATCCGATCGAGCGGTCGACCGAGCATCCGCGACACCGCGAGGTTGCCGTACAGCACCAGGCCGCTGGCGGAGAGCGTCAGTGCTCCCTCACTCATGGTCTCGATGAGCTGCCGGTACATGCGGTCGGCGCCGTGCAGGGTATACACGACGTCTCCGCCGCTTCTGGCGATCACCACCGCGTCGACGTCGCCCTGGCGTATGGCGCGCTGCAGCTCCTCGGCGGCCGCCAAACGGGCGCGGAGTTCACCCACCTCCGCGGTGAGGGATTCGACAGTGCCCATCACGACCATATTTCGACCAATGCCCTCCTCAGGCCGGGCGGATGTCCAAGCCGATCAGCACGCGCTCGCGATCGGACAGATCGCCGATGATGCGCCGCAGCGGCGGTGGAAGGTGCTTGATGAGCGTCGGTACCGCGACGATCTGTTCCCCCTTGGCGAGCGCGGGCTGCTGGTAGATGTCGATCACGCGCAGGCTGTACCGGCCCTTCAGACGCGCCTCGCAGATCTCCTTGATGTTCGAGATGGCGCGCATCGAGCGTGGCGTGAGTCCGGCGACGTACAGTCGCAACTCGTATCGCGGGCCCGTCGGAGGTGGTGGCGAGGAGCGACGGCTGGTCGTCGAGCGGGGTGGCCGCGTGGGCGTCATCGTGGTGGCTTCCCTCCACGCACCGTCGCGCGGCCGTGAGGTCGCCTGGCAACCGGGGCGGTGACTTCACGTTTCGCTTGCCGCAGTCGCGTCATCGTATCGCGATCGCTGGCGAGCACCCCGGCCCGAACGACAGCCTGACCGATCGTCTTAAGCGCTTCCCGCTGGGTGGACGCGAACCGCGCGCGCAAGGCCAGGATCTGCGCTTCGAGCGCCCGCCGCTTGCGCTCGAGCGATCGCGAGTCGCTCTCCGTGTCCTGTGCGCGCGCGAGCCGTTCTGCCACCTCGCGCGCCTCGAGCTCGACGCGAGCGCTACCGGTGAGCAACTCTCCCGACGGCCCGGCATACACGGTCTGCAGCCGCACGCCGCGATCCGTCAAGAGGAATTCCCGCACCTGATTGGAATGCGGCATCCCCCGTGACTTGAGCACGTGGAGTACGCGATTGCGCTCCGCTCCGCTCTCCACGTCGCGTAGCAGCAGCCAACTGTCCATCAGCGACGACACGCCGATGTCCGTCGCCTCCAGTGAACTGCCTCCAGACGTCAGGCTCGTGAACAGAGCCGTGACCTGCCGCGACTTGAAGAGGTCGATGAGCCGCGTCAGCATCGCCTTTACCTCGAGGTCTCCTCCGAGTGCCGCGAAATTCGTGATCGGGTCGATCACCACGACGTGGGGGGCGAAGCGTTCGACAAGCCGCTGAATCGTCGCCAGGTGCGTCTCGAGACCGCACATCGTCGGGCGATCGGCGTGGATCCGCAGCAACCCGCGGCGAACCTGTCGCTCGAGGTCGATGCCGATCGATCGCATGTTGCGGATGATCTGGCTCGACGATTCCTCGAAGGCGAGCCAGAGGCACCGCTCTCCGCGCAGTGCGGCAGCGTTCGCGAAGTGCGCGGCCAGACTCGTCTTGCCGCAACCCGCCGTGCCCGACACCAGCACGCTGCCGCCGCGATAATAGCCCTTGCCGCCGAGCATGGCGTCCAGCGCGCGAACTCCGGTCGACACCCGATCGGTACTCGCCACCGCCGAGCGCTCCGCGGAGCTGATCGGCAGGAGCCACATGCCGCCTTCGTCGATCAGGAACGGGTACTCGCTCGTGCCATGCGTGGCCCCGCGATATTTCACGACGCGCAGTCGGCGCGTCGCGATCTGCCCCTCCACGCGGTGATCCATGACGATCACGCAATCGGCGACGTATTCCTCGAGGCCGAAGGGGGTGAGGCTCGTCTCGCCCCGCTCGGCCGTGACGATCGCCGTGACCCCCCGCGCCTTGAGCCAGAGGAACAGGCGGTGCAACTCCGACCGCAGCACCGCCGTGTTGGAGAGCCCTGCGAAGAGCGCCTCCACGGTGTCGAGGACCACGCGCTTCGCACCGATCGCGTCGATCGCGTGGCCCAGCCTCACAAACAGTCCTTCGAGATCGTATTCGCCCGTCTCCTCGATCTCGCTCCGGTCCACATGCACGAAGTCGAGGGCCAGCGCTTTCCGCGAGACCAACGCGGAAAGGTCATAGCCAAGGCTGGCGAAATTCTGCTCCAGCTCGCGCGTCGTCTCCTCGAACGACATGAACACGCCGGGCTCGTCGTATTCCAACGCGCCGTTCACGAGGAATTCCATCGCCAGCAGCGTCTTGCCGCACCCCGGTCCACCGCAGATCAACGTGGGACGACCGCGAGGCAGTCCGCCATCCGTGAGTGCATCCAGTCCGCGGATACCGGTGCGTGACTTGTGCACGCCTGCTGGGCGCCGCCGACGTGTTTTGGACACCTTCCTCGGCGACTTGCCGCTCATCAGACCTTCCTCACTCATCGCGGCGTGGCAGCATCGCCGAGCTCGCTGGAATGTGCGACAGACGTTCAGCCTGCGGTCACAATGACCGTTCGCTGAACCGTTCCACCTGCACCATCGGTCTGTCGTCGCTGCGGGGTGGAGGGATGCGCGCGCCCGGCGACTCGGCTGTAATGCTCGGTGCTGCGGTCAGCTCGATCCACGCCGGTTCGTTCACGGCTCGGATCGCGACCGCCCACACTGTGAATCGTATGGCGGAGCGACGTCGTACGCAAATGTCAGCCCGACTGTCAGCTTCGACTCGTCGCCGCAGGAGGGCGCGTCGACGCCGCACGGCCTTGGGACGAACCTGCTTGCTTTGCCGGTCGCGCGGCCATCGCCGCTTCGAGTCCAAGATGTGCGATGCCTTACATAACCTTGGCTTTGGTTAGTTCACATCCATATATAGGTCAATACCTTATGGCGAATTTGCCGTCACGGACGACATAATTGAGACAGACTATTCACCCTGCTCGATCACTTGCCGGAAGCGGTGCCCATGCCGACCGCTACGCCTCGCCAGTCGCCACCCCCGGACGTCGATCCGCGCATCGCGCTCCAAGTCGTGGACCACATCCCGGCGATAGTCGCGTACTGGGATGAGCACGAGATCTGCCGGTTCGCCAACCGCGCCTACGTCGAGTGGTTCGGCAAGTCGCGTGAGGAGCTGCTCGGAACGAGCATCCGGAGCCTGCTCGGCCCCCTGTACGAACTCAACGAGCCATTCCTCCGGCGCGCGTATGCGGGCGAGGTGGTGACCTTCGAGCGCAGCATCCCGCGCCCCGACGGCAAGGGGAATCGCGAGAGTCTCGCGACCTACACCCCTGACCGGCGCGACGGAAAGGTGTATGGCATCTTCGCCCACGTCGCCGACTCGACGCTGCTGAAAGACAAGGAGCGCGAGTTGGAGCGCGCCATCGCCGAACGCGATGCGGCGGCGGCCAAGGTGCGCACGCTCGAAGGACTCCTCCCCATCTGCGCGCACTGCAAGCGCATCCGCACGCCGGCCGAGGAGTGGGTGCGGATCGAGGAATACGTCGAATCGCATTCGAACGCCCAATTCACGCACGGACTCTGCCCGGTGTGCATCCACGAGCTCTATCCGGGCGTGCTCCCGCCCTGAGCGGGTGCCGCCCCCTCACATCATCAGGTCGCCGCCCGTGATGTCGAACGATGCGCCGGTGATGTACCCCGCGCTCTCGCTCGCGATGAAGCAGATCAGTTCCGCCACTTCCTCCGCCGTGCCGAGCCGCGGCACGGGATACGCCGCGGCCAACCGCGCGAGCAGCGCCTCGTCCGCGGTCTCGCGCGTCAGCTCGGTGTCGATCATCCCGGGACAGATGGCGTTGACGGTGATCCCGAACGCACCGAGTTCCTTGGCCGAGGCGCGCGTGAGCCCGAGCAGTGCCGCCTTGCTCGCCGTGTAATGCGCGCCGCCGAGCGTGCTCACCGTGCGCCCGGCTGATGACGACACGTTGATCACCCGCCCGTAGCCCTGCGCCTGCATCGCGCCCAGCGCGGCCTTCGTGATGAGGAACGGCGCCGTCACGTTCACTTCCATCGCCAGACGGAATTCCTCCGCGCCGAGCGCCGGGAAGCGCGTCGGCCGGGCGAGCGCGGCGTTGTTGACGATGATGTCGAGCCGGCCGAACCGCTCGATGGTGCGGCGCACGATCGCTTCGGGCACGCCATCCACCGCCAGGTCGCCGGCCACGGCGAGCGCCCGTTCACCGAGCGCGGCGGCCACCTCCATCGCTCGTGCCTCGTCGCGCACGTTCACCGCCACCGACGCGCCGAGCTCGTGCAGGCGCTCGGCGGCGGCGCGGCCGAGGCCGCGATAGGCGCCCGTCACGAGCGCGACGCGCCCGTGGAACGCCGCGCTCGTGAAGACCGTCCGGCCGCCCGGCTTCACGCCTTGCCCAGGGGGAGCGAGCGATGCCGCTTGCCCGTGGCCGCGTAGATGGCGTTGGCGAGCGCGGGCGCGACCGGCGGCACCCCCGGCTCGCCCACGCCGCCGGGCAGTCCGCCGCTCGGCGCGAGATGCACGTGCAACGCCCGCGGCGCGGCGCTCATCCGCAGCACGCGATAGTCGTTGAAGTTCGACTGCACAACGCGCCCGCGCTTGAACGACAGCTCGCTCGTCATGGCGTTGCTCAGCCCCATGATCACCGCGCCCTCGGCCTGCGACCGCACCCGCTCAGGGTGCACGACGAACCCGCAGTCCATCGCGATGTCGACGCGCGGGATGGCGATCTCCCCGTTCGCGCCGACCTTGGCGTGCACGACGACCGCGACGTACGTGAGGAAGCTCCGGTGCACGGCGAGTCCCAGCCCTTCACCTTTCGGGAGCTTCTTCCCCCACCCGGCTTCCATCGTCACGAGTTCCACCACCTTGCGATAGCGCGCCGTGTCGAGCGGATGCGCCTCCCACGTGTCGCCGTAGTTGTCCACCGGCTTCACGGCGCCGACCTTCGTCATGTCGACGATGCGGTCGGGGCCGAGCAGTTCGAGGATGAAGTCGCGCGGATCGCGCCCCGCGGCGTGCGCGAGTTCGTCGACGAACGACGAGATCGCGAACGCGTGCGGCACGTTACTGACCGAGCGGAACCAGCCGATGCGCGTGTGCGCCGCGGCCTTGCACGACTCCGCCTGGACGTTCGGGATCGCGTAGGGAAGGTCGAGGATGCCGAGCGCGAGTTCGCCGTCGCTCAGGTCCGTCACCCCCGGCGCGAACGTCGTGTTGATGGACGGCGACGCCACGCGGTGCAGCCACGCCGTGACCTTGCCGGTCGCGTCGAGCGAGCCTTCGAGGTGCTGGAACGCGACGGTATGCGGAAAGCCGTTCTGCAGGTCGTCCTCGCGCGTCCACACGACCTTCACCGGCGCCTTCATCTCCCGCGAGAGCAGCGCGGCCTCGACGACGTAATCGGGCTTCGACTTGCGCCCGAACGCGCCGCCGAGCAGGGTGACGTGGCAGGTCACGTTCTCCTTCGGCACCTTGAGCGCGGCGGCGACCTCGTTGCGCGCCGACTGCGGGTCCTGCGTGCAGGCCCAGCAGACGCAGGTATCGCCCGTCACGAGCGCGACGGCCGCCGGCGGCTCCATCGGCGCTTGCGCCAGATGCGGCGCGTAATACTCGGCGGTCACCTTCTTCGCCGCGCTCGAGAGCGCTGCCGCCACGTCGCCCTGCTTGCGCACGAGGCGTCCCGGCGCGCGCGAACTCGCCTGCAGCGCGGCGCGATATGCCACCGAGTCGTGCGCGTCGTTCGGGCTCGCCGTCCACGTGACCTTGAGGGCGCGCCGCCCCTGCAGCGCCGCCCATGTGCTGCTGGCGACCACGGCGACGCCACCGAGCGGCTGGAACCCCGACGGGATCGGCGTGGTGGCGAGCGTGATGACGCGTTCGACTCCTTTCACCTTGAGCGCGGCCGACGCGTCGACCGTGGCGACGCTCGCGCCATACACCGGCGGGTGGAGGATGACGGCGACCTTCATCCCCGGCATCTTCGCGTCCTGCCCGAACACGGCCCTGCCCGTGAGGATGTCGTGCAGGTCGAGTCCGGCGACCTCCTTGCCGATGAACCGGAACTGCGACGCGTCCTTGAGCTTCGGCGCGGCGGGCACGGGGAACAGGCGCGCTCGCGAGACCAGCTGGCCGAAGGGAAGCGAGCGTCCCGAGGCGACATGCACCACCGCGCCGTTGCGCGCCGCGACGTCGGTCGCCGGCACTCCCCATTCGGCGGCGGCCGCCTGTTCGAGCATCGTGCGCGCCGCGGCGCCGGCCAGGCGCAGTCGCGGATATTCGGTGCCGCGGATGCTCGACGAGCCGTCGGTGTTCTGGCTGCCGTACTTCGGGTCGCCGATCGCCTGTTCGAGGCGGATCGTCGTCCAGTCGGCTTCGAGTTCGTCGCCCATCACCATGCAGAGCGCGGTGCGCACCCCTTGTCCCATCTCGGAGCGATGGCAGACGATGGTCACCAGTCCGTCTTCGCCGATGTGCAGGTGCACCGAAGGCTGGAAGGGATCGCCGGCGGCGAAGAAGGCGGGCATCGCCTCGAGGCGACGCACCCCGGAGGCGCCGACGGCGATGACCAGGCCGCCCGCGGCGAGCCGCTTCAGGAATTCACGACGCTCGAGATCGTGTGGCGTCGTCATGGTCAGCGCCCTCCCGCGGCCGCGACGATCGCCTCGCGGATGCGCGTGTAGGTGCCGCACCGGCAGATCACCAGCGACATCGCGCGATCGATGTCGGCCTCGGTGGGCTTGGGCGTCTGCTTGAGGAGCGCCGCAGCGGCCATCATCTGGCCGCTCTGGCAATAGCCGCACTGGGGCACGTTCGCGTCGGCCCACGCTTTCTGCACGGGGTGGTCCCCCGCGACGCTCAGCCCCTCGATGGTCGTCACGTGCTTGCCGGCGATGGCCGACATCGGCGTCACGCAAGATTGGATCGCCTGGCCGTCGACGTGCACGGTGCACGCGCCGCACGCCGCGATGCCGCAGCCGAACTTCGTGCCGGTGAGCGCGAGTTCGTCGCGCAGGTACCAGAGCAGCGGCTGGGCCGGGTCGCCGTCGTAGCTGCGGGACGTGCCGTTGACCGTGAGGCGCATGGGGGGATCCGTCGTTTCAGGGGTGGACCACGGGTGCACGGGCGATTGGGCGCCCGGCGCCTGCATGCTCAGAAGCTATCCGGAATCACGTGGCGCGCGAGTCTGGTCGCGCGACGATGGGTCGCGCTCAGCCGTTCGCCGCCACCGCCGAGGGGACGAGCCATCGGATCATGGCGACCTTGATGGCGTCGTTCACCACGAGGCAGGCGGCCGCCGAGTAGCCCAGGATCAGGAGCGACTGCCCCCACGGCAACGGCATCAGGTCGCGAAGGCCCACGAACGTGAAGCCGGTGCCGATGGCGGCGTCGAGGGCGAGGGCCAGAATCAGCGTCCGGCTCGGCATCGTGCGCCAGAACCAGCGCCGCTCGCGGGCCGACACGATGGAGAAGACGGCGAAGTACAGCATCAACTCGAAGCTGAATGTGTAGAGGGCGCCGTCGTTCGTCGCCAGACCGAAGCGCGTCCAGGCCAGGTACAGCAACAGCAGCGATTCGGCGACCATCACGACGCCGAGCACGGCGGAGACGGCGATGAACCCGCCGATGTTCCATGTCTCGGGCTTCCGCGACGGCTGCACCTCGTCGGTGGCGAGCGCGATCTTGGCGAAGTCGGTCATGAACACGAGCAGCAGCATCGCGAATGCGGAGACGACGAATTTGCCGGTCGCCACGTAGGCGATGGCCACGAACGCCGCCTTGAGGATCGTCCGGCTGATCTTGTTGATGACCCACGTGAGGATGCGCTGGTAGATCGTGCGCCCCTGCTCGACCAGCGCCACGATGTTGGTGAGGCCGGGTTCGGTGAGGACGACGCTCGCCGCGCCCTTCGCGACGTCGGTCGCGCTGCTCACCGCGATCCCGACTTCGGCGAGCCGCAGCGCCGGCGCGTCGTTCACGCCGTCGCCCGTCATCCCGGTCACGTGTCCCGCGGCCTGCAGGTGCTGCACGACGAGGTACTTGTCCTCCGGATAGACCTCGGCGAAGCCATCCGTGCCCGCCAGCAGGTCGACCGCCTCGTTCCCAGCTTGCGACGCCGCGGCCTTGAGATCGCCCACCCGGCGGATGTTCGGCAGGCCGACGCCGCGCGCGATCTCGCTCGCGACGGCGAGGGCATCGCCGGTGAGCATCTTCACCGGCACGCCGAGGCCGCGGAGCGTCTCGATCAGCTGTTTGGCGTCGGGGCGCGGCGGGTCGTAGAGCGTCACGAGGCCAAGGAGCGTGAGCGGGCCCGCCTCGGGGCCGCGCGCCACCGCGAGCGTGCGATATCCCTTCAGCGCCGATTCGCTCACCCGTGCCTCGAGCGCGTCGATCGCCGCCGCATCCTGTCCGCACGCCTCGGCGACCGTGCGCACCGCCCCTTTCACGACGCGCAGTCGCTGGCCGCCCTGCTCGACGACCGCCTCGGTGCGCCGCGTCTTGGCGTCGAACGGAGCGAAAGACACGGGCGTCGCGGGAGCGGCGCCCGTGAATACGTCGCCCGCCTTGGCGGCCGCCAGGAACGCAAGGTCGATCGGATCCTGGTTGGCCTCCTGCGAGGCGAGGGCGCCGGCGAGCAACACGGCGGCGTCGGTCGCCCCGCCGAGCGGGATCACGCCGGTCACGGCCAGCTGGTTCATGGTGATCGTGCCCGTCTTGTCCACGCACAGCACGTCCATCGTCGCCGCGTCTTCCGCCGCGCTGAGGCGCGTCACCAGCACGCCGCGCTTGGCGAGCTCCTTCGATCCCACCGCCATGCTCACCGTGAACATCACCGGCAACGCCACCGGCACGGCGCTCATCAGCAGCACGAGCATGAGCGGCACCATCTCGAGCAGCGGCGCGCCGCGCACGAGCGAGAGCACGGTCACGATGACGAGCAGCGCGCCGACGATGACGAACAGCCAGCGCACGACCTTGGCGACGACCGCTTCGATGTGGAGCTTGGGACGCGCCTCCTGCACGAGCTCGGTCGTCCGGCCGAACAGCGTCTTCGTCCCGATCGCCGCCACCACGCCGGTGCCTTCGCCGTGCCGCACCACGGAGCCGGAACTCAGCACCTCGTTGGGCCCCTTGTCGACGTCCGCCGACTCGCCGGTGAGCGCCGACTGGTCGACCGTCAGCGCCCCGGTGAGGAGCGTGACGTCCGCGGGCACGATGTCGCCCGAGCGCACGCGCACGACGTCGCCGGGAACGAGCTCGCGCGACGGCACGACCTGCCAACTCGCGTCACGCAACACGCGTGCGCTCACCTGCAGCCGGCGCCGCAGCGCCTCCACCACACCGGCCGCGCGATGCTCCTGCATGAACGCCAGCACGGCGTTGACGACGAGCAGCGCGCCGACGACGACGAGATCGGAATATTTCCCGAGCACGGCGGAGAGCACCATGATGAGCTCGAGCATCCACGCCGACAGTCCCCAGAACTTGCCGAGGAACTGCAGGACGGGGTGCCGCTTCGTCTCGACGACTTCGTTGTAGCCGTGCGCCTGGCGGAGACGTTCGACGTCGTCGTGCGAGAGGCCGGTGGCGGGGTCGGTGGCGGGGTTGGTGGCGGGGTTGGTGGCGGGGTTGGTGGCGGGGTTGGTGGCGGGGCCGGTCGCGGGAGTTGCCACGGTGCACGTCCTCAGGTCCTGCGAGTGAGGCGGCGCCGATGCGGCCGTCCGGGAGTGCCGAGCCCCTTGCCACGCCGCGCCGGATGGGAATATTCCCTGCGCGTACTCTCGGGTCCCCCCACATGGAGTGTAACGCGCGAATGGAGCCGATGTTCCTGCCGGGCGTCGAGTCGAAGCCGGATCCCGGCACGCCCTACACCAAGCTCATCCAGCAGATGTCGGCCGCGGGGCAGGAGTACCCGCAGATCTGGCATCTCTTCGCCTTCAAGCCGCACGCCACCGAGCATCTGGCGCGCTTCACGCAGGAGATCCTGCGTGGGGAGGCGCCGCTCAGCCCCGGGTTCCGCGAGCTCATCGCGGCGCGCACCAGCGCGCGCAACGACTGCCCGTTCTGAACGAAGTCCCACGCCGCGGTCGCGGCGGAGCTGCTGGGAAGCGAGGAACTGGTGCGCCAGGCGCTCGAGGACATCGACCGCTCGTCGCTCACGAGCGCCGAGAAGTTGATGCTGCATTTCGTCGACAAGGTGAACCACGACTCGCCGCACATCACCGCGGCCGACATGCAGCCGCTCCACGCGGCCGGGTGGACCGACGAGCAGATCTGGTACGCCATCACCGCGTGCGCGCTGTTCAACTTCTACAACCGGTGGATCGACGCCACCGGCGTGCATGCGCTCTCCGACGAGGCGCATCGGGCGGGGGGCAAGCGGAGCGCGGCGACGGGCTACGTGCGGTGACCGGACCGCGCCCCGTCGCGTCCGTCGTGCGTGCTCCGTGACCGGCGACGATCGCGAGCTCGGCCTCGACCGGAACATCACGCGGCGCGACTTCCTCGACGGCGTGGCGATCGCCATCGGCGGCGCCGTCGTCGGTCCGCACGCGCTGCATGCGGCCTCGGCGAGGCGCGGCGCCGGCCGCGCGGCGATGCGCGACGGCACCTATCCGCCCGCCCTCACCGGGCTCCGCGGCTCGCACGTGGGGTCGTTCGAAGCGTTGCACGCCCTGCGGGACGGCACGTTCTGGAAGCACGCCAAGGCGCCGGTCCCGACCCACGAGGAATACGACCTCATCGTCGTGGGCGCGGGGATCAGCGGGCTCGCCGCGGCGCACTACTTCCGCGCGAACCGCCCCGGCGCGAAGGTGCTGATCCTCGACAACCACGACGATTTCGGCGGCCACGCCAAGCGCAACGAGTTCATCTACGCGGGCGAGACGCACATCGGGTACGGCGGCACGCAGTCCATCGACAGTCCGTCGCCGTACAGCCCCGTCGCCAAGGCGCTCATCGCCGAGCTCGGCATCGACGTCGCCAGCTATGGCAAAGCGCTCGACTCGGCCCTCTACCTGTCGCTCGGGCTCAAGCCGGGTTTCTTCTTCGACGCCGCCACGTTCGGCGCCGACCGGCTCGTCGTCGGCGACCCGCGGGCCGCCGACCCGGCCGCCCTCGCCGCATCGCCGCTCTCCGCCACGGCGCGGCATGACCTCGAGCGACTCACGACGGAGCGGCTCGATCCGTTCCCCGGACTGTCGGTCGCCGTGAAGAAGGCCAAGCTCGCGCGCATGAGCTACGCCGACTTCCTCACGCACGTGTGGAAAGTCGACCCCGCCGTCGTGCGGCTCTACCGGAAAGTCCCGCATCCATTGTTCGGTGCCGGCATCGACGTCGTCCCCGCGCAGGACGCATATGGACTCGGCTTGCCGGGGTTCCAGGGGATGGGGCTCGACGACGTGCCCGGCCCGGGGCAGAACTGGGATTCGCGGAAGTCGGAGGAAGCCGAGTCGTACTACTTCCACTTTCCCGACGGCAACGCGACGATCGCGCGGCTCCTCGTCCGCTCGCTCATCCCCACCGCCATTCCCGGCTCGACGGCCGCCGACGTCGTCACAGCACGCGCCGACTACGCCCGGCTCGACGAAGCGGGCTCCGACGTCCGCATCCGCCTCGGCAGCCCGGTGATGCGCGTGCGCCACCTCGGCGCGCCGGCGAAGGCGAAACGCGTCGAAGTCACGTATCTCCAGAACGGAACGCTCCGCTCGGCCACCGGTGGCGCCGTGGTCCTCGCCTGCTGGCACCAGGTGATCCCGTACATCTGTCCCGAGCTCCCCACGGCGCAGAAGACGGCGATGACGTTCGAGACGAAGGTGCCGCTCGTCTACACGAACGTGCTCATCCGCGACTGGACCGCGTTCCAGCGGCTCGGGGTGCGCAGCGTCGCGACGCCGGGACTCTGGCACGACAGCGTGTCGCTCGACATGCCGGTGAGCGTCGGCTCGTATCGCCACCCGCGATCGCCCACGCAGCCCATCGTGCTGCACCTGAACAAGTCGCTCGCCAAGCCCGGGCTTCCCATCCGCATGCAGCATCTCGCGGGGCGCACGGAGCTCTACACGACGCCGTTCGACACGATCGAGCGGAATGTCCGTGGCGACCTGCTTCGCGTGCTCGGCGCCGGCGGGTTCGATCCCGCGCGCGACATCCTGGGACTCACCGTCAACCGGTGGCCCCACGGCTACGCCTACCAGTACAACTCGCTGTTCGACGACTTCTGGTTCGAGGGAGCCGAGACGCCCTGCGAAGTGGCGCGCCGGCCGTTCGGCCGGCTCGCCGTCGCGAACGCCGATGCGGGCGCCTACTCCTACACCGACGCGGCCATCGACCACGGCCACCGGGCGGTGCAGGAGATCCTGCGTCTCGATCCCTGACGCCACCCGCCGCGGCGGGGCGGGGTGCCCTCGCCGCGGCGCCCTGGCGAGGCTACGGCGTCATCGACGCGTAGCCCTGCGCGTTGAGGACGGCACGCGCGAGCGTCGCCGAGATCGACGTCTTCACGAAGGGGAGCAGCTTGTCGCGCGGCACGTTGCGGTTGACGAGCGCCTGACCGCACACGATGATCTCGACGCCCGCGCCGTGCAGCGCCTCGAGCAGCGCGATGTTCGGGTTGTCGACCCCGGTCGCCGCCTTGTACGCGTCGTTCTGCAGCAGCGAACGCGTCGCCGTACCGTGCACGATCATCGCGAGGTGCACGTTCTTGCGCGGGATCCCCGACGTGTCGGCCATCATGAGGAAGTTGGCCGGCGTGCGGAATCCGTCGGTCACTTCGCCGGGCGTCTTCGGCCCCACGGTGACGTCCCACGCGACCTTGTAGACGAGGTTCTTCGGCGCGACGTGCTCCGGGTGCGGTATCGGCTTGAACGCGCCCTCCACGCGGAGCAGCGCCTCGCCGGTCTGCGCGGCGGCGGGGGAGATCGCGCACGCGAGGAGCGCGAAGGCGGTCAGGAGGCGGGAGAAGGTTCGCATGGCGGGGGGCTCGTGAAGGGTGAATGTGTGGGACTGCGCGTCAATTGCCTTTCTTCGTTCCGACGAAGCGACCGCCGGTGTATCGATACGTGGTCGTCGAATCGGGATAGTCCACCAGCTCGAACGATCCGGCCGGGCTCCCGGTGGGCCGCGACAGATACACGCCGACCGCATCCGCGTCGTACAGTGGGATGCGTTCCACGTCCAGCGCCTTCGGCGCCGCGCCGTTCATGATCGCGATCACGCGGAGCGCCGAGTCGCCCGGCGCCGTCCCCTCGACGATCGCGTCCAGCGTGCCGTCGCCGTCGAAGTCCGCCACCGTCGCGAAGAGCGGCTGCATCCCTCCCGCGGCCTCGGCCGCGAACTGCGACACGTCGGAACGGAACGAGTTGATCTTCACGCTCCGGAACCCGGGCGCGTACGCATCGAGTGCCTGCTGCATGGCGGGCGGCAGGTGGAGCATGAAGCCGATGTTGGCGAACTCGAGCCGGGGGTCGTCCGGCTTCCGGGCGCAGGCGGAGAGAGCGAGGACGAGCGCGAACGAGCGTATCAGCGTCCCCATCATCCCTCCTCAGCGCGTCATCATGACGCCCTTCTCGGGGTCGGCCACCGCGAACTCCTTGCCGTCGGGGTCGAGGAACGAGATCCGGCGCTTGCGTCCCAGCACGATCTCGTCGGCGCGCGCGTACTGCTGCGCGAGCGCGAGCTGGCCGGCACGACGCTGCGGGAGCATCGCCGGCGGATACTTCACGGTCACCACGTCACCGTGGATCTCGACCAGCGCGGTGGCTTCGGTCGCCCGGAGGGTCACCCCCGCTTCGGCGGGCGACATGGGAGTGGCGATGATGTTCGGCACCACGACGCCGCTCGGGACGCTCTGCTCGCGCGTGATGAACAGGTACACGAGCGTGCCTGCCGCGAGCACCCCGACCGTGCCCCAGAGAACGGCGCGCGACTGGAAGAGGTTCGCGAGGCCAGAGCCGCCGGAGGCGCTGGACGCGCGCATCGCGGTCGTCGCGCGCGTCGAACGCGATGGCGGCGCATTCCGAGCCGCCTCCCCCGTCGGGAATGGCGTATGGCAGAACGCGCAGACGCGGATGTTCTTGCTCTCTTTACCGCAGCTCGGGCATAGCATCGCTTAAAGGATCGCTCGGGGGACCGCGCCCGGCAACCGGGTCCGCCCCCCGGGGGCGAAACCGGTCAGCGGAAAAATCACCGCGCCGCCGGCACCACCGGTTCGACGCGGCCGCGTACCACCTGAACCGTCACGCTCCCCGAACGCAGGCCGTCGCCGCTGGCCTCGAGCCGCAGCACCCCGGGCTGCGCCGCGCGGACGACCGCCAACCCGCGGCCGTTGAACGCCTTGCGACGGTCTCCACGGTACGGATCGTGGTCCTGCAGGTCGCCGTTGTCGAGTGCCGCGATCGTGCCGCCGCTCACCGTGAAATGCACGAGATGCGCGTCGGTGGGGACGACGGTGCCGGCGGCATCCACGACCTCGAACGTGACGTGCGCGACGTCGCCGGGCTCGGCGGTGACGGTGTCACGATCGGCCGTCAGGCGGATCGCCACCGGCGCGCCCGCCGTGCGCACCTCGTCGGTGCCGCACGCCTTGCCGTCGCGCGTCTTGCCGACGGCGCGCAACACGCCGGGCGCGTACGGCACGTCCCACGAGAGATGCAGGTCGTTCGTCGTCGACGCGACCACCGGCAGCGCGTAGCTGTTCCACCCGCCCGTCGTCCCCTGCGCGGGGAACTCGAGCCGTTTCTCTCCTATCGAACGTCCGTTCAGAAACAGCTCCACGCGGTTGCAGTTCGTGTAGGCGAGCACGGGGATCGTCTGTCCTTCGCGCCCCGCCCAGTTCCAGTGCGGGAACAGGTGCAGCACCGGCGCCGTCGTCCACTGGCTCTGATAGAAGTAGTACGAATCCTTCGGCCGCCCGGTGATGTCGAGCGATCCCGAGACGAAGCCGAGTCCGGGCCAGAACGTCTCCCCGAGATAGTCGATGCCCGTCCACATGAAGTCGCCCGCGAAGTAGTCGTGCATCGCGACCCACTTCCACAGCCGCTCGGCCTGGATCATCCCCGTGTTGTAGTTGGGGCGGGCCACCGCGGGGTCGTCGCCGAGCGAATAGCGGCCGTCGAAGGTGTTGAACGCCGGGCTGCTCTCGGTGCCGATCATCTTCCACTCGGGGTGATCGTGCCGGTCGGGCTCGGCGAAGATCTGGCGACGCTGGTGCCAGCGGTCGACGTAGTTGTAGCCGACGACGTCCTCGGTGCTCAGGAACGCCGCCGAGGTCGCGCCGTCGTCGGCGAAGATGTGGTCGTTGCCCGTCGTGACCGGGCGCGTCGGATCCTCGCGATGGAAGATGTCGACGAGCCGCTGCAGCACGGCGACGCCCGTGGGCGAGGTCTGCTCGCCGATCTCGTTGCCGGCGCTCCAGAGCACGATCGACGGATGGTTGCGGTCGCGATGGATGTAATCGGTGAGGTCGCGCTCGCTCCACTCGGCGAAGTACTTGTGGTACCCCTCGGGCACCTTGCCGAACGTCCACTCGTCGAACGCCTCCGCCATCACGAGGAATCCCATCCGGTCGGCGAGGTCGAGGAACTCCGGCGCCGGCGGATTGTGCGAGGTGCGGATCGCGTTCACCCCCATCGCCTTGAGCGCGGCGAGCCGCCGCTCCCACACCCGCTCCGGCACGGCCGTGCCCACGGCCCCCGCGTCGTGATGCAGGTTGACGCCGTTCATCTTGAGGTGCGTCCCGTTGAGCAGGAAGCCGCGGTCCTTGTCGTACGCGATCGAGCGGATGCCGAACGGCGTCGTCAGCACGTCGGTCGTGCGCGCGCCGTCGACGACCTCCGAGCGGAGCGTGTACATCGCCGGCGCGGTCGTCGACCAGAGCGCCGGCGTGGCGACGCGCAGCCGCTGCTCCAGCTCATCGGAGAGTCCGTTGCCCACGGAGAAGAGCGATTCCGTGCGTGCGACCTCGCGCCCCGCGCCGTCGACGACCACGCTGCGCAGCACGCCGTGGCTCACCGCCGCACCGCGGTTCTCCACCGTCGTGCGCACGACGACGTCGGCGGCCGCCGAGTCGGCGCGCGGCGTGGTGATGGAGGTGCCCCAGTGCGCGACGTGCAACGGCTCGAACACCGTGAGCCACGTGTGCCGGTAGATGCCGCTTCCCGTGTACCAGCGCGAGTTCGGCTGCAGCGAGTTGTCGACGCGCACGGCGACGACGTTCACGCCGGACACGAGATGCGAGGTGATGTCGTACGAGACGCTGCTGTAGCCGTACGGCCGGCGCCCCAGATGGAAGCCGTTGATCCAGACGTCGGCGTTCATGTAGATGCCGTCGAACTCGAGCGACACCTCATGCCCCTTGGCGCCGGTCGGCAGGCGGAACGCCTTGCGATACCAGCCGATGCCGGTGGGGAAGTAGCCGCCGTTCCCGCGCGCCGGCGCGTCGCGCTGCGGCGTACCCTCGATGCTCCAGTCGTGCGGCAGGTCGAGCCGGCGCCACTGCCGGTCGTCGAACGCGGGTCGCTCCGCGCCCGCCGCGTCGCCGAGGGTGAAGCGCCACCCCGGGTCCATCGAGAGGCGCTGGCGCTGGGCGAGGGCGGGCGTGGTGGCGGCGAACAGCGCCGCGGAGGCGCAGAGAAATACAGCGACCGATCGCTTCATGGAACGCTCTCGATTTGGTACCGTGTTGGGTCTCGACGATCCGCGCGTCCGGACGCCCGATACCTCAATCTACTTCGTGCCGACGACCGGTTTCACGAGTGGCTTCGCCCCCGGAGCCGGATTGTGGCAGTCGCTGCACAACTGCTTCTTCCACGCGTCGCCGATGTCCACCGGATGGCGGAATTCGATCCCCTTGAGCGACACGCGCGTCGAATCAGGGTGCGTCTGCTGTGCCAGCACCACGTGGCAGGCGTTGCAGTCGTTCGTGAGCACCTTCCCCGTCTCCGACACGTGCTTGCCGTCGTGGCAGCGGAAGCAGCCGAGGAAATACATGTGCCCGATGTTGTCCGGGAACGCCTTCCAATTCGCCTTCATGGCGGGGAAGTAGTTCCGGGCATACACCCCCTGCGCCTCGGAGACCATCCGCGCGATGTCCGCCTTCTTCGCCGTCGCGACGTCGGGATACGCCGTGTCGTAGTAGCCCGTGATGATGCTCTTGATGCTGTCCGCCGCCGCCTCGTTCGTCGCGTACGGCTTCTCGAGCGCGTACACCACGAGGTTCTTCGCGCTCGGCAGCGACGGGTCGATGCGCCCCACCGCCATCAGGTTGTCCACCGACCGCGCCGCCGGATAGAAGATGTGTGTCGGCCGGTTGTGGCAGTCGATGCAATCCATGGTGCGCAGCTTGTTCTCCTGCACGTCCGCCACCTTCACCGGCGGCAGCTCGGTGCTCTGGTACACCGTGGCCTTGCCGTCGGGCCCCACCGCACGCACCCACGGGATCACCTGCCGCGCGTCGTCCGTGGCGAGGTACGAGACCTTGTTGTTGATGTTCATGTGCCAGTGGATCCCCGACGTCGGGCCGGCCTGGCTGTTGCCGCCGCCGATGCGCACGAGGAGGTCGAGCGTCCACTTCGAGTTCGCGGGGTCCGAAGCGAAATAGGTGTTGCTCATCCGCTTCTCGCTGAAGAACTGGCTCGGCCAGTGGCAGTTGCCGCACGTCTCCTTCGCCGGGCGCAGGTTGTGCACCGGCGTCGCGATCGGCCGCGGATACTTGTTGAACGCCACCGAGTAGAGCTGGTAGCTGCCGGAGAGCTTCGACCGCACGAACCACCCCGCGCCGGGCCCGATGTGGCACTTCACGCACCCCACCTTCGCGTGCGGCGAGTTGCTGTACGCCGTGTACTCCGGGTTCATCACCGTGTGGCAGGTCTGACCGCAGAACGAGTCCGAGTCGGTGTGCTCGTACGCCTGGAAGCTCCCGAACCCCGAGAACACGATCAGCAGCAGGGAACCGGTCGCCACGAGCCCGACCGCCGTCTGGTGGCGCGGGTTGTTCAGGTCCACCACCGGCAGATGATGCTCGACGCCATCGCCGAGCTTGCGGCGGCGATGCTCGCGCCACACGCCCAGCGCTCCGAGCGCCAGGCCGCCGAGCAGGAACGCCGGCAGGATGACGAACGCGATGATCCCCATGTACGGCTTCGGATTCGCGCTGAACTGCTCGAGCGCCAGCAGGAAGATGATGAGGCCGAAACTCACCCCCGCGATGATCCCGCCTGCGAGCGTCGTCAGGTTGTAGAACGAGGGGGGCAGCTTCCGTTGCATGCGATGGATCTCCGTCTGGCTGGGGCGCGGGTTGCGTACCGTTCGAGCGCCGGAGCGAACCTAACAGCACTGAGGATGACGCACTTACACCCTATAGAATGTCCTCCCGAAACCGGTGGCGCCGTCATCCAATCCCTTATGGCGAGCCAGCGGTCGCGGAGATTGATTTGCGGAGGACGCGGGACCTGGCGGGCCGGGTGGCCCGTCGGGCGTGGTTCGAGGCAAGGAGAAATCGATGCAGAAGACTCTGGTCCTCCTCACGTTCGTGGCGAGCACGCTCGCCCCGGCGACGCAGGCCCTGGCGCAGGACGCCGCGGCCAATACCTACATCGGCGTGAAGACGTGCGCCGGGATCTGCCACAAGTCCGAGAAGCAGGGGAACCAGCTCGGCATCTGGAGCCAGTCAGGGCATGCCCAGGCGTACGTGACGCTCACGACGGCCAAGGCGAACGACATCGCCAAGGCCAAAGGGCTCGCGACCCCCGCCGCCGAATCGCCCGAGTGCCTGCAGTGCCATGCGCTGCGCGCCGAGAACGTCGAGATCAAGGACGGCGTGCAGTGCGAGATGTGCCACGGCGCCGGCTCGGGCTACAAGAGCAACAGCATCATGAAGGACCGCGCGAAGTCGATCGCCGCGGGCATGAAGGAATACAAGGACGACGCGGCCATCGAAGCGCAGTGCCGCAGCTGTCACAACGAGAAGAGCCCGACGTTCAAGGAATTCAATTTCGCCGAACGATGGGCGAAGATCCGGCACACCGTGCCGAAAACCCCTGAAGGATGAGCATGCGCGTCGTCGTACTCGCTGTGATCGTGGCAGGCAGCCTGCAGGTGAGCGCGCCGAGCGCCTCGGCCCAGAAAGGACAGGAGAAGGGAACGGTCGCCAGCGTCAAGGGCGTCCCCGCCGTCGACACCTCGGCGCTGCACCAGTCGGCGCACGCAAAACTCGTCTGCGTCGCGTGTCACACGAGCCTCGACGTCAAGCGCACGCCGTATCGCGGCAAGGTCGAGCCCGTCGTCTGCGTCCGGTGCCACACCACGGCGGAGTTCAAGCATCCGTTCCACCCCGAAGTCGCGCAGTCGATCCGGAGTGGCGTCACGCCGAAGGTCACGTGCAAGGAATGCCACGGCACCCACGACGTCGCCTCGGCGAAGGTGCCCGGGTCGACGTTCAGCGCGAGCCGGCTCACCGAGTCGTGCGGCAAGTGCCATGAGAAGGTCTCGGCGAGCTACGCCGGATCGGCGCACGAGCAGGCGCTCGTCGCCAACGAGCTCGGCGCGCCGACCTGCCTCTCCTGCCACCGGCAGACCCTCACCTTCGCCCGCGCCGCGACCGATTCGCTCACGGTGAAGGCGGCGCAGGTGCGCGCCTGCCTCACGTGCCACCTCGACAGCCCCGACGTGAAGACGCGCGTCGCGACGTCGACGGTGCTCGTCTCGCCCTGGGCGCACAGCGCGCACGGCACGCTGCTCGAGCACGGCAAGGCCGCGGCCGCCAACTGCGTCGACTGCCACGGCAGCCACGGCATCAGGAAGAAGTCGGAGCCCGGATCGACCGTCGGCAAGGACAGCGTCACCACGATGTGCGCGCGCTGCCACGTCGCCGCCGGGCAGAAGTTCAACGGGAGCGTGCACGGGGCCGCCCGCACGAGCGCCAAGACCGACTCGATGACCTGCGCCACCTGCCACAGCGACCACGCGAAGGCCGGCGAGGCCGACACGCTGACCGGCGCGGCGCGGACCTCCTCGTACGACAAGGTCTGCGCGCGCTGCCACGACCCCGTCGCGTATTCGGGGACGTACGGCATCTCGAGCGACCGCTTCAAGGACTTCTCGGACAGTTATCACGGCGTCGCGGTGCACGATGGCACCGTTGCGGCGGCGAACTGCGCGAGCTGCCATGGCGCCCACGACGTGAAGCCCAAGAAGGACAGCACGTCGAGCGTGAACGTGGCGAACCGCGAAGCGACCTGCGGCAAGTGCCATCGGAACGCCGTCGCCCGGTTCGACATCGCGCCCGTGCACCTCAAGGTGGGCGAGCGCGTGAGCGCCGCCGCGCGGTCGTGGCTCGCGCCGGTGGGCCTCCTCCTCGTCGCCGGCGTGGCCGGCGGGATCTTCCTCTTCGGCCGGCGGCGCAAGGTGAGCTGAACGTCGTACCGAGTCGCCGGAATGGCCTGACTCGGATGTAGAACAATCGCTGACAAGTTGCCCCCCGGCGGACCGTATTTATACGGGACGCAAAGTTGGCTTCCGACGGGGGACGGCCACTGTCATATGAAGACATCGAAGGTCCTTGCATCCATAGCCTGGCTGGCGCTGCTCTGCTGGCTGCCGTCGGGCGCCGCGGCGCAATCGAACAGCGACTGCCTCACCTGCCACGGCGACAAGAAGCTCACCGCCAAGCGCGGCGGCTCCACCATCTCGATGTACGTCGACTCCGCGGCGCTCGCCGCGTCGAGGCACGGACCCGCGACCTGCATCGCCTGCCACACTGACCTCGCGAAGAAGGACTTCCCCCACGAAGGGAAGATCGCGCCGGCCACCTGCGTGCGCTGCCACGCCGAAGAATCACGGCAGCAGGCACGCTCGCTCCACGGCAAGCCGTCGACCCGCGGCGCGACGGGACCGACCTGCGCCGACTGCCACGGCGGACACGACGTGGTCGGGGTGCACGATCCGCGCTCGCCCGTGCTCCCCGCGCGCGTCTCCGCGCTCTGCGGTTCGTGCCATACCGCGGGTGAAGGGGTGCACAAGCAACGCGCCGTGCGCGCCGCCGATCCCTCCGCGAACTACCCGGAGCTGATCCACGGCGCGCTGGCCAGGAAAGGCTCGGTCGCCACGGCGACCTGCGTGTCGTGCCACACCGCACACGACGTGCTCCCGCACGGCGACGACCGCTCCACGGTCGCGCGCTCGAAGCTGGCCTCGACCTGCATGCAGTGCCACACCAAGCTCGAGGAGGTGCACCGCAAGGTCATCCCCGTCGAGCGCTGGGCGCAGGGCCCCGCGGCGGTGCCGGCGTGCGTCACCTGCCACGCGCCCCACAAGACGTACGGCGGGAACCCGGCTGACGCGGCCTGCGTGCGCTGTCACGCGAAGGCCGACATCAAGTCGTCGAAGGACGGCCACTCGCTCACCGTGCAGGGCAAGGCCGTCGCCGGATCGGTGCACGCCAAGCTGTCGTGCGCGCAATGCCACGCGGCCGTCGACCCGTCGCACGAGAAGGCGACCGGCACCCGCGTGCCGGCCGTGGAATGCTCCACCTGCCACGCCGAAGTGTCGCGGCAGTACCACCTGAGCACGCACGGCCAGCTCGAGGCGAAGAAGGACAAGAATGGCCCGACCTGCGCCGAGTGCCACGGCACGCATGACATCCTCTCGAAGAAGAGCCAGGCCTCGCCGACGTACCCGCTCAACGTCCCCAAGCTCTGCGCACGCTGCCACCGCACCGGCGAGAAGGCCGCGGTCCGTTACACCGGCGACCAGACCCAGATCGTCGAGCAGTATACCGAGAGCATCCACGGCAAGGGGATCATCAAGAGCGGGCTCATCGCCAGCGCCGTGTGCACGAGCTGCCACACCGCGCACAGCGCGCTCCCCTCCGACAGCCTCGCGTCGAGCGTGAGCCGCGCGAACATCCCCGCGACCTGCGGCGCGTGCCACGTCGGCATCCAGGAACTGTTCGAGCGCAGCGTCCACTCGGCGAAGGTCACCGCCACGACGAAGGACCTGCCGGTGTGCAGCAGCTGTCACAGCGCGCACACCATCAGCCGCACCGACGCGCAGGGGTTCAAGCTCGTCGTGATGGACCGGTGCGGCAAATGCCACGAGACGATCGCCAAGGAGTACTTCGACTCGTATCACGGCAAGGTCTCGCGGCTCGGCTTCACGCAGACCGCGCAGTGCTACGACTGCCACGGCTCGCACGACATCCTGCCGGCGCGCGACCCGCGCGCGCATCTCAACAGCGCGAACGTCGTCGCCACCTGCCAGAAGTGCCATCCCGGCGCCGGTCCGAAATTCGCGAGCTACATCACCCACGCCACGCCGCACGACCGCAAGAAATATCCGTGGCTCTTCTGGGCCTTCTGGGGGATGACGGCGCTGCTCGTCGGCACCCTCGGCTTCACCGGCGCCCACTCGCTGCTCTGGCTCGGCCACGCGCTGCGCACGAAGGGGAAGGCCGCCGCGGCGGCCGCCACCGTGGCCGCGGCGCCGCACGTCGCGCCCTCGAAGGCACACGGCAAGGAACTGGAGTTCGAGCGCTTCACGCGGCTGAACCGCGTGCTGCACATCGTGATGATCATCACCTTCATCGGCTGTGCCGCCACCGGCATGACGCTGAAGTTCTCCAACACCAGTTGGGCATCGGTGCTCGCGCACCTGCTCGGTGGATTCCAGACCGCCGGCTACATCCACCGGTTGTGCGCGCTGTTCATGATCCTGCTCTTCGTCACGCACCTCGTCGACGTGGTGCGCCGCCGGAAGGGTCCGTGGATGGACTATCTCCTCGGCGCCAACACGATGGTGCCCACCCTCAAGGACGCGAAGGAGTTCATCGCCACCGTCAAATACTTCCTCGGCCGCGGCGAACGCCCCAAGTACAGCCGCTGGACGTACTGGGAGAAGTTCGACTACATGGGCGTGTTCTGGGGCATGGTCGTGATCGGCGGCACGGGGCTCGCCCTCTGGTTCCCCGTGTTCTTCACGAAGTTCCTCCCCGGCTGGGCGCTCAACGTCGCGACGATCATCCACAGCGACGAAGCGCTCCTCGCCACCGGCTTCATCTTCACGGTGCACTTCTTCAACACGCACCTGCGTCCCGAGAAGTTCCCGATAGACACGGTCATCTTCACCGGCCGCATGTCGGTGGAGGAGCTGAAGGAAGACAAGCCCGCCGAGTACGACGCGCTGGTGAAGAGCGGCGAGCTCGAGGAGCACATGGTGGAGCCGTACCAGCCCATCGTGATCCGGACGTTCCGCGCCTTCGGCTGGACGGCGCTCACGGCCGGCATCCTGATCGTGGTGTGGATCGTGTACGCGATGCTGTTCGCGCGGGGCTGATCGCGCGACACTGAGCGGGAGTGGCGGGCGGCGGCGGGGGCGGGATCGCGAGAGCGGTTGCCCCGCCACCGCCCGCCGCTGCATCTTCACCCCTTCGTTCCGGGCCGTGGCGGCCCGTCACACCACGAAGGGGATCACCATGAGACGTCTGTTCGCGACCCTCGCACTCGGCGCCTGCGCCTCGCTGTGCCTCAGCACGCCGGCGCTGGCCCAGTCGGCGCCCGTCGTCACGCTCACGCGGCTCGAGTGCGGCTCGCCCGCGGGACCCGTCGACGTCAGCGCACGATTCTCCGACACGTGGGCGTATGACGGGCTCAAGGTGCCGATCCTGTTCAGCTGCTATCTGATCAGGCACGGCGACGACTACATGGTGTGGGACACCGGCAATCCCGTGGGGAGTGCCGCGACCGCGCCCAAGGCGAGCCTCGTCGACCTTCTCGCGCAGTTGAGGCTCACGCCGGCGCAGGTGAAGTACGTCGCCATCAGCCACTATCATGGCGATCACACGGGGCAGGTGAGCGAGTTCCCGCAGTCGACGCTGCTCATCGGCAAGGGCGACTGGGACGTGCTGAGCGACCCGAAGACGCAGGCGAGCGTGGCGAACCCCGCGCCGTTCGCGAACTGGATCAGCGGGGGCGGCAAGGTCCAGCCGTTGACGGGCGATCGCGACGTCTTCGGCGACGGCACCGTGGTGATCCTCAACATGCCGGGGCACACGCCCGGGCATCGCAGTCTGCTCGTGCGGCTCAAGGAGATGGGGAACGTCCTCATCAGCGGGGACGTCACGCATTTCCGCGAGAACTATGAGTCGAATGGCGTCCCCACGTTCAACACCGACCGTGCCGCGTCGCTCGCCTCGCTCGACCGGTTCAAGCAGATCGCGGCGCACCTCAAGGCGACGGTGATCATCCAGCACGACGGGCGCGACGTGCCTAAGCTCCCCGCGTTCCCGGCGGCGGCGAAGTAGCGCGGTACGACTCCGCCACCACCCACGAGCCGGCGAGGATCGCGTACGTACCGATGAACTCCGCCCAGTCGGAGGGCTTCGGCGCGGCCGTCACTACGGGGATCCACACGAGCACCGTGAACAGCGCGAACTGCGCGGCGATGAGGGCCGCCGACAGTCGCGCGTAGACGCCGATGATCTGCGACACCCCCGCCGCGATGAACGCGACGCCGAAGAAGTACGCCCACGCCATGGGCCACGGCAGCCAGCCCGGCACCATCGACGTCGTTCGTGCCAGGAACATGAAGTGGCCGATGCCGAAGTGGATGAGGGTCAGGCCGAAGAGCGCACGGGCGATGCGCAACCCTCGCTCGCCGCCGGCGGCGCCGAGTGGCGAGCCAGCGCGACCGCCGTTGAGCCGGATGAACAGGATCCACGCGGCGGCGAGCATCACCGACAGCTCGGCGGCGGCCCACATGAACTGCAGCACCGAATCGGTGAAGACCTGCGGCACGTCCATGAGCAGCAGCCACGCGACGAGGTAGCCGAACAGCACGCGTGACGCGGCGGCGGCGGTGCGCTGCACGAGCAGGCCCGCGCCGGCCAACAGCGAGACGGCGGCGCAGAGATACGCCAGCAGCGTGTGCGCGGGCATCCCCTTGGGTATGGGGGACCAGATCGGGGTGAGATGTCCCGTGATCAGTCCCATGACGCCGAGGCTGATCATGGTCGCGGCGAAGAAAGCGTGCCCCCAGCTGGTGATGCGCATGGTCATTCCTCCATCGCGAAAGGCCCGCGCGGGTTCAGTCGCGCGAGATGCCGTCGGTGTTCACTCCCTACGACTTCGGTCGAGAGTGCGGCCTCGCACCTCGTAGCGGAGTTCCACCATGCCGTTCCGGTACGCTTTGGTTTCAGCGAGATGGAGGGCGACGTCCCGGTCGAGTCGCTCGAAGAACCTGATCCCGTCACCGATGAGCACGGGGAGGATCGAATAGCGGACGGTGTCGGCGAGCCCGAGTCGCAGGCACTCGGCGGCGACGGCGCCGCCTCCGGCGATCCAGATGTTGCGGAAGTTCGGTCGCAGGCGGTCAGCGACGAACCGCGCGAGATCGCCCGAGTGGAACTCGACGGACGTGCGCGTCCGTGGCAGGTCGCGTGTGGTGAGGACGAAGGTCGGCGTGTCGCCGTACGCCCACCCCATCCCCTGCGATTCGAAGCGGAGCGCGGTCTCGTAGGTCCGCGAGCCCATGACGTAGCAGTCGATCGACTTGAGGAACGCTTCGACGGCTCCCGGCTCCATCGTCTCGCCGCCGGCGAATTCGTCGGCGGTCTCGAGCCAGTCGACGCGACCGTCGTTGCGGGCGATGAAGCCGTCGAGGCTCGCCGCCATGTGGATCGTGACGTGGGATGCAGGGGAGGTCATAGGGAGTTCGGTACCGGCCGTGCTGGCATGGGCAGGCGGCTCACAGGAGGTTGCATGGAGATGATCTCAGAAGATGGCCGCGAGGTCCCGTGTCGCGCGAATCGTCGAAGCGAGGCCACTCGCGGCAATACCCGCGCGCGGCCCTTCTCTGTCACGGGCGCGCTTACGGGGCCGGCTGCAGCTCGACGGTGAGCCGAACGGTCTCGGCCGTGCAGATCTTCCTCACGACGATGCCGGACATCGACCACTCCTGATATCCCTGCTTGTGCACCATCACGTCGTAGGTGCCCGGCGTGCCGTAACAGCCCGCGAGGCTTTCCCCCGCTACAGTCCCGACGACGGAATCCGAACACGCGGTACTCCGCAGGATCAGCACCGCCCCAAGCGTGGCATCAGATCCCGTGCGAGCATCCTTGATAGTCGCGGCGACGGCCGGCATCAGGATGGCCGGGCAGACGGTGACCGGGGAGCCACACGAGGCGAGACAGGCGAGCGAACCGAGGATGAGGAGGTTGGAGTGCGGGGTCACGGATGGTGGGGCGGTCTAACGTTTGCTTCTGCTGCGAGCGCTCCCATGAAATGCGGTTGTGGGGCCACTGCCGTCCTTTCATGAAGTGGAGCAGTGGCCCCGCAACCGCTACCGCACCCGCGCTCGTCGGCAGCAAGCTGCGTTATACGGCTACGCGC
>JACQBG010000049.1 GCA_016194585.1 Gemmatimonadota bacterium
GGCCGTCGCCGCGGCGCTGCAGGCGCGGATCGCGCCGGCCGCGCGCGCGACCGCGCGCACGCTCGCCCACGGCACGGCGGACCCCGACGCGTACGACTTGTACTTGCGCGGCGAATTCAACCTGCGCCGCCGGTCCGTCCCCGCGGCCGCCGCCAACTTCGAGCAGGCGATCGCCCGCGACTCGTCGTTCGCGCGGGCGTACGCGGGATTGAGCCAGGCGCTCGAACTGTTCCCCTATTACGCGCAGACGCCGGCAAAATCCGTCGAGGCGCGCGTGCGCGCCGCGGCACGCCGTGCGCTCGCCATCGACAGCACGCTCGCGCGCCCCCACGCCGCGCTCGGGATGATGTACATGCACGCCCTGCGCTGGGATTCGTCGGAGGTCGAGTACGCGCACGCGGTCGCGCTCGAGCCTGGCGACGCCGAGACGCACCTGCAGTTCGGCCGGTTCCTCTACGCGAAGGGAGACCTTGACCGGGCGATGGCGGAGTGGTGGCGCGCGAAGGCGCTCGACCCGAATTCCGGCGTCGTCTCGTCGTGGCTCGCGATGCTGCTCAGCCAGGAGCATCAGTACCCGCAGGCGCTCGCCGAGGCGCGCCGCGCCGTGGAACTCGACTCGTCGGCGGGCGCCGTCGCCCTCAACACTGCCGAAGCGTTCCTCATGGCGGGGGATACGGCGCATGCGCGCACCTCCGCGCTCCGCTCGCCGCAATTCCCGCCGTGGAGCGGCGTCAGAGCCCTGCAACTGGCGAACGCGGGCGACCTCGAGCCGGCGCGCCGGGTCGTTCGCGCGCTGGACACGGCAGCGCCCAAGCCGTGGATGGGAGAGACGGCGCTCGCGTTCGGCGATATCGCGCTCGCCCGCTACCCGCAGGCGCTCAGCGCGCTCGAACGCGCGACCGATCTCGGTGAGATCTGGGCGATCTACATACCGGTCAGCGAACGCGCGTGGGATCCGCTGCGCCACGACCCGCGGTGGACCGCATTGATGCGCCGCGTCGGCGCCCCCGGCTCGGCCATCGCCGCCGCGAGCGCGACGCGCTGACCTCCCGGTGCGTCAGCTGATCCGCTCGGGCTCCAGCACGGTCTCGACGACCTGCCCGCCCACCAGCGCGACCCGATACACCTTCGCCCCGTCTCGCGTCGCCACCACGCGCTTCACCGCGTTGTCCTCGAAGTAGATGCCGGCGTCGTTGTCGCATGCGTAGCCGGGCTTCATCTCCGCCGAGCCGATGAGCTTGTGGTACAGCGGCCGCCGCCCGGCCTCGGCGTCGTAGTGCGGCGAGTGGCTCCCCTTCAGGAAGCCGAGGCACTTCACGATCGACAGCGCCTTCGGCCGCGAGTCGGTGGTGCCCTCCTCGAACCAGCACAGGGAGCCGGCGCTGGCTCCGCCGAGCACGATGCCGCGGTCCCACGCCTCTCGGAGCACCGCGTCGATCCCCTGCGCCTTCCAGATCGCCTGCTGGTTGAGCGTGTTCCCCCCCGACACGACGATCGCGTCCATCGAGAGGAGTACCTCGTCCCACCCGCGCGTCTGCGAGAGGCTCTCGATGAAGCTGTTCTGCACGTGCGGCTCGACGTCGAGCGGCGCGCAGTTCGCGTAGAACGCGAGCGCCGTCTCCGGGCTGTCGGCCGACGCCGTCGGCAGGAAGCACACGCGCGGCCGCGGCTTGCCGGTAAGCGTCGCCATGTAGCGGATGAAGGCGGTGTTGAAGCCTCCGCCGGCGATGAGGATCTTGCGCGTGGCGCGGGCGTCGGACGCCGTCGTCGCGCCGGGGTGCGTGGCACTCATGATGGGGAGGGGTGGGCCCGGCGCCACGGCGCCGAGGGCGCCGAGCGTCGAGGTGATGAGGAAGTCCTTGCGATGCATCGCCGTCGGGTCAGAGCAGCGCCTTCAGGTGCGCGAGCGACACCGCGCCGAGCCGCTCCGGGGCATAGCCCCCTTCGAGCGCGCTCACCACGCGACCGCCGCACCACTGCTCGGCGCGCGTGACGAGCTCCGTCGTGAGCCGTTCGAAGTCGTCGATCTCGAGCGTGAACCCGCCCAGCGGATCGCCGGCGAGCGAGTCGAAGCCGGCCGAGATGAGCACGAGGTCGGGGGTGAAGCCGCGCGTCGCCGCGTCGACGGCGCCGAGCAGTTCGCCGATGTACGCGCCGCGTGGGAGTCCCGCGGCCATCGGCAGGTTCCACACGGACTGGTGCGGACCGCGATCGTCGCGCGCGCCGGTGCCTGGATACCAGGGCCACTGGTGCATCGAGATGAAGCGGATGTCCGGGTCGTCCTCGACGAGCGCCTGCGTGCCGTTGCCGTGGTGCACGTCCCAGTCGACGATCAGCACGCGGTCGAGCCCCTTCGTGCGGCGCGCGTAGTGCGCGGCGACGGCGACGTTGCCGAACAGGCAGAACCCCATCGCCGAGGCGCGCAGCGCATGATGTCCCGGCGGACGCACCGCGCAGAAGCTGCGCGTGACGGTGCCGGCGAGCGCGAGATCGACGGCGTCGAGCACGCACCCCGCGCCCGCCGTCGCCGCATCCCACGACCCTTCGCTCGCGACGGTGTCGGCGTCGAACCGCGCGCCGCCGCGCGCCGCGGCGTCACGCACCCGCTCGATGTAGGCCGTGTCGTGCGCGAGCGCCAGTTCCTCGGCGGTCGCGTGGCGCCCTTCGAGATGCTCGAGGGCGACGAACAGCTCCGCGTCACGGCCGATGGCGCGCGGGATCGCGCGCAAACGCCCCACGTGCTCGGGATGGTTCCAGCCGGTGTCGTGCCGGCCGCAATCGGCGTGCGAGATGAAAGCGACGGTCATCGGGCTCCGCGAAGTCGGCGTGATCCCCACTCGACGAGCAAGATCATGCATATCGCCGGCAGAAGCCAAGGGGGCAGGCCGCGCGGAGCGGCCGGCGCCGGGCGGTCGGACGGCGGGCCCAGTGCATCGACGAGGCGCGCCATCGGGGCGCCCTCGGCGCCCGGCGCGGTGAACGGCGCGGAGAGCGGCGGCGCGACCGCGGCGGCGACGGCACGCGTCCACCAGGCGCGGTGCGCCGCCACCGCGCCGTCCCCGCCCTGCAGCCGCCACCGCCACGTGTCCTCATACGCGAGCTGCACCACGCGTCCCGCGCCCACGCGCCGCGCC
>JACQBG010000008.1 GCA_016194585.1 Gemmatimonadota bacterium
CTCGCCGCGGTGCTCTTCGTGAAGCGGATGTCGGAGGTGACGAACGTGCGCTCGATGACGGGCGACGCGGACGACCTCGACGACCGGTACGCCACCGACCGCAACGCGGCGCACCTGCGCGACGTGCCGAAGGGCGTGGAGATCTACGAGATCAGCGGCCCGTTCTTCTTCGGCGCCGCCGAGGAGTTCAAGGAGCGGCTCGGACAGGTCGCCGGCCGCCCCAAGGTGCTGATCATCCGCATGCGCGACGTGCCCGCGATCGACTCGACGGGGCTCCACGCGCTGCGCGACGTCGTGCACCGCACCCGGCGCGACGGCACCCTCCTCCTGCTCTCCGACGTGCATTCGCAGCCGCTCGTGGCGATGATGCGCGCGGGGATGCTTGACGAGGTCGGCGAGGACAACGTGTTCGGGAACCTCGACGACGCGCTGAACCGGGCCCGCGAACAGCTGGGGCTGCCGGCGCGCGCGCGCCTCGCGGGGGCGGAGCCGACGGTCGCCCGCGAGTCGGGGGAGCACAAGGCGGTACCGCGGTAGGCAGGGAGCGGCGGCGTACCCATCGACCGTTCGACGTTGGGACGACGTCGAAGAGGCGCTTATACTTCGGGATGCGCCGCATCCTCCTCACGCTCGCCTGCGCCGCCTGGGTCCCGCTCACCGCGAACGTCGCCTCGGCGTCGGTGGCCGACCCGGGCACGGGCAGCTACGTCTCGTCGCGGCTCAACGGCAAGCCGCTCCCGGTGTCGGACCTCGCCACCGACGACAAGGGCGTCCAGTTCCTGATCGAGTTCGATGAGCTCGTGCTCACGATCCGTCCGAACCACGAGTTCCGTGCCGCGCTGCGGTATCGGCAGACGCTCGCCGCGAAGGGCGACCGCATCGGTCGCGACCCGATCCAGAAGATGACGGTCTACGGGACCTACGCGACGACGGGGAACGCGATCCGGTTCGTCCCCGACCCGAAGCGTGGGGGGCAAGGGCTGCGCATCCTCGACGGCACCTTCGCCGGCCGCTCCATCGACGTGCCGTTCGACTACCGCAACGGCAGCGTTCAGCGACGGGCGCAGGTGTCGCTCGTCCTGAACCCGAACATCTTCTGATGACCGCGCGCCTCGCCGCGCTCTTCGACGCGATCGAGCGCCGCTCGGAGCGCGCCTCGAGCCGCCGCTTCGCGAGCGCGGCCCTCATCATCGTGTTCCTTGGCATGGTGGCGCTCGTCGAGGCCGCGCGCGGAGGATTGCTCCCCGAGCCGTGGGCGGCGCGGGTCCCGCGCAGCCAGTTCGCCGCCGTGTGGGTGGTGTTCACCGCGCTCCTTGCGCTCGAGGTGGCGGGGCTCGTCTTCGCGCTGGCCCGGTCGGTGGCGGCGAGCGTGGGCAAGCAGCTCGAGCTGATCGCGCTCATCCTCATGCGCGAGGCGTTCATCGCGCTCCTGCCGACCGGCGGCGACGCCGGCGCGTGGGACGCGGTGCGCGGCGGCGTGCCGCACGCGCTCTCGCAGATGGCCGGGTCGCTGCTCGTCTTCGCGCTCCTCGTGCCGTTCCATCGGATGCAGCGGCACCGCGCCATCACGACCGACGCCGCGGAGCAGGAGAGCTTCGTCCGGGCCAAGAAAGTGGTCGCGCTACTGCTGCTCGGCGTGTTCGTCACGCTCGCCGGGGTATGGGGCGTGCGGACGCTGCAGGGTGGCGAGGCGGGCGATTTCTACGCCGTCTTCTTCACGGTCCTGGTGCTCTCCGACGTGCTGCTCATCCTGCTCTCGCTGCGGCACAGCGCGACGTTCCACGTGGTGTACCGCAATGCCGGGTTCGCCGCGGCGACGCTCATGATGCGCCTCGCGCTGGGGGCGCCACCGTACGTGAGTGCCGCGCTGGCCGTCGCCGCGGCCGTCTTCTCGCTCGGCATGGTGTACGCGTACAACGCCTGGTCGGACCTCGACCCCGCCGAGCGGGCATGAGCGGGCCGCGCGGGCACGCCCGTCAGGGCGCGCCCGCACCGCGCGTTACGAGAGCGGCTCCGCGTGCCGCATCACCCAGCGCGCCGGCGTGCCGCACACCGTGCAGGCGGCGTGCCCCTCGCCGTAGAGCACCATCTCCGTCTCGAGGTCGCACGCCGGGCAGGTCGCCCGCACGGTGCGCATGCCGTCGAGCGGGAGCCCGTTGCGGATGAGCCGCGCCACCATCGCGTCGGGCTCGGCGTGACCGAGCGGGCAGAGCCCGCCGGTACACTGCTCGCCCACGTCGAGGCAGATGATCTCGGCGTCGTGGAGGTTGGCCGGCCCGTCGATCTCGTGCGGCGCGGTGACGATGATGCGGACGGGGCGCGCGCAGGCGCTGCACAACAGCTGGTGAGCACTCATCTCTGCCTCCGTGACGCCGCGCGACGCCCTCGTCGCGCGGCGAGCGTTCGACTCGCCCTCAGGCCAGCGGGATCACATCCACGTCGTGCGCATGCCGGCGCGCGATGGCCATCGCCGCGATGCGCGGCAGGCCGAACACACTCGTCGACGCGCCGTCGGCGTCCATCGCGCGGCTCGCCAGCACCGTCGCGCTGTGGTACATCGTGCGCCGCGGCGCCGCGGTCTCCGGATCCATGAGGTGGTGGTAGCGCACGCCGTGGAAGCGGAAAAAGCGTTCGTAGTCACCCGACGTCGCGACCGCGCGGTCCTCGACCTCGAGCGTCTGCACGATCCCCTTCAGGTCGTGCGGATCGCGGATCCCCACCGACCACGGCCCGCCCTCGGGCGAGCCGCCGAGCGCGTACAGGTCGCCCCCCACGGTGACGATGGCGTGAGCGATCTTCCGATCGCGCAGCAACTGCGTGGCGCGGTCGATGCCGTACCCCTTGGCGATGGCGCCAAGGTCGAGGTGCAGGTCGTCGGAGGCGAAGCGGATGGCGGGTGCGCCGCCGAACGTCGAGACGTCGAGCTGGCGCCAGAAGCCCCGCTTCGCCAGCGGCCGCACGGCGTCGGCGGGAGGCGGCTCGTGGCGGTTGAGCACGTCCCATACCTCGCTCACGCGACCGACCGCGGGATCGAAGCGGCCGTTGCTGGCCTCCGACCACGCGAGCGCGGCGCGGATGACCTCCGCCGTCTCGGCGGTGATGGTGACGCCGTCGCTCGCCGCCCCGAGGTTGGCCCGGCCGATGTCCGACGTCGGCAGGAAGCGCGACATCATCGCCTCGACGCGCTGCAGCTCGGCGATGGCGGCGTCGATCGCCGCTTCGGCGTAGCGCTCGTCGCGATGCGCGACCTGCAGCTCGGCGATCGTCCCCATGAGCGGGAAGGTGCGCCGGGCGAGCGTGGTGCGGCGGAGGAGCGCGGCCGGGAGCGCGGCGGCGGCGAACAGCCCGACGCCGAGGGTCACGAAGTCGCGGCGCGTCGTGACGCGGCCGAGGAAGGGATCAATGCGCATGCGAATCTCCATCATGGTCATTGCGCTGGCACGCGCCCTGCCCCGTGCATCCGGCGCAGTGGCCCGTGCAGCCGCGATGCGGCAACAGCCCGTGCAGGGCGAACAACAGAGCGGTGATGGCCACCGCGAGGAGGATCTGGATCACTCGGCGCTCCCCATCCCCGCGAAGCCCATGAAGGCCATCGACAGGCAGGAGGCGATGACGAGCACGAGCCCCATGCGCCGCGCCACGACGGGCGGGTCGGTGAGCTCGGTGCGCTCGCGGATGCTCGCCATGAGCGAGAGCGCGAGCGTGAGCCCGAGTCCCGCGCCGACGGCGAACACGAGCGCCTCGACGAGCGTGTAGTTGCGACTCGTCTGGAACAGCGCGAGCCCGAGGATCGCGCAGTTGGTGGTGATGAGCGGCAGGTAGATGCCGAGCTGCCGGAAGAGCACCGGCAGGTACTTCTTCACCGCCATCTCGACGATCTGCACCGCGCTGGCGATGACGACGATGAACGCGATCGTGCGCAGGAACGGCGTCTGCTTCAGCACGTAGGCGTTGAGGAACCAGGCGCTGACCGCCGTGAGGAGCAGCACGAAGGTGTTGGCGAGCCCGAGGCGCCAGGCGGTCTCGATCTTCCCCGTGACGCCGAAGAACGAGCACAGCCCGAGGAACATCACGAGCGTGAAGTTGTTGACGAGCACCGTCGACACGAAGATCCAGCTGAGATGGCCCATCACACCCTCCGTACCGCGTGCTTCTTGCGCCACTCGATCGCGAACGCCACCACGAGGCAGGCGACGCCGAGCGTGAAGAACCCGCCCGGTGGCATCATCAGGAACACCCACGGCTCGAAGCGCGGCCCGAACAGCGGGTGGCCGAGGAGCGTGCCCCGGCCGAGGATCTCGCGGAACGACGCGAGCGCCGACAGCGAGAGGGTGAAGCCGAGTCCCATCCCGAGGCCATCGGCGACGGCGCGCACCGGCCCGACCTTCGCCGCAAACGCCTCGGCGCGGCCGAGCAGCAGGCAGTTCGCGACGATGAGCGGGATGAACGGCCCGAGCGCCTTGCTGATGTCGGGGAAGCTCGCCGCCAGCAGCAGATCGGCGAGCGTGACGAACGTCGCGATGATGAGGATGTACGAGGTGATGCGCACCTCGTGGGCGACGTACTTGCGGAAGAGCGACACGAACAGCCCCGAGCCGGTGAGCACGAACGTCGTGGCGACCCCCATCGCGAAACCGTTCGCGAGGATGTTGGTCACGGCCATCGTGGGACACATGCCGAGGAACTGCACGAGCACCGGATTCTCCTTGCCGATGCCGCGCCAGATGTCCTGGATCAGCGTGGCCGGCGGGGGCGCGCCCGGCTCGAACGGCGGAGTGTCGGCCTTCGTGGGAGCGGTGGCGACAGCGGTCACGGGGTCTCTCCCTTGTCGTAGCGGCGCATCAGCTCCTGCCAGCGCGCCACGGTCGTGTTCACGACTTTGATCACGGCGCGCGACGAGATCGTCGCGCCGGTGATGGTCTGCACCTGGTTGGGCGGCACGCCCGCGCGGTCCTTCACGCCGATCACCGGCGCGATGCGGGCGGCGAACTGCCCCAGGAACGTCGGGTCGTTCTCGATCTTGTCGCCGAGCCCCGGCGTCTCCTTCTGGTCCACCACCTTGATGCCGATGAGCGCGCCAGTCGCGGGATCGAATCCGATCATCAACTGCATGATCTCCTGGAACCCGGGTCCCTCGCCGACGACGGCGATGCCGATGCGCTTGCCGAACTGGTCCTTGCCCACGTATGCCTTCGGCAGCTCGCCCGGGTCGGTGCCGGCGGGCGGCTTCGCGGCGAGCGCGTCGTTCACGAGGTAGAGCGTGTCCCACGACGCGGGCGCCTTGAGCACCTCGCGCACCGCGCCGGCGACCTTCGCGGCGGCGGCCTTCTGGATGGCCGGGAGCGTCGCGCGATAGACGGCGACGACGAGCAGCCCTGACAGGGCGCCGGCGACGAACAGCGTCGCGAGCAGCCGCCACGCGGGGGTCATCTTCCCCGGCACCGGCGCGGCACCGCCGCCATGGACGTGTGCGGGTGCGCTCATCGGGCGAGCCTCGTCGCCGAGCCGAACACCGCCGGCTGCGTCGCGCGGTTGATGAACGGCGTCAGCGCGTTCATGAAGAGGATGGCGTACATCACGCCCTCGGGAAGGCCGCCCCACACCCGGATGAGCACGACGAGCACCCCGATGCCGAAGCCGAACACCCACTTCCCCTTGTTGGTCACCGGGGAAGTGACCATGTCGGTCGCCATGTAGATGGCGCCGAGCATCAGCCCGCCCGAGAACAGCATGAAGAGCGCATCGGGCTTCTTCGGGTCGACGAGGTGCAGGATGCTGCTGAACAGGGCGACCGTGATGAAGATGCTCACCGGGATCCGCCAGTTGAGATACTGCCGGAGCGCGAGATAGAGTCCGCCGGCGAGGATCACGAGCGCGGCGGTCTCGCCCACGGAGCCGCCCGTGTTGCCGATCACGAGCCCCATGAGCTCGGTCCCCTTCCCCTCGAACTTGAGGAGGCCGAGCGGCGTCGCCGAGGTGATGGCGTTCGTCACGGGATGGAGGAAGGGCATCGCGAACAGGTCCCCCTTCAATTCCATGAACGGTCCGCCGACCCGCGGCCATGTCGTGATCGCCACCGGGAATGCCGCCTGCAGGAAGGCGCGTCCGACGAGCGCCGGGTTGAACACGTTCTGCCCGAGTCCCCCCCACACCGCCTTGCCGAAGGCGATGGCGAAGGCGGCGCCGAGTCCGACCATCCAGAGCGCCATGCCGGCGGGGAGCGTGAGCCCGAGGAGTAACCCCGTGATCATCGCCGAGCCGTCGCCGAGCGTGCCCCCCTTGCCGACGGCACGCTCGGTGATGAGCGCCGCCACCGTCGACGTCGCGATCACGAGCAGCGCGCTGATGCCGAAGAACCAGGCGCTCGCCACGATCACCGGCACGAGGCTGAGCACCACGTGCCACATGATCTTGGGCGTGCTGTCGGCCGCCTTCACGTGCGGCGACGCGGTGACGATCAGTCGGGGAGGAGTCACGGCCGTCATGTGGTCACCGCCGGTACGCGGCGCAGCGCCGCCTTGCTCGCCTGGAACAGCTGGGCGAGCGGGATGTTCGAAGGACAGACGAACGCGCACGAGCCGCAGAGCATGCAGTCCGCGAGGTGCGCGTCGGTCATCTCGTCGTAACGCCCCACGCGGGCGAGGTCGCCGAGATGCGACGGATTCAGGAACACCGGGCACGCGTCGAGACAGCGTCCACAGTGGATGCACGGGTACACGGTCTCGCCGCGCGTCTCGTGCTTCGCGAGCACGACGACTCCCGTCGTCCCCTTCACCACGGGGGCGTCGAGGTTGGCGACCGCCGTCCCCATCATCGGGCCGCCGAGGATCACCTCGGCCGCGTCGGGCGTGACGCCGCCGCAGTAGGCGATGAGGTCACGCAGCTTCGTGCCGACCGGCACGATGAGATTCTGCGGCTTGTTCAGCCCGTGACCGGTGACGGTGACGATGCGCTCGATGAGCGGCAACCCGGTCTCGAACACCTCGGCGATCGCCGCCACCGAGCCGACGTTCTGCACCACGACGCCCACCGTCACCGGCAGCTTGCCCGACGGCACTTCGACACCGGTCACCGCCTTGATGAGCATCTTCTCCGCGCCCTGCGGATACTTCACGGTGAGCGGCAGGATCTCGACGTCGAGGTCCTTCGGCACCGCGCGCTGCATCGCCGCGATCGCGTCGGGCTTGTTCTTCTCGATGCCGACCACGCACTTCTTCACGCCCATGGCATGCATCATCACGCGTATGCCGAATAACACGCGATCGGGATACTCCGCCATCGTGCGGTGGTCGCTCGTGAGGTACGGCTCGCACTCGGCGCCGTTGATGATGAGCGTGTGGACGGCGTATTCCTTGGGCGGCGCGAGCTTCACGTGGGTGGGGAACGCCGCGCCGCCGAGTCCGACGACACCGGCCTGTTGCACCGCCTTCACGACCTGCTCGGTGGTGAGTCCTTCCCACTTCGGCACGATGCGCGGACGTGGCACCTGCGCCGCGTACTTGTCGACCGCGATGCGCACCGCCTCGGCGTAGCTGCCGTCCGGATGCGGCCAGAACTCGACGGCGGTCACCGTCCCGGCCGCCGACGCGTGGATGGGTACGGAGATGAACCCGTCGGCTTCGGCGATCGTGTCGCCCCGCTCGACGTGGTCGCCGACCTTCACGCAGAGCTTCGCCGGCTTGCCGGCGTGCTGCCGCAGCGGCAGCACCAGCTCGTCGGGGTACGGCATCCTTCGGATGGGGAGCTCACGGGTGAGCTCCTTCTCCTCCGGCGGATGCACGCCGTGACGGAAATCGAAGGCGAGTGGCATCAGTTGAACTTCTCGCCGCGCTTCACCCACTTCTCGAGGTCCTTCTCCTTCGGATCGAGCGGCGTCCCCGGGTGGATGATCGAGACCGGGCACCGTTCGGCGGCGGTCACGAGTTGCTGGAAGGTGCCGGCATGGGCGTCCTTGACGTACGCCTGCTTGTCGGCGTTATAGGCGAACATCTTCTTGTTGAGGTTGATGCACTCGTTGCAGCTCGTGCAGCGCGAGGAGTCGATGTAGGGCTCCATCGCGAGGTCGCCGTCGTCCTCGGCCGAGGCGGTGGCGGAGCCGGCGACGGCTGCGTCCGGTGCGGCTATGGGCGCGACTGCCACTGCCTTCACCGCGGCGGACGGCTGAACGACTCCTGCTACCACGGAGGACACGGAGGGCACGGAGGACTGCTGAACGGGCGCGGCTGCCGCACTCTTCTTGAACTCGGCCGTCACCGGGGGCAACGAGGCCAGCAGCTCAGCGATCGCCGTCGAGCCACCCGCCGTGTGCATCAGCCCTTCGGCGAGCCGACGCGCGATCTGCACCGGGTAGTTCGCCTTGAGGTCGGTGAGCTTCGCCTCGTACTCCGCGCGCAGGGCGGCTTCACGCGTCTGATATTCGGCGTCCACTTCCGCCGCGACCAGGTCGTGCACCGAGCCCGACACCTCGAGACCGGCCAGCTGGCGCAGTTGCGACCAGAACTGCAGTCGCTCCTCGGCGAGCGCCGCGATCTCCGTCGTCACGCGCAGGCGGCGGAGCGTGCGGTCGGGCGCCGTGGCCCAGATGAACGGCGTCAGCCCGTCACGCTCGGCGTGCGGCTTGAGCAGGTATTCGTGGAACAGCACCATGGAGTCGTCCCACTTCGTCGCGGGGACCTCCTTGAAGTGCTTCTTGAACCGGGCCTCGGTGGCGGCCCAGTCGGCGATGGTGAGCGGGAGCTCCATCTCCTGCTCGGCGCCGGCGGCGTCGACGTACGTCAGCTGGTACGTCGGCCACGGCGTGTCGAGCGCCGGATTCCCCTCGAGCGTGAGGCAGTCGGCGATGTTCGAGCCGGCGTCGGGATCGTACGTAAGGAACGGGAAGGCACGGCTCTCGAGCGCCAATCGCGCGGCGTGCTGCGACCAGTCGTCGGCGAGCCCATGCTCCACCGGGCACGGCGTGTAGACGTTGATAAGCACCGGACGCCGCTTCTTCAGCCCCTTGAGTACGCCGGCGATGAGGTGCGACGCCGAGGCCTGCGATGACTGGTGCACGTACACGCCGCGGTGCGCGATGGCGATATAGGCGAGTTCCTTGCGCACTTCCTTCTTGCCGTGCTGCGCCTTGCCCCACGCCGCCATGTCGGAAACCTGCCCCGTGTACCCCGACGTGCAGCTCTGGCCGCCGGTGTTCGAGTACACCTGCGTGTCGAGCACCACCACGCGCAGCGGCTTGCCGCTCGCGAGCAGGCGGGAGAGGTTCTGGAAGCCGATGTCGAGCATCGCGCCGTCGCCGCCCATCGAGAGGATGGGCGGGCAGAGCGCGAACTCCTCGTCGGTGAAGCCCTGCCAGTCGAGGTTGGCGAGTTGCGGCTCGTGCGCCGCGGCGTCGTAGGTGCCGTCGCGCAGCAACGTCGCGCGCCGCACGGCCACGAAGCCGTCGGCCATCTTGCGCATGTGCGCCTCGAACACGCCGATCGCGACGCTCGGGGCGTCCTGGAACAGGTGGTTCACCCAGGGGAACGGATATGGATTGTACGGATACGTGCTCCCCCACACCGAGCTGCACCCGGTGCTGTTGGCCATGCCGAGCGAGGCGCGCCCCTTGCCGCTGGGCCCCTCGAGATAGCGCCACTTGAGGTCCTTCAGTTCGTGCACCGACTTGGTGATGAGCGAGATGCGCAGGTGCGCGTCGCTCGAGACGTTCACCTTCACGGCGCCGTTGGACTTCGCGGCGGCCTCGATGTCGGCGCCCTTGGCGAGCAGCGTGCGCGCCTGCTCCTCGAGGTCGGCGATGAGCTGGTCGATGTAGGCGACCCGCTGGTCGACGTGCGGCTGCATCCAGGCGTAGACCGACGAGACGATGAGGTGCACGGCCGTCTTCTCGCCGCACCCCATGCAGGCGCCGTCGCCGCCCACCATCGAGCGGTAGGTGTGCTTCTTGAGCAGCAGCGACGAGAGCACGCCGATGCCGTCGTCCACGTCGGAGACGTTCACGAACCGGTCGTCGGTGTCGGGGAGGCGCGTCCAGAACGACCAGTTGCGGCGCAGCCTCGCGAGGTTGGTGTCGTCCTGCTTCACCGTCTTCAGCGCGCCGTCGGGGCACACCGCGACGCACAGGTTGCATCCCTTGCACGCCTCGGGGTTGATCGTGACGGAGAGCAGCCCGCCGTTCCCCTTGAGCTTCGCCTCGCGGGCGTCGAAGAACGCCTTCGTGCGCGCCACCGGGAACTCGGCGATGCGTGCCTGCACCGCCGCGAACTCAACGTCGGTCTCGGCGCGGCGCGTGGCGTCCCAGTTCATCTTGCCGGCGACGCCGGCGTACGCCGTCGCGAACGCGTCGCTCACCTTGAGCGCCGGCTCCTTGGCGAGCAGCCGGTGCGTCTCCTTCGCCCACGGCTTCACCACCGGACGCAGCCGGTCGATCACGCGCGACTGCGCCGCCTCGGCGAGCGCCGCGTTGATGATCTCCTCTTCGGTGTTCACGAGTCCCGGGATGGCGGCGTCGGGACACTGCGTCCAGCACTGCGCGCACCCCGTGCAGTTCTCGGCGAGGAACTCCGGCACTTCGAGGCGCACGCCGCTCATGTCACGCACCGCGCCCGTCGCGGCCGGGATCGCGCTGAACGCGGCGAACGGGTCGGCGATCGGGTCCTGGCCGAGCGCGCAGAGCGTGCACACCTGTTCCCAGAAGCGTCCCGGGTTCCCCGGGCCCTGCTCGGCGTTGTCGGACGCCATCGTCGACGGCTGGTGCGGCACGGCCGTGTTGACCGTCACCCCTTCGTCGCCGCCGACCGGCACCATCCGGACTTCGTCGTAGCCACGCCGGATGACGCGGATGTTGTCCTCGACGACCTGCGCGCCCTTGCCGCCGAACTTCTTCTGCAGCTGCGTGGCGATCCCCTCGAACAACCGCGCCTCCGTGACCTCCTCCTGCTCGAGGAGCGGCGTCGTGCGGAAGAATGCGCCCATGAAGGCGGCGCCCTGCATGCGGTAACGCAACTCGATGTCGGTCGCCTCTTCGCGCGCGACCTTGAAAGCGTCGATGAGGAACACCTTGATCTTGCGGTCGCGGATGGCCGCGCGCGCCGTCGCCGGCAACGTCTGCCAGTACGCCTCCGGGGAGAGGTCGCTCTGCGCGACGAACACGCCGCCCTCGGCGAGCCCGTCGAGCGGATCGCTGTGGCGGAAGACGTTCGGATCGGGCGAGAGCACCACGGTCACGTGCTTGAGCTCGCAGTTGAGCCGGATGGGCTCGTGCGCGAGCACGGCGTAGAACGTCGTCGGCTGCCCCTTCTTCTCGGAACCGTATTTCGGGTTCGCCTTGATGTGCAGGCCGAACAGCTCGAACGCCGTCATCGCGAGGTTCTTCCCCATCGTGATGGCGCCCCAGCCGCCCACCGAATGGATGCGCAGCGAGGTTGCTCCCTCGGGGAGCAGATTCACCAGTCCGTCGCTCGCCAGCGAGAGTGCGCCGACGTGCGGGTAGCTGTCGGTGAGCTGTTCCTGCCAGATCTGGAGCTTCGGCAGGCGCGTGCCTTCGCGCACGAAGTCGATGCCGAGGTAGAACTGGCGGCGCTGGTCGGCGCCGGGGAGCATGTTCGTCACCGCGGCGATGATGTCGCCCGGCTGCAGGTCGCGGCTGCCGAGGCCGAAGCAAGCCGAGTAGAAGTCGGGGATGTCCTCGGGGCGGATGGCGGCGACGCCTTCGTGCGGCAGGTCGCGCCCGTTGGCGCGACCGCTCGCGCGGCCGTTCTCCACGGCCTGCCCCATCGCGGCGCGGATCTCGCGCAGCAGCGGCGGGTCGACGGCGAGCGGCTGGTCGGTGCGCTCCATCACCACGACGCCCTTCTTGCCGGCGAGCAGCTTCGTCACGCGGTCGGCGGGGAACGGGCGGAACATCGTGAGATTGAGCACACCCACCTTCATGCCACGCGTCTTGCGCAGGTGGTCGGCCACCGCCTCTGCGTTCGAGACGACGGAGCCCTGCCCGACGATCACCCACTCGGCGTCGTCGAGGAGGTAGCCGCTGGCGCGCTCGTACTTGCGCCCCGTCAGCACGGCGTACTCTTCCATGGCGCGGTCGGTGAGCGCCGCGACGTGGTCGAAGTAGAAGGGCCGCTGCGCGGCCACTCCCTGCGCGTAGCTCTCCTGGTTCTGCACGACGCCGAGCATCGCCGGGTAATCCACATCGAACATCTCGGGGATGCGGCGCCGCTTGGCGCCAAACACGAGCCGCTGCGCCGGCGTCGGCGCCTCGATCAGGTCGGCCGGATCGCCGAGGTACCGCTTGATGAGGTCGTCCTCGGGGAGCCGTAGCGTCTCGATGACGTGGCTGGTGAGGAAGCCGTCCTGCGCGCAGATGCCCGGGTTGAGCGACAGCTCGGCGATGCGGTGCGCGATGAGGTTGAGGTCGGCGGTCTCCTGCACGTCCTTGGCGAACAGCTGGAAGAAGCCGGTGTCGTCGACGGCGTGGTAGTCGTCGTGCCCCGCGTGCACGTTGAGCGCGTGCTTGGTGATGGCGCGCGCCGCGACGTTCAGCACGTAGGTGAGGCGCTTGCCGACCGCGGCGTAGAGCGACTCGTGCATGTAGGCGATCCCCTGCCCGCTCGAGAAGTTCGTCGCGCGCAGCCCGCTCATGCTCATGCCGGCCGTCACGGCCGCGGCGGCGTGCTCGCCCTCGGGCTCGAAGAACAGCAGGCGGCGTCCGTTCACGTTCACCTTGCCTTCGGCGACCGCGGCGGCCCATCCCTCGCCCATCTGCGTGCTCGGCGTGATCGGATACGCGCCGGCCGCTTCGCCCGCGGCCGTCTCCATCGCGACGACGGCGGCGCTGCCGTCGAGCGACTCGAGCGTGCCGGGGAACTCGGGCGCCGGCACCACCGGCGCCACCTCGGACTTCGTCTCACCGAACAGTCTCATCGATTGCTCCGTTGCATCACCGGCACGCCCGCGAATTGCGCTCCGTTCAGCCACGCGATGGCGCCCGACGGGCACCGCTCCACGGCCTTCGGCGCTTCGAGCGCGATCTTGTCGTAGTCGACCACCGCCACGCCGCTCGCGATGCTGATCAGCCCGTCAGCGGCGTCCATCACGCACTTGCCACACGTCGTGCACGCGACCTTGCAGTTCTCCAGCGCGTCGTCGCCCTGCACGAGGTTCTTGCACTGCACCAGCAGGTGTCCGTCGAGCGGGAGGAGGGTGAAGAGCCCCTTCGGGCAGGCCTCCACGCAATCGCCGCACGCCGTGCACAGGTCGGGGTCGACCTTGGGCAGCCCCGTCACCGTCATCTGGATGGCGCCGAACGAGCAGGCGCTCTCGCAATCGGCGAGCCCGAGGCAGCCCCACGCGCATCCCTTGCCGCCGCCGGCCACGGCGGCCGCGGCGCTGCACGTGGGGAGGCCGCGATACTCGGCCTGCTGCACGGCCAGGTCGGTGCCGCCCGCGCAGAGCAGCCGCGCGACGCGCTTGCGCTCCTCGCCGGCATCGACGCCCAGATAGTTGGCGATCGCCTCGCGCGCCGCCTCGCCGCTCACCGTGCACTGCGCGGGGCTCACCTTGCCGTCCACCGCCTGCTCGGCGAAGGCGCGGCACCCCGGGAGCCCGCAGGCTCCGCAGTTCGCCTGCGGCAGCATCGACGCGACGGCGTCGATGCGCGGATCCTCCCACACCCAGAGCTTGCGGTTCGCGAGCGCGATGAACACCGCGAACACGAGCCCCGTCCCGCCCAGGATCATCACCGCCTGCAACATCATCGGAGGTCGCCTCGCTCGGTCACGTCGTGCCGCCGAGACCGCTCTGCGCGAGCAGCCAGCTCGCGATGCGGTCGGCGGCGTCGGAGGCGCCCATCGCCGGCGCGCCCGCGCCACCCGCGGCGGGCACGACGAACGGAGTGCGGGCGAGATCGGCGAGCTGCTTCAACTCCTCGAGCATCTGCCACGTGCTCATCGCCCCGATCGCCTTCTTGGGCGCCTCGGGGATGTGCGTGACAGTGAGCCGCTGCCACGGCTCGCGGCCGAGCACCGGATCGTGCACGAACGTCGCCGCACCCGGCGGAAGGACGGCCGCGAAGGCCGGGCCGTCGAAGCGCGCCACCCGATCGAGCCCGGCGCCGTCCGTCGTCTGCAGCACGAACGTCCCCGGCGTGATGAGCCGCGCCAGCGGCGCCGGCGCGCAGGCACCGTCGACGATGAGCACGAGCTTCACGTGGCCGTCGGCGTAGCTGGCGAGGTCGGTGGCGCGCACCGCGTGTCCGGCGACCCGCACGATGACCGGAGGCGCCGCGCGGCGTTCGCTGCGGCTCCACCCGCCGAAGCCGAGCGGGTCGAGCAGCGATTCGTGCTCCGCCGGCACGTACCGCCCGCCGCGCACGAGATCCGTCACGATGATCGCGCCGAACGCCCAGCCGATGAACGAGAGCGCCGACTCGACGACCGCGCCGAGCTTGGCGCCCTCCACGACCTCGGCGACGAACAGCCCGTCGCCGCGGGCATGCATCTGATGGAGCACGTCGAGCGCGCGCCGGAGCGCGTCGAGCGACGTCTTATCGGCGCGGCTGGCGCCCGGCTGCAGCGCGGCGAACCGCGTCGCGTCGATGCGGGCCGCGCCAAACTGGCCGAGCGTCGCCGCGGCGCGAGCGACGCGCGCCGGCTCGTCGGCCTGCTGCTCGGCGAGGAACAGTTCGGCCTGCCGCAGCGCCCCCTCGAGGAGGGCGCGGAACTCGGCGATCGGGCGGTCGAGCGCCGCGAGCGCCTGCTGGACCCGGGGATCAGACTGCATAACGATCGAGCTCCGCTTCGAGCAGGGTGAGGCGCTCCTCGGCCGTGCGCGGCGCCACGCGGCGCAGGTCCTCGTAACGCGGGCGCGAGGGATCGGCGAACAGCACGCCGAGGTGCACGTGATCCATGTTGTCGGCCACGCGACGCGCCGCGGCGAGATCGTGCGGATCGTGCGCGACGACGTTCTTGTAGACCTTCTCCAGCTCCGGCACGACCACGCCGTCGTCGTGCACGAGCAGCGCGATGCGGTTCGGGTCCTGCACCGCCTTCATGTACACGGCGCTCGAGTAGACCGGGCACCGCTGGAGGATCCGCACGAAGCTCAGCCCCTTGTGCCGTCGCGCGGCGCGCAGCGTCGCGTACAGGTGCGCCGGCACCCACTCCGCCGTCTGGGCCACGAACGACGCGTTCGTGACGCCCAGCGCGGTCGAGAGCGGGTTCAGCGACGGGAGCCAGCTGCCGTGCGGCTGGGTGTTGCTCGGATGGCCCTGCGGCGTGGTCGGCGAAGTTTGGTTCTTCGTGAGACCATAGATGCCATTGTCCAGCAGCATCACAACGATGTCGAGGTTGTACCGCAGGGCGTGTATCCAATGGCCGGCGCCGATCGACGTGCAATCGCCGTCGCCCATCACCACGAAGATGTCGAGGTCGGGACGGTTCAACTTGATCCCCGTCGCGACCGGCAACGCACGGCCGTGGATGCCGTGGAAGCCGTACGTCTTGAGATAGTGCGGGAACCGGCTCGAACACCCGATGCCCGACACGAACATCGTGCGCTCGGGCGGGAGCTGTTCGGCGGCGAGCAGCTTCTGCACCGCGGCGAGGATCGAGTGGTCGCCGCAGCCGGGACACCAGCGGGCGCGCGCTCCCTCGTAATCGCTCATCTCATATGAATGGTCCTGCTCCTCGGGCTCGAGGACGGGCAGCAGTCCACAGGTGATGGTCACTTGGCGCCTCCCTTCGGCATCCGGTCCTTGATGGCGTCGACGATCGAGCCGGGGCGCAACGGCTCGCCCGGCACGCGCGTCCAGCAATCCACGTCGACGAGCGTCGAGGCGCGCAGCAGCCACGCGAGCTGGCCGCGCCGCCGGTTCTCGTCGGTCACGTAGGGATCGCCCACTTCGTCGCTGTAGTTGAGCTCGACCGTCACGACCTTCTTGAACTTCTGGAAGATCGGCTTGAGCCCGGGCTCCATCGGCGACAGGAACCGCAGGTGCAGCGAACTCACCTTCAGCCCGTCGGCACGGAGGCGATCCACCGCCTCCTCGATCGCCCCCTTCGTGCTCCCCCATCCCACCACCAGCAGGTCGCCGCTCGCCTCGCCGTACACGGGCGGCGGCGAGAGCAGCGACTGCAGCACGGCCAGCTTGCGGCTGCGCGCCGCGGAGCTGCGCTGGTGCACCCCCGAGCTGTACGCGACCTTGCTCCCCTCGTCGTGCGAGAGCGTCGTCAGCGTATACATCCCGTTCGCCTGTCCCGGCAGGATGCGGCGGGAGAGCCCCGTCTGCGCGTCCCACTGATAGGCCTTCGTGCCCTCGGGCACGGCGGAGAGGTCGAGCGGCGCCGCCTGCCACGCCGCGTCGGGCGCGGGACGCTTGAAGGGCGTCATCCCCGTCGCCAGGTTCGCGTCGCTCAGCACCATCACCACCGTGCGGAACGTCTCGGCGAGGCGGCGCGCCGTGACCATCACGTGGAAGCACTCCTCGATCGTCGCCGGCGCGATGACGATGTGCGGCGCGTCGCCGGGCGAGGCGTAGAGCGCCGCCCAGAGGTCGCTCTGCTCCACCTTCGTCGGCAACCCGGTGCTCGGGCCGCCGCGCTGCACGTCCACCAGCACGAGCGGGATCTCGGTCATGATCGCCGCGCCGAGGAACTCGGTCTTGAGCGCGAGGCCGGGGCCCGACGTGACGGTGAACGCCACCTTCCCCGCGTACGACGCCCCGATCGCCACGCCGCACGCCGCGATCTCGTCCTCCGCCTGGTGCACGATGCCGCCGAACTTCTCGAACACCTCGCTGAGGAGGTGCGACACCGACGTCGCCGGCGTGATGGGATACATCGCGCACAGGTCCATGCCGGAGGCGATCGCGCCGAGCGCGATCGCCTCGTTGCCGTTCATGACGACGAGCGCGTCGGCCGACTGCTGCGGCGCCACGTCGATGCGCACGTCGACGTTGTGTTCGGCCCACGCGAAGCCGCGCTCGAACAGCTCCACGTTCGTCTTATAGACGTCCTCGCTCTTCTTGCGGAAGGTGAAGGCGATCTGGTCCTTGATGCGGTCGGTGTCGCGCCCGTAGATGCGCGCCAGCATGCCGAGGGCGAACATGTTCTTCCCCTTGCGGGGATTGTCGACGAGGCGGAGGCACTCGACCTCCATCGGCACCGGGATGATGCGGTAGTGCCGGGTGGAGAGTTCCTCCATCGCGGCCACCCAGGCGGCGCGGATGTCGGCGTCCTCGTGCGTCGCCCACTTGTCCTCGACGAGCAGGATCGCGTCGTCGGCGAGCGCGTTCAGCCGGTGGCGCGCGAGCAGGACCTGTTCATTGAAGGCGAGGGCGAGGTTCGTGGCGTCGCCCCAGTTCGTGACGGGGCCGGTCCCCACGCGGATGCGGTAGCCGCTCGCTCCCTCGGGGATGCGCGCCGGCGGCTGGATCTCGGCGGGGATGATCTCCACCGTCCAGACGCCGTTCCCCATCTTGGCCGAGACGGCGCCGAAGATCTGGCCGCATCGCTGCGCCCCTTCGCCCGAATCGGAGACGATCTCGACGGTGTGCTCGCGCTTCTTGAGCACGGTGGGCCGCACCCGGGAGGCGGCCCCGGTGGGCGCTTCGACAGTATCGGTCAGCATCGGCACGCGCGTCCTCGCTCGTTTCGGAGCGGCGCGGGCGAGGTCGACAGTGAGCACGACACGAAGATCGCCCGGCACCATCTCGACACATACGTTCGAGATTGGTTTCCGGGCGACCGAAACGTTCCGGGCGCTCGTGCCAACTGCGCTTCATCGCGCAACCCAACCTCGACAACCTCAATTGCGGTTGCCACGGTTCGGATGTCTGTCGGGTGTTGCTGGCCGTCGTGCGCGGTTTTCCCTGACCGGATAGGTTACCACGCATGAGATTCCCCGCCCTCGGCGGCGCTGCCGCGCTGCTCGTCGTCCCACACTTCCTCGCCGCGCAACCGGCCGCACCGACCGCGCCGGTACGCCTCGAACGCGTCCGTTCCCTCTATTCCGCGGCGCGCGCCTACGAGACCGTGGCGTATCTCGATCGCTTCGTGCGGTGGCCCGGGAACGCCGGCTTCGACTCGAGCATCATGCATATCGCCGGCCAGCTGGCCGCCGCCGGTTACGTCGAGCAGTCGAAAGCCCATCCGGACGACCGTCTGACGTACCGCATCGAGCGGTATCCGATGGCCACGCCGGCCTGGGAGCCGCTCGACGCGAGCGTCTCCATCATCGGGCCGAGCGGCACCCGGACGCTGGTGTACGCGTTCGCCACCAACCGCAACATGCTGGCGACGAACTCCTTCTCGACCCCCGGCGGCGGCATCGGCGCGGAGTTGGTGCGCGTCGGCGCGACCGACGCCACGACCCTCGACGCGGCGCGGGTTCGGGGAAAGTTCGTGCTCCTCGACGCCGCCCCCGGCGCGCGGCGCGGTGGCGGACTCGCACAACTCTTCACCGAGGCGGTGAGCAAGCGCGGCGCGCTCGGCGTGTTCGCCTACTCGATGCCGGCGTACACGCAGCCGGCGAAGAACCGCACGAGCATCCAGTTCACGGGGGTGCCCTACGACTCGCTCGCCCGCGGATTCGGCATGCCGCTCTCCTTTGCCGCGCGCGAGCAGCTGCTCGCCGCGCTCGCGGCCGGCCCCGTGCGGCTGCACGTCGAGACGCGCACGCGCTTCACGTGGCCGGCCACCGAGCTCACGGTCGTCGCCGAGATACGCGGCGCGCGCGAGCCCGACGTTCGGTTCGTGTACAGCGCGCACGTGCAGGAGCCGGGGACGAACGATAACGCGACCGGCGTCGGCTCACTGCTCGAGGCGGCCCGGGTCGCCGCGGCGCTCGTCCGCACCGGCAAGGAGGACCCGGCGCGCACGATCACCTTCCTCTGGGGGCAGGAGATCCGGAGCACGGCGCGCTACCTGCAGCAGGACTCCGTGCGCGCGCGCGGCGTCCGCTGGGGGATGAGCCTCGACATGACCGGCGAGGACACGAAGAAGACCGGCGGCACTTTCCTCATCGAGAAGATGCCCGACCCCTCGGCCGTATGGACGCGCGGCGACGACCACCACACCGAGTGGGGCGGCTCCGCCATCCCCGAGCAGGCGGTGCGTCCGCACTACTTCAACGATTTCGTGCTGCGCCGCGCCCTCGACGAGGCGCAGGGGACGGGATGGGTCGTGCGCACGAATCCCTTCGAGGGCGGGAGCGACCACACGCCGTTCCTGCAGGCGAACAAGCCGGGGCTCCTGCTCTGGCACTTCACCGACCAGTACTACCACACCGACGGCGACCGCCTCGCGATGGTGAGCGCGGAGGAACTGCGGCACTCAGGGATCACGGCGCTCACGAGCGGACTCATGCTCGCCAGTGCCGACGGCGCGACGGCGCGGGCGATCGTGGGCGAGGTCGAGCGGGCGGCGCTCGATCGCATCGCCGTGGAGCGCACCATCTCCGCCGATTCCATCTCGCGCGGCGGCAACCCGGCGTTCGAGCGGCACATCCTCGAGGCGTGGGGCGACTACTACCGCGGCGCGCTCGCCGCGGCCGAGGAGGTCGAAGTGGGCGGATCGAGCGCCGCGACCCGCGCGGCCATCGCCGACGCGCAGGCGCGCGTGGCGCAGGCGGCGGCGAAGGCGAGGACGTCGCTCAAGCCGGAGTGAGCGCCGTCGCGGGTCGAGCGCGGCATGCGGCGCCGGCCGGAGGCCGGCGCCGCGTCGTCACTTGGGGAACCCGGGATCGCCTTTGACCCGCTCGATCTGCGCGACGTGCCGCTCGATGTGGAAGCGCAGGAACTCGAGCCGCTGGCGCGCATCGAGCGGACCGCACAGGAAGTGCGGGTAGACGATCGCCGAGAGGTCGTAGGGATCGAGTTCGCGGCCGAGGTCGGCGAGGACGTCGCCCAGCGTGCGCGTGGCCGACACCCAGTATGCGAGCGGTCCGCCGATGTTCGGCGTCGCGATCGGCGGCGCCTTCTCCTTCGGCTTCCACGTCGACGCGATGATGTCCTCGATCGACCGGCCGCGATTGGGGTTCTGCTCGGTCCATCGCTTGCCGGCGCGGACGTCCTCGAGGGCCACCCAGATCTTGGAGACGCCGGAGAACTCGGCGAGGAAGAGATGTTCCACGATCTCGGCCACCGACCATTCGTCGGCCGACGGCTTCCACGCCCCTTGGGCGGTCGAGAGGCCGTCGACGTTGTCGAGCAGCACCTGCCGGGCGTCGTCGACCGCCGACACCAGTCGCACCACCGTCGTCATCGCGTCCCCGAAGAAAGGAGTTCCTTTTCGAAGTTACGGCTCGCGGGCGCCGATACTCAAGCCGGCAGCCGCGCGGCGGCGCTCAGCCCCGGAATTCCTTCGGCACCAGGAGCGCCTCGATCCCCTCGTACACGGCGATGAGGTGCCGCACGTTCGACACGAAGTCGATGCGGCTCACGTCGATCTCCAGCACGGGACCGCGATACCAGCCGCTCGCGCGCAGGTTCGCGACGAAGTCGTCGTAGCGCGGGTTGAGCGCGTTCACCAGCCGCAGCAGCCCCTCGGGGATCTCGGCGTCGGCCGACGCCTCCTCGGCGCGCTGGCGGTCGCGGATGTTGCGCACGAGGTAGTCGACGGGGCTCTTGAGCAGCACGAGCAGCCCCGGGCGCACGAGCGGGCGGAACTCGGCGTCGAGTCGCGCGTCGATCACCGCGAGCGACTCGGCGGTGAGGTACGGCACGTCCATGTCGCGGTGCAGCACCTCGCAGAACGCGTAGCGGTCGGCGAGCGGCGAGCCGTCGATGCAGGTGCTCGCCTGCAGGTGCGGCATCGCCTGCAGCTGCATCTTGCGCAGGTCGAGGTAGGCGTGCTGGATGTCGAGCGCCGCCTGCTCGAGATGCTTCTTCGCCGCGAGGAGGGGCGCGCTCCCCGCCGGCTCGCGCTGCTGGCAGGCGATGAACTCGTTGATGGCGCCGTAGTAGCGGCCGAGCGTGCGCTTGGCCGACTGCTTCGCCGTGGCGAGCAGGGGGAAGAGCGACGCGTTCGACGCGACGTGGTCCTCGAACCCCTCGTCGGGGAGTTCGAAGAGCGCGTTCATCCCCGTGCTGTAGGCGAGCAGCTTCACGAGCGAACTCTTCCCGGCCCCGATGTTCCCGACGCAGGCGATGAGCGTCTGGTGCCTGGCGAGGTAGGTGAGGAGCCGCCGCTCGACGTTGGTGAGGCGGTTGGCGATCTCGTGCCGCCGGATCGTCGGGTCCTCGACGACCGCGAGCACGCGTTCGTCGACGGTCACGCCGAGAGCTTCCGGGCCGCGACCATGCGGCGCACCTTCTCGCGGATCGTCCCCGCGGCGACGTGCACGTAGTCGGGGTGGTCGAACATGTCGATCTCGGCGGGGAGGATCACGATGTCGCTGTCGGGAGGCACGATGGCGAGCTCCTGGTACTTCCGGAGTGTGCCACGCCAGTTCGACGACAGCGTCTCGTAGCACTCGTGGATCTCGCGCAGGTACTTCTCGGTGATCGTCGCCGCGTATGCGTCGCCCGACGCCGCGCGCGCGGCGCGGCGCTTCTCGAGCAGGTCGGGCTCGGTGCGCAGGTACACGGTGAGGTCGGGGAGGCGGATGCGCTCATGCTGCAGCGTCTGGTGGAAGAGCGTGTAGTAGAGCCGCGCGTGCGCGGCCGGCATCTCGCCCGCCTCGATCATGCGTTTGACGAACACCTCGGGGCCGTCGAGGAACGGACGGTCCTCGATGATGAGCACCCCCGACTTCTGTTCGCGCGTCATGAGGTGGCGGATCTCGCGCTGCTGCAGCACGCGCATGTGCAGGAACGCCGTCTCGGTGGGGAAGATGTTCGCGACGCGATCCTGGTAGAACAGCGAGAGGCACTCGTCGGTGAGCGACCCCTTCTCCACCCGCTCGCTGAACGAGTAGGTCTCGGCGCCGTCGAGCAGTCCCTGCAGCTCGGCGCGGTACGGGTCGCTGGCGAGGGCGTTCATGAGCGTCGTCTTCCCGGAGAAGAGGTTGCCCATGATGCCGATGTGGAAGTTGCCGGTGGCCATCAGGACTTCCCCTTCTCCTTCGCCCACGAGTCGCGCAGCGTCACCGTGCGGTTGAACACGAGCGCGCCGGGCTTCGAGTCGTCGTCGGAGACGAAGTAGCCGGTGCGCTCGAACTGATAGCGCGAGCCGATCGGATCGGCCGCGACGCTCGGCTCCACCTTCGCGCCGCGCACGACGGTGAGCGAGTTCGGATTGAGCACGGAGGTGAAGTCCTGGCCGTCGGGCACGTCGTCCGGGTCGGGGACGGTGAACAGCGTCTCGTAGAGGCGCAGCTCGCAGTCCACGGCGTGCGCGGCGGAGACCCAGTGGATCGTCCCCTGCACTTTGCGCCCGTCGGGCGAGTCGCCGCCACGCGTGGCCGGGTCGTAGGTGCAGCGCAGTTCGACCACCTCGCCCGCGGCGTCCTTCACGACGTCGGTGCAGGTGATGAAGTAGCCGTACCGCAGCCGCACTTCACGTCCGGGCCCGAGCCGGTAGAACTTCTTCGGCGGGTCCTCCATGAAGTCGTCACGGTCGATGTAGAGCTCGCGCGAGAAGGGCACCATCCGCGAGCCGGTCTTCGGCACGTCGTGCGGGTAGTAGCTCGCCTCGAGCTGCTCGACCTGCCCTTCGGGGTAGTTCGTGATCACGACCTTGAGCGGCTTCACGACGCAGAGCACGCGCGGCACGCGCATGTTGAGGTCGTTGCGCACGGCGTGCTCGTAGGCGGCCATCTCGGTGCGCGCCGGCTTGCGCGCCACGCCCACGCCGTCCGCGAAGGCGCGGATCGCCTCGGGAGTCACGCCGCGCCGCCGGATGCCGGAGAGCGTGTGCAGCCGCGGGTCGTCCCAGCCGGTCACGTGCCCCTCGTTCACCAACCGGAGCAGCTTCCGCTTGCTGACCACGGTGTAGTCAAGCACGAGGCGCGCGAACTCGGTCTGCTCGGGGGGCGGCGTGAACCCCGCCTCGCGCACGAGCCAGTCGTAGATGTCCTTGTTGTCCTTGAACTCGAGCGTGCAGAGCGAGTGGGTGATCCCCTCGATCGCGTCGCTGAGGCCGTGCGCGTAGTCGTAGAGCGGATAGATGCACCAGGCGTCGCCGCGGCGATAGTGCGTCGCGTGCCGGATGCGATAGAGCAGCGGGTCGCGCATGATCATGTTCGGGTGCGCGAGGTCGATCTTCGCCCGCAGCACGTGCGCGCCGTCGGGGAACTCCCCCGCCTTCATCCGCGCGAGCAGGTCGAGGTTCTCCTCCACGGAGCGGTCGCGGTAGCGGCTCGGCGTGCCGGCGACGGTGACCGTGCCGCGGTGCTCGCGGATCTCCTCCTCGTTCTCGCTGTCGACGTACGCCTTCCCCTTCCGCACGAGGGCGACGGCAATTTCGTACAAGCGTTCGAAATAGTCGCTGGCGTAGAACTCCTCGTCCCATTCGAAGCCGAGCCACCGGATGTCGCGCTTGATGGCCTCGACGTACTTGATGTCCTCGGTGAACGGGTTCGTGTCGTCGAACCGCAGGTGCACCTTGCCGCCGAACTCCCTGGCGATGCCGAAGTTCAGGCAGATGGACTTGGCGTGGCCGATGTGCGGGTACCCGTTCGGCTCGGGGGGGAAGCGCGTGCAGATCGGGCGGCCGAACCGGCCGCTGGCCGCGTCCTCCGCGACCATCTCTCGTATGAAATCCCGTCGGGGTGTGTCGTTGCTCACCGGCGTACCTGTGTCGATGGAAAGGCGTGATACGCAATCTATTAAGATAGCCGGACGGGGCGGGCGGCGACGCCCCCGTCCGAGGGGCTAGGCGCGCGCCCTCCGGTCGACCTCGGCGCGGGTGGGTATCGACGCCGACGTCCCGGCGCGCGTCACCGAGAGGCCGGCCGCCACGCAGGCGAAACGCGCCGCCTCGGCCACCGGTCGCCCTTCCGAGAGGGCGACCGCCAGCGCCCCGTTGAACGCGTCCCCGGCGCCGGTGGTCTCGACCACCGGACCGGCATCGACCGCCGGCACGTGCACCGTCTCGCCCGTCCGCTTCACGAGCGCGCCGTTCGCGCCGAGCGTGACGATGACGCATCCGGCGCCGCGCTCGAGCAGCGCCGCGGCGGCGCGATCGGCGCTCGCGACGTCCGTCACGGCGATCCCCGTGAGCGTGCTGGCCTCGTGCTCGTTCGGCGTGAGATAATCGCAGAGCGCGAGGAGCGCCGGTGGCAGCGGCAGCGCCGGCGCGGGATTGAGCACCGTCGTCACGCCGGCACCGTGGGCGATGGCGAGCGCCCGGCTGACGACCGGGAGCGGGACCTCGAGCTGGGTCACGAAGACGGCGGAGGCCATGATGCGGCCGGCCGCGGCCTCGAGGTCGTCGACCGTGAGCTGCATCCCCGAGCCCGGGTCGACGACGATCGCGTTCTCGCCGCGCCCTTCGTGCACGATCACCGCGGCGGCGCCGGTGCCGTGCGTCGCCGACTCGGTGCAGAACTCGGTGTCGACCCCTTCGCGGCGCCAGGTGGCGCGGGCGAGGTCGCCGAAGGCGTCGCGCCCGACGCGCGTGATGAAGCCGGCGCGCGCGCCGAGCCGTGCGGCGGCCACCGCCTGGTTCGACCCCTTCCCGCCGGCGCCGACGGTGAAGCCCGTGCCGAGCACGCTCTCCCCCCATGCAGGGAGCTGCGGCGCGCGCACGGTGAGGTCGGCGATGAAGCTGCCGAGGAAGGTGAGCCAGGGGCGGTGGATTCGCACGCCCAGAGGATGCTCGCTGCGCGCGGCCGTGTAAAGCGCGGTGGGACGCGCTGTCAGGATTTCGCCCGATTGCGCGCACCGTCGGGCCGGGTATGCTACGCGAGAAGGGTCAATCCACGGGAGCAATGATGCAACAATTGACGACGGCCATCACGGGGATGAGCTGCGGACATTGCGTGATGCACGTGCGCAAGGAACTCGAGAAGGTGCCGGGGGCGAAGGTCGACTCGGTGACGATCGGCTCGGCGACGGTGAGCTACGACGAAGCGCAGACCACGGCGGCGGCGATCCTGCAGGCCGTGCGCAACGCCGGGTACGAGCCGGTCGCCTAGGCGCAACGGCGCGCCGCCGGTCGCGGCACAGACGCGTGGCTAGCGTCCCGGCGGGAGCGGGACGACTCCCGCGGTGCCCGGGACGAGCGGGTCGTCGTCGCCCGGGCCGTTCGATCCGCCGGTGCGGGTCTTGGCGCTCATCGCGGTGATGCGCATGGCGACGAACGCGGTCGCCTTGAGGTGTTTCTCGGGGATCACGTCGTAGTCGACCCCCGCGGTGCGCCCCGGCACGTAGCGCGCGATCATGGCCTGGAGCAGCTCGCGCTGGCGCTCCATCGACGGCTGGGCCTCCGCGGCGCGACAGAAGCAGACCACGCTCCGGTAGTTCACGGAGTGGTCGAGCGCCGTCTTGGAGAGGACGATGCCATCGGTCATCGTGACGGTGACGCAGACCGGTTCCCCGCTCGCGACGGCCTTCATCAACCGGCTGTAGTGCGCGCCGTGCAGATAGAGCGACTCCGGCTCGGCGGGGTCGTAGTGGTACGTCATCGGGATCACCACGGGTCCCGCGGCGTCGGCGATGCCGACATGGGCGACGATCCCTTCGGCGAGGAACGACGCGGCGCGGTCGGGCACGCCGCGTTCGCGGTGCACCTTGAGGGTCGTGCGATCGGGGGCGTTCATGGGCGCGAACGATGCGCGGTGTGGCGGCGCGTATCAAGAGACGACCGAGGGCGCTTGCCGCGGAGGCCCGCGCGCCGCATCGTTAGCGCCCATGCGAGCACGGACCCTCCTCGCGCTGGCCGCTCTCGCGGGTGGCGCCTGCGCGAGCCCCCCATCCCTGCTGAAGCCCGACGCGGCGCGACTCGCCGCGGTGGCTCCGGACAGTTTCCTCGTCTCCTTCGAGACCACGCGCGGCGACTTCCTGCTGAAGGTGCACCGCGACTGGTCGCCGCTCGGCGCCGACCGCCTCTATTACCTGTTCCAGGCGCATTTCTACGACGGCGCGCGGTTCTTCCGCACCGTCGACCACTTCGTCACGCAGTTCGGCCTGAGCGGCGACCCGGCGGTGGACGCGGCGTGGAAGGAGCGCCGCATCCCCGATGACCCCGTGCTGCGGAGCAACGTGCGCGGCACGTTGAGTTTCGCGAAGGGCGGGAAGGACTCGCGCACGACGCAACTCTACATCAGCTACAAGGACAACAGCCGCCTCGACGCGCTCGGCTTCTCGGTGGTCGCGCAGGTCGTCGACGGGATGGCCGTGGTCGATTCGCTCTATCACGGCTACGGCGAGGGGCCGCCCCGCGGCGCGGGGCCGAGCCAGGAGCGCATCGCGAAGGAAGGGAACGCGTATCTGGTCAAGGAATTCCCGAAGCTGGACCACATCGTCACGACTCAAGTGACCAACGAATGGAGGCACAGGTGAGTGCAGCCCACCATGCGCTCGCGGCGCGCCGCTGGCGCATCGCGATCGTCCTCACGGCGCTCGTGATGGTGATCTACTTCGGCTTCATCCTGCTGATCGCGTACGGCAAGGGGTTCGTCGGTTCGCTCCTCATGCCGGGGCTCTCGGTGGGCATCCTGCTCGGCGCCGTCGTCATCGTGGCGAGCTGGCTGCTCACGTGGGGATACGTGAAGTGGGCCAATGACCACTACGACCCGGCACTGCAGGCGCTGAAGGAGAGCGGCGAATGACCTCCCTTCCGTTCTTCCAGACCGCCGCCGGGGCTGCACCGCAGGCGGCCGCCGCGACCGCGGCGCCCGCGACCGCGATCGGGCAGCCCAACGCCGTCGCCATGGGGTTCTTCTTCCTCTTCATCGCGATCACGCTCGCCATCACGTACTGGGCGGCGCGGCGCACGCGCACCACCGAGCACTTCTACGCCGCGGGGCGCAGCATCAGCGCCGCACAGAACGGCTTCGCGCTCGCCGGCGACTACATGAGCGCGGCGAGCTTCCTCGGCATCGCCGGGCTCGTCTCGACGACCGGGTTCGACGGCCTCATCTACTCGACGGGGTGGCTCGTCGGCTGGCCGGTGGTGCTCTTCCTCGTCGCCGAGCCGCTGCGCAACCTCGGCAAGTACACGTTCGCCGACGTCGTGGCGACGCGGCTCAAGCACACGCCGGTGCGGCTCGCCGCGGCGCTGGGCACGCTGTCGACGGTCGTGTTCTACCTGATCGCGCAGATGGTCGGCGCCGGTTCGCTCATCAAGCTGATGTTCGGTCTCTCGTACGAGACGGCGGTGATCATCGTCGGCATCGCGATGATCGCGTACGTGCTGTTCGGCGGGATGATCGCGACGACGTGGGTGCAGATCGTGAAGGCCGCGCTCCTGCTCGGCGGCGCCCTGCTCCTCGCGCTCCTGGTACTCGCCAAGTTCGGCTTCAACCCGGTGGCGCTGTTCGCGGCGGCGAGCGCGAAGTACGGGAGCGGGGTGCTCGCGCCCGGCAAGCTCGTCACGAACCCGCTCGACACCATCTCGCTCGGGATGGCGCTGATGTTCGGCACGGCCGGCCTGCCGCACATCCTCATGCGGTTCTACACGGTACCCGACGCGAAGGCGGCACGGAAATCGGTGTTCTACGCCACCGGGCTCATCGGCTTCTTCTACCTGCTCACCTTCGTGCTCGGCTTCGGGGCGATGGTGTTCGTGGGGCCGGCCGCGATCACGGCGATCGACAAGGGCGGGAACATGGCGGCGCCGTTGCTCGCCGAGTTCCTCGGTGGGACGCCGTTCCTCGGCTTCATCGCGGCGGTGGCGTTCGCGACGATCCTCGCCGTGGTGGCGGGGCTCACGCTGAGCGGCGCGGCCGCGCTCTCGCACGACCTGTGGACGAGCGTCGTCCGCGGCGGCCACGCGAAACCGGGCGAGGAGCTGAAGGTGGCGCGCGGCGCGACGTTCCTGCTCGGCGTCGTGGCGGTGCTGCTGGGCATCACGTTCAAGGGGCAGAACGTGGCGTTCATGGTGAGTCTCGCCTTCGCGATCGCGGCGAGCGCCAACTTCCCGGCCCTCGTGCTCTCGATCTTCTGGCGCCGCTGCACGACGCAGGGCGCGGTGTCGTCGATGCTCTTCGGCACGGTGGCGACGCTGCTCCTGATCTATCTTTCGCCCGTGATCCAGGTCGACATCTTCAAGCACCAGAGCGCGTGGTTCGCGCTCAAGAACCCGGCGATCGTGACGATCCCCGGGTCGTTCCTCGTGGGCATCGTCGTCTCGCTCGTCACGCGCGACCGGCTGGCGGTGGAGGCGTACGACGGCGCGGTGCGCGACATGATCGACGGCGCGAAGGCGCACTAGATGGCCGGCGACCCGCGTCCGACGGGTGGCGAGCGGCTCGCCGCGGCGCTCGTGCGCCACGGCGTGCGGACGATGTTCACGCTGGCCGGCGGGCACATCTCCCCGATCTTCGTCGCGGCGAAGCGGCAGGGGATCCGCGTCGTGGACGTGCGCGACGAGGCGAACGCCGTGTTCGCCGCCGATGCGACGGCGCGGCTCACCGGCACGATCGGCGTCGCGGCGGTGACCGCGGGTCCCGGACTGACGAATTCACTCACCCCGCTCCGCAACGCGCTCATGGCGCGCTCGCCGGTCGTGCTGCTCTGCGGCGCGACGGCGACGGTGCTGCGCGGCCGCGGCTCGCTGCAGGACATCGACCAGATGGCCGCCGTGCGCCCCCATGTGAAATGGGCCGGACAGGTGAACGGCGCCGACGAGTTGATCCCGATGTTCGAGCGCGCCGTGGCGACGGCGCGCGAGGGCGTCTGCGGCCCGGTCGCGCTCGAGTGCCCGGTGGACCTTCTCTACGACGCCGCGCTCGTGCGCGAGATGTACGGCGTCACGAAGCCCCTCCCCGCGGGCGCCCCGTGGGGGAAGCGCCTCGAACGCTGGTACCTCGAACGGCACCTGCGCCGGGCGCTCGGCACCGGCGGCGCCGCCGACGACGAGTCCCCGCCGCGCGCGGTGAAGCGATGCAAGCCGGCGCCGCGCGCCGTCGCCAAGGCGCGCGCGCTGCTCGAGCGCGCCGAACGCCCGCTGTTGCTCGTCGGCAGCCAGGCGATGGAGTCGCCGCGCGAAGCCGCCGCGCTCGCCGAGGCGATCGGCGCGCTCGGCGTGCCGACCTACCTCGCGGGGATGGCCCGCGGCCTGCTCGGCGCGGCGCATCCGCTGCAGCTGCGCCACGAGCGGAAGGTCGCGCTGCGCGAAGCCGACTGCGTGTTGCTCGCCGGCTCGCCGATGGACTTCCGGCTCGACTACGGCCGGCACATGCCGCACGGCGCGACCGTCATCACGGCCAACGCCGACCCGACGGAGTTGCGGCGCAATCGCGCGCCGACGCTCGGCGTGCACGGCGACGCCGACCTGTTCGTGCGCGCGCTCGCGAGTGCGGCGCCCCGCCAGGCATGGGGCGCGTGGGCGGAATCGCTTCGGGCACGCGATGCCGTGCGCGAGGCAGAGATCGCGAAGCGGGGCGCCGACGACGTGCGGCCGGTGAATCCGATCGCGCTGTGCAAGGCGATCGACGCGCTCCTCACCGACGACGCGATGATCGTGGCCGACGGCGGCGACTTCGTGGCGACGGCGAGCTACGTGCTGCGCCCGCGCGCGCCGCTCTCCTGGCTCGACCCCGGCGTGTTCGGCACGCTCGGCGTGGGCGCCGGGTTCGCGATGGGCGCGAAGCTGCACCGGCCGGACGCCGACGTGTGGCTCCTCTACGGCGACGGTGCGGCCGGATTCAGCGTGATCGAGTTCGACACGATGGTGCGCCACGGGATTCCCGTGATCGCCGTCGTCGGCAACGACGGCGCGTGGGCGCAGATCATGCGCGACCAGGTGCCGATGCTCGGCGACGACGTCGCGACGGTGCTGGGACGCACGGCGTTCGACCGGGTCGCGGAGGCGCTCGGCGCGCGGGGGTTCGTCGTCGACCATCCCGAAGGGATGCGCGCGACGCTCGAAGCCGCGCGCGACGCCGCACGCGCGGGCACCCCCGCGCTCGTGAACGTGCACATCGGGCTGACGGACTTCCGGAAAGGTTCGATCTCCCTCTAGCCGTGCGCGCCGTGCCCGCCAGCATCGTCAACGTGGGGTATCGCTCCACGAACTTCTGGGTGGTGAGCGCGGGGCGCAGCCGGTTCCTCGTCGACCTCGGGTGGATGGGGATGTTCGGCGCGCTTGAGGCGAACCTCCGGCGCATGGACATCCCGCTCCGCGAGATCACGCACGGGTTCGCGACGCACTACCACGGCGACCACGCCGGGGCGGCGCAGGACCTCAAGCTCGCCGGGATGCGGCTCGTGCTGTTCGACGTGCAGCTGCCGTTCGTCGCGTCGATGGCGCAATGGATGAAGCCGGCGGACCGCTACACGCCGATCACGCTCGACGACAACCTGGTGATCCCCATCGCCGAGGGGCGCGCGCTGCTCGCGACGCTCGGCCTCGAGGGCGAGTTCGTGCACACGCCGGGGCATTCCGACGACAGCGTGTCGCTGCTCCTCGACGACGGCTCGGCGTTCACGGGCGACCTCACGTGGCCGGGGTTCGCGGAGGAGAAGGACCTCGCGACCGTCACCCGCAGCTGGGAGCTGCTCCGCTCGAAAGGGGCACGACGCGTGTATGCGGGGCACGGGCCGATCCGGGCGATGCCGTAGGCGCTCGTTCGGCACGTCCGGCCACGTTTCGATGCCGAGTCTTACTGCTTTGCCACGGATGTTCACGGATGACCGCCGGATCTTCACGGAGGACATCTTGGGAACATCGGTCGCGGAGGCACGGCTCCTTGCCGGCGACGTCACGCGCGAGATCATCGGAGCGTTCTTCGATGTATACAACGAACTCGGTTACGGGTTTCTCGAGAACGTTTATCAGCGGGCGCTGCCGGTCGCCCTCGCGGCACGCGGGATCCGCCTCGAGCGAGAGGTGCCGATGCGCATCTCGTTTCGCGGCGAGTCGGTCGGTGATTACCGGGCGGATCTCATCGTCGACGGGCGAGTCGTGGTAGAGATCAAGGCCGTGGAGAGGCTCGTCTCGGCGCACGAGGCGCAGCTCTTGAACTACCTCCGCGCGACCGGCCTGCGCGTGGGCCTAATTCTGAACTTCGGCCCCCAAGCGACGTTCCGCCGGCTCATGCGCTGAGCGTCGCTGGAATCTCGTCGGATCCGCCGTCCATCCGTGTGATCCGTGGCCAGCAGTCAGGCCCGGCCACACCACGAGATCAGGACATCGGCTTCCGGTCGTCCGGCGGGACGAAGTGCATCAGGAACGTCCGCTCCTGCGGCGTGAGACTCCCGAGCCCCGTCGAGTTGATCTTGTCGAGGATCCGGTTCAGTTCGTCGCGGTTCACTTCGTGCGCCGTGCTCGGGTCGACCTTCCGCCAGTTGCCGATCAGGCGGTCGGCCTCCGGGGGCGCCGCCTGCACCGCGCGCTTGAACCGCGCGGCGCCCGACGCGCGCTCCATCCACTTGAGGAAGAGGAACGCTCCCGCGAAGCCGCCGAGGTGCGCGAAGTCGGCGACCCCGCCGCGGCTCCCCGAGAGCCCGCTGAACAGCGAGAACCCCGTGACGAGCAGCACCATGATCCGCGATGGGATGGGGAGGATCCCCCAGATGTAGATGCGCTCGTGCGGCCAGTACCAGGCGAACCCCATCATCACGCCGTACACCGCGGCCGACGCGCCGACGATCGGCGACCCGAACGCCAGCAGGAAGCTCAGCAGCGCGCCCGAGACGCCGCTGATGAAGTACAGCTGCGCGAAGCGCGTCCCGCCGAGGCGCATCTCGACGCGCGGGCCGAAGAAGTAGAGCCCGATCATGTTGAACAGGATGTGCATGATCGAGTTCGGGTCGTGCACGAACATGTACGTAACGATCGACCACGGCCGCAGCAGCACGAGCGCCGGCACGAACACCAGCGGGTCGATGAGCCGCGGCATCGTCATCTCGACGAAGTACACGAGCACGTTCGCGATGATGAGGCGCGTCACCCAGGGCGTCATGCGGCGCTCCCCGCGGCGACGGCCGGCTGCGTGCGGCCGCGCGCGTCCACCGGCCAACTGTTCGCCACGGCGCCGTCGCGCACGCCGTACATCACGTCGTTCAGGTGCACGACGATGCACACGTGGTTCGGCACCACGCGCACCTGCTCGCCCACCTCGGGACGCCAGTCCGTGCGCGACAGGTCGAGGATGCCGTGCTCCTCGCTCATCCGGCTCACGACCACCTCCGGCCGGTCGAGCAGCGCGCCCCACCCTTCCCCCTCGGCGCCGCGCATCGGTTCGCGCCCCAGCGCCTTCGCTCCCGCGTCGATCACAGCCTGGCCCGGCACGCTCGTGCTCACCACCGTCGCGAGCACGCTGAACGCGCAGTCGTCCCAGGCGCAGGCGCCGATCTCGGCGGTCGTGCGGTCGTTGTACACGTACGTCCCCGGCCGGAACTCCGTGACTCCCGCGATCTCGTGCGTGTGCCACACGGTGGGGGTCGAGCCGCCACTGACCACGCCGGGCGCGAATCCGGCGCGCGACACCGCCTCGATGGCGCCGCCGAGCGCCGTCGAGAGCGCGGCGAGCTTCGCCTCCTGCGAGCCCTCGGCCTCGCGGATGTGCCCCGGATAGAAGGCGATGCCTGCGTATTCGAGGGGTGCGCGCGCCGCGACGAGGCGCGCCAGCGCGATCGCCTCGTCCCACGCCGTCACTCCCACCCGGTGCATCCCCACGTCGAGCTCGACGTACACGCGCACGGGGCGGCCGGCCGCGCGCGCGGCGGCGGCGAGCTCCTCGACGGCACGGGCCGAATCGAGCGCCACGGTGAGGCGCACGTCGCCCGGGAGCGCCATGAGGCGCGCGAGTTTGGGCCCCACGGCCGGATAGGCGAGCAGGAGGTCTCGCCCGACGGTGCTCATCACTCGCGCCTCGGCGGGGGTCGCGACGGTGAGCCCCGCGGCGCCGTGCGCGAGCTGCGCCGCGGCGATCGCCGTCGCCTTGTGCGTCTTGATGTGCGGCCGCAGCACGAGGCGGTGCCCCGAGGCGTACGCGGCCATGCCGGTGAGGTTGCGCTCGAGCCGGTCGAGGTCGACGAGCGCCGCCGGTGTCTCGAGCGCCGCGAACGGCGCGCCTGCGGGGATGGTCACGTCAGAGTCTGAACAGGTAGGAAGCCTTCACGAAGAACGCGTCGCTGCTCCGCTGCAGCTGCCGGAAGTCGAACGGTGTCGGTTCCGCCATCGACGCGCCGTATCCGAGGTAAAGTACCGTGCCCGGCACCGGTTTGTACGAGAACAGGAAGTCGCCCCGGAACGCGTTCACCGTAGTCCGCGCCGGCCGCACCCACCGGGCCGACGGCTGGTCATACACCAGCAGCGGCAGGTTGGTGCGCGTGTCGTCGCGGAGCGAGTCCGTGTAGGTGCTCACGTATTCCCCGATGAGGCGCACGAAGACGCTCGGCGTCACCTGGTACTCGAGCTTGAGCCGCGGATCCCGGACTCGCGCCGTGCGCGTGTGGTCGTCGGGGCGGACGAAGTCCTGCAGTTGGTAAGTGAAGCCGATGCGCAGCTGCTCCGACGCGCGGATGTCGGCGGCGATGTTCGCGTAGGTGATGAGCGAGGAGGCCCACTCGTAGAAGTTCTCGTCCTGTCCCCACAGGTACAGCACGCTCAGCGTCAAGTTCTTGAACTGCGGCGTGGCGGCGGAGAGCACCCAGTCACGGTTGGGGAGGCGCGCCGTGCCCGTGAACGGCAGGGTGTCGGACGCGGCGCCCGGATGCGGCCGCTCGATGCGGTAGAGGCCGTTGTAATACGCCGGGTCGAAGCCGAACGTCTCGAGCAGCAGCGACGCGCCGACCTGCCAGCCTCCGCGCAACTGCGCGTGCAGGTCGTAGTGGTTCTTCTTGTCGCGGGCGTCGCCGGAATGGAAGAAGTTGTGGTACGCCCAGATGTCGTCGAGGAGGATGTCGCCCGTCGCCTGCTCGACGAACGCGCCCGCCTCGCCGAACCAGGTGTAGGTCGGTTGGATGTTCGCGTGCACCTCCCCCACCCGGGAGAGGAATCCGCTCTTCGTCACGAACTGGTCGTCGAGCCCGTTGTAGAGCGCGTTGAGGCCGAAGTTGTGCCCCTGCCGGCGGAAACGGATGTCCCACATCGGCGCCGTCGTGCTCACGCCGGCCTGCCGGGTCGCGCTGCCGGCGGCCTGAAGTTGGAGCGAATAGATCTGGTCCCACACGACGCGACTGTCGACCTCGAGCACCCGGTTGTAGTCGTCACCGTCGACGCGGTCGGTGTACATCATGCCGAGCCGCGACTGCGCGCCGACGTCCCGCTGCAGCCGCACGATGTTGAACACCGGGTCGTTCCGCCCGCTCGCCGACGCCGATGCGGCGTCGACGGCGGAGAGGAGCGCGATCTCGGTGTTCCCCACCTTCCCCGTGAGCTTCGCGGCGCCCACGGGCTGCACGATGCGGCGGGTGTAGATCAGGTTGTTCGGCACGGTGAACTGCTCGAGGCCATCGAGGAAGAAGGGACGCTTCTCGGCGAAATACAGCGCCGCGCGCGGATCGAAACTGATCTGCCCCGCGTCGGCCTCCACCTGCGAGAAATCGGGGTTGACGGTGCCGTTGAGCGTGAGGTTGTTCGTGACCCCCCAGCGGACGTTCGCCCCCACCGTCGGCTGCTTGCCCACGTAGCTCCAGGCGCCGGCGGCGGGCGGCGCGCCATCGGTGTGCTGCGTCACCTCGGGGGTGATGTCGACGACGAGCCCGCGGCGCAGTTCCGTGAGTCCGACCAGATGTCCGGATTGGCCGAGGAAGCTCGCCGCGGCGCGCAGCGCCGGCGCCCACGAGTACTCATACCCCCGGTACTGCGCCACGCGCGTGACGTTGATCCCCCATGTCTGCACGTCGGCCGACTGGTAGCGCAGGCTCTTGAAGGGGATGCGGATCTCGACCTCGTAGCCGTAGTCGGTGACGCGTCCCTTCGACTGGTACACGAAGTCCGGACTCAGGTCGACGGCCTCGCGCGACTGCAGCGCCGACGTGAACGACGCGTCCGACTGGCTCCCCCGTTCGACGAGCATCCCGTCGGCCTGCTGCCCGAGCGGGTTCACGCCGAACACGGCGGCCTGCCGGCCGTCGTTGAACGTCGAGAGGAAGAGCGTGACGTTGTCGTCCTGCGAGATATGGTCGCGGTCGGCGAGCGTGGCGCGGACCGTGCCGGCGGGCTGGAAGGCGCGGATGCCGAAATGGATGGCCGTCGCGGAATACCAGACGAGCACCTCGGTCGAGTCGGCCGCCGCGAGCCCGTCGGTGGGGGCGTACTGTGAGAATCCCCTGAGCACGGCGGCGCTCCGCCACACCGGCTCGTCGAGGCGTCCGTCGATGGTCACCGGCTGGTCGCTGCGCGGGATCCGGACGTCCAGCTGGTGGGCGAGACCGCTATAAGAGGTATCGGCGACCGGCGGGTGGTCCGGGGCGAGCGCGAGCGCGGCGAGCAGGAGCGTCAGCATCGGCGTGGGCGAATCGTCAGTCTGTCTTGGCGGACAGGGAAGATGCGCCGAAGGCGCCGACAGCGCTACATTCTCCGCCGATGACCGAGACCATCAACTACCCCACCGTCCCCGGCGCCGCCGGCCGCGTCGAGGACAAGGGCGACCTGGGCTTCGGCTCGGTGGTCGCGACCGACAGCGAGCAGCGCCTTCTGAACAAGGACGGCACCTTCAACGTGCGGCGCCGCGGCATCGGCTGGCTCGAGTCGCAGAGCTTCTACCATCTCGCGCTCTCGATGAGCTGGCCGAAGTTCCTCTGGGCCTGCGGCGTCTGGTACCTCGGCCTGAACGTGCTGTTCGCCACCGCCTTCGCGCTCTGCGGCCCGGGCGCCCTGGTCGGCACGGGGGCGCGCGAGATGGGGGGCGTCGCGTGGCGGGCGTTCTTCTTCTCCGTCGAGACGTTCGCCACCATCGGCTACGGCGAGATCAGCCCGGTGGGACTCGTGCCGCACGCGGTGATGGTGCTCGAGTCGTTCGTGGCCCTCCTCAGCCAGGCGCTCATCACGGGACTTCTCTTCGCGCGCTTCTCGCGGCCGACGGCCGCGCTCGCGTTCAGCCACAACCTGCTCGTCGCCCCCTTCCGCGGGCGCCGCGCGCTGATGTTCCGCATCGCGAACAAGCGCGAGAACCAGCTCATCGACCTCGAAGCGCGCGTCACCTGCAGCTGGGTCGAGCGCGGCCCCACGGGGATCGGCCGCAAGTTCCAGCAGCTCACCCTCGACCGCGCACGCGTGCTGTTCTTCCCGCTCGCCTGGACGATCGTGCACCCCATCACCGAGGAGAGTCCGCTGTTCGGCCTCACCGACGCCGACCTCCGCGGCCGCAATTTCGAGTTCCTCATCGTCGTCTCGGGCGTGGACGAGACCTTCTCCCAGCAGGTGCACGCCCGCACGTCGTACCGCCCCGAGGAAGTCGCGTGGGGCGCGAAGTTCCGCAACATCTTCCGTCCCCCCGACGCGCACGGCTCGCTCAGCGTCGACGTCGGACGCATCGACGAATACGATCTCGTCGAACTGCCGCCGGCGTGAACTCATGGATCGTCGTCCGGTGAGTCGCACTGCAGAACCACGGATGTTCGCAGAGCACGGTCCGATCCATTCGGATCCTTCGCGCGGTATGGCGTCGCAGCGATCGGTGCCGATCCGGCCAGATCCGCGAAGATCCGTGGTTCTGCTTTGAGACTGCCCCAGCACCCACCCCTCGAGACTATCGAGTCGCCGGAGTCACTCCCATGCGCCGCCCACTCGTCCTGCTGCTGACCCTCGCCCTCACCGCGCACGCCGCCGCCGCGCAGGACCGCGGCGCGCAGGTCAGGGAACTCGACGCCTTCATCCAGAAGGGGATGAAGGACTGGCACCTCCCCGGGCTCTCCGTCGCCGTCGTCGTGAACGACTCGGTGCTGCTCGCCAAGGGGTACGGCGTGCGCTCCATCGCCGCGCCCGCGCCCGTCGACGCGCAGACCGAGTTCGGCATCATGAGCACCACCAAGGCGATGACCACGATGGCCCTCGCCATGCTCGTCGATGAGGGCAAGCTCTCGTGGAACGACCGCGTCACGCGCTGGCTCCCCGGCTTCGAGTTCTCCGAGCCCTTCATCACGAAGGAGGCCACCGTCCGCGACCTCCTCACCCACGACCTCGGCGTTCCAAACGCCGACCTGCTCTGGGCGCGCGGCGACCTCTCGCGCGACGAGATCCTGCGCCGCGTGCGCTACCTCCCGCAGGCCTACCCGCTGCGAGGCGGCTTCACCTACCAGAACGTGATGTACGGCGCCGCCGGCGAGATCGTGGCGAGAGCCAGCGGCATGTCGTGGGAGGACTTCGTCACGGCGCGCATCTTCCGGCCGCTCGGCATGGCGCATACGTACCCCTCGTACGCCCGCATGCACGCCGCCGAGCGCAACGTCAGCGCCGCGCACTACCGCATCCGCGACACGCTGCGCGTCATCGACGACGAGACCGTCGACGTGCTCCCCTCCGCGGGCGCCGTGTGGAGCACGGCCGACGACATCGCGAAGTGGGTGCGCTTCCTGCTCGACAGCGCGCGAGTCGACGGCAAGCGGCTCGTGTCCGAGCGGAACTTCCGGCTCCTGCTCAAGCCGCAGAGCTTCGTCACGGCGGAGGAGTTCTACCCGACGGCGCAACTCACCAAGCCCCACTGGACGACGTACGGGCTCGGTTGGTTCGAGCAGGACTTCCGCGGCCGTTTCCTCGCCTTCCACACCGGCTCGCTCGACGGACGCACCGCGATCATCGGGCTCCTCCCTGACTCGCGCGTGGGCGTCTACGTGTTCGGCAACGCCGACCACGTCGAATTCCGCCACGCGGTGATGCTCAAGACGCTCGACCTCTTCGCGGGGACGAACGGCCAGCCGGCGCGCGATTGGAGCGCCGACTTCCTCGCGCTCTACGACGGCATCCGCGCCAAGGGCGATTCGGCGCGCGCCGCGGCGGCGAAGCAGCGCATCCCCGGCACGAGGCCGTCGCTGCCGCTCGAGGGCTACGTGGGCACCTACACGCATCCGGCGTGGGGCACGCTCGTCGTCACGCTCGAGAAGGGCACGCTGCACGTGCAGCTCGGCACCGCCGCGAACGCGCGTGGCCCGCTGGAGCACTGGCACTACGACACCTTCCACGCCACGCTCGGCGACGGCCGCGATGGACCGGCGACGGTGCAGTTCGTGCTCGGCCCCGACGGCAAGGTCGCGAAGGCGCTGTTCGGCGGGAGCGAGGACTACGCGTTCGTGCGCTGATCCTCGGGTCGGGTCGCTGGGCTGGGGCTTACTGCGTTGCCTCGAATCCGTGAGATCCGTGGCCAGCCGTAGAGGCGGACGACTCAGCCCTCGTGCCCCGTCCTCGCCACGGCGTGCCGCGGATGGTGGCGCTTCTTCGCTGCGGCGGCCCGCTTCTTCAGTTCCGCCGGCGTGAGCGGCGCGAGGATCGTCCCGCGGCATTTCTTCGTCCCACACCGGCAGCCGTAGAGGGTGTACTCCTCCTCTTCCGTCTCCGAGCCGTCGCGCGTGTACGCGTAGTCGTACACCAGCTCCTCCCCCTTCGCGATCGGCTTGAGGGCGACGATGAAGACGCGCGAACGCTCGATCACCGCCTCGCAGTTCGGATCGCACGAATGGTTGAGGAAGCGCGCGTCGTTGCCGTCGACGGCCGCGTCGATCACCGTCTGGCGGCTCACCGCGAAGAGGAACGTGTGGTGCGTCGCGCTCGCGTAGTCGTCGTAGCGCGCGTCGGCCACGGCGTGGGTCACCCGCTCGCCGAGGTACTCGATGATGCGTTCCCCCGTCTCGATGGCGCGCGTGGCGAATCCGCCCCGCCCCGCGATGCGGGAGTTCTTCACGACGAACGGCTGCCCGGCGCGATCCGCGGCCGGCTTCACTTTGCGACGTGCCATCCCACATCCATTCCGAGGTACCAGTTGCGCAGCGGCGCGGGCTCGAGCACCCGTCCCTGCGCGCCGTTCAACGTCACGGACGCGACGTACGGCGTATCGAGTAAGTTGTCCACGGCGACGAACGGATGGAACTGCAGCCGCGCGAATTCCCCCGACCAGGCGGCGCGCACATCGAGCACGCCCCGCCCCCACCCGTCCACCGGCTGCGTGTTCCGGTCGTCGGCGAAGAGCGACGCAGCGGTGGAATGGTCGGCGTCGAGCGTCCACGCCCCCCACCGCGCACGAAGCCCGAGCCGGACGAACCGCCCCGGCACCCCGGCCTCGCGCTTGCCGTCGAGCGTGTCGGTCTTCGCAGCGTTCGGGACTCGGTAGCGCACGAACCGGTAGTCGCTCTCCGTCCACGCCGCCGTCGCGGCGAGCCAGGGCGCGAGCCGCGCCTCGACGCCCAGCTCGAGCCCGTCGTTGCGCGTCTCTCCCGCGTTGCGGAACCAGGCGCGCCCGTTCGTCTCGAGGTACTGCACGATCGCCCCCGTCGCCTGCGCCCGGAACAGCGAGAGCGTGTACGTGACGGCGTCACCGAAGCGTCCGCGTGCGCCGACTTCGACCGTGTGCACCGTCTGCGGCCCGAGGTCCTGATTGAAACCGCCGAGTCCGTCGGGCCGGCTGTTCAGTTCGGTCGTCGTCGGCGTCTCGAACGCCGTCGACACGTTCACGTAGGGCGCGAAGGCGTCGTGCAGCGCCCACGTCGCGCCGGCATGCCCGCTCGCCGCGCTCATCGTGCGCGAGCCGCTGTTGTCGGCGCCGTCGGCGAGGAAGTGGTCGTGCACGTCGAACGTGATCTGGTCCCACCGCGCGCCCGCGCTCAGCGTCACCGCCGGCACGGGCGACCACGTCGCGAGCGCGAACGGCCCCAGCGAGCCGACCAGTTCGCGCTGGTCGAGCAACAGCGTGTCGGTCGGCACCGACGGGTGGCCACCGGTCGCGCGCCAGTTGCGACGCCGGTCGTCGGAACGCTGCGCGTCGAGTCCGGCACTCAGGCGCGGACCGTCGCTGCACCCGCAGGGCGTCCACGCGGCGTCGAGCCGGAGCCCCTCGATCCACCGTCCGAGACCGCTCAGCGTCCCGACCCTCGCACCGCCCGTGCCCGGCGGCGGAGTGGCGAGCGGGTTGTCGACCAGTCGCCGCTGCAGATATGCCGCCACGGACCAATCGAACGTTCGTTCGACATGCGCCGCCCGCACCGAGAACTGCGTCTGCGAGACGGTGCGGCTCGCGCCGCGCGCGATGTTCGTCGCCGCCGCCGAATCGCGGTTCGCCGCGTACTCGGCGAAGGTGAGCGCGCCCGGGTTCTGGGCGAACGGAGTCGCCGCCGCGCTCGCGCGGAACTGCACGGTCGTCGCGTCGCTCGCCGACCAGTCGGCCCCCGCCATCGCCTGCCGCAACTCGGCGCCGCTGTACTGCCGGAAGCCGTCCGTCGTCGTGCGCGACAACGAGAGCGCCCCCACCCAGTCGCCGGCGCGTCCCGCCGTGCGCAGCTGTTCCTTGCGCATGCCGAACGCACCGGCCGTCACGCGCGCCGTCGGCGTGAACGGCTCCGGCGACGACAAGTCGCTGGTGAACGCGATGACGCCCCCCGAGCCATTCCCGTACAGCGTCGACGCCGAGCCGCGCAGCACTTCCACGCGCGAGACATCGCCGAGGTCGACGTTCGTGAGCTGGCTCTGCCCGTCGGGTGACGACTGCGGGATGCCGTCGAGCAGCACCTTCACGCCCCGCAGCCCGAAGTTCGCGCGCGCGCCCGCGCCGCGGATGCTCAGTCGCTGGTCGAGCGCGTAGTTGTAGCGGTTGGCGACGAACACGCCGGGGATCGCCGGCAGCGCCTCGTCGATGCCGAGCGTGGCTAGCGCGCCGGCGAGCGATGCCTTGTCGACGACCCCGATCGCCCAGGGCGCGCGCGTCACCGCGCTCGGCGTGCGCGTCACGGTGATGGTCGTCGCATCGAGCCGTCGAGGGGCGAGCGAGTCGGCGACCTGTGCGGAGTCGGTGGCGGCGCGCGCCGGAGGCGCCGGCCGCTGCGCGCCAGCGGCGACGGGCGCCGCGAGGGCGCCCGCCATCGCGAGCAGGGTACCGCGCCAGCGTGTCAGCATCGCGGTACGGTAGCGGGTCTCGCGCTCAGCGGCCACCGAGGCGCGAAGCGTCGACGACGGCCGCGCGACGACCGTCGTTACCTTTGTCCGATGGCCCTCACCGCGACCATGTACACCTTCGACATCGATCTCTCCGATGTCGACCGCAACGTCTACGAATCGCTCGCGCTGAAGGTCGCGCGCCATCCGTCGGAGACCGAGGCGTATCTCCTCACGCGCGTCCTCGCGTACTGCCTCGAGTACGCCGAGGGGATCGGCTTCTCCAAGGGACTCGCCGACCCCGAGGATCCGCCCGTCGCGGTGCGCGACCTCACGGGCGCGATCACCGCGTGGATCGAGATCGGCTTCCCCGACGCGGCGCGCGTGCACAAGGCGAGCAAGGCCGCGCCGCGCGTCGCCATCTACACGCACAAGGAACCGCGGTTGCTCCTGCGCCAGTGGGAGGGACAGCGCATCCATCGCGCCGAGTCGGTGGAGTTGTACGAGGTGGACCGGTCGCTGCTCGCCGACCTGGCGACGCATCTCGACCGGCGCGTGAAGCTCACGCTCTCGGTCAGCGACGGGCAGCTCTACGTCGACGTCGGCGGGCGCACGCTGCACGGCGCCGTCACGCGCCATCCGTTGGTCGTGCCGGGGTGACCCTCGCGCGCGCCGTCGCGACGGCCGATCTCGCGCGGGGCTCGGCACTTACGGGCTTCGCGGCCGGCCCGGCGAATCGGTTTCTGCGCTCGATGCCGTAACCGCGGCACCCCCGCAGACCACAGGGCCGCTCCGATTGTGGCATATTGCATGGATGCCTGAGATCACGACCGCCACAATTGCACCCGCCGGATTCGCCGCCCTCGGCCTCGACGCTCGCGTCCTCGCGACGCTCACCGCGCTTGGCTACGAGGAGCCCACGTCCGTGCAGGAGGCGGCGATCCCGCCGATGCTGGCCGGGCGCGACGTGCTCGCGCAGGCCGCCACCGGCACCGGCAAGACCGCCGCCTTCGCCCTCCCGCTGCTGCACCGCATCACCCCCGAGGCGCCGCCGCGCGAGCGCACGACGGGGCTCATCCTCGTCCCCACGCGCGAACTGGCGATGCAGGTGGCCGAGGCGGTGCACAAGTACGGGCGCGACCTCGGCGTGAGCGTCGTCGCGATCTACGGCGGCGCGCCGATGGACGGGCAGATCCGCACGCTCAAGCGCGGCGTCGACGTCGTCGTCGCCACGCCGGGACGGGCGCTCGACCACATCAACCGCAAGACGCTGCACCTCGCGCACGTGAAGGTCGCCGTCCTCGACGAGGCCGACGAGATGCTCGACATGGGGTTCGCCGAGGACCTTGAGGCGATCCTCGGCGCGACGCCCGCCGAGCGCCAGACGGCGCTGTTCAGCGCGACGATGCCGGCGAAGATCCAGTCGATCGCGCGCGCGCACCTGAACGACCCCGTCACGGTGACGGTGGATCGCGACGCGCCCGCCGAGGGCGAGGTCGCCAAGGTGCGGCAGGTGGCGTACATCGTCGCGCGCGCCCACAAGATGGCGGCGCTCGGCCGCATCCTCGACGTCGAGCAGCCCACGGCGACGATCGTCTTCTGCCGCACGCGTGGCGAGGTGGATGAACTCACCGAGGCGCTCGCCGGGCACGGGATGCGCGCCGAACCGCTGCACGGCGGGATGAGCCAGGACCAGCGCGACCGCGTGATGAAGAAGTTCCGCGCCAAGAAGACCGACCTCCTCGTGGCCACCGACGTGGCGGCGCGCGGCCTCGACGTGAAGCACGTCACGCACGTGGTGAACTACGACGTCCCCGCCGACGGCGCGGCGTACGTGCACCGCATCGGCCGCACCGGGCGCGCGGGGCGCGAGGGCGTGGCGATCACGCTCGCCGAGCCGCGCGAGCATCGCATGCTGCGCAACATCGAGCGGGTCACGAAGCAGCCGATCGAGGTCGCGGCGCTGCCGACGGTGGCCGATCTGCACGCGAAGCGGCTGGAGATCACGAAGGCGTCGCTGCGCGACGCGGTGGTGGCGGGAAGCCTCGACGCCTACCGGAGCGTCGCCGAGGCGCTGGCGACGGAGTTCGACGTGATGGACGTCGCGGCGGCGGCGATCAAGCTGCTCGAGGGGAAGCGCGGCGACGACGCCGAGGAGATCCCCGGGGCGAGCGCGCCGCGCGAGCGGCCCGCGCGCGGCGAGCATCCGGCGCGCGACCGCGCGCTCATCTCCAACACCCGCGGCGCGACGGGGCGTCCGGCACGCGAGTTCACGCCGCGCGAACGCCCCGGAGCGCGCATGACCGCCGTCGGCGAACGCGCGTCGGCGCTCAAGCCCTCGTGGGAGGTGGCGCGCATCTTCATCGGCGGCGGACGGAAGGGGAAGGTCCGCCCGACCGACCTCGTCGGCGCGATCATCGGCGAGGCGAACGTGCCGGCCGACAAGATCGGCGCCGTGGTGATCTCCGACCGGTTCGCGACGGTGGAAGTGCCGGCCGCGCTCGCCGCGACGATCATCACGAAGCTCCAGGCGACGACCATCAAGGGGAAGAAGCTCCTCGTGAAGCTGGACCGGGCGGGACGCTGACATGCAGCCGTTGAAGGCGATCGCGGCCATGCCGCCGTTGGTGCGCACGGCGTTGTTGCTCGTGGCGTCGAACGTGTTCATGACCTTCGCGTGGTACGCGCACCTGCGGAACCTGCGCGATCGGCCGCTCGTCATCGCGATCCTCGCCAGCTGGGGGATCGCGTTCTTCGAGTACGCGCTGCAGGTCCCGGCCAACCGGCTGGGGTTCGGCTCGATGTCGCTGCCGCAGTTGAAGGTGCTGCAGGAGGTCGTGACGCTGCTGGTGTTCGTGCCGTTCGCGATCCTGTACATGAAGCAGCCCATCAAGACCGATTTCCTCTGGGCGGGGCTGTGCCTGGTGGGCGCGGTGTATTTCGTGTTCCGGGCGTGAACTACAACGGCCTTGCCACGGATCGCACGGATCGTGGGTACAGATCGGCACGGATGAACTGAACGGGGGAACGACACCGCGCGACGTGCGCCGTCGTTCCCCCGTTTCTTGATCCCGGCGCATCCGGCAGTTGGATCCGTGAGATCCGTGGCAAAGTCGTTCCGTCCCTCGGCCGGACTTCGTCGAGGCACACGGAGCCCTACCCCTCCGGAAACGAAACCTTGCGCCCGGTGCGCTGACTGTTTATGCATTGAAGGTGCATAATTTGGCAACCGTCCACACCCCCGGGACCGCGGAGCTCCACCCCCGCCCAAGTCTCGTCGCAGAGCCCGCGATCACCATCCGCCGGGCCCAGCTCGTCGACGTGCTCCAGCTCGCCGCGCTCGTGAACGGATATGCAGCGCAGCGGCTCCTCCTCCCACGCACCACCGAACAGGTTGCACTCGCCCTCGACAACTACGTCGTCGCCGTCGACGCCGGCGGACGCGTGCTCGCCTGCGCCGCCCTCGAGGAGTACTCCCCCTCCGTCGCCGAGATCGCGTCGGTCGCCGTCGACCGCGCCTTCCAGGGACACGGACTCGGTTCGCAGGTCGTGGCCGCCGCCGAACAGGTCGCGCGCCAGCGCGGCTTCGTGCAGGTCTTCGCGATGAGTCTCGCCGAACGCTTCTTCCGCGCGCTCGGCTACGACACGATCCCGATCGAGGCGTACCCGGAGAAGATGGCGCGCTACGAACGGCTCGTCGCCGAGGGCGTCGACATCGTGCCGAAGGACTGCTTCGCGAAATCGATCGCCTGACGCCGCCCGCCCGCTGACGTTCCGACGCGCGCCCACTCGGCGCGCGTTTCTTTTCGCGCGATATCTTTCGCCCATGCCCATCGCGACGGTGAACCCCACGACGGGCGCGCTCGTGCGCTCGTTCGACGAACACGACGACGCGCACGTCGACCGCGCGCTCTCCCGCGCCCGCGACGCGGCCGCCACGTGGCGCCGCGCGACGATCGCCGAGCGCACGGCCCTCCTGCACGGCGTGGCCGACGCCCTCGAGCGCGACCGCGAACGGCTCGCCGCGCTCGCCACGCTCGAGATGGGAAAGACCGTGCAGGCGGCGCGCGACGAGGTCGCCAAGTGCGCGTTCGCCTGCCGCTACTACGCGGCGCACGCCGAGCCGCTGCTCGCCCCCGAGCCGCTGCACATCGACGGCGCCGACGCGGTGCTCCACTTCCAGCCCCTCGGCGTGCTGCTCGCGGTGATGCCCTGGAACTTCCCCTTCTGGCAGGTCGTGCGCGCCGCGGCGCCGGCGATCCTCGCCGGCAACGTCGTCGTGCTCAAGCACGCGTCGAACGTGCCGCAGTGCGCGCTCGCGCTCGAGGCGCTGGTCGCCGGCGCCGGCGCGCCGCCCGGGGTGTTCCAGACGCTGCTCGTGAGCGCGGCGCGCACCGGCGCGATCGTCGAGGACGCGCGCGTCGCCGCCGTCACGCTCACGGGGAGCGAAGCGGCGGGGCGCGACGTGGCCGCGCACGCCGGACGCGCCATCAAGAAGACCGTGCTCGAACTCGGCGGGAGCGACCCGTTCGTCGTCCTCGCCGACGCCGACCTCGCGCTCGCTGCCTCCAACGCCGTGAAGGGGCGGATGATCAACAACGGGCAGTCGTGCATCGCCGCGAAACGGTTCATCGTGGTCGAGGCCGTTGCCGACGAGTTCGAGTCACGCTTCATCGAGTTCGTGCGCGCGCTCCGCGTCGGCGATCCGATGGACCCGGCGACCGACGTCGGGCCGCTCGCGACGCGGCAGATCCGCGACGAGCTCGCGTCGCAGGTCGAACGCAGCGTGCGCGCCGGCGCGCGACTCGCCGTGGGCGGCGGTCCGGTCGCCGGTCCGGGCTTCTTCTACGCGCCGACGGTGCTCACCGGCGTGCCGCTCGACGCGCCCGCGCTCACCGAGGAACTGTTCGGCCCCGTCGCGCCGGTGGTGCGCGTGCGTGACACCGACGAGGCGATCGCGCGCGCGAACGCGACCGCGTTCGGGCTCGGCGCGAGCGTGTGGACGCGCAGCGGCGCGCTCGCCGACCGCGCCACCGACGAGATCGACGCCGGGATGGTGTTCGTGAACACGATCGTCGCGAGCGACCCGCGCTTCCCGTTCGGCGGCGTGAAGGCCTCGGGCTACGGCCGCGAGGTGGGACTGCAGGGGCTGCGGGAGTTCGTCAACGTCAAGACGGTGCGCGGAAGCGCGTGATCGGGCGAGTACTTCCGTGTGGCAATCGAATCTCGTGGCCCGGTGAGTATTACGGCGTTCCCACGGATCGCACGGATCGACAGCAAGATCGGCACGGATGAATGAGTGGGGGAACGACGGCGAGATCCGCCGGCTGTCGTTCCCCCTGGTGCTTCTCCGTGAAGATCCGTGCTCTCGATCCGTGTGATCCGTGGCCAGCAGTTGCCCCTTCCACGTCGCGAACCCGGAACGCTCAGCCGTCGATCGGCCGGCTCGCGCGCCCCATCAGCGCCTGGAACGCCCGCGTCACGCGGCGGCCGAGCGGGAGCAGCGAGGCGTCCTGCTGCACCTCGCCCATCACCTTGTTCCACTCGTCGTGCATCTGCGCCGCGTCGGTGAATCGCGCGTCGGGATCCGCGAGCAGCGCCTTGTGCAGCCACGCGGCGACGGCGGGATGGAAGCCGTCGAGGTCGACCTTGCCGGCGAGCTGCTGCGCGAGGATCGTGCGTCCGTCGGCGCCCGCGAACGGCGCGCGCCCCTTGAGGGCGAAGTAGACGATCGCCCCCACCGCGAAGAGGTCGGCCGCCGCGCCCTGCTGCTCGCCGAGCAGTTGTTCGGGGGGCGCGAACGCCGGCGTGCCGCTCGACCCCGCCCACTCTTCGCCCATCGCGTTGGCGATGCCGAAGTCGGCGATGCGCCATTGCCGGTAGCGGTCGATGAGGATGTTCTCGGGCTTGAGGTCGCGGTGGATGATCCCCGCCTCGTGCGCGACCTTGAGTCCGTCGAGCACGCGCTCGACCTGCGGGCCCACCTCGGAGAGCGGGCGCGGCCCCGAGCGGCGCACGAGGTCGGCGACGGAACCTTCGTCCTGCAGCTCCATCGAGTACCAGTGCACGTCCCCCTTCTGGTCCCAGTCGTACACCGGCACGATCGCCGGATGCTGCAGGCGGGCCGCCATCTGCGCCTCGCGGCGGAACCGCGCGACCGCCTCGTCGCTGCGCGCCACCGACGGATGGAGCATCTTGAGCGCCACTTCGCGCTGCAGCGTGAGGTCGCGCACGCGCCACACCGAGCCGAACGTGCCGGCGCCGAGCGATGAGAGCACTTCGTAATCGTCGCCGGTGGCCCAGCGGAGCCGGTCCTCCTCGCTCACCGCCTTGAATTCCCCCGAGGCGATCTCGACGCCCCCGAGCCCCGGCGTGCCGGAGCCGGAGATCTTCTCGACGCCGCGCAGCAGCGACGCGACGGAGTAGAACCGGTTCGACGGCTCCACCGAGAGCGCGCGGTCGAGGATCTCGGCGACGTTCGTCGGGCAATCGGGACGCACCCAGCGCACGGGAGGGATCTCCGTGCGCGGCGGCAACTCCCCGGTGAGGATCGCGAAGCAGCTCGCGGCGAGCTGCCACTGATCGCTCTCGGGCGAGGGCTTCCACTCGTTGGCGTTCCACTCGCTGGCGAGCGGTGTGAGCGCGGGCGCGGGGCGCAGCCCGCCGGGGATCTCGTTCGGCGGCAGCGCCCATTGCCAGCCGAGCAGCCAGACGCGTCCCGTCGGGGTCACGTAGACCGAATCGGGGGAGATGGCGCCGTGCGTCTGGCCAGCGTCGTGCAGATACGCGATGGCCGAGCCGGCCGCGCGCAGCACGCGCAGCATGTACGGCACGGTCTCGGTGCCCAGGCGTCGCAGCCGCGCGCCCACGGTCTCGCCGCCGATCCACCGGCGCAGGTATCCGGGGCCGCGGCGGCTCCCGGTGTGCTGCGTCCAGTAGTGGTACGTGGTGGGGATCGCCGGGTGGTTGCGGTGCGCGAGCGCGCGCGCCTCGGCGAACAGCCACGGCTCGTGCGCGGGGTCGGGCGCGGTGATGAGCGCGAGCGACCGGCCGAGCGCATCGACGATCTCCTGCGCGTGGCGATGATTGGCGTGGTAGCCCGAGTCCCCCCACCGCCACCCTGGCGGGAGCTGCCATCCCTCGAGGTGGGGAGGCACGCCGGTCGTGCGCGTCTGGGGCAACGTGTCGGCGCCGCTCATTTAATGAAATGTGTCAGGATGCGGGGGCGGGTACCAGAGCAATGCGCACCGTGGTGCCGCGGCCGATCTCACTCTCCACCGTGACGGTGCCCCCCCAACCTTCGATCAGCCGGCGGCTGATGGCGAGGCCGAGCCCGCTCCCGCTCGTGCGCGTCGAGAAGTGCGGCTCGAAGATGCGCGGGAGCACGTCGGCGGCGATGCCGCTGCCGTCGTCGGTCACGCGGATCGTGACGGCACTCCCCGCGCCCGCTTCGAGCGTGACGCGAACGTGACGCGCGTCGGCGAGTCGCGCGTTCTCGAGCAGGTTGAGCAGCACTTCGCGCAGTTCCGTGGTGCGGGCCAAGGCGTACCGCGACTCGTCGGCGCCGGCGCTCGTCCACTCGACGCTCCCCGTGCCGGCGCCCAGCTGCTCCAGCTCGACGACGTCGCGCACCGCCTGCGCCACGTCCACCGGTTCCGCCGCGGCCGATTCGGCCGGCACGGTGCCGTAGCGGCTGAACGCCCGTGCGATCTCGTCGAGCCGGTCGATCTCCTTGAGAAGGCGCGCGACGTTCTGCTCGAGCACCTCGTCGAAGTCCACGCGCGGATCGTGCCGCGCGCGCCGCAGGTGCTGCACGCCGAGCCGCATGGGCGTGAGCGGGTTCTTGATCTCGTGCGCCACCTGTCGCGCCATCTCGCCCCACGCGAGCACGCGCTGCGCCTTCGCCTCCTGGGCGCGCCCCGCCTCGAGATCGCGCGCCATGCGGCGGAACGCGCTGAACACCGGCTCGAATTCCGCGGGCGGGTTCCGCTCGAGCACCGGCTCGTGCTCTCCCGCCGCGAGCGCGAGGGCGCCGCGCTGCAGCTCTCCGATCGGGCGCGAGAACTGCCGCGCCGCCCGCCCCGAGAGCCAGAGCGCGGCGAGCGCGCCGAGCGCCATCGAGAAGAGGAGATACACGCCGAGGTCGCGGCGCCGCCGGTCGAGCGCGAGGTCGTCGGTGCGGGCCGGCGCGGCGAGCACGAGGCGCATCGTCGTGTCGGTGCCCGCCGTGCCGGCGCGGAACCCGAAGCGGAAGGGGGACGTGCCGACCAGCACCTCCGCGCTCACCGCCGTCTCGTCCCCCTCGGCGAGCGCGCGGCCGGCCTCCTCCGGGAGCAGGCGCCCCGTGGGCGCGAGCACTTCGAGCATCGCGTCGCTCGCGCGCACGAGCACGCCGTTGGCGAAGAGGAAGAGCGGCGTGTCGAAGCGCGCCGCGAGCTCCGCCAGCTGCGTGCTGTCGCCCGCCGCGGCCGCCACGCCGCGCAGCGTCTCGCGCACGAGCAGGTCGCGCGACTGCTGGTCGTCGTCGGCGAGCCTGCGGTAGCTGAAGAGCACGAACGCGCCCGCCGGGATGGCGAAGAAGGCGAACAGCACGACCGTGAGCTGTCCCCGGTAGCTGCGCGTCCACCGGCGGCGGGTGAGGCGGAACCAGCGTCCGAACGCACCGTCGGCGACGACGAGCAGCACCCAGAGCACGCCGAGCAGCGCAAGATCCATCACCACGAGCAGCGCACCGCGCGCCGTCACCGCCGAGTACTCGCGCAGCTCGACGTGGGCGTGCACCCGGGCGATGCGCCCGCCGGTGACGGGAAGGTACCAGTCGCGGTGCAGCTCGCTGTCCTTGATGACCCACTTCTCGCCGCTCGAGATGTAGCTCGCCGGGCTCGCTTCGGTGAGCGACAAGTCGTAGGGCGGCTCCGTCGTCGACGGGGCGCCGACGCCAACGAGCGCGCCGAACGCGTCGCGCGGCAGCAGCCGCGACCGCGGCGCGACGACGATCGTCGTGACGGTGCTGTCGGCGTGCGGCACCGAGAGCACCAGGTTGACCCCCGCCCCGCCGGGCGCCGGACGCAGGATGGGGTTCGGCGCGCCACGCGCCTCGCGCGCGAAGATCGGGAGCCCGGCCGTGAGCGACCCACCCATCGCGATGCGCAGGTCGGCCATCACCCGCCCACCCTTGTCCCACGTCGTCAGCTCCACGGGATAGCTGCCCGCCGAGAGATCGGACGCCGCGTAGCGCGCGAGCAGCTCGACGCGGCCGTGCGCCGCGTGCGCCGGGTCGAGCTGCGCGGTGAACCGCGTGAGCAGCGCGACCGCCGCGCTGTCCACGTGCTCGCCCAGCCCCTCGACGTCGCGTTCGGCGAGCAGGACGCGCGCCCGCACCGACTGCCCCCACACGAGCGTCACGGCGCCGCACGCCGCCACGAACGCCGTGGCGAGCATCGCGCGGCGCGTGCGCTCGCCGAGCGCGAGCGCGGCGATGGCGAGCACCCAGAGCACGGGATACCAGGGCGGGAAGGCCCCCGGCGCCTCGACGAGCACCGGCGCGAGCAGCGAGGCGATGAGCGCGATCACCACGGGGATCCATGGCGGCATGCCGCGCAGCCGGCCGAGCGCCGCGCGACCAGCCGCGATGCCGGCGATGAGCACCGTGACGGCGGCGAGGAAGATCGCGCTCTCCCACCCGATCCAGAGCGACGTCGGCGCGCCGTTCTGCGGGAACTGGATGCCGCGCGCGAGGTCGCGCAGCACGAACGGCCCGATCCCCGCCACCACCAGCACGGCGAACGCCGCCTGACGGCGCGACCCCTGGCCGACGCGCGAACGGATCGTCGCCAGCAGCGCCGCGAGGACGATCGCGCTCGAGAGCGTGAGCGCGGCGATGCTCGTCGTGAACGGCCCACCCTCGGGCACGTAGAACGCGGCCGGGTCGAACAGTGGCGACGCGTTGGAGAACGCCGTCAGCGGCACGACGGCCACGGCGACGAGCGCGACGACGAGCGCGCCGAGCCGGAGCCGCACGTCGCGTCCCGCGCCCCAGGTCGCCGAGAGGAGGAAGGCGATCGCGACCGCGAGCGCGAGCCCACCCAGCGTGCGCCCGTGCTCCACCGCGCGCGCGCCAATCACCGCGGCCGGTGGCGCGACGGCCCGCACGCCCAGCAGCGGCACGCCGGCGACCTTCACCACCGCGAAGCTGTCGCTCGGCGCGGAGTTCGGGTCGCGGAACTCGAAACCCTCGACGCCGAGGTCGGCGGCGAGCGGGGCGTCCATGGCCGGCGCGATGTCGTCGGCCGGCCGCTCGACGTGCAGCAGCGACGCCGCGATGGCGCGCTGGTCGCCCCGCCCCGCGATCGCGTAGACCGCGAGGTAGAATGGGGTTCCCACGACGCCGACGGGTCCGGCGAGCGAATCCATCGGCACCATCATCCGCCCCGACCACGCGACGGGCGAGGCCAACCCCGGCGCGATCGTGCGCACCAGCGCGAGGGCGCGCGTGGGCTCGCCGCGCCGCAGCCCGTCGAGGTACGTGAACGCGTCCGCTGGCTTGGCGGGCGCGTCGAGCGACGCGCTGGCGATGCGCTGCAGCTCGGCCGTCTCGCGGTCGATCGCCTCGACCATCCGCGCCGTGGCGCGCCGCTCGACCGCCGTTCGCGCGTCAGTGGCGGCGGTGCCGAGCACGGTGTCGGCGGCGCGGTCGCGCTCGGCGCGCGCCGCGATGCCGAGGAAGGCGAGCATCGCCCCGAGCAGCGCGAGGCGATGCCAGGTGCGGGCGCTGCGGAGGGTGAGGACGGCGCACCAGAGCGTCGCCGCCGCCGACGCCGCCAGCGGCGCCGGCGCCGGCAGGCGCAACCAGAGCGCGGCCGACAGCACCGCGGCGGTCGCCGCGGCACCCCACCAGTAGTTCGGGCGAGGGTTCACGGACTCATTATATCCACGGCTCGCTTTCGCCGCCCCCCGGCTATGTTTCATGGATGTTCCGGACCCTGGCCATCTTGCACGTGGCCCTGCTCGCGACGAGTGCGGGCGCACAGGTGATCTCCGTCGACGAGGGGAGCTTCGCCCTCGTGCGCGACGGCGAGCGCGTCGGACGCGAGGACTTCTCCATCCGGAGCGCCCCGTCGGCCGGCGGCCGCATGTACGTGGCGCAGGGCACGGTCGTCCTCGGCGCCCACCGGCTCGCGCCGGGACTCAACGCCGACACGTCCGGCTTCCCGGAGCGCTACGAGATCGAGGTCCGCGACGACCGGCAGGTGACCGAGACCTACTCGGCGCAGACGGCGCGCGATCACTACACGTCGCGCGCGCAGCGGGAGGACGGCGAGTCGGCGCGCGAGTTCCGGCTCCCTCCCGGCACCGTCGCGGCCGAGGACGACGTCATCCACCAGTTGTGGTTCATCGTGCGGCGGGGCCCCGGGGCGACCGTCCCCGTGCTCGTGCCGCGCCGCGGCGTGATCGACACCGCGCGCGTCGAACTCGTCGGCCGCGAGCGCCTCACGATCGACGTGCGGGGCTTCGACGCCCAGCACCTTCGGGTGCGGCGCGTAAAGGAGGGCGTGGTGGATGACGTGTGGGTGGATCAGGCGGGCCGGCTGCTGAAGGTGGTCGAGCCGTCGCGCCGCCTGGTGGCGGTGCGCGAAGAGGGCCCCCGCTGAGGGAGCGGTCCCGCCCGCCGATCCGATCCGGGCGGCGCCCCTGAAACCACCGAAGCCCATCCACCGTAAGACCCTCCGTAAACCATCCAGGATCCCTTCCCGATGCGAAAGCTGTGGTGTGCCCTCCTCGTGCTTGGCTCCGCCGGGCCGGTCGCCGCGCAAAGCGCCGCCAGCACGGCGCTGACCGTGGACGAGGCCCTCGATATCGCCCGGCACAACAATCCGGGCTATCAGATCGCCCGCAACAACCGGACGCGCGCCGAGCTCCAGCTGCGCTCCGCGTTCGGCGCGATGCTCCCCCAGGCGAGCACGAACCTCGGCGCCTCGTACCGCCAGGGCAAGCAGCAGTTCTTCGGCGGCGTCGCGTTCGGCGCCACGAGCGACGTGCTCTCGTCGTCGTGGGGGCTGAACTTCAACGCCGCCATCAGCGCGCGGTCGATCGAGACGGTCCGGTCGTCCCGCGCCGCGCTCGACGCCTCCGACGCCACGCTGCAGGACACGGAGAACGGGCTGCGCAACACGGTCGTGCAGCAGTACCACTTCGCCCGGCAGATGCAGGCGCAGGCCGAGTTGCAGGACTCGCTGGTGGGCTCGAACCAGCTCCAGCTCGACCTCGCCAAGGCGAAGGAAGGGGTGGGCTCCGCGACGTCGCTCGACGTCAAGCGGGCCGAAGTCGCGCTCGGACAGCAGCAGGTGAACTCGCTCAAGGCGCACAACACCGCCGACGTCGAGCTGCTCCGGCTCTACCAGTTCATCGGCGTGCCGATGCCCGGCCCGGTGACGCTCACCTCGGCCCCGCCGGTCACCGAACCGACGTTCAACCTGCAGCAGCTGATCGCCACGGCGCGCGCCGAGAACCCGGCGTTGCGCGCCCGGCGGTACCAGGTGACGCAGGCGAACGCCGACCTGCGCGCGGCGCGCGGCGACTACCTCCCGTCGGTGTCGTTCAACGCCTCACTGGGCGGCTTCACGCAGCAGTACAAGGACAACAACTACCTCGTGAACCAGGCCTCCAGCTCGGTGGCCAGCTCGCGGGCGAACTGCTTCACGACCGACTCGATCCGTCGTGGCGCGGGGCTCTCGTCGATCGCGAACCAGTGCTCGCAGATCGTCTTCTCGCCGGCGGCGGCCCAGGCGCTGCGCGACCAGAACAACACGTTCCCGTTCAACTTCACGTCGAACCCGTATAACCTGTCGCTCGGTATCTCGCTCCCCCTCTTCGACGGCTTCGGCCGCGAGCAGCGGCTGCAGAACCAGGTGGCGACGCGCAACGAGGCGCAGCTCCAGTCGAAGCAGTACGAGCTGCAACTGGCGACCGACGTCACGGCGGCCTACACGACGCTCGTCGTCGACTACCGCACCGTGAAGCTGCTCGAGAACAACTCGCAGGCGGCGCGCGACGCGCTCAAGCTCGCCGAGGAACGGTATCGCGTGGGGCTCAACAGCCTCGTCGACCTGCAGCAGGCCCGCGCCGATTACGAGACGGCGCAGGCGAACCTGATCAACGCAAGCTTCGAATTCCACCGGGCGTACTCGGCGTTGGAAACCGCCGTGGGCCGCCCCCTTCGCTGAACGAGGACCGACATGAGCAAGGGCATGAAATACGGCATCGGCGCCGTCGTGATCCTCGGGATCGGCGCGGTCGTCACGACGACGGCGATGAAGAGCAGCAACAAGGCGACCGAGGTGCGCATCGAGGCGGTGCAGAAGCGCGACCTCGTCTCGTCGGTGACGGCGAGCGGGCAGGTGACGCCGCACACCAAGGCCGACCTCTCGGCCGACATCTCCGGCCGGATCGTGAAGCTGTCGGTGAAGGAGGGCGACTGGGTGAAGGCGGGGCAGTTCCTGCTCCAGATCGACCCGCAGTCGTATGAGGCCGCCGTGCAGCGGGCCGACGCGGCGCTCTCGAACGCCAAGGCGTCGCAGGCGCAGGCGCAGGCCAACCTCGTGCAGGCCGAGAACACGTACCGGCGCTCGCAGGAGATCCGGAAGAGCAACCCGAACCTGCTCGCCGCCGACCAGCTCGAGCAGCTCAAGACCGCCGTCGAGGTCAACACGGCGCTGCTCGAGGCCGCCAAGCACAACGTCGAACAGGCGCAGGCCTCGGTGCGCGACGCCAAGGTGCAGCTGGAGAAGACGACGATCCTCGCGCCGATGTCGGGGCGCGTGACGCGCCTCGTCGTCGAGAACGGCGAGACGGCGATCCAGGGCACGTTCAACAAGGACGCCGCGACGCTGCTCACGATCTCGGACATGAGCGTGCTCGAGACGAAGGTGAAGGTCGACGAGACCGACGTGAGCCGCATCCACATCGGCGATTCGACGGTCGTGCAGCTCGACGCGTTCCCCGACACGACGTTCATCGGCAAGGTGGTCGAGATCTCGAACAGCTCGGTCAAGGCCGCGGCGACGACGTCGACGGGGGACCAGGCGATCGACTACGAAGTGACGGTGCAGCTCCTGAACCCGCCCAAGGACACCAAGCCGGACTTCTCGGCCACGGCCAAGATCGTGACGGATACCCGCAAGCAGGTGCTGTCGATCCCGATCATCGCGCTGACGGTGCGCGAGAACGAGGCGCTGGCGAACAGCGACACGGCCCAGCGCCCCGGGTCCAAGCAGCAGAACACCAAGCAGGTCGGGAAGAAGGACGTCGAGGGGGTGTTCGTGGTGGGCGCGGACAACAAAGTGACCTTCAAGCCCGTAAAGGTAGGGATCGCGGGCGAGAAGCACTTCGAGGTGCTCGACGGCCTGAAGGAGGGCGACAAGATCGTCGCCGGGACGTACCAGGCGATCCGCGAACTCAAGGACGGCACGCTCGTGCGCGAAGCCAAGCAGGCTGACAAGAAGACGGGGAGCCCCAAGCCGTGAGCCAGCACACCGAAGAAGCCCCCATGGGCGTCACCGCCGAGCGACAGGCCGTCGTCTCGGCGACCGGCGCGGCCCCGGGGAAGGACTGGGTGATCGTGGCCCGCGGCCTCAAGCGCGAATACGACATGGGCGGCGAGATCGTGCGCGCGCTGCGCGGCGTCGACCTCGCCATCGCGCGCAACGAGTACGTGGCGATCATGGGTCCGTCGGGCTCCGGCAAGTCGACGCTCATGAACATGATCGGCTGCCTCGACACCCCGAACTCGGGCGAGTACTGGCTGAACGGCCAGCTCGTCTCGACGATGAAGGACGACGAACTGGCTCGCGTGCGCAACAAGGAGATCGGATTCGTCTTCCAGACGTTCAACCTGCTCCCCCGCGCGACGGCGCTGGCCAACGTCGAGCTGCCGCTGGTGTACGCCGGCGTCTCGGGGCACGAGCGCAAGGAGCGCGCGACGCGGGCGCTCGAGCGCGTACAGCTGGGCGCCCGCATGCACCACAAGCCGAACGAGCTCTCGGGCGGCCAGCGCCAGCGCGTCGCGATCGCGCGCGCCCTCGTGAACGATCCCTCCATCCTCCTCGCCGACGAGCCGACGGGCAATCTCGACTCGACGACCTCCGAGGAGATCATGAAGGTGTTCGCCGAGCTCGCCGAGCAGGGGCAGACGGTGATCATGGTGACCCACGAGCCGGACATCGCGCAGCACGCGCGCCGGGTGGTGGTGCTCCGCGACGGCCTCGTGGCGTCGGATGACAAGCGGGAGACATTCACCAAATCGGTAGGGTTGGTTTAAGGCAGTGGGAGGGCAAGGCGCCAGCGGCGGAGGTCGAGTGGGAGTGGGAGCCGAGTGGGAGTGGGACGACTACTGAGGGAGAGCGACGGGGGGCACGGTTTAACCGGGCCCTCCGTCGATTCGTTTCGGTCTCGCCCGTGCGCCCTGATCCGTCTTTCCTCATCGCTCGCCCTGCCGTAGCCCCCTCCCCCTCCCCCTTTCCCTCCCCCTCCCCCTCATGCTTTTCTTCGAAGCCGTCCGCATCGCGCTGAACACGATCCGTGTGCAGAAGCTCAAGAGCTTCTTCACCGCGCTCGGCGTGTGCATCGGCGTCATGTTCCTCATCACCGTCGTGTCGATCGTCGACGGGATGGGGCGCTACATGGAGACGGAGCTGGTCGGGAAGCTCATCGCGCTCAACTCGTTCGAACTGCGGCACCGGCCGAACATCAACATCGGCGACGTGAGCCGCGAGACGTGGATGGAGTACAACCGGCGCCCGCGCATCCTCGAGAGCGACGTGCAGCCGGTGGTGGACGCCCTCGGCGAAGGGACGCTCTGGGCCATGTATTCCCAGGACCAGATGCAGGTGTCGTCGCTGTACTCGCGGCCGCGTTCGGCGCAGATCACCGCCATCGACGGCGACTACTTCGAGATCAAGAAGCTCGACGTGACGAGCGGGCGTCGGTTCACGCCCTCGGAATTGACGACCGGCGCGAGCGTCGTGGTGATCGGACCCGACCTCGTGAAGCGGCTCTTCCCGACCGTCGACCCGGTGGACCGCCAGGTGAAGATGGGCGGCAAGATGTACCAGGTGATCGGCGTCGGCGAGTCGCTGGGCAGCGCGTTCGGGATGAGCTTCGACAACTACATCTACGCGCCCTTCCGCTCGCCGGTGCACCGGCTGCTGAACAAGGAGCCGCACGTCATCGACGGCGTGATCGTGCAGGTGCCGGTCGCCGACCTCCTCCCCGACGCCGAGGAGCGGGTGCGCACGGTGATGCGCGCGCGCCACAAGCTGCATCCGTGGCAGAAGGACAACTTCACGCTCGAGACGTCCGATTCGGCGCTCGAGTTCTGGAACAAGATCAAGCAGTACCTCGTGCTGGCCGGCGTCGCGCTGCCGGCGATCGGGCTCGTCGTCGGCGCGATCGTGATCATGAACATCATGCTCGTCGCGGTGGCCGAGCGGACGCACGAGATCGGCATCCGCAAGGCGCTCGGCGCCAGGCGGCGCGACATCCTGCTGCAGTTCATGATCGAGGCGTCGACGCTCAGCACGTTCGGCGCCGCCATGGGGATCGCGCTCGGCGCGGCGGCGGCGTTGCTGATCCGTTCGACGACGCCGATGCCGACCTACGTCGCGCCGTGGTCGATCCTCGTCGGCGTGCTCATCGGCGCCGGCGTGGGGATCGTCTCCGGGGTGTACCCGGCGAGTCGCGCCTCGCTGCTCGACCCGGTGGCCGCCCTCAGGCAGGAGTAGCCGATGCTGCGCTTCATGGACCGCCTGCGCATGTCGATGGAGGGGGTGTTCATCGCCCTCGACGCGATGCGCGCCAACAAGGTGCGCGCCGGCCTCACCATCCTCGGCGTGGCGGTGGGCGTGTTCGTGGTGGTGGTGATCTCGGCGGCGGTGCACGGCATCAACGAGAGCGTGGCCCAGCAGTTCCAGGCGGCCGGCCCGACGACCTTCTTCGTGCAGCGCTACCCGATCGTGTTCGAGAACTGCCACGACTCCGGCGACAGCTGCAAGTGGCGGTCGAACCCGTCGCTGACGTTCGCCGAGGCGGACCTCCTGAAGGGGCTCGAATCGGTGGGCGAGGTGGCGATCCAGCAGGGGTGGGGCGCGTCGGTGAAGTACCGTGACCGCGAGCTGCCGAACGTGAACATCCTCGGCATCACCGCCAATTGGCCGCAGATCAACCCGCCGAAGATGATCGCCGGGCGCGTGTTCACCGAGCAGGAGTCGCGCGCGGCGGCGTCGGTGGTGGTCATCAACACGACCGCGGCCGAGCGGCTGTTCGGCGATGAGGACGCGATCGGGAAGGTCATCAACGTGACGGCGATCCAGGGGGCGCAGCGCGGGGGCCCGTTCACGGTGATCGGCGTGTTCAAGGACGAGGCGAGCTTCCTGCAGGGAGGCGAGCGCCCCCGGGTCGTGACCTCGGTATACGCCCTCACCCGCAAGGTCGGGGCGCTCACGCGCTGGGTGGCGTTCGTGATCAAGCCGGCGGCGAACGCGCGGCAGGACGTGACGATCGACGAGGTGACGGCCGCGCTGCGCGGCGTGCGCGGGCTGCGCCCAGGGCGCGAGTCGAATTTCGCGATCATCACGCAGGACAAGCTGTTCGACGTGTACAACAAGGTGTTCGGGATGTTCTTCCTCGTCATGATCTCGCTGAGCTCGGTCGGCCTACTGGTCGGCGGCGTCGGCGTGGTGGCGATCATGATGATCTCGGTCACCGAGCGCACGCGCGAGATCGGCGTTCGCAAGGCGCTCGGCGCGACGCGGCTGATCATCCTCTGGCAGTTCCTCGTGGAGGCCGTGACGCTGACGGCGACGGGGGCGATGATCGGGCTCGCGCTCGGTTGGGCGGTGGCACTGCTCGTGCGGAACACCACCCCGGTCGCGGCCTCGGTGCCGCCGCTGGCGGTGGTGGCCGCGCTCGGCGCGAGCGCCTTCACGGGGATCGTCTTCGGCATGCTGCCCGCGGTGCGGGCGTCGCGCCTCGACCCGGTGACGGCGCTCCGGCACGAGTAGGGGCGGCCAGGGGGCGCCCAGGCGCCGGCCGGGGACGGCGCGGCCCGCCCCGATCCGGAGGACCGCTCGGGCCTCGAACGGCGGCGGCCGGGCCTACGAAACCCGGCCCGGCCGCCTCCCGTAGGGCGGGAATGAAGCTGCTCGAGGCAGTCCGGCTCGCCCTCCAGACCATCCGCGTGCAGAAGCTGAAAAGCTTCTTCACGCTCCTCGGCGTGATGATCGGCGTGATGTTCCTCATCGCCGTCGTGTCGATCGTCGAGGGGATGAACCGGTACGTGAAGGAGGACTTCGCCGCGAAGCTGTTCGGCGTGAACACGTTCACCTTCCGGCGCGTACCCGACTTCCAGCCCAACTCGACCGACGCCCAGTGGCGAGAGTGGATGCGCCGGCCGCGCATCTACCTGCCCGAGGTGCAGCTCGCCCGCAACGCGCTGCCCCCCGGCACGCGGTCGGCCGTGGTGAGCGAGAACTTCATCTACGCCATCTCGCAATACGCGCGCCCGCGGCAGGTCGATGCCATCGCGACCGAGTCCGACTACTTCATCATGAAGAAGTTCAACCTCACGGCGGGGCGCGCCTTCCAGCCGCAGGAGGTGAACGCGGGCAGCCGGGTCGTCGTGATCGGCGTCGAGATCGCCGATCACTTCTTCCCCGACCTCGACCCGATCGGGCGCGAACTGCGCATCCGCGGCATGCCGTACACCGTCATCGGCGTGATCGAGAAGCAGGGGACGGTGTTCGGCTACTCGCTCGACCGGCTCGCGATCGTGCCGTACACGACGCCGCTCCAGCGCTTCCTCCGTCCGCGCGGCGACGTGGGGGAACTCGACGTGCAGGCGACGTCGCCCGAGATGGTGAGCGAGGCCATCGAGTCGGTGCGCGAGGTGGTGCGCGCCCAGCGCCGGCTCCCGCCGGGGAAGGCCGACAACTTCAGCCTCGAGACGCCGGAGGCCGGGCTGGCGTTCTTCGCGTCGATCACCGGACGCATCCAGACGTTCGGCACCGCCCTCCCCGCGATCGGCCTCCTCGTCGGCGCGATGGTGATCATGAACATCATGCTCGTGGCGGTCGCCGAACGGACCCGCGAGATCGGCATCCGCAAGGCGCTCGGCGCGCGGCGGCGCGACATCATGGCGCAATTCCTCATCGAGGCGGCGACGCTGAGCGTCGTCGGCGCGGCGATCGGCATCGCCCTCGGGATCGCCGCGGCGAAGACGGTCGCCGCGTTCTCGCCCCTCCCGGCGGCCGTCGCGCCGTGGAGCATCGGCGTCGCCCTGCTGCTCGGCGCCGGCGTCGGCATCGCGGCCGGCGCGTATCCCGCGTCGCGCGCCAGCCGACTCGACCCCATCGCCGCGTTGAGGCAGGAATAGTGCGCATCGTCGACCGCGTCCTCATGGCGCTCGAAGGGGTGTTCATCGCCTTCGACGCGATCCGCAGCAACAAGGTGCGCGCCGCCCTCACAATCTCGGGCGTCGCCGTCGGCGTGTTCGTGGTGGTCGCGATGGGCGCCGCCGTGCACGGCATCACGAAGAGCTTCAAGAGCGACATGGACGAGTTCGGCGCGACCACGTTCCAGCTGCGGCGCCGCAACCCCGGCATGAACAACTGCGACGGCTCCGACGACAGCTGCCCCGACCGCAAGAACCCGCCCATCACCATGGACGAGTGGCGCGCCATCCAGCGCCTCCCCGAGGTGAAGGCGGCGATGGGGTGGCTGTTCGGCAGCGCCGACATCGCCTACCGCGACCGCTACCTGAAGGGCGTCAATTACGACGCGCAGAGCACCGAGTGGACGCAGACCGACATCGCCGACGTGTCCCCCGGGCGCAGCTTCACGGAGAGCGAGCACGACGCGGCCGCGCAGGTGGCGCTCGTCAACGACTCGCTGCAGGTGCAGCTGTTCGGCGACTCCGACCCGATCGGCAAGGAGATCACCATCGGCGGAAAGCCGTTCACCGTGATCGGCGTGTTCCACACCAAGGCCGGCTTCCTCAAGTCGATGGACGGGCGCGGCCCCGACAAGCCGCGCGCCCTCATCCCGATGATGTCGGCCTACCGGCACCTCGACGTGTGGCGGCGCGGCTTCATGGCGATGATCAAGCCGCGTGACGGCGTGTCGCAGGACGACGCGATGGACGCCGTGACGGCGACGCTGCGCAGCAAGCGAGGCCTCAAGCCGGGCGTCCCCAACAACTTCTACCTGGTGGGGCAGGACCGGATGATGGACCTGTTCAACCAGCTGTTCGGCGCGATCTTCCTGGTCGGCATCACGCTGAGCGGCGTGGGGCTGCTCGTCGGCGGCGTCGGCGTGGTGGCGATCATGATGATCTCGGTCACCGAGCGCACCCGCGAGATCGGCGTGCGCAAGGCGCTCGGCGCGACCGCCGGGGTGATCCTCTGGCAGTTCCTGGTGGAGGCGGCCACGCTCACCTGCATCGGCGCCGCCATCGGCCTGGCCCTGGGGGCGATCATCGCCGCGGTCGTGAACGCCAAGACGAGCATCCCCGCCTCGGTCCCGTTCTCGGCGGTCGTCACGTCGCTCGTCGCCGCGGCGCTCACCGGCGTCGTGTTCGGCCTCGCCCCGGCGGCGCGGGCCGCGCGCCTCGACCCGATCGAAGCGCTCCGGCACGAGTAGCCCGCCCTTGCGACGGGCGCTGCCCGCCGAGTGATTTCATCCGGCATGCGGTTCATCGATGTCCTGTCCACCGCGCTCGGGCAGATCCGGGCGAACAAGCTCCGCTCGTTCTTCACCCTCCTCGGGGTGATCGTGTCGGTCGGGTTCCTCGTCGCCGTCGTGGCGATCATCCAGGGGATGAACGCGTACGTCAAGGAGAACATCGCCGACGCCATGATCGGCACGAACTCCTTCCAGGTGCGGCGCACGCCGATCCAGATCGGGTTCTTCGACGACGAGATGTGGAAGCGGGTCGCCCGGCGGCCGAAGATCAGCGACGCCGATGCCGACGCCGTGCGCGGCGCGCTCCCCGACGCCGCCGAGATCGCCCTCACCTCGGGTTGGCCGACGCCGCAGGCGGACATCGTCTGGCGCGACCGGACGATCGCCGACGTCCTCGTGTTCGGCGTCACGCCGCCGTACCAGCGCGTGCAGGACTATCGCTTCGAGCGCGGGGTCCCGCTCTCGGACATCGACGTCGCGCAGCGGCGCGCCGTCGTCGTGATCGGTCATGACATCGCCGACAAGCTCTTCGAGTCGGTGGACCCGATCGGCCAGGAGGTGCGCATCGGCGGGCAGAAGTTCACCGTCACCGGCGTCACGGCGACGAAAGGCAAGGTGCTCGGGCAGTCGTTCGACGCGTTCGCGATGATGCCGATCACGCGCTACGAGATGCTCTACGGCCGGCGCCTCACGACGACCATCTCGGTGAAGATGCGCGACGCGGCCGACGTGCCGTCGGGGATGCAGCGCGCCGAGGAGGCGATGCGGCTCGCCCACCGCCTCCGGCCGACGCAGGAGAACAATTTCTCGGTGGAGACGGCCGACGCGCTCGTCGCCTTCTGGAAGAGCCTCACGGCCGTGCTCTTCAGCGTCATCCCCGCCGTCGTCGCGATCGGCGTGGTGGTGGGCGGCATCGTGATCATGAACATCATGCTGATGGCGGTGGGCGAGCGCACCCGCGAGATCGGCATCCGCAAGGCCGTCGGCGCGCGGGCCCGCGACATCGAACGCCAGTTCCTCACCGAGGCGATCACCCTCTCGCTGCTCGGCGGCATCCTCGGCGTCGCCCTCGGCTGGGGTTTCGCCGAGCTGGTCGCCGCGGTCTCGCCGCTGCCGGCGCGCATCACGTGGTGGTCGGTGGCCCTCGCCGTCACGCTCGGCGCCACGGTCGGCGTCGCGTTCGGCGTGTACCCGGCGCGGCGCGCGGCGCGTCTCGACCCCATCACCGCGCTGCGGGCGGAATGATGCGGCTGTTCACGCCCGACCAGCTGCGGGAGAACGTCGGCATCGCCATCGACGCCTTGCGGGTGAGCAAGCTGCGGTCGGGGCTCACCATCCTCGGCGTGGTGATCGGCGTCGCGACGGTGATGACGATGGCGTCGATCGTGCAGGGGGTCCGCGACCAGATCCTGCACACGATCGAGATCGCGGGGCCGACCACGTTCTACGTCATGAAGGTGTTCTCCAAGACGCCGGTCAATCCCGACCGGCTCCCGAAGTACATCCGGGTGCGGCCGGACCTCCGTCCCGAAGAGGCGGAGCGCCTCGCCGCGTTGCCGCAGATCCGCTACGCGAGCATCTGGACGCAGGTGTTCGGGCGGCTCGAATACGCGGGGAGCCGCACGCAGAACACGGCGATCTTCGGCGCCGACGACCGGTACCAGGAGCTGCAGGGGGGCGAGCTCACCGACGGGCGCTGGTTCACGAAGTCGGAGCTGCACGCGGGGAGCGCCGTGGTCGTGCTCGACGAGGAGAAGGCGCTCCGCCTGTTCGGCCGCGAACGCGCCATCGGCAAGACGATGAGCGTCGCCGGGCGCCCCGTGCAGGTGGTCGGCCTCTACAAGCCACCCGAGAACATCTTCGCGCCCCAGGGCCAGGAGACGGGGGCGATCGTGCCGTTCGAGTTCGCGTGGCACGCGTATCACATCGACAAGACGAACGCGCTGTTCATCCCCGTCAAGCCGAAGGAGGGCGTGAGCGTGACCGACGCGATGGACGCGGTGACGGTGGCGCTCCGCGAGATGCGCCGGCTGCGCCCCGGCGACAAGGACAACTTCGACCTCATGAGCCAGGACCAGATTCTCGACACCTTCATGTCCATCACCGACATCTTCTTCCTCGTCATGATCGCGCTCGCCTCGGTCGCGCTCATGGTCGGCGGCATCGGCGTGATGGCGATCATGATGGTGTC
>JACQBG010000006.1 GCA_016194585.1 Gemmatimonadota bacterium
CGCCGGTGTTGTACGACTCGAGACGACGTCCGGTGGTGAGCAGGAACGGATACGACGCGTCGGGCATCTCCTTCGGCCCTGCGTGCTGCACAACGGAGAAGGGCGCCGGGCGCCCACCGCACGGCACCTCCCACAGGCGCCCATGGAGGAAGGTCTCGCCCGGGTGCGATTCGTCGGGGCATGGCCACTGGATGCCGTGCATCGACTCGAGACGGGCGTAGCTCATGCCGCCCGCGAACTCGGGCGCCACCGTGCGGAACTCGTTCCACACGTCCTCGGCGGTGGGGTGTCCGAAGTCGACTCCCATCCGTCGCGCGATCTCGCACAGGATCCAGATCTCGTCACGGGCGCCCTCTGGCGGCTCCTTCGCCTTGCGCACGCGCTGCACGCGGCGCTCGCTGTTCGTGACGGTGCCCTCCGCTTCACACCAGCTCGCCGTCGCAGGGAGCACGACGTTCGCGAGTTCCGCCGTCTTCGTGAGGAAGATCTCCTGCACGACGAGATGATCGAGCTTCCCGAAGGCGTCGCGCACCGCATGACCGTCGGCGTCGCTCTGCACGGGGTTCTCGCCGGCGACGAGCAGGGCCTTCATCTCGCCGGCCCCCATCGCATGCAGCATCTCGGTGAGGTTCTTCCCATACTGCGGCTGCAGAGGCACCCCCCAGTGCTTCTCGAAGCGCGCCCGCACGGCGGGGTCGAGGATGTCCTGGAATCCCGGCAGCCGGTTGGGAATCGCTCCCATGTCGCCGCCCCCCTGCACGTTGTTCTGCCCGCGCAGCGGATTGCAGCCGCATCCCCACCGGCCGACGTGTCCCGTCAGCAGGCAGAGGTTGATGAGCGAGAGCACGTTGTCGACGGCGTTGTGGTGCTCGGTGATGCCGAGCGTCCAGCAGACCATCGCCTTGTCGGCCTTCGCGAACGTGTGCGCCGCCTCGCGGATCACCGCGGCGGGAACGCCCGTGATCGCGCTCCCACGCTCGAGCGTGTAGGGCTCGACGGCCGCCCGGTAGGCGTCGAAGCCCGACGTGCCGTTCTCGATGAATGCCGTATGGGCGAGGCCGTCGTGGATGATCTCGCGGGCCATCGTGTTCGAGAGCGCCACGTCGGTGCCGACGTTCAGCCCCAGCCAGATGTCGGCCCACTGCGCCGAATCGGTGCGGCGGGGGTCCATGACGTAGAGGCGCGTGCCGTTGTGTACCCCCTTGAGGAGGTGATGGAACCAGATCGGATGCGCCGCGCGCGCGTTCGACCCCCAGAGGAAGACGACGTCCGTCTCCTCCACCTCGCGGTACGAGTTCGTGCCGCCGCCCGCTCCGAACACCGTCGCCAGACCGACGACGCTAGGCGCGTGTCACGTTCGATTACAGCTGTCGATGTTGTGCGTGCCGAACGCGACGCGCGCCAGCTTCTGGGCGACGAAGTTCATCTCGTTGGTCGACTTCGAGCAGCTGAAGATCCCCAGCGCATCGGGACCGTGCGCGTCGAGCGCGCGGCGGAAGCCGGCCGCCGCGGCGTCGAGCGCCTCGTCCCACGTCGCGGGGCGGAGCGCTCCACGCTCGCGCACGAGCGGCTGCGTGAGCCGCGGATAGTTCATCGAATCCGATTGGCGAGCCTTCATGCGGCGCGTCTCATTAGAGAGGGGATCGGCAAGCCGGCAACGGCAGGGTGGAGTCTGGCGGGCGGGGGCGCCGGAGGCAAGCAGGGAAATCCGCACGTATCATTGTCGAGGCCACCCTCAACCCCGCCTCCGATGCGCCGACTGCTCGCCCTCATCCTCTGCGCCGCCGCGCCGCTGGCGGCGCAGACGCCCGCGCAGACCGAGTCCGACGCGTACACACGATACGAATTGCTCGCGCCGGGCTCCGCGAAGTTCCGCATCATCTACGAAGTGACCGCCGCGACCGCTGGCGCGACGGCCTACTACAATCCGATCCGCAAAGGGAGCGTCGCCACCGACGAACACGTCTACGACCGGGCGACGGGCAAGCCGCTCGCGTTCGACGTCGTGGGGCAGGCCGTCGCGAAGGCAGGGGGCGTGCGCGGAGGCGACTCCACGCAGACGTACATCCGCGTGACGCTCGCGCGCCCCGTACCCGCGAACGGCGGCGGCGGGCGCGTCCTCATCGTCAAGACCTACGAGGACGCCAAGAGCTACTACGTCGATGGCGCGGACATCGTGTTCACGCGCCCGCTCGGCATCAAGCGCAACGCCATCGTGTTGCCGGCCGGCTTCGACCTCGTCTCGTGCAACTACCCGTCGCAGGTGCTCGAGGAGCCCGACGGCCGGCTCTCGATCAGCTTCTGGAATGCGACCCCCGCCGAAGCACCGCTCACCCTGCGGGCGCGCCCCGGGAAGAGCAGGGCCTCGTCGTCCATCGCCAGCCTGAGGCTCGACGAACGTGCGCACCAGAACCGCACCATCGTGTACTGGCTGCAGCAGCCGGAGACGCACGCGTTCGACCTCTACCACGACTACACCGAGTCGCGCCCCGGCGTGAGCACGTACGTGAACGAGGTGCGGGCGGGAAGCACGGTGGCCAAGCCGTCCGCACGCAACCTCGACACCGGCGAAGACATCCCGTGGGAGGTGCTGAAGGGGGCCGACATCGCGAAGGGCGGGATCCATGTCGGCGCCGGCACGCAGGAGGCGGTGGTCTTCCGCTTTCCGGCCATTCAGCCGGGAGGCTCTACGCGACTGCGGATGTACGAGACCTACACCGACACGGCGCGCTACAAGATCGTCGACGGCCAACTCTACTGGGACCGCACCTTCGGCCGGCCGGCGAACGCGGTCGTCCTCCCGGCCGGTTGGCGGCTCGCCAACTCGTCGATCCCCGCCACGGTCAGCGAACTCCCCGACGGTCGTGTCCGGCTCGACTTCACCAACCCGCGCCCCGACGAGATCGCGGTTCTGGTCACGGCGCGGCGCCGCTAACTTCCGGCATGCCAAACGCCCGCCGCACCCTCACCTTCACGGAGTCGGTCATCCGTGAGATGACCCGCGTCGCCAATCAGTACGGCGCCATCAACCTCTCGCAGGGCTTCCCGGATTTTCCGATGCCCGAGTCGATGAAGGAGGCGGCCTGCGACGCGATCCGCCGCGACTTCAACCAGTACGCCACGACGTGGGGCACGAAGACGCTCCGTGACGCCATCGCCGGCAAGTACGCGCGCCGCTATGGCATGGAGGTCGACGCCGACGCCGAGATCACCGTCGCCTGCGGCGGCACCGAGGCGATGGCGTCGGTGTTCCTCGCGCTCATCGACCCGGGCGACGAGGTGCTGATCTTCGAACCGTTCTACGAGAACTACGGTCCCGACGCGATCCTGAGCGAGGCGAAGCCGGTGTTCGTGCCGCTCACCGTTCCGGATTGGAAGCTGGACGTGGCCGCGCTCACGGCCGCCGTCTCGCCGAAGACGCGCGCCATCGTGCTCAACTCGCCGCACAACCCCACGGGGCACGTCTTCGACCGTACCGAGCTCGAGGCGATCGCCGCCGTCTGCATCGAGCACGACCTGCTCGTCATCACCGACGATCCCTACGAATACATCATCTACTCGGGCGAGCACATCCCCATCGCCACGCTCCCGGGGATGCGCGAACGCACCATCACCACGTCGAGCCTCTCGAAGACATTCAGCATCACCGGCTGGCGGCTCGGCTACGCCATCGCCAGTCCCGAACGGAGCGGCGCGATCCGGAAGGTCCATGACTTCCTGACCGTCGGCGCGCCGGCCCCGCTCCAGCAGGCGGCGGCGACGGGGTACGCGTTCCCCGATTCGTATTACCAGAAGCTGTCGGACGACTATCGCGCCCGCCGCGAATATCTCGCGGGGCCCCTGCGAGAGGCGGGATTCCGGTTCACCATCCCCGATGGCGCGTACTACTTCTTCGCCGACTTCAGCGACCTGAGCCGCGACGACGACGTGACCTTCGCGAAGTGGATGACGCGGGAGATCGGCGTCGCGACCGTCCCGGGGTCGAGCTTCTACCGCCCGGGCGCTCCGGAGGGGAAGCGGTTCGTGCGGTTCGCCTTCTGCAAGAAACGTGAGACGCTCGAGGCGGCCGTGGAGCGGCTGGCGAAGCTCAAAGCAAGAGTGTAAGGCGTTGTGCTAGAGCTCCCGGCGCCTGCGGTATCTGCGAAGTCCGAGGCGTCGTTCCTACCGCCGCGCCCAATCCTTGTCCGCCGGCGGCGCGAAGATCAGGTCGAACGCCAGCCAGGTCGTCTTCGTGAACGGATACGTCGTCAGCGGCGCGACGACGATCGCGGCCACCGCGATGTATTGCAGCGCGTCCCACGACGTCGCCGGCCACGTCGCCCAGACGATCGTCCCGAGGATGATCGCGAACAGCACTTCGGACACGATCAGGTTGATCAGATACGCGCCGATGAAGAAATCGCGCGAGCCCCGGTCGAGGAGCAGCCCGCAACTCGGACAGTTTGGGCGCATCTTGAACCACGACACGATGATGCCGTGGCCTCCGCATTGCGGGCAGCGGAGGGTGAGGCCGCGGGCGAGGCGGGTCGAGGGAGAGGGCTGTTCGGGCGTCGTCGCAGTCATGGCATGAATATACTTCGTCTCGATGTCCTTACCTATCGTAACCGTCACGCGCCGCCTGCCACGCGCCGTCGAGGAGCGACTGGCCCTGCTCTTCGAGGCGCGGCTCAGCCCTGACGACCGGGCGCTCGGGGCGGAGGGACTCGCCCGGGCGCTCGCCGAGTCCGACGCCGTCGTCTCCACGCTCGGCGACCCGCTCACCGCGGACGTGCTCGGTCGCACGCCGCGGCGCGCCCGAGTGATCGCGCAGTTCGGCGTCGGCTACGACAACATCGATGTCGCCGCGGCGGCCGCCCTCGGCATCACCGTCACGAACACCCCCGGCGTGCTCACGGAGGACACGGCCGACGCGGCCATGCTGCTCCTTCTCGCGGCGGCGCGCCGCGCCTCCGAAGGGGCGCGCGAACTCCGGGAGGGACGGTGGACGGGGTGGCGCCCGACCCACAACCTCGGCGTGCGCGTCTCGGGCAAGACGCTCGGTGTGATCGGCTTCGGGCGAATCGGCCGGGCCGTCGCCACCCGGGCCCGGCTCGGCTTCGGCATGACCGTGATCGCGTGGAGCCGCTCGCTCTCGCCGGCGCAGGGCGCCAAGACCGGCGTGACCGTGGTCGACGACCTCGACGAACTGCTCGCGCAGTCCGACTTCGTCTCCCTGCATGTACCGTCCACCGCCGAGACGCGGCACCTCATCGACGCGCGGCGGCTGTCGCGGATGCGCCCCGGTGCCATCCTCATCAACACCGCGCGCGGCGACGTCGTCGACGAGGCCGCCCTCATCGCCGCGCTCCGCGACGGGCGGCTCGCCGCGGCGGGGCTCGACGTGTACGAACGGGAACCCTCGATCCCCGCCGACCTGCTCGCGCTCCCGAACGCCGTGCTGCTTCCGCACATCGGCAGCGCGACGATCGAAGCGCGCACGGCGATGGGGTTACTCGCCGTCGACAATCTCGTGGCGTTCTTCGAGGGGCGACCGGTACCGAACCGCGTGGCGTGAAAGTGTACGCGGTGGCGCCGAGAAGCCGCCGCGTTTCCTTGCTCGGGTTCGGGCCACTTCCTAGCTTTCCCGGATTCACCCCGAAACCCAAGGTCAGGATCCCGTGACTGCATACAAGTACGCGCGCGTGCCCGAGGGCGGCGAGCGCATCGAAGTGTCCGGTGGAGAATTCCAGGTTCCGAACAAGCCCATCATCCCGTTCATCGAGGGCGATGGCACGGGCCCCGACATCTGGGCCGCGTCGGTGCGCGTGTTCGACGCCGCCGTCGCGCTCGCCTACGGCGGCAAGCGCAAGGTCGCGTGGATGGAGATCCTCGCCGGCGAGAAGGCGTTCAAGACCACGGGCGAGTGGATGCCCGCCGAGACGCTCGAAGCCGTGCGCGAGTTCAAGATCGCCATCAAGGGACCGCTCACGACGCCCGTCGGCGGGGGGATCCGCTCGCTCAACGTCGCGCTCCGGCAGGAGCTCGACCTGTACGCCTGCATCCGGCCGGTGCGCTATTTCCAGGGCGTCGGCGCGCCCATGAAGCACCCGGAGAAGGTGAATATCGTCATCTTCCGCGAGAACGTCGAGGACGTGTACTCGGGCATCGAGTTCCGCGCCGGCACGCCCGAGGCCGACAAGCTGCGCGCCTTCCTGAAGACCGAGTTCAACAAGAACGTGCGCGAAGGCTCGGCCATCGGCATCAAGCCCATGTCGCCGTTCGGGTCGAAGCGCCTGATGGCGATGGCGATCAAGTACGCCCTCAAGCGTGGCCGCAAGTCGGTGACGATCATGCACAAGGGCAACATCATGAAGTTCACCGAGGGTGGCTTCAAGGATTGGTGCTACGAGGAGGCGCGCGAGCAATTCGGCACGCTGACGGTGACCGAGGCCGATGTGGGGAAGGCCGGCTCCACCGCCCGCGCCGACGCGGTGATCATCAAGGACCGCATCGCCGACTCGATGTTCCAGCAGTTGCTCCTGCGCCCCGAGGAGTACGAGGTGATCGCGACGCCGAACCTGAACGGCGACTACGTCTCCGACGCGGCGGCCGCGCAGGTGGGCGGGCTTGGCATCGCGCCGGGGGGCAACGTCGGTGACAACGCCGCCGTGTTCGAGGCGACGCATGGCACCGCGCCCAAGTACGCGGGGCTGAACAAGATCAACCCGGGCAGCGTCATCCTCTCCGGCGTGATGATGTTCGAGCAGATGGGGTGGCAGGAAGCGGCCGACCTCATCATGCGCGGCATGGAGCACGCGATCACGGCCAAGACCGTCACCTACGACCTCGCCCGTCAGATGCCGGGTTCGACCGAGGTCTCCACCTCCGCGTTCGGCGATGCGGTGATCGCCGGCATGAAGAGCTGACCATGGCGTTCGCGCGCTCCACCCACGCCGGCGATCCGGCCCGTCTCGCGACCCCGTTGCTCGCCGTCGCGCTCGGCGCCGACGCGAAGTTCCCGCGTGCCCTCGCCGCCCTCGACCGGTCCACGGGCGGCGCGCTCTCGCGGGCGCTCAAGGAGCGCGACTTCAAGGGGGGCCGCGACGAGACGCTCCTCGTGCTCGCGAAGGGCAGCGGGCCGAAGCGCGTGCTCCTCGTCGGCATGGGAACCGGCGACGACGCGGCCGCCATCACGCGCGCGGCGAGCGTCGCCGGCCGCAAGGCGAACGGCATGGGCGTCGAGCGTTTTGCGTTCTGGGGCGGTGACCTCGACGCGCGTGGCGTCGAGAACGCCGCGATCGGCGCGTCGCTCGGCGGGTGGGAATACACCGAACTCAAGAGCACATCGGCGAACGGCGGCCGGGCCAAGCCGCTCACCGCGGCCATCATCTGCGTGAGTGACACGAAGGCCGCGGCGAAGGCGATCGCCGACGGTCAGGCGATCGCCGAAGGGCAGCGGCTCGCGCGCCGGCTCGCGATCATGCCGGGCAACCTGTGCACGCCGGAGTACATCGCCGAGACGGCGAAGGAGATCGCGAAGCGGCACAAGCTCAAGTGCACGGTGATGGGTCGCAAGGAGATGGAGAAGCTCGGCATGGGTTCCTTCCTCGCCGTCGCCCAGGGCACGCCGCAGGACCCGAAGTTCATCGTCCTCGAGTACAAGGGCGCCGAGCCGGCCGAAGCGCCGGTCGCGCTCGTCGGCAAGGGACTCTGCTTCGATTCGGGCGGCATCTCCATCAAGCCGGCCGACCGCATGGAGTGGATGAAGTTCGACATGAGCGGCGCGGCCGGCGTGCTCGGCGCGATGGAAGCCATCGGGCGCATGAAGCCGGAGATCAACGTCGTCGCCCTCATCGGCAGCACCACCAACATGCCGAGCGGCACGGCTATGAATCCCGGCGACGTCGTCCGCGCGAGCAACGGCAAGACGATCGAGATCATCAACACCGACGCCGAGGGGCGCCTCGTGCTCGCCGACGTGCTCGCGTACGCTGCCCGGTACAAGCCGCAGGCGGTGATCGACGCGGCCACGCTCACCGGCGCCGTCGTCATCGCGCTCGGGAACATCGCGGTGGGGGTGCTGGGTAATGATCAGGAGACGATCAACGAAGTGCTCGCCGCCGGCCGGGCGGGGGGCGAGCCCGGCTGGCAGCTCCCGCTATGGCCGGAGTACCGCGAGCAGATCAAGTCCGACGTCGCCGACATGAAGAACACCGGAAGCCGCGGCGCCGGCACGATCACGGCGGCCCACTTCCTGGCCGAATTCGCGGAAGGCTACAAGTGGGTCCATCTCGACATCGCGGGCACGGCGTACACCGAGACAGACCTCGTGGCCATCCCGCGCGGGCCCACGGGCACGCCGGTGCGCACCTTCGTCGAGTTCGTCCGGGGGAGGGCGCACTGAGGCAGCTCGCGCGAGCGCTGTTCATCGCCGCACTCGCGCCCGCGCTCGCCGCCGCGCAGGCCATCCCGCCGGCGGCGCTGCCGCGCGCCCGCGGCGATTCCGTCGAAGCCGACAGCGGCGCGCCCGCGAAGAAGAAGGTCGTCCGCGACACCCTCAAGACCCCGCTCGCCACGGCGTTCACGCCGCGCACCCTCGAGGTGGGCGCCAACAGCTGGCACTGGGACCGTGATGCGATCTTCGCCTCGGGCGCGCTCACGCTCGGCGAACTGCTCGCCAACGTGCCCGGCGTCACGCTCTTAGCCACCGGCTTCATCGTCGCGCCGCAGGCCGCCGCGTGGTACGGCAACCCGGGAGGTCTCCGCCTCTTCGTCGACGGCGTCGCCCTCGACGCGGTGAACCCGCGCAACGGCGGCATCCCCGACCTCACCACCATCCCCATCTGGTCGCTCGAGGACGTCACCGTGGAGCGGGCCGCGGGCGAGATCCGCGTGTACATGCGCACGTGGCGCGTCGAACGCACCACGCCGTCGACGCGCACCGACGTCATGACCGGCAGCGAGAACCTCAACTTCTACCGCGGTTTCTTCGGCAAGCGGTTCGACAACGGCGTCGCCTTCCAGCTCGCCGGACAGCAGCTGAGCACCACCTCGCGTACCGGTGCCAGCGGCGACGGCCTCGGCGCGTTCGGCCGCCTGGGGTGGGCCAGGGGCGCGTGGACGGTCGACGTGACGGCGCTCCATCAGGGGATCAACCGGGGAGCGGCCACACGCTATCCGAACTCCGACGCGCCCGTGCTGAACGCCATGCCAGCGCTGATCGGGTCGGAGGGCGTGGCCTATGCGCGCATTGCCTGGCACGACCCGCAGAAGGACCCGTTGTGGGTGCAGTTCAGCGCCGCCTCGATCAACAGCGAAGGAAAGGACAGCACGGCGACTTCGTCCACCGCGGGCGGCGCTTTCGGCGGTCTCGGCGGCATAGGTGGCACGACGACCACCGATACCACCGCGGGCGCCGACACGCTGGCGTCGCGCACTGAATACACGGTCTCGGCGGGATTCACACGATGGGGGGTGCGGTTCGCCACCTTCGACCGCATGCGGTCGGTGCACGGCGCCGCGCTCTTCTCGCCGGGCGCTCGCGTCGACTACGACTGGAAGATCTTTTCGGTAGGTGCGTCGTACGACCGCTCCCCCGATGCCAGCGACTACCTCGGCTCCACGAGGGATTCGTCGCTCAGCGTGAAGCGCAACACGGCCGACAGCACCAAGGCCGACACCTCTTGGCTCGTCCGGAAGACCGATCACTGGCGCACCGACCAGACCACCCACACCGACGCCTTCGCCCGCATCACCCCCTGGTCGTGGCTCCAACTCGGAGCGGCGTGGAGCCGCGTGGCGCCCGAAGCGAGCACCGGACTCCAGCCGACCCTCTCGACGAGGCTTGAGGGCGCGATCCGCTGGCGCGACCGGTGGATCTCTGGTGGCATGATCTCGCGCGGAGTCTCCGCGCTCGTGCCGCCGATCGAACTCGACACCGCGCTGCGCAAGATCGTCGAAGGGCAGGTCACCGGCATCACCGGCGGCTTCCACGGCCCCCTCTTGTTCGGCTGGAACCTCGACCTGCAAGGCGTGAAGTGGCAGACCGCCGGCTGGTACCGGCCGCAGACCGAACTGCGGACCACCATCTCCTTCTCCTCGGCGTTCCTCAACAAGTTCCCGCGCAACAACTTCCACCTGCTCGTCGCGGGTACGCACGAATACCGGGGCCAGTTCTTCGTGCCGGCCGACAGTGCCACCCGAAGTGCCGCGCAGCCCGGCTACAGCATGATCGGCGCCCTGCTCGAGATCCGCATCGGCGACGCCACCATCACCTACCAGGTCCGCAATCCCATCGGGGTGGTCTACGCGTCGTACCCGGGCTGGGTGATGCCACGCATCGTGAACCTCTACGGCGTGCGCTGGGCCTTCTGGAACTGACGCCGGGGCCGGGCAGGGTGGCTCGCACAGGTTTACAAACCCGTTGGCGTACAGTAACTTACTAGGCTCGCTATGATACGAAGCATGACCGGTTTCGGCGCTGCGGAGGGCCTCGTGGGCAACACCCGCGTGGCCGTCGATCTTCGTTCGGTCAACCATCGGTTCTTCAACCCGAGTCTCAAGCTGCCGTCGGAGCTGTCCCGATGGGAGTCGGAGGTGCGGGAAGCATTGCGGCGGCGCATCGCCCGCGGCCACGTGTCAGTCTCGGCGCGCATCGAGCGCTCCGCCGACGGCATGGCGGCGATCGACGAGGCGCGATTCGCCGAGGCGGCTGCCAAGCTCAGGGGGCTGCGCGACAAGTACGGGTTGGGCGGCGACGTGGACGTGGCGACGGTGCTTCGGATGCCCGACGTCATCCACGGCGCGACGGAAGAGATGGAAGGGACGGCCGAGGAACTGGTCGCGGTCGTCGAGGCGGCGGCAGCGGCGTTGGGGACCATGAGGGAGGCCGAGGGGCAGCGGATGGCCGATGTCATCCGCGAGCGGCTCGACCTCGTCGAGGCGGCCGTCGGCCGCATCGCGGCGAGGGCCCCCGAACGCGTGGTCGCACAGCGCGAGCGGCTTCGGGAGAACGTGAAGGTGCTCGCGGGCGGCGTGGCCGTCGACGAGCAGCGGCTGGCCCAGGAGATCGCGATCCTGGCCGACCGGCTCGATGTGGGAGAGGAGCTGGACCGGTTCGCGTCGCACATCACGGCGTTCCGGAACACCCTCGCCGCGAAGGATGGGGAACCGGTCGGCAAGCGGCTCGGGTTCCTCCTGCAGGAGTTGCTGCGCGAGGCGAACACCACGGGCAGCAAGGCGAACGACGCGACGATCCAGAAGGACGTGCTGCTGGTGAAGGAAGAGTTGGAACGGATCCGCGAGCAGGTGGAGAACCTCGAGTGAACCCGTTCCCGGTGGTGCTTTCCGCGCCCAGCGGCGGCGGCAAGACGACGGTCACGAAGCTGTTGATGGGACGGCGTGCCGGGCTCGGCTATTCGGTGTCGTGCACCACGCGCATGCCGCGCCCGGGTGAAGTGGACGGTGTGGACTATCATTTCCTCACCGACGAGGAGTTCCTCGAGCGACACGACAAGGGGGAGTTCGCCGAGTCGGCGCTCGTGCATGGCAAGCGGTACGGCACGCTGAAGTCGTCGGTGCAGGCGGTGCTCGACGCGGGGCACCACGTGATGATGGACATCGACGTGCAGGGGGCGGCGCAGTTCGCGGCCGCGTACCCGCACGCCGTGCTCGTCTTCCTGCTGCCGCCGTCGGTCGACGTGCTGGTCGAACGGTTGATGGCGCGCCAGACGGAGGACCGTCAGGCGTTGCTGACGCGGCTCAAGAGCGCGCACATGGAGCTGCACGAGGTGGACCGGTATCACTACGTCGTCGTGAACGACGAGTTGGAGGCGGCGGTGGAGCGCGTGGGCGCGATCATCGACGCCGAGGAACGGAAGCGCGAGCGCGTGCGCGGACTCGACGCGCAGTTGGCGGGCCTCATCGGCCGCCTCGAGCAGGAGATCCAGAGTTTCACGAAGCCCTAGCAGACACCAGAGGACAGCCCCGATGCGAGTGTTCACGCCCCAGGAAGTCACCACGCACGCCGCCAACAAGTACCTCGCCGTGCTCGTCGCGGCGAAGTTCTCGCGCGTGCTCAACGAGTTCCCGCGCGACCGCTCGAAGAGCGGCGAGAAGAAGCTGACGACGCGGTCGCTCGAGAACCTCTCGGCGGGCGACATCGAGTATCGCGTGGTGCCGCGGCGCCGGTCCGCGGAGTAACGCCGCACCCGCGCCAGGACGACGGCCGTGCGCCCCTTCGCGGGCCGGCGGCTCCTCCTCGGTGTCACCGGGGGGATCGCGAGCTACAAGTCGGCGTGGCTCGCGCGTCTGTTAGCGCAGGCCGGCGCCGACGTCGACGTCGTGCTCACGCGCTCGGCGCGTGAGTTCATCGGCGCCGTCACGTTCGAGGCGCTCACCGGGCGCCCGGTGCATACCGAGCTGGTCGCCGAAGGGCACGCGCTCGACCACATCGCGCTCGCCCGCGCCGCCGACCTCGTGGTGGTCGCGCCGGCGACCGCCGACTTCCTCTCCCGCGCCGCCTCGGGGCGCTCCGACGACCTGCTGAGCGCGTGCCTGCTTGCCGCCGCGGCCCCGGTGCTCCTCGTGCCGGCGATGAACGACCGGATGTGGGCGCACAAGCAGACGCAGGCGAATGTCGATCACGTGCGGTCGCTCGGCTACCACGTGCTCGAACCCGACACCGGGCCGCTCGCCTCGCCGCAGGAAGGGGTCGGGCCCGGCCGCATGCCGGAACCCGAGACGATCTTTGCGCACGCCGCGCGGCTCCTCGAAGCGCCGGGAACGATCACGGGGAAGAACGTGGTCGTCACCGCCGGGCCGACGCGTGAGGCGCTCGACCCCGTGCGCTATCTCTCGAACCACAGCAGCGGGCGGATGGGCGTCGCGATCGCGGCGAGCGCGTGGCGTCGCGGCGCGACGGTCACGCTGATCGCGGGGCCGATGGGTATTCCCGCGCCCGTCGGCGTGAAGCGGGTGGACGTGGAGACGACCGAGGAGATGGCCGCGGCCGTGCGGGCCGCGCTGCCGACCGCCGACGCGCTCGTGATGGCGGCGGCCCCCGCCGACTTCAAGCCGTCGTCCGTCGCGCCCGGCAAGCTCAAGAAGGCGCATCGCCCCGACGCGATCGCGCTCGGCGATACCGTCGACATCCTCTCGACGACGCGCGACGCGCGGCGCCCGGGGATGGTCGTCGCCGGGTTCGCGCTCGAGACCGATGACGTGCTCGCGCACGCCGCGGCGAAGCTCGAGGCCAAGGGGCTCGATTTCATCGTCGTGAACGACGCGAACGAAGAGGGCGCCGGCTTCGGCGTCGACACCAACCGCGTCACCATCCTCGCGCCTGGGCGCGACGCGCTCGCGCTCCCGTTGCTTCCCAAATCCGAGGTGGCCGACGTCATCCTCGACCACGTCGAGGAATGCCTTCGTGGACGGTAGGGAACTGCTGCGGCGCTATCTCGAACAGCGGCGCGAACTCGGTGAGTCGGAGTTCGTGCTCGACAACCTCTCCGTCGAAGACGCGCTGAAGGCGCTTGGTGTGCGCAACGCCGCAGCGCTCGGTACGTCGGCAGGTGAGAGCGCGGCCGCTCGAACGCCGTCCGCCAATCCCGCCCGGTCGGCCGCCGAGGCCGCCGCGCAGGGGGGCGACTGGCGCGAGGCGCTGCGCGCGATGGGTGCGGGGCGGGATGCGGCTCCGACCGCCGCCAAGAATCCGGCGGCGGCGGACTCGCCCAGCGCCGCCACCCCGTCCTCGACTGACGCCGCGCCGCCGCCAGCGAAGGTGCCGCGGCTCGAGATGCCCGCTCCCGTGGCCGGTGCGGCCATCCCGCACGAGAATGCTCCGCCGGGGTTGGTCGTCGGATCGCCGATGGGGGAGTTGCTCGATGGCCCACTCGCCCACCTCGGGTCGCTCGACGACATTGCCGCCGCCGTCAAGGCGTGCACACAGTGCGGGCTGTACGCGGGCGCGAAGAACCCGGTGCCCGGAGAAGGGAATCCCAAGGCACAGTTCGTCTGCGTCGGGGAGGCCCCCGGTGCGACCGAGGATGAGACCGGGCGTCCGTTCGTCGGCGCGGCCGGCCAGCTCCTCACGAAGATCCTCGCGGCCGTGAACCTTCCGCGCGAGGATGTCTTCATCTGCAACGTCCTCAAGCACCGCCCGCCCGGTAACCGGAATCCGGCGCCGGAAGAGGTCAAAGCGTGCTCTCCCTTCCTGTTGCGACAGCTCGAGCTGTTGCAGCCGCGCGTCATCCTCGCGCTCGGGACGTTCGCCGCCCAGACCCTCCTGCAGACCACGACCCCAATCGGTAAGTTACGGGGACAGGTGCATCGCTTTCATGGGATCCCCCTGATCGTCACTTACCATCCCGCGGCGCTCCTCCGGAACCCGTCGTGGAAGCGCCCCACATGGGAAGATGTCCAGCTCGCCCGCCGAATATTCGATAGCGCCGCAAGCGGCGCGTGACCCGTTCCGCGACCGGCGCCCTCCGTATTCGGAGGACGCCGAGCAGGCGGTGCTCGGTGCCATGCTGCTCGACAGCGAGGCCATCACGCGCGCCGTCGAGCTCGTGGACGAGTCGATGTTCTACAGCGAGCGGCACCGGCGCCTCTTCCGCGCGATGCTCGCCATCCACCAGGCCGGGTCGGTCGTCGATCCGCTGACGCTCTCCGAACAGCTCGAGCGCTCCGGCGAGCTGGCCGCCGCCGGTGGCAAGGAGTTCATCGGCGTCCTGCTGTACGTCGTGCCGACGGCGGCGAACGTCGAGTACCACCTGCGCATCGTGCGCGAGAAGGCGTTGCGCCGCCGGCTCATCGAGGTGGCGCAGGGGCTGGTGACCGAGGCGCACGAATCCGCGTCCGACGCCGCCGACCTGATCGACCTCGCCGAACACCGCATCTTCCAGGTCAGCCAGCAGCGCGGGTCCGACGGCTTCACGCGCATCAAGGACCTCCTCTGGCCGGCGATGGAGCGCATCGAGTCGCTGCGCGAGGGAGGCCCGCTCACGGGCGTGCCGAGCGGCTTCCGCGACCTCGACACGATGACGCTCGGCTTCCAGCCGTCGGACCTCGTCATCATCGCCGCCCGTCCGTCGATGGGGAAGACGGCGTTCGTGCTGAACTGCGCGCAATTCGCCGCTGTGGAGAGCAACATTCCGACGGCGGTGTTCTCGCTGGAAATGAGTAAAGAATCACTCGTGATGCGCATGCTCGCCTCCGAGGGATTCATCGACGCCCAGCGGCTCCGCAACGGCAAGCTGACGAGCCAGGATCACTCCAACCTGGCCAAGGCCGCCGCGTTGCTGTCGCAGGCGCCCATCTGGATCGACGACACGCCGGGGCTCACGCTCCTCGAGATCCGGTCGCGGGCGCGCCGGCTCAAGTCGACCGCCGACATCAAGATGGTGATCGTCGACTACCTGCAGCTCGTGCAGGGCCCGCCGGGAGTGGAGAGCCGCCAGCAGGAGATCTCGCAGATCTCGCGGTCGCTCAAGATCCTCGCCAAGGAGCTGCACGTGCCGGTGATCGCGCTCTCGCAGCTCTCGCGCGCGCCCGAGCAGCGCACCGGCGACAACCGTCGTCCGCAGCTCTCCGACCTCCGCGAGTCCGGCGCCATCGAGCAGGACGCCGACGTCGTCATGGCGATCTACCGTCCCGAGATGTACGAGCGGCCGGTGGACGAATCGGGCAACCAGGTGAAGACCCCCGATGGCATCCCCATCGAAGGACTCGCCGAGATCATCATCCTCAAGCAGCGCAACGGTCCCACCGGCGCCGCGCGGCTGAACTTCCGCAAGCAGTTCACGCGCTTCGAGAACTTCACGGCTCGCCAGCCCGGCTGAGCCAGCGATGGGCGCGCGCGCGAAGACCGTCTACCGCTGCACCGAGTGCGGCGCCGAGTCGTCGAAATGGGCGGGGCGGTGCGACGCGTGCGGCGAGTGGAACACGCTCATCGAGGAGATGGCCGCTCCGCGCGCCGCGGCCACCGGCGCCTCGCGTCGCAAGGCCGGCATCTCGTCGTTCGGCAGTGGCGGATCGGTCGCCGACAGCCCGCAGTTGCGCGACGTCGTCGGCGCGGAAACGCACCGCCTCACCACCGGGCTCGCCGAGTTCGACTTCGTGCTCGGCGGCGGCATCGTCCCCGGCTCGATGGTGCTCGTCGGCGGCGAGCCGGGGATCGGCAAGAGCACCATCCTGCTGCAGGTCGCGGCGCAGCTCGAGGCCCGCGGCCACCGCACGCTCTACGTGTCGGGGGAGGAATCTCCGCTGCAAGTGAAGCTGCGCGCCGACCGGCTCAAGGGCGCGGCCCTCGAGGTCTCGCTGCTCGGCGAGACGCTGCTCGAGACGATCCTCGCCACGGCGGCCGAGCGCGCCCCCACGGTGATGGTCGTCGACTCCATCCAGACCGTGTTCACCGGCGACCTCGAAGGAGCACCGGGGAACGTCGGCCAGGTGCGCGAATGCGCCGCGCGGCTGATGCGATTCGCCAAGGAGAGCGGCACCGCGGTGATGGTCGTCGGGCACGTCACGAAAGGAGGCGGCATCGCGGGCCCCAAGACGCTCGAGCATATCGTCGACACGGTGCTCTATTTCGAAGGGGAAGGGTCGCTCGACCACCGCGTGCTGCGTGCGACCAAGAACCGGTTCGGCTCCGTCGACGAGATCGGCGTGTTCCGGATGACGGAGCAGGGGCTCATCCCCGTCGACAATCCGTCGGCCCTGTTCCTCGGGGATCGCGAGAAGCATCACGCGTCGGGGAGCGCCGTCACGGCGACGCTCGAGGGGAGCCGGCCGATGTTGCTCGAGGTGCAGGCGCTGGCGGCGAAGGCCGGCTTCGGCACGCCGCAGCGCGTCGCGACGGGCTTCGACGGGCGCCGCCTCGCCCTGCTCCTCGCCGTGCTCGACAAGCGCGCCGGCCTCTCCTTCGCGACGCTCGACGTCTTCCTCAACGTCGTCGGCGGCGTGCGGCTGCAGGAACCCGCGGCCGACCTCGCGGTCGCCGCCGCGCTCGCGAGCAGCGTGTACGATAAGCCGCTCCCGCCCGATGCGGTGTTCATCGGCGAGGTGGGGCTGGGCGGCGAGATCCGCGCCGTCGGGCAGGCCGAGCGCCGCATCGCCGAGGCGGAGAAGATGGGGATGACGGTCGCCTATGTTGGCGAGCGGAGCGTGCCGCGTCGCGCGCCCAAGGGACTGCGCGTGGCGGGCGTGCGCGACCTCGGCGCGCTCTTCCGCGAGTTGTTCCGGTGACGCGCGACGTCGGCGTGGTGATCGTCGCCGCCGGGGCGAGCACGCGTGCGCAAGGCGCGAGCGGCGAACTGAAGCAGCTGCGCTGGATCGCCGGCAAGCCGATGCTGCTCCATTCGCTGCAGGCGTTCCACGCGAGAGCGGACGTGGCGATGGTGGTGTGCGTATTGCCGCAGCGCTACGCCGGCGACCCGCCTCCCTGGCTCTTCCAGTGTGACACCGACCGGCTGCTCGTCGCCCCCGGAGGCAAGCACCGCGGCGAGAGCGTGCGCAACGGACTCGAAGACCTCCCGCCCGAGTGCGCGGTCGTGCTCATCCACGACGCCGCCCGCCCGTTCGCGACGCCGGAGATGCTCGATCGCGTCGTCGCCGGAGCGAGAGCCGGCCACGGCGCGATCGCCGCGCTCCCCGTCGTCGACACGCTCAAGGAAGTCGACGACAGCGGGCGCGTCGTGCGGACCGTCGACCGGGCGCGCCTCTGGCGTGCCCAGACGCCGCAGGGGTTCCCGCGCGCCATGATCGAGCGGGCCCACCGCGAGGCGCAGCAGGCCGGCGTCGAGGCGACCGACGACGCCGCGCTCTGCGAACGCCTCGGACTGGAAGTCAGGGTGGTGCGGGGGAGCGAGCGCGCGATGAAGGTGACGGAGGAGAGCGATTTTCCGAGGGCGGAAGCGCTGCTTCCGCTCGCCGAATGACCGGCGATCCTCGCGGCATCCCGTTCTGGTCGCAACCCGAGGTGGATGCCTCGATCCCCGAAACGTTGTGGCACCTCGAGCGGCACGGCGTACTCGCCTATCCCACCGAGACGGTGTACGGTTTCGGCGGCGCGATCGATTCGGCGTCGGTGAACCGGCTCGTCGCGATCAAGAAGCGCCCCGACGGCAAGCCGTTCCTCCTCCTCATCTCCAACAGCGCGATGATCGACCGGCTCGGCCTTCAGCTCTCGAAATCGGCGGGGATGCTCGCGGCGCGCTTCTGGCCGGGGCCGCTCACGCTCGTGCTCTCGGGAGGCGAGGGGCGCGTGCCGCCGCGCCTGCGCGGCCCCGAGGGAGGGATCGCCGTGCGCTGGACCTCGCACCCCGGACTGCAGCGCCTCATCTCGGCGATAGGCGACCCGCTCACGTCGACCAGCGCCAACCGGCCCGGACAGCCCCCATCGATGAGCGCCGCCGGCATCCTCGCCGCGTGGAAGCAGGAGATCGCGCGGGGCACATTGCGCCTGCTCGACGGCGGCACGCTGCAACCCTCGGCGCCGTCGACGGTGATCGACTGCACCGGCCGCCATCCACGCGTGATCCGCCCGGGAGCGATCTCCGTCGCGACCCTGCGTGACGCCGTCCCGGACATCGTCGGAGACGTCTAGATGCAAGTGCTCTTCGTCTGCACCGGCAACACCTGCCGCAGCGCCATGTCGGAGGCGATCGCGCGCCACGTGATCGAGTCGCTCGGCATGACCGGCATCACGGTCGCGAGCGCCGGCACGAGCGCCTGGGACGGCGCGCCCGCATCCGACGGGGCGATGCTGGTCGGCATCGAACGCAAGCTCGACCTGAGCGGCCATCGCGCGCGGCAGTTGAGCCCCGAGATAGTCGCCGATGCGTCGCTCGTGCTCACGATGGGCCCGCACCATCTCGAGCGCGTCGCTGCCCTGGGCGGCGCCGACAAGGCGTACCTGCTCACCGATTTCGCGGAGCAGAGCACCGAAGGGCGCGCTATCACCGACCCGTTCGGCGGCGGCCTCGAGCTCTATCGCTCGACGGCGGATGAGTTGGAACGGCTGATCGTCCTCGCGCTCGACCGCCTCCAGAAGACGATCGGCGACGCGTGATGGAGCTTCCCGGACGCCTCGTCATCCTCGGGCATCCGGTCGCGCACGCGCTGTCGCCGGCCTTCCAGAATGCCGCGTTGCACGCCGCCGGCATCCCCATCGAGTACGAGGCGGTGGACGTGCGCCCGGAGGAGCTGACGACGCTCACGAACCTCCTCCGCGAGGCGCACGCCGCCGGCAACGTCACCGTGCCGCACAAGGAGGCCTTCGCGCGGCTCTGCACCCGCCTCACCCCCGTCGCCGATCGGGCGGGCGCCGTGAACACGTTCTGGACCGAGGAGGACGGTGCCCTCGTCGGCGACAACACCGACGTCGGCGGTTTCGATGCCGCTGCCCGCGCGGCCTTCGGTCCGCCCAAACCGAAGAGCGTCGTCGCGCTGCTGGGTGCCGGCGGGGCGGCTGCCGGCGTGCTCGCCGCCATCGAGCGATGGAACGACGCGACGGTGCGCATCGCCGCGCGCTCCGCGCCTCGCGCGCAGGCCCTCGCCGATCGATATCCCCGCTTCGTCACCATCGCACCCGACGTGGAGAGCGCCGTGCGCGGCGCGGACCTCGTCGTGAACGCGTCGCCGGTCGGGCTGCACGGTGACGACCTGCCCGTCGACCCCGCGCTGCTCGGGCCCCACGCCGACGTCTTCGACCTCACCTATCGCCGCTCCGAGACGCCGTGGGTGCTCGCGTGCCGCGCGCGAGGGCTGCGCGCCGCCGACGGGCTCGCGATGGTCGTGGAGCAGGGCGCGCTCGCGTTCGAGCGCTGGTTCGGCCAGCGCCCCGACCGGAAGGCGATGTGGAGCGCGGTGCGGCGCTGATCGACGGCGTCGTCGAGCTGCTGCTCCCGCGCTGTTGCGCGGCGTGCGGTGGAGCTATGACGCCGGAGCGCGACGCGCTCGTCTGCGGCACCTGTTGGGCGCGACTGCCGGTGCTACCGCACCCCCAGTGCCCGCGCTGCGGACATCCGACTGGCGCGCGCACCTGTCCCTTCTGCGAGTTGCTCCCGCCGTACGTCCGCGCCGTCCGCTCGGTGTGCTGGGTGCCGCACGCCACGTCGAGCGCCGTCGTCTCCGCGCTCAAGTACGACGGCTGGCCCGCGGTCGCCTCGGGGATGGCGCGACGGATGGCGCGCACGGCGTGGCCGGCGGACGTCGTCGCCGAACGTGCCGCGCTCCTCCCCGTGCCGCTCGACCGCGATCGGCAACGCGAGCGGGGGTTCAACCAGGCGGGGTTGCTCGCCGACGCGCTCTCGCTCCACTGGCGCGTGCCGGCGTATCACGACGTCCTCGAGCGAACGCGCGCCACCGCGACGCAAACGCGGTTGACTCCCGGAGAGCGTTCCGCGAACGTTCACGAAGCGTTCCGGGTGGCGGACGGTGAGCGGATCCGCGGGCGTCATCTGGTGCTCGTCGACGACGTGATCACCACCGGCGCCACCCTGAACGCCTGCGCCGCCGCGCTGTTCCGCGCCGGCGCGCGCATCCTCAGTTACGTGACATTCGGTCGCGCCCGCACCAGTGGCGACCGGTGACCTCCGGAGCTCTTCACATGGCACTCAAGGTTGGCATCAACGGGTTCGGCCGCATCGGCCGCCAGGTCCTCCGCGCCGCGATCGAGAGCGGCGCCGCGATTGACGTCGTCGCCGTCAACGACCTCACCGACACCAAGACGCTCGCGCACCTCTTCAAGTACGACTCGGTGCACGGCACCTTCGGCGGCACCGTGACCGCGGAGCCCGATGCGATCGTCGTGAACGGCCATCGCATCAAGATCTTCAAGGAGAAGGACCCGGCCGCCCTGCCGTGGAAGGCGCTCGGCGTCGACGTCGTGCTCGAGTCGACGGGACGCTTCACGAACGCCGAGGACGCCAGGAAGCACATCGCCGGCGGCGCGAAGAAGGTCATCATCTCCGCCCCCGCCAAGGGCGAGGACCTCACCATCGTGCTCGGCGTGAACCACGAGAAGTACGACAACGCCAAGCACCACATCATCTCCAACGCGTCGTGCACGACGAACTGCCTCGTGCCCCTCGTGAAGGTCATCCGCGACAACTTCGGCTTCAAGCACGCGTCGATGGTGACGATCCACTCGTACACCAACGATCAGAACATCCTCGACCTCCCGCACAAGGACCTGCGCCGCGCCCGGGCCGCCGCGGTGTCGATCATCCCGACGACCACCGGCGCCGCCAAGGCGACGTCGCTCGTCATCCCCGAGGTGAAGGGGAAGATCGACGGCATCGCCATCCGCGTGCCCACCCCCGACGTGTCGCTCACCGAGCTCACGGTCGAGGTGGAGAAGACGACGACCGTCGCCGAGGTGAACGCCGCGTTCAAGGCCGCCGCCGACGGCGCGATGAAGGGGATCCTCCAGTACACCGAGGAGGAACTCGTCTCGGTGGACTACATCGGCAACCCGCACTCGTCGATCCTCGACGCCAAGAACACGAACGTCATCGACGGTACGATGGTGAAGGTCTCGGGCTGGTACGACAACGAGTGGGGCTATTCCTCGCGCTGCGTCGACCTGCTGCTGTACGTCGGCGCGCGGCTCTGACCGCGAGGCGCGCCCCGTGAACAAGCGTACGATCCTCGACCTCGCCCCGGCTGAGGTGAAGGGGAAGCGCGCCCTCGTGCGGGTCGACTTCAACGTCCCGCTCGACGGCGCCACCATCACCGACGACACCCGCATCCGCGCCGCCGTCCCCACGCTGCAGGCCCTGCGCAAGGGCGGCGCGCGGCTCGTCATCCTCTCGCACCTCGGCCGTCCCAAGGCCAAGCCCGAGGCGAAGTACTCGCTCGCCCCGGTCGCGACGCGGCTCGCCGAGCTCCTCGGCGCCCCCGTCAAGTTCCTCGGCGAGACCGACACCGATGTCGCCGTCGCCGCGACGAAGGCGCTCCACGACGGCGACGTGCTCCTCCTCGAGAACACCCGCTTCCTCCCCGGCGAGGAGAAGAACGACGAGGCGCTCAGCAAGGCGTTCGCGCGGCTCGGCGACTTCTACGTCAACGACGCCTTCGGCGCCGCGCACCGCGCGCACGCGTCGACCGCCGGGGTCGCGAAGTTCCTCCGTCCAGCGGTGGCCGGCCTCCTGATGCAGAAGGAGCTCGACTACCTCGGGGGAGCGCTCGAGCATCCCGGCCGGCCGTTCATCGCCATCCTCGGCGGATCGAAGATCTCCGGCAAGCTCGACGTCATCGAGGCGCTGCTGCCGAAGGTCGACGGACTCCTCATCGGCGGCGCCATGGCCTGCACGTTCTACAAGGCGATGGGGTTCGAGACCGGCACCTCGCTCGTCGAGCCCGACCGGGTCGAGATGGCGAAGGACCTGATCGAGCGGGCCGGGTTCCGGCTCACGTTACCGCACGATGCGACGGTGGCGCCGTCGATCGAGGTTGGGAGCAAGGCGCACGCCGTCAAGCGCGATGCGATCCCCGCCGGAGAGGCGATGCTCGACATCGGCCCCGATTCCGCGGCGTCGTTCGGTCGCGCCATCTCCAGCGCCAAGACGATCCTCTGGAACGGACCGATGGGCGTCTTCGAGACGCCGCCCTTCGACCAGGGGACATTGGCCGTCGCGAACGCCATGGCGGCCGCCACCGCGAAGGGCGCCACGACCATCGTCGGCGGTGGCGATTCGGCGGCCGCCGTGGAACAGGCGGGGCTCGCCGCGAAGATGAGCCACGTCTCCACCGGGGGCGGCGCCTCCCTCGAGTTCCTCGAGGGGAAGACCCTTCCCGGCGTCGCGGCGCTCGACGACAAGGCGGCCTGAATGAAGCACCCGGTGTTCGCGGCGAACTGGAAGATGAACCAGGCCCCGGCCGACGCGAAGGCGTTCATGCGCCAGTTCCTGGCGTACTATCCGCGCCAGCAGGACCGTACGGTGCTCTTCTTCCCGAGCGCGCTCACGCTCTCCGCCGTCGTCGAGATGGTGAAGGACCGCACCGACCTCTCGGTGGGGGTGCAGAACATCCATTGGGAGGACAAGGGCGCGTTCACCGGCGAGAACTCGGCGACGATCGCCCGCGGCGCCGGTGCGCGCTACGTGCTCGCCGGCCATTCGGAACGCCGTCACGTGTTCGGCGAGACCGACGAGCAGACCGGACTGAAGGTGGCCGCCGCCGAGCGCGCCGGCCTGACGGCGGTGATCTGCGTGGGCGAGACGCTCGACCAGCGGGAGCGCGGCGAGACGAACGAGGTCGTGCTGCGGCAGTTGCGCGCCGCCGTCGCGCACATCGAGCCCAACCAGATCGCCGGCTCACTCGTCGCCTACGAACCGGTATGGGCCATCGGCACCGGCAAGACCGCGACCACGGCCGACGCGAGCGTCGTGCACCAGGCGATCCGCGCCGCGCTGCGCGACCTCACCGGCGAGCGCGGCGAGGCCGTGCCGATCCTCTACGGCGGCAGCGTGAACCGCGGCAACGCCGCGGCGCTGCTGGCGGCGCCGGAGGTGGACGGCCTGCTGGTAGGCGGCGCGAGCCTCGAAGCGGAGAACTGGGCCGGGATCGTCCGCACCTGACCTCGCGGGGTGCCCTTGATAGGGCACGATAAGTCAGCTATTCTTCAAGGCTTACATCTAACTGCGCCTGCCTCCGGACATCTCGATGTTCACCAAGCTCCTCGTCGCACTCCTCCTCCTCGACGCCATCGTCCTCGTCTCCGCCATCCTGCTCCAGAGCGGGAAGGGGGGTGGCATGGCCGCGAGCTTCGGCGGCGCGTCGTCGTCGTCCGACCAGTTCTTCGGCGCGCGGCAGGCCGGGAACCTCCTTACCAAGGCGAGCTGGTGGTGCGGCGGCATCTTCATCGGCCTCTCGTTCATCCTGCAGATCAGCGCGGCCCGCGGCCGACTGCCGACCTCGGTGCTCGACAAGTCGTTCGCCCAGCCCAAGCAGACGGCGCCCGCGCCGCAGAGCAGCGCGCCGACGACGCCCGCGCCGGCCGTCCCGCTGTCGCCGGTCCCGGCCGCTGGCGCCAAGGCCGACGCCAAGGCCGACGCCAAGCCCGCCGAGCCCGCCAAGAAGCCCTGACGAAAACGTGAGCCCGCTGCACGCGACTCCGGGGTTCCTCCTCCTCGAGGACGGAACCCTTTTTCGTGGACACCTCGACACCGCCGCCGGCATCCCCGCCGCGGCGGAGGTCGTGTTCACCACGAACATGAGCGGCTATCAGGAGGTGTTCACCGACCCCTCCTTCCGCGGCCAGATCGTCGTCATGACCTCGCCGATGATCGGCAACTACGGCACCAACGGCGAAGACCCGGAGTCGACACGCCCGCAGGTGAGCGGCGTGATCGTGCGGGAGCTGAGCGGCGGCTTCTCGAACTGGCGCGCCGACGGCGGCCTGAGCGGCTACCTGCTCGACGCGCAAATCCCTATCCTGAAAGACGTTGATACGCGACGTCTTACGCGGCACTTGAGGACCGTCGGGGTGCTCCGCGGGGTCATCGCCGCGGGCACGGAACCGACCGAAGAGTCGAAGCGGGTGCTCGATGCCTGCCCGGCGATGACGGGGCTCGACCTCGCCTCGCTCGTCTCGACGACCGAGCCGTACACCTGGGGCGACCAGAACGCGACGCACCACATCGTCGCGTTCGACTACGGCATCAAGCAGAACATCCTCCGCCTCTTCGCCGACCGCGGCTGCCGGGTGACGATCGTCCCGAGCAACACCCCGGCGGCGGCGGTGATCGCCCTGAACCCGGACGGCGTGTTCCTCGCGAACGGCCCGGGCGATCCGGACGCCGTCTCCTACGCGCCGGCCACGATCCGCACCCTCGCCGAACGCCGCATCCCGATCTTCGGCATCTGCCTCGGCCACCAGCTCCTCGCCCTCACCTTCGGCGCCCGCACGTTCAAGCTCCCCTATGGGCATCGGGGCGGGAACCACCCCGTGAAGGACCTCGCCACGGGGCACGTGCTCATCACGGCGCAGAACCACGGCTTCGCCGTCGAGGGATCGGAGGCCGGCATCCCCGGCGCCCCCGACCTGCAGGTCACGCACGTGAACCTGAACGACGGTTCCGTGGAGGGGCTGCGCCACAAGTCGTTGCCCATCTTCGCGGTGCAGTACCATCCGGAGGCCGCGCCGGGCCCGCACGACGGCCGGGCGCTGTTCGACGACTTCCTCGCGGCGGTCCAGAAGGCCAGTTGAGCCGGCGCCGAGGGGTCGCGAATTGCCCCGAAATGGCCAGCCGCTTGACACCAGTGCAGGTAACATCCTAAACTGGATGCACTTACGGCGATTTCGCCGTTTGTATCGCCGCGAGGAACGCGATGACCAAAGCTGATCTGGTTGAGCACGTAACAGATTCCATCGCACAGACTTCGGGTCCCATGATCTCGAAGAAGGACTGTGCACGCGTCGTCGACGCGTTTCTCGATGCGATCAAGGACGCGCTCAAGGAGCAGAAGAACATCGAGGTCCGCGGCTTCGGTACCTTCAAGATCCGGCAGCGGAAGACGCGCATGGCGCGCAATCCGCGCACGGGAGCACCGGTGGAGGTGTCGGCGCGGCCGGTGCCGGTGTTCAAGCCCTCGAAGGAACTGCGCGCCATGGTCGCCGACATCGACATCTCGGAACTCACGGACGCGTAAGAGGATAGCTCTCGCAGTGCGGGCCCTGCGGGCGAGTACGCCTGTGGGGCCCTTCGTTTCCCGCTTCTCTCTCGGATGGTGCCGGTCGTGACCCGAGTGCTGCTCTTCGCATCGTACGCCGACGCGCTGGGGACCAGCGCCATCGATGTCGCGCTCCCCGAGCGGGCGACGGTGGCCGATCTCCTCGCCGAGGTGCGCGCCCTGGCGGCCGCGCACGCGCTCCCGCCGGCGCCGCTCGTCGCGGTGAACCAGGAGTACGCGGCGCTCGACGTGGTGCTGCGCGAGGGCGACGAGATCGCCATCATCCCTCCGGTGGCGGGGGGCTGATGCGCGCCACGATCGTCGAGCGTCCCATCGACGCGGCAGCGCTCCTCGCCGAAGTGGCGAGCCCCGCGCACGGCGCGACGGCGCTCTTCGTCGGCACGGTGCGCGACGTGAACGACGGCCGTGCCGTGACGGGCATCGAGTACTCGGCGTACGCGGCGATGGCGGAGAAGGAGATGCGGAGCATCCTCGAGGAGGCGGCGGTACGGTTCGGCGTCACGGCGGCCGTGGTCGAGCATCGCGTCGGCGCGCTCGCGCTCGGCGAGGCGAGCGTCGTCATCGCCACGGCGCACGCGCACCGGGGCCCGGCGCTCGACGCGAACCGCTACCTCATCGAACAGCTCAAGCAGCGCGTACCGGTGTGGAAGCGCGAGCTCTATACCGACGGCACGCGCGAATGGGTCGATCCGAGCGGTGCTCGCGCGATGGCCGGCGCGCCGGCGAGTGCGCCCGGCGCCCGGCCGGGAGGCGCGTCACATGCGTGACCAGTTCGGGCGGAGCATCGAGTATCTCCGCATCTCGGTCACCGACCGGTGCAACTTCCGCTGCGTCTACTGCATGCCGGAAGAAGGACTCCCGTGGCTGCCGAAGGCCGATATCCTCACGTACGAGGAGATCGCCGCGGTGGTGCGGCAGCTCGCCCCGCTCGGACTGAAGCGGCTCCGCATCACGGGCGGCGAGCCGACGATCCGTCCCGAGCTGACGACGCTCGTCGCGATGCTCAAGGCGGTGGAGGGGATCGACGACATCGCGCTCTCGACGAACGGCGTGAAGCTCCCGGCGATGGCGGAGTCGCTGCGCGCCGCGGGGCTCGACCGCGTGAATCTCTCGGCCGACAGCCTGCGCGCCGAGCGCATCGCGAAGATCGCGCGCCGCTCGGTGCCCTTCGACCCGGTGGAAGCGGCGTCGGCGGCGCACGCGGCGGGGCTCGATCCGGTGAAGATCAACGTCGTCGTGATGCGCGGTGTGAACGACGACGAGATCGTCGATTTCGCCCGGCTCACGCAGGCGCACCCGTTCCACGTGCGGTTCATCGAGCTGATGCCGGTGGGGGAGATGGCGAACCTCACGTGGGAGCACGTCGTGCCGAGCGAGGAGGTGCTCGCGCGCGTGGCGACGCTGGGCACGCTCGAGGCGAGCGGCGGCCCGGCGCGCGGCAACGGGCCGGCGAAGTACTACCGCCTCGCGGGCGCGGCGGGGAGCATCGGCGTGATCACGCCGATGAGCCACACCTACTGCGGCGACTGCAACCGCGTGCGCCTCACGGCCGACGGCCGCTTGCGCACCTGCCTGTACGGCGACCACGAGGTGAACCTGCGCGACGCGCTCCGGCGCGGCGAGGCGCTCGAGCCGTTGTTCGTGAACGCGCTCGCCAACAAGCCGAAGGAGCATCAGCTGTTGCAGATGCAGGTCGGCGGGCTGAAGGCGCTGTCGCAGGTGGGCGGGTAGGGCTCGACGCCGCCGCGGCTCTTCGGCGCGACGCCTGCACGACACCTCGGATCTTCGCAGGTACAGCGAACGACGCCGCAGATCCTCGCGGATGCGACAGGGGCGAGAACGGAAACTGGGCGCCAGCTGGGGCGGATCCGAGCGATGCGCGGACACCCTTGTCAGGGAAGTCCCTCTTGCCTGCCGTATCCGCGTTCATCTGCGGCGTCGTTTCGCCCCCGTCGTATCTGCGAAGATCTGAGGCGTCGTTTCCCACCGCGGACGCGCCGCGTCGTCCGTGCGTTGAATCGCCCTGAGCGTCCTTATAGGTTTGAGAGGTTGTCCTTTCTCCTCTCACCGAATCGGACCCATGGTCAATAAGATCACGGTGGTCGGCGCCGGCAACGTCGGCGCCACGGCTGCCCAGCGCATCGCCGAAAAAGAGCTCGCCCGCACGGTCGTCCTCGTCGACATCGCGGAAGGGATCCCGCAGGGCAAGGGACTCGACCAGTGGGAATCCGCGCCCATCGAGGGCTTCGACACGCGCGTCATCGGCACGAACGGCTACGCCGAGACCGCGAACTCCGACATCGTCGTCATCACCGCCGGCATCGCCCGCAAGCCCGGGATGAGCCGCGACGACCTGCTCAACACCAACGCCGGCATCGTCAAGTCGGTGAGCGAGCAGGTCGCGAAGACGTCGCCGAACGCGATCCTCATCATCGTCTCGAACCCGCTCGACGTGATGTGCTACGTCGCCAAGCAGGTGACGGGCTTCCCGCGCGAGCGCGTGATCGGCATGGCCGGCGTGCTCGACTCGGCGCGCTACCGCTCGTTCCTCGCCGAGGCGCTCGACGTGAGCGTGCACGACATCCAGGCGATGGTGCTCGGCGGCCACGGCGACACGATGGTGCCGCTCATCAGCTACACGACGGTCAGCGGCATCCCGATCCTCCAGCTGATGAAGAAGGAGGCGCTCGACGCGATCGTCGACCGCGCCCGCAACGGCGGCGCCGAGATCGTGAAGCTCCTCAAGACCGGCTCGGCCTACTACGCGCCGTCGAGCGGCGCCGTGCAGATGGTCGAGGCGATCGTGAAGGACCAGAAGCGCATCCTCCCGTGCTCGGCGTGGCTCACGGGCGAGTACGGCCAGAAGGACGTGTACCTCGGCGTGCCGGTGAAGCTCGGCCGCAAGGGGATCGAGCAGATCCTCGAGATCTCGCTCACCGCCGACGAGAAGGCCGCGCTGGCGAAGAGCGCCGACGCCGTGCGGGAGCCGATGTCGGTGGTCAAGCTCTGATGGGCGCGCTCGGGAAGTTCTGGGAGAGTTCGGTCGGGAAGAAGATCGTCATGGGTGTGACGGGGGTGATCCTCGTCGGGTTCGTGATCGGCCACATGGCCGGCAACCTCCAGTTCTTCGCGGGCGCCGACCGGTACAACGCGTACGCCAGGCTGCTCAAGCACGACATCATCGAGTTGACGTGGATCGTGCGGGGCACGCTCATCGTGAGCGTGATCCTGCACGTCACGGCGGCGTACCAGCTCACGATGCGCAACCGCGCGGCCCGCCCGGCCGACTACGCGCTGCGCGAACCGCAGGTCTCGACGTACGCGTCGCGCACCATGCGGTGGGGCGGGGTGTACCTCCTCGTCTTCCTCCTCTACCACATCGGGCACTTCACCACGGGGTGGTTCCACCCCGCGTTCAGCGAGACGGGCACGTGGGGGAACGTCGCCATCGCCTTCAAGTCGGTGCCGGTGGCGCTCTTCTACCTCGGCGCGATGGCATTGCTCGCCCTGCACCTGTACCACGGCATCTGGGCGTGCGCGCGCACGCTCGGCTTCGCGCGTCCCTCGGCCAACCCGCTGCAGCGTCGCATCGCGCTCGTCCTGGCGATCGTCGTCTCGGTGGGGTTCAGCCTCCTTCCGCTGAGCGTCGTGCTCGGCTTCGTCCGCTGAGCCGGAGATGACGGTGAAACTCGACTCCAAGATCCCCGGCGGGCCGCTCGCCGAGAAGTGGGATGCCCACCGCTTCGAGATGAAGCTGGTGAACCCCGCCAACAAGCGGAAATACCACGTGATCGTCGTCGGATCGGGGCTGGCGGGCGCGGCCGCGGCGGCGTCGATGAGCGAGCTGGGCTACAACGTCAGCTGCTTCGCGTACCAGGATTCGCCGCGCCGCGCGCACTCGATCGCCGCGCAGGGGGGCATCAACGCGGCGAAGAACTACCGCAACGACGGCGATTCCATCCGCCGGCTGTTCTACGACACCATCAAGGGCGGCGACTTCCGCGCCCGCGAAGCCAACGTCTACCGCCTCGCGCAGATCTCGGTCGACATCATCGACCAGTGCGTGGCCCAGGGCGTGCCGTTCGCCCGCGAGTACGGCGGCCTCCTCGCCAACCGCTCGTTCGGCGGCGCGCAGGTGAGCCGCACCTTCTACGCGCGCGGACAGACGGGGCAGCAGCTGCTCCTCGGCGCGTACCAGGCGCTCGAGAAGGAGATCGCGCACGGTAGCGTGACGATGTACTCGCGGCACGAGATGCTCGACCTCGTGACGATCGACGGCGTGGCGCGCGGCATCATCACGCGCGACATGGTGAGCGGCAAGATCGAGGCGCACGTCGCCGACGCCGTCGTGCTGGGCACGGGCGGCTACGGCAACGTCTTCTACCTCTCGACCAACGCCAAGGGGTGCAACGTCACGGCCACGTGGCGCGCCCACAAGAAGGGCGCCGCGTTCGCCAACCCGTGCTACACGCAGATCCACCCGACGTGCATCCCGCAGAGCGGCGACCACCAGTCGAAGCTCACGCTGATGAGCGAGTCGCTGCGCAACGACGGTCGCGTGTGGGTGCCGAAGCGCCGCGAGGACTGCGGCAAGCACCCGAGCGAGATCGCCGAGGACGACCGCGACTACTACCTCGAGCGGAAGTATCCGAGCTTCGGCAACCTCTCGCCGCGCGACATCGCGAGCCGGGCGGCCAAGGAAGCGTGCGACGACGGGCGCGGCGTGGGCCCGGGCGGCCGCGGCGTGTACCTCGATTTCGCCGACGCCATCAAGCGGCTCGGCAAGGCGGCCATCGAAGAGCGCTACGGCAACCTGTTCGAGATGTACGAGCGCATCACCGCCGAAGATCCGTACACCGTGCCGATGCGCATCTACCCCGCGTCGCACTACTCGATGGGCGGGCTCTGGGTCGACTACAACCTCATGAGCAACGTGCAGGGATTGCACGTCATCGGCGAGGCGAACTTCAGCGACCACGGCGCCAACCGCCTCGGCGCGAGCGCGCTCATGCAGGGGCTCGGCGACGGCTACTACGTGATCCCGAACACGATCGGCCACTACCTCGCGAGCAACAAGCTCGGGAAGGTGACGGCCGATCACCCCGAGTTCCGGGCCGCCATCGAGCAGGTCGAGGGGCGGCAGCGCCGGCTGCTCGGCATCAAGGGGAAGCGCACGCCGGATTCCTTCCACAAGGAGCTCGGCAAGATCATGTGGGAGAAGTGCGGCATGGCCCGCAACGCCAAGGGGCTCAACGAGGCGCTGCAGGAGATCCCTGCGCTGCGCGAGGAGTTCTGGCAGAACGTGACGGTGCCCGGCTCGGGCGAGGAGCTGAACCAGTCGCTCGAGAAGGCCGGCCGCGTGGCCGACTTCCTCGAGTTCGGCGAGCTGCTCGTGACCGACGCGCTCCACCGCGAGGAGAGCTGCGGCGGCCACTTCCGCGAGGAGCACCAGACCGAGGACGGCGAGGCGAAGCGCAACGACGAGCAGTTCGCCTACGTCGCCGCGTGGGAATACGCAGGGGAAGGGAAGTCGCCCATCCTCAACAAGGAGCCGTTGGTGTTCGAGAACGTCCATCTCGCCACGCGGAGCTACAAGTGAGCGCCGGCCTCAATCTCACGCTGCACGTGTGGCGTCAGGCCGGCCCGAACGCGGCCGGCCGGATGGTGGACTACAAGGCCACCGACATCAGCCCCGAGATGAGCTTTCTCGAGATGCTCGACGTCGTGAACGAGCGGCTCATCGAGAGCGGCGGCGACCCGATCGCGTTCGACCACGACTGCCGCGAGGGGATCTGCGGCATGTGCGGCGTGATGATCAACGGTGCCGCGCATGGACCGATGAAGCTCACCACCGCGTGCCAGCTGCACATGCGCACGTTCAAGGACGGCGACGAGATCACCATCGAGCCCTGGCGCGCCGCGGGATTCCCGGTGGTGCGCGACCTCGTGGTCGACCGGAGCGCGCTCGACCGCATCATCCAGGCGGGCGGTTACATCTCGGCGCCGACCGGGTCGGCGCAGGACGCGAACGCGCTCCCCATCCCCAAGCAGGACGCCGACGAGGCGATGGACGCGGCCGCCTGCATCGGATGTGGCGCCTGCGTCGCGGCCTGTCCGAACAGCTCGGCGTCGCTCTTCACCTCGGCCAAGATCACGCACCTCGGCAAGCTCCCGCAGGGACAGCCCGAGCGGTACCGCCGCGCCCTCTCGATGGTGGCCCAGATGGACCTCGAGGGATTCGGCGGGTGCACGTTGTTCGGCGAGTGCCAGGAAGCGTGCCCGAAGGGGATCTCCATCGATTCGATCACCCAGATGAATCGGGATTACCTGTGGGCGTCGCTCACCAAGCGCGAGGAGAAGAAGGTGGCTGGGGCGGGGTGAACGACAGCGGCGAGTGAACCGCTCATCGTTCATCGTTCACCGTCTATCGTTTGTCGTGACGAAGGGCGCCTTCATGGGCGCCCTTCGTATTGCTGCCGATACTCCCTCCCAGCGTCCGCGTCCGGAATGTTCGCCCGCGCTTGCCCCGGTCGAGCGCGCCGTGAAGATTGACCTAAGGCAATGACTGTCCCACACCCCCCGTTCGTGACACCGCCGCCCTCGCCCCCGGAACCTGACTCGCGATCGCGCTCGTTCCGGCGCGTGGGACTGTTGGCGCTCGCGACGGCGGGATACTTCGCGTGCGCGCAGCTCGGCTACGCGCTCGCCCTGAGTCCGAGCGGCGCGGCGGTGTTCTGGCCGGGGGCCGGGTTCCTGCTCGCGCTGCTGTTGCTCTCGCCGGCGGCGGAATGGCCGTGGTTGCTCGCCGGGGCGCTCATCGGCAACGCCCTCTCCGACGCCCGGCATGGCGCATCGGCGGGCATCGCCCTCGTGGGCGCGTCGCTGAACGTGGGGGAGAGTCTGCTCGCCGCCACCGTGCTCCGGCGCGCGCATCGCGAGGCGTTCACGCTCGGCACGCTGCGCGAGGTCTTGCTCATCTTGCTCCTCGCGGTGGGCGTGTGCAACGGCATCTCCGCCATCTTGGGAGCGAGCTACTTCCGGCAGCTGTCGCAACTCGATTTCCCCACCGGCTGGCTGAACTGGTGGGCCGGGGACGGTATCGGGATGCTCGTCGTCGCGCCGTTGATCATCGCCTCGGCCGACGTCGCGCGTCGCCGGCCGAAGATCAGGAAGAGCGACGCCATCGAGGCGGCCGCCGTGTTCGTCGCCCTCGCGCTCGTGGGCGCGTTCCTCCTCACGAGCCGTCCGGAGGACTCGAGCGCGCTCGGCCGGTTCCCGTATCTCGCGTTCCCGTTGCTCATCTGGAGCGGCGTGCGATTCGGGCCGTGGGGGGCGGCGATGGCCGCCTTCGTCCTCGCCACCGCCACCGTGTGGCACGAAGCGGCACAGGTCGGCCTCTTGGGGACGACGGCCCGCAATCACACCGGCGACGTGATCGAGGTGTTCTCGTACCTCGCGCTGGCCAGCCTCTCGGCGCTCATCCCCGCGTCGCTCATCAGCGAACAGCGGCGCGCGACGGACCGGCTTCAGGAGAGCGAATCGCGCTTCCGGCAGATGGCGGAGTCGATCGAGGAAGCCTTCTTCGTGTTCGACCTGCCGAGCGGCCGACCGGTGTATACGAGCCCCACGTGGTCGCAGATCTGGGGCCGGCCGATCGCCGAGGCCGCGGACGCGCGGAATTGGTTCGCCGCGCTGCATCCGGATGACCGCGCGGCCACGAACCGAGCGCTCGCGTCCGTGCAGGCCGGCGAGACGGTGGAGTTCCTCTTCCGCGTGAGCCGCCCCGGTGGCGAATGGCGCTGGGTGCGCACGCGGGCGTATCCCATCCGCGATGACTCGGGCGCCCTGTATCGCTCCGTCGGCGTCGCCGAGGACGTGACGACATTGCGCCAGGCCGAGGAGCGGCTGGTGCAGGCCCAGAAGATGGATGCCGTCGGCCGACTCGCCGGCGGCGTGGCGCACGACTTCAACAACCTCATGACGGTGGTGATCGGCCACTGCGAGCTCGCGCTCGCCGACCTCCCACCCGGCGGTGGCCAGTTGCGCGCCGACCTCGAGGACATCCGCCAGGCGGCGCAGAGCGCGTCGCAGCTCACGGGGCAGCTCCTCTCGTTCAGCCGCCAGCAATTGCTCGAGGCGAAGATCACGCCGCTCGGCCCGCTCGTACAGCGCATGACGTCGATGTTGAGCCGCCTCATCCCCGAGCACATCGAGCTTCGCACGTCGGTCGCGCCCGACACCGGCGCGGCGCAGGTCGATGCCGCGCACCTGCAGCAGGTGATCGTGAACCTCGCCGTGAACGCGCGCGACGCGATGCCCGAGGGCGGCCAGCTGCTCATCAGTACGGAGAACGCCGACGTCGACGGCGACCTCGTGAGCGAGGCGCTCACGCCGGTGCCCAAGGGGCGCTACGTGCGCCTCATGGTGAGCGATACGGGCACGGGGATGGATGCGGCGACGCGCGCGCGCGCCTTCGAGCCGTTCTTCACCACCAAGGAGATGGGACGGGGCACCGGGCTCGGGCTCGCCACGGTGTTCGGCTTCGTGCAGCAGAGCGGCGGCCACATCACGCTCTACAGCGAGCCGGCGCACGGCACGACGGTGAAGATCTACTTCCCGCGCGTCGACGAGCCCGGCGAGACCGCCGTGAGCGAAGAGCGCCCTCGCGCCGCCGGAGGGAGCGAGACGATCCTCCTCGCCGAGGATTCCGACGAAGTGCGCGGCGTGATGCTCAGCGTGCTGCGGCGGCGCGGCTACGAGGTGCTGTGCGCGTCCGACGGCGAGGAGGCGATCGCGATGGCCGAGTCGCTCGACCAGCGCATCGACCTGCTCATCTCCGACGTGGTGATGCCCGGGCTGAACGGCCGCGAGGTGGCCGAGCGGTTCGCGCGGCTTCACCCAAGGGCGAAGGTGCTGCTCGTGTCGGGGTACACCGACGACGCGGCCGTGCTGCGCGGACTGCGCCACGCGGCGATCGCGTTCCTCGAGAAGCCCTTCACGCCGGACGCGCTGGCGGCGAAGGTGCGGGAGTTGCTGGACGCGGGCAGGGAATGACGGGGAGGGCGCCTCGCGGTGCCCTCCCATCAGGCGTTCAGATCTTCGGCAGCGTCACCCCAACCTGCCCCTGATACTTCCCCTTCTTGTCCTTGTAGCTGACTTCCGGCTCTTCGTCACCCTCGAAGAACAGCACCTGCGCGATCCCTTCATTCGCATAGATCTTCGCCGGCAGCGGCGTCGTGTTCGAGATCTCGAGCGTGACGTATCCCTCCCACTCCGGCTCGAACGGCGTCACGTTCGTGATGATCCCGCACCGCGCATACGTCGACTTGCCCACCGTGATCGTCATCACCTTCCGCGGGATGCGGAAGTACTCGACGCTCCGCGCCAGCGCGAACGAGTTCGGCGGCACGATGCACACGTCCCCCTCGAACTCCACGAAGCTCTTCGGGTCGAAGTGCTTCGGATCGATGATCGAACTCAGTGCGTTCGTGAAGATCTTGAACTCCCGCGCCACCCGCATGTCGTAGCCAAACGCGCTCACGCCATAGCTCACCACGCCGTCGCGCTGCTGGCTGCTCTCGAACGGCTCGATCATCCCATGGTCCTTCGCCATCCGCGTGATCCAGCGGTCGTTCTTGATCGACATCGGCTCTCTTCGTGGGGAATGGTGGGGAAGGGACGCGCTCGGCCGCAACGCCCGGCACGCTGAAGGCCAGAAGATAACCCGGCCCTCCGAACCATTCCAATGATTGAGGCCCCGAACATGCCGGCACCCGGCATCCCCCGCTACACCAAATTCAGGACCCCCCCTAACCGGACGATACTCCTGCAGCTAGCCACACCGACTCGACCGCCCAGTCACATTTGTGACCAGCCGACCGCTGGCTTTCCGCCCCCCGACCCCCTTTGTTTAAAGGCTGGCGCGACGCCGCGCTCCGGTCCCACCTGAGCAACACCGCCCCGTGCGAACTCCCACCGCCGTGCGCCTCCCGGGTGTACGGCGATTATCGTAGGCCTCTCGTGCCGATCTCGCTCCGCTCCGCGGTGCAGGGTCGGCTTTTCTCGTTGAGCTACCTGTAACGATGCCTCGCTTCTCGCACGCCAAACGCGTGCTGATCGGACGACCACTCTCGAGCGAGCGGCTCGAGCACGAACGACTCAGCAAGAAGACCGGACTCGCCGTCCTCTCCTCAGACGCGATCTCCTCGGTCGCCTACGCCACCGACCAGATCCTCTTCGTGCTCGGCGGCGCCTTCGGCCTCGCCGCGCTCAACTACGTCTTCCCGATCTCGGCCGTCATCGTCGGGCTGCTCGTGCTCGTCGGCATCAGCTACGAACAGACCATCCACGCGTATCCGGGTGGGGGCGGCTCATACACCGTCGCCAAGGAGAACCTCGGCGTCGGCCCGGGACTGGTCGCCGCCGCCGCCCTCCTCACCGACTACATCCTCACCGTCGCCGTGTCGGTGTCGGGCGGCGTCGCCGCCATCACCTCGGCGTACCCGTCGCTCGTGCCGCACGCCATCGGCATCGGCCTCGCCGCGGTGCTGCTCCTCACCATCGTGAACCTGCGCGGCGTGCGCGAGAGCGGCGCCGCGTTCAGCCTCCCGACCTACGCCTTCATCATGATGATGATCGCGCTCCTCGGGCTTGGCTTCTGGAAGCTCAGCCACGGCGCGCTCCCGCTCGTCACCACCGAGCCGCTCAACATCGACCCGACCACCGCCCGCGCGCCGCACCACATGGACGCGATGACGGGGTTCGCGCTGCTCTTCCTCCTCATGCGCGGCTTCGCCGAAGGGTGTTCGGCGATGACGGGCACCGAGGCCATCTCCAACGGCATCCAGGCGTTCAAGGCGCCCGCCCAGCGCAACGCCGCCATCACGCTCGCGTGGATGGTGACCATCCTCGGCGTCTTCTTCCTCGGCACGAGCTACCTCGCGCAGCACTTCGCGGCGATGCCGACGGAGAGCGAGACGGTGCTCTCGCGGCTCGGCCACGCCGTGTTCGGCCGCGGTATCTGGTACTACGCGCTCCAGTACTCGACGTTCGCCATCCTCGTGCTCGCCGCGAACACGGCGTTCGCCGACTTCCCGCGGCTCGCCGGCATCCTCGCCCACGACAAGTACATGCCGAGCCAGCTCGCGGCGCGTGGCGACCGGCTGGCGTTCAGCAACGGCATCATCGTGCTGGCGCTCGTGGCGAGCTTCCTCATCTGGCTGTTCAAGAGCGACACGACGGCGCTCGTGCCGCTGTACGCGGTGGGGGTGTTCGTCTGCTTCACGCTCTCGCAGGCCGGCATGGTGGTGCACTGGATCACGACCAAGGCGCCGGGATGGCGGTGGCGCGCCGCGCTCAACGGCATCGGCGCGCTGGCCACGGGCATCGTCTCGGTCATCCAGATCGTGACGAAATTCACGAGCGGCGGGTGGGTGGTGGCGGTGCTCATCCCGCTTCTCATCCTCATGCTGCGGGGGATCAACACGCACTATCGCCGGTTCGCGGCGAAGGTGGCGTTCCGCGGACGCAGCCCGATCATGGCGCACGAGCACGTGCTCGTGGTGCCGGTGAGCGGCGTGAACAAGGCGGCCGCGGCGGCGCTCATGTACGCGACGTCGCTCACCAAGAACGTGCACGTGGTGCACGTCGAGGTCGATCCCGACAAGACGCCGGAACTGGAACTCGAGTGGGACCGGTGGGACATCGGGCTGGAGCTGGAGATCCTCCCGTCACCCTACCGGAGCGTGGTGCGGCCGATCGTCGATTACGTCGACAAGCTCCAGGCCGAGCAACCCGGCACGCTGGTGTCGGTGGTTACGCCCGAGATCGTGCCCAAGCATTGGTGGGAGCACCTGCTGCACAACAAGACGGCGCTCTACATCCGCACGGCGATGCTCTTCAAGGCGAACGTCGTGGTGGTGGCGGTGCCGTACCTGATGGGGCACGACTACGAGCACGAGGAGAAGGGGCCGCGCTGGGTGGTGGACCTGACGACGTTGAGCGGCGAGACGGCGGCGATCCGGCCGGAGGATCTCGAGTAACGACGCCTCAGATCGGCGCAGGTACTGCGGCACGGAGATGAAGCACGGGGGAACGAACGCCCGAAGGGGGAGCGGTCGTTCCCCCCATTCGCGGTTGCCCTATCTGCGAGGATCTGAGGCGTCGTTGAGTCCGCCCGCCGCACGGCGCGAACCGCCGGGCGCCATGCGTTGACACCATTCTGACACGCCTCGTAAGTTACGGCTCTGCGACTTCGTGAACTTTTTCACGAGCGACTATAGAGCATGGATCGCACCTACCTACCAATCCTTCTCCTCATCGGTTTCGTCGTCGTCAACGCGGTGGGCATCATCGGTGCCTCGGCGTTCACGCTCCGGCCGCGACCGAGCCCCGTCAAGCAGACCCCGTACGAGTCGGGCATCCCGCCGCTCGGTGACGCGCGCGAACGCTTCTCGGTGAAGTTCTACATGGTCGCGATGCTGTTCATCGTCTTCGACATCGAGACGGTCTTCATGATCCCGTGGGGCGCGTATTACCGGCAGCTCTCGTGCGCCATTCCGCTGGTGAGCGGTGCGTGCCCCGCCTCCCAGGTCTCGTTCTTCGGCCTCGGGGAGATGCTCGTGTTCATGGCGATCCTGGTCGTCGGCTTCGCTTACGTCTGGAAGAAGGGAGCGCTCCAGTGGGATTGATTCCAAGCAGTTCCGCCCCCTCCCCCGTGAAGGAGATCGCGAACTTCGGGCCGATCTCCGAGGAAGGGTGGGTCACGACGCGACTGGACTTCCTCGTCAACTGGGGACGGGCCAACTCGCTCTGGCCGATGCCGTTCGGCACGGCGTGCTGCGCCATCGAGTTCATGGCGACGGCGGCGAGCAAGTTCGACCTCGCGCGGTTCGGCATGGAGCGGATGGGGTTCTCGCCGCGGCAGGCCGACGTGCTCATCTGCGCCGGCCGAGTGCCGTTCAAGCTCGCCCCGGTGCTGCGCCGCATCTGGCAGCAGATGCCGCAGCCGAAGTGGGCCATCTCGATGGGCGCCTGCGCCTCGACGGGCGGGATGTTCGACACCTACGCGGTGGTGCAGGGGATCGACACGATCATCCCCATCGACGTGTACGTGCCCGGCTGTCCGCCGCGCCCCGAAGCGCTGATCTACGGCATCATGATGCTCCAGAAGAAGATCATGCACGAGCAGATGTCGAGTAAGACGCTGCGCAACGAGATGCAGCCCGACCCGCGCAGCCAGCTCTACATCCCGCCCGACCGCATCGACGAGTTGAGCGAGCCGTTCGGCAACTCGGTGCACCAGACCCGGTCGGCGCCGTGAGCGCGCCGTTCACGATCTACCAGCCGGCGGGCGAGCAGCCCTCGACGCCGAAGAACCTCCCGCACAAGGGTGGCGCGGCGAACCCGTCGGCCGCCGCGATCGCGGCGCAGTTCCCGGGCGCGGTGCTCCGCTCGCACGTGATGTGGGGGGAGACGACGGTGTTCGTCGAGCAGTCGAAGCTCCACGACGTGGTGCAGTGGCTGCACGACGACGCGGCGCAGTGCTACGAGTACCTGTCCGACGTGACGGCGGTGGAATACCGCGACGCCGCGCAGCCGATGGAGGTGGTGTGGCACCTCCGCTCGATCAAGCACCGCCGGTTCCTGCGCCTGAAGGTGCAGCTCGCCAAGACCGAGCCGCTCGAAGTGCCGAGCGTGTGGGACATCTACAAGGGCGCCGATTGGCTCGAGCGCGAGACGTTCGACATGTTCGGCATCAAGTTCGCCGGGCATCCCGACCTGCGCCGCATCCTCCTGTGGGAGTCGTTCCAGGAAGGGCATCCGCTGCGCAAGGATTTCCCGCTCCGCGGCCGCCTCTCGCGTGCCCAGCAGCTCACCAACGCGCTCTCGGCGAACCCCGAGGCGCGCTACTCGATGGAAGAGCTCTCGATCGCCGACGCGTTCGAGGAGCTGCCGCTGGACATGCGCGCCCGCCTCACGGGCGATTCGCGCACGGGGGAGTGACCGATGGCGACCAAGCGCACGATCGAAGTCGAACTCTCGACGACCGGCCTCGACCGCGAGGGGCGCCCGCAGCGCGTGCCGCTCGTCTCGGAGGGCGGGGTGGCCGTGGCCCTCGAGGCCCCGCCCGCGCTCGAGCCGGATCTCGGCGGCGAGCACATGCTCATCAACATCGGGCCGCAGCACCCGGCGACGCACGGCGTGCTGCGCCTCGTGCTCGAACTCGACGGTGAGACGGTGGTGCGGTGCATCCCGCACATCGGCTACCTGCACTGCGGCTTCGAGAAGATCGGCGAGTACCGGCAGTACAACCAGATCATCCCGTGGACGGATCGCGAGGATTATCTGAACTGCATCGGCAACAACATCGCCTTCTCGCTCGGCGCGGAGCGGCTGTTCGGCATCGAGATCACGCCGCGCTGCACGGTGCTGCGCGTGATCGCGATGGAGCTCTCGCGCATCGCCTCGCATCTCGTGTGGATGGGGACGACGGGGATCGACATCGGGGCCTATACGCCCTTCCTCTGGTCGTTCCAGGAGCGCGAGAACATCTACAACCTGCTCGAAGGGTGGTTCGGCGCCCGCCTCACGACGAGCGGCTCGCGCGTCGGCGGCATGGCGGCCGACATCCCCGACAAGTGGCTCGAGGGACTGCAGGGGTTCATCCGCACCTTCCCGAAGACACTCGACGAGTGCGACCGGATGCTGACCAAGAACGCGATCTGGGTCGGTCGCACGGTGGGACTCGGCGTGATGTCGCCCGAGGAAGCGATGAACTACGGGCTCAGCGGTCCGATGATCCGCGCCTCGGGCGTGGCGTACGACGTGCGCCGCGACTTCCCGTACCTCGACTACGAGACGTACGACTTCGACGTGCCGGTGGGGAACGCCGGCGACGTGTACGACCGCTACCTGGTGCGCATGGAGGAGATGCGGCAGTCGGTGCGCATCCTCGAGCAGGCGGTGAAGCGCCTCCCCGACGGCCCGGTGAACGTCGACGACGCGCGCGTGATCCTGCCGCCGAAGCACAAGGCGACGAGCGAGATGGAGAGCATGATCCATCACTTCAAGAACGTGATGGAAGGGCCGCGTCCCCCGATCGGCGAGACGTACGTCGCCGTCGAGGCGCCGAAGGGGGAGAAGGGGTACTACTTCGTCTCCGACGGGACCTCCAAGCCGGCCCGCTGGCGCATCCGCCCGCCGAGCTTCGTGAACCTCTCGGCGATCCCCCGCATGGTGGAGGGGCACCTCCTCTCCGACGTCATCGCGATCAACGCGTCGATCGACATCGTGATGGGGGAGATCGATCGATGATCTGCTGTGCTGCCGGCGTCGGGATCCGGGATCGGTCCGCCGAGGTTTTTGGGGGGATAACGGCGGAAACCGCTGATCACGGCGGATCGGTACGAGCGCGCGGGAGCATCGGCGCGCCAGTCAATAACTATTCGTTCTTGCTTGATCAGTCCGTATCCCCCGTTTCGGATCTGATCCCCTCCAGAATTTCGGCGCACGAATCCCCGTCGCCTCGTCGCGACCTACGGAGCATCAACTGATGTCCGCCCACACCGCGCCCTACGAACCGGTGTTCGTCGGCGCCCGCAAGCAGGAACTCGACGACGTCCTCACGCGCTACCCCACCAAGATGGCGGCGCTGCTCCCCGCCCTGTGGATGGTGCAGGACGCGCGCGGCTGGATCAGCGAGGAGGCGATGACCGAGGTCGCCGCCCAGCTCGACCTCACCGCCGCGTACGTGAAGGGGGTCGTGACCTTCTACACCATGTACCACCAGCACCCGGTGGGGAAGCACTTCATCCAGGTGTGCACGACGAGCCCGTGCCTCTGCGCCGGCGCCGACAAGGTGGTGGACGCGTTCCTCGAGCACACCGGGTGCAAGGAACTCGGCGTGACCTCCGCCGACGGCAAGTACACGGTGATCGAGGTCGAGTGCCTCGGCGCCTGCGGCTTCGCGACGCCGGTGCAGGTGAACCTCGACTACATCGAGAACGTGACGCCCGACAAGGTTCCCCAGATCCTCGCGGGGTTGAAGTAATGGGATATCCGCACAAGTCGCATCCGCGCGAGACCGCGGTGCTCAGCAAGCACTTCGGCGACGCCGAGGCGCGCACGCTCGACGGATGGAAGAAGCGCGGCGGCTATCGCGCCCTCGAGCAGGCGCTGCAGATGTCGCCCGGCGACATCGTGAACATCGTGAAGGACTCGGGACTGCGCGGCCGCGGCGGCGCCGGTTTCCCGACCGGCGTGAAGTGGTCGTTCATGAAGGTCGGCGACGGCAAGCCGCACTATCTCTGCTGCAACGCCGACGAATCCGAGCCGGGCACGTTCAAGGACCGCGAGATCATGCGGTGGACGCCGCACGCCCTCATCGAGGGGTGCGCGATCGGCGCCTATGCGATCGGCGCCGAGACGGCATACATCTACGTGCGCGGCGAGTTCACCGAGCCCATCCGCCGGCTCAACGACGCGCTCAAGGAAGCGTACGCCGCCAACATCCTCGGCAAGAACGCGATGGGGACGGGGAAGCGCATCGACGTGTACGTGCACTCCGGCGCCGGCGCGTACATCTGCGGTGAAGAGACCGCGCTGATGAACTCGCTCGAGGGGAAGCGGGGCAACCCGCGCATCAAGCCGCCGTTCCCGGCCGTGGCCGGGCTGTTCGGCATGCCGACGACGATCAACAACGTCGAGACGCTGGCCGCGGTGCCGCACATCCTCAGCAACGGCGCCGAGTGGTACAAGGCGATGTGCCTGAGCAACCCGAAGAGTACCGGGACGAAGCTCTTCTCGGTGTGCGGCAACGTGTCGAAGCCGGGCAACTACGAGATCGTCATGGGATTCCCGTTCAAGGACTTCCTGTACGACCTCTGCGGCGGCCCGCTCCCGGGACGCAAGTTCAAGGCGATCATTCCCGGCGGCTCGTCGGTGCCCATCCAGACGATGGAGGAGGCCGAGGCGACGCTGATGGACTACGAAGGGTTCGTCGCGCAGGGGACGATGCTCGGCTCCGGAGGCGTCATCATCTTCGACGACGCGCAGAGCATCCCGCGCATGGTGGCGCGGCTCACGCGGTTCTACGCGCACGAGAGCTGCGCGCAGTGCACGCAGTGCCGCGAGGGCACGGCGTGGACGACCAAGATCATGGACCGTATCGTCGCCGGGCAGGGGACGTACGAGGACCTCGACACGCTGCTCGAACTCGCCGAGAACATGACCGGCAAGACGATCTGCGTGCTGAGCGATTCGTGCGCCGCGCCGGTGGTGAGCGGGCTGCAGAAGTTCCGCCACGAGTTCGAGGCGCTCATCACGGGCAAGCGCTCGAGCACCGTGGCCGTATCCTCGGGGGCTGCCGCGTAATGGCCGACACGACCGTCAACCTCACCATCGAGGGGCGCCCGGTCTCCGTACCGGTCGGCACCTCGATCCTCGAGGCCGCGAAGTCCGCCGGCGTCCTCATCCCGCACTACTGCTACCACTCCGGGCTCCCCGTCGCGGGGGTGTGCCGGATGTGCCTCGTCGAAGTGGAGAAGATGCCGAAGCTCGCGCCGGCGTGCGCGACCTCGGTGGGCGAGGGGCAGGTGGTGCATGTCTACAGCGAGAAGGCGCTCGAGGCGCGCAAGGGCGTGCTCGAGTTCCTCCTCATCAACCATCCGCTCGACTGCCCGATCTGCGACCAGTCGGGCGAGTGCGAGCTGCAGGACTACACGTTCCAGGAAGGACGCGCCGACTCGCGGTACCGGGAGCCCAAGCGGTTCAACCCGAGCGAGGATTTCGGCGGCGACGTGCTCTACGTGCAGAACCGGTGCATCCTCTGCACGCGCTGCGTCCGCTTCATGGACGACGTGCACGACGCGCCGGTGCTCAACGTGAGCGAGCGCGGCGACCGCGCGTACATCGGCAAGGCGCCCGACGCCGACCTGACGCAGCCCTGGGCGGCGAACGTCGTCGATCTCTGCCCGGTGGGCGCCCTCCTCTCCAAGGACTTCCTCAACAAGGCGCGCGCCTGGGAGCTCGACCGCACGGCGAGCGTGTGCCCGGGCTGCTCGCAGGGGTGCAACATCACCGTCGAGACGCGCGACAACGCGGTGATGCGGTTCAAGCCGCGCGCGAACGAGTCGGTGAACGGGCACTTCATGTGCGACGAGGGGCGGTTCAACTACCGCTGGCTCAACCGGCCCGACCGCATCGAGTACCCCACCGTCGCCGGCAAGCCGGCCGACTGGACGTGGCGCTCAAGGCCGCGGCCCACGCGCTCAAGGGGAAGAAGGCGCACATCGTCGCGAGCCCGTCGCTCTCGAACGAAGCGCTCCATCTGCTCAAGCGCCTCGCCACGAAGACCGGTGGGGTGGTGAAATACCACGTGGCGCAGGGCGCCGAGGCGCCGCTGCCTGGGGTGAAGGACCTCTCCGTGCGCGCCGACCGCGCCGCGAACGCCACGGCGTGCGAACTGCTCGGCTTCACCCGCGCCGACGACGTGCTCGCCGGACTGGGCGCGGGTGACGTGCTCGTCGTCGCCGACGACGCGCTCGCCGGGGTGAACGCCGAGGCCGTGGCCAAGGCGGGCGCGGTGATCGTGGTGGGGACGGTGCTCTCCGCGGCGGTGCGCGCGGCGGCCGTCACGCTGCCCATCGCGAACTTCGCCGAGGAAGAAGGGACGTTCACGAACCTGCGCGGCCGCGTGCAGCGGTTCCTGCAGGCCAAGCAGGCGCCGGGGCTGGCGCGGCCGAGCTGGTACGCGCTCGCCGACCTGTTGACGGCGCTCGGCGAGAAGGCCGAGTACCACACGGCGAGCGCCGCGTTCGACGCGCTCGCGGCCGCCGAGGTGCCGTTCGCGGGGCTCTCGTACGGCGGGCTCGCCCTCTCGGGAGCGGCGGTGCAGGGCGCCGCGGTGGGGGCCAAGTGATGCTCACGCACACGCTCCCCATGCTGCTGCAGGTCGCCGACCCGCAGCTCCCGCCGACGACCGGCGTGTTCGTCATCTTCTCCATCATCAAGATGCTCGTGATCTTCGGGCTCGTGATGGTGACGGTGGCGTACACCACGTTCGCCGAGCGCCGGATCGCGGCCTGGATCCAGGACCGTCACGGTCCGAACCGCGTCGGTCCCTGGGGGCTGTTCCAGGTGCTTGCCGACGGCGTGAAGAACTTCATGAAGGAAGAGACGTATCCGGCCGACGCGAACAAGATCCTGTTCGTGATGGCGCCGGCCCTCGCCTTCGTGCCGGCGATGCTCACCTGGTCGGTGATCCCCTTCGCCTCGCCGCTCCCCACGCCGTGGGGACGCATCGACATGGTGGTGGCCGACCTGCCGATCGGGTTCCTGTTCACGCTGGCGATCAGTTCGCTCGGCGTGTACGGGCTGACGCTCGCCGGGTGGAGTTCCAACAACAAGTACGCGCTGCTCGGCGGATTGCGCGCCAGCGCGCAGATGGTGAGCTACGAGATCGCGATGGGGATGAGCACGGTGTGCGTGCTCCTCCTCGCCGGCAACGTGCACCTCACCGAGATCATCGGGCAGCAGGTGGCGATGGGGTGGAACGTGCTGCTGCTCTCGGTGGCGTTCTTCCTCTTCCTGATCGCCGCGTTCGCCGAGACGAACCGCGTGCCGTTCGACCTGCCGGAGTCGGAGTCGGAGCTGGTGGCCGGCTACCACACCGAGTACAGCGCCATGAAGTACTCTATGTTCCCGATCGCCGAGTACGCGAACATGATCACCGCCGGAGCGATGATGTCGACGCTCTTCCTCGGCGGCTGGGACATCCCGTTCACGACGTGGGACAACGTGCCGCCGTTCACGGTGCTGAAGACGCTCGTGACGTTCGGCTTCTTCGTGGCGAAGACGCTGTTCTGGGTGTTCTTCTTCATCTGGATCCGCTGGACGCTGCCGCGGTTCCGCTACGACCAGCTGATGTCGCTGGGGTGGAAGTTCATGCTGCCCGTGGCGCTGGCGTACGTGGCGATCATCGCCGCGGCCGTCGTGGCGCTCGACCGGGCGGGCTTCACGCGCGGCCACAAGTTCGGGGCGGTGCTGTTCGGGCTGAACCTCGTGCTCGTCGTCGTGCTCTTCTTCATCCTCGATCGCGGGCGCGTGGTGAGCCCGGCGTACAGCCGGCTCGACCGGGCGGCGGTCGACAAGCTCCGAGCCGTCGCGCCCAGCCGCGCGACGCTTCGCGGACCGGGAGCCTAGATGGCCATCAAGGTGAAGGTGATGGATCGCCCGGTGGGCGAGGTCAGCTACGTGCGCGCCACGATGAAGGGGCTCGCCCTGACCTTCAAGCACCTCGTCGATCCGCACAAGGTGACGGTGCAGTACCCCGACGAGAAGTGGGACATCTCGCCCCGGTGGCGCGGCACGCACCGCATGCTGACGACGGAGGACGGCAAGGCGAAGTGCGTGGCCTGCGGCCTCTGCCCGACGGTGTGCCCGGCGAACTGCATCAAGCTCGTGCCGGGCGAGGACGAGGAAGGGAACCGCTATCCGCTCCTGTTCGAGATCGACGAGTTCCGCTGCATCTTCTGCGGCTACTGCCAGGAGGTGTGCCCGGAGGAGGCGATCCACGTCGGTCGGCACTACGAGAACGCGGAATACAGCCGCGACCGGTTCGTGTACGACCTGGCGCGCCTCACGTCGCAGACGCACCCCGTGTGCGAGATGTGGGATCCCGCCGACGCGAAGGGGGAGTGATGGGCAACGAATTCCTTCCGCTCTTCTATACCTTCAACTTCTACCTCTTCGGGCTCGTCGCGCTGGCCTGCGCGCTGATGTTCGTGACGCGCAAGAGTCCGGTGGCGGCGGCGATGTGGCTGGTGGGGGCGATGTTCAGCCTCGCCGCCCTCTACGTGATGCTCGACGCGCAGTTCGTCGGCGCGATGCAGGTGCTGGTGTACACCGGCGCGATCATGGTCGTGTTCCTGTTCGTGGTGATGCTCCTCAACCTCGGGAACCCCGGCGAGCTGAGCGACATCCGCGGCAAGTGGGGACGCCTGGTCGCCGGCTTCGTGGGGCTCGCGCTCGTCGCCGAGCTGATGGCGCTGGCGAAGAGCCCGCTCGACCTGCGACTCGTCGTCCCCGCGGTGACGGCGCCGCCGCAGACGGGTGGCGTCATCGCCCCCATCGCCGGGCCGCTGTTCAAGGAATACCTGCTGGCGTTCGAGCTGACGAGCATCCTCCTGCTCGTCGCGATCATGGGCGCCGTCGTCCTCGCCAAGAAGAAAGATGCTCGCTGAGTCCCTCGCGCTCTCCGCAGCGCTCTTCGCGATCGGCGTCGTCGGCGTGTTGACCCGGCGCAACGCGATCATCGTGTTCATGTGCGTCGAGCTGATGCTCAACGCCGTGAACCTCTCGTTCGTCGCGCTCTCGAAGCTCTACGGCGCCACGGGCCAGGTGTTCGTGATCTTCGTGATGACGGTGGCCGCCGCCGAGGCGGCCGTCGGGCTCGCGATCATCATCGCCATCTTCCGGCACAAGCAGACCGTGAACCTCCAGAACATCAACCTGCTGCGCGGCTGATGATCACCGTCCCCGCCTCCGCCGGCGCCCACCCGCTCGCCACCACCGTGGCGCAGTTCGTGTGGTTGCTGCCGCTGCTGCCGCTGCTCGGGTTCCTGATCAACGGCTCGCTCGCCCTCTTCTCCGCCGCCACGCTCGGCCCCGACGACCCGTCGGCGGCCGGACACGGCCACGACGGCCCCGACGATCACGCCGCGCACGACGCCGCGCACGGCCACGACGACGGCCACCACGTGGTGCGCCACAAGTACGCCGGCATCGTGAGCCTCGTCGGGCCGGGGGTGCTGCTCGCCGCGTTCGCCCTCGCCGTCGCGATCTTCTTCGCGATGAGCGGCGTCGACATGCACGCGCCGTACGTGAACACGCTCTTCCAGTGGATGCCGGTGGGCGACCTCAGGGGTCGACGCGGCGCTCCAGCTCGACCCGCTCTCGATGGTGATGGTGCTCGTCATCACCGGGGTCGGCACGCTGATCCACATCTTCAGCGTCGGCTACATGCAGGACGACCCGGGGTACCCGCGCTACTTCGCGTACCTCAACCTCTTCGTCTTCTTCATGCTGTTGCTGGTGCTCGGCGCCAACTACCCACTGCTCTTCGTCGGGTGGGAAGGGGTGGGGCTCTGCTCCTACCTCCTCATCGGCTTCTGGTTCAGCGAGAAGGCGAACGCCGACGCCGGCAAGAAGGCGTTCATCGTGAACCGCATCGGCGACTTCGGCTTCCTCGTCGCGATGTTCCTGCTGTTCGCGAACCTCGGCGTGCTCGATTTCGCCGGCGTCGCGGAGAACGCGTCGCGGCTGCCGGTGGGCGGGGCGGTCGTCACGGCGATCTGCCTCTTCCTGTTCCTCGGCTGCACGGGCAAGAGCGCGCAGATCCCGCTCTACGTGTGGCTCCCCGACGCGATGGCCGGTCCGACCCCCGTCTCAGCGCTCATCCACGCCGCGACGATGGTGACGGCGGGCGTGTACCTCGTGGCGCGCAGCAGCCTGCTCTTCTCGATGGCGCCGGTGGCCTCGCTCACCGTGGCCGCCGTGGGCGCGATGACGGCGCTCTTCGCGGCGACGATCGGCCTCAAGCAGTGGGACATCAAGAAGGTCCTCGCGTACTCCACCGTCTCGCAGCTCGGCTACATGTTCGTGGGCGTCGGCGTGGGGGCGTACACGGCCGGCGTGTTCCACCTCGTGACGCACGCGTTCTTCAAGGCGCTGCTCTTCCTCGGCTCGGGCTCGGTGATCTTCGCGATGCACCGGGCGTACCACGCCACGCACAACCACGACGACGCGCAGGACATGCGCAACATGGGCGGGCTGAAGAAGTTCATGCCCGTCACCTGGACCCTGATGTGGATCGCGACGCTCGCCATCGCCGGCATCCCGCCGTTCTCGGGGTTCTTCTCGAAGGACGAGATCCTCGGCACGGTGTTCACGCGCGCGCACGGGTCGACGCTCGCCGAGGCGACGTGGCTCGGGCTCCCCGGGAGCACGGTACTGTACGTCGTGTACGTGTTCGGGCTCTCGGCGGCGCTCCTCACCGCGATCTACATGACGCGGATGATGATCTACACCTTCCACGGCCCGAACCGCACCGGCGAGCAGGAACAGACGCACCTCGCCGAAGCGCCCTGGATCATGACGGGCCCGCTCGTCGTGCTCGGCATCGCGAGCGCGATCGGCGGCTGGCTGAACCTGCCGGAGCTCATCAAGCTCGGTCCGACGGACCGCCTCGCGCACTGGCTCGAGCCGGTGGTGGGCGCCGCGACGGCGCGCATCGCCGGCGGCGAGGGGCACGGCGGCGCCGAGGTGAACGAATGGATGCTCATCGGCATCGCGGTCGCGATCGCCGTGGCCGGCATCACGATCGCGCTGACGCGCCTCAAGCCCGCGGCGCTCGTGCCGAAGAAGCAGGACGTCCCATCGACGGGCTTCGCCCGCGTGCTCGAGCACAAGTACTTCATCGACGAGGCGTACGACGCGGCCATCGTGCAGCCGGTGGAGAAGGGGTCGCGGTTCGTGCTCTGGAAGGGCGTCGACGTCGGCCTCATCGACGGACTGTTCGTGAACGGCAGCGCGATGTTCGCCCGGGCGATGGGGTGGATGGGTTCGCAGCTGCAGAGCGGGCAGGTCGGCACGTATGCCTGGGTCCTGCTGATCGGCGTCATCGCGCTGCTCGGCGCCTTCACCAAGTACCGTTGAGCGCCGGCCCGATCCCATGACAGAACTCCTCGACTCCCTCGGTTACAACAACTGGATCCTGCCGGTGCTGCTCGGGCTCCCGCTCGCCGGCGCGGCGCTCGTGCTGCTGCGCGGCTGGCTGTGGCGCCCCGCCGGCACGACCGATCTCGACGTGATGCGGCAGACGCGGATGATCGCCTTCGCCGTGTTCACGCTCGAAGCCGTCCTCTCGCTCGGCCTCTGGTGGTCGGTGAACCCCGCCTCCGCGGGGTGGACGGCGCGCGTCACGATGAACTGGATCCCGAACTGGGGCGTGCACTTCGACGTCGGCGTGGACGGCATCGCCACGATGCTCATCCTGCTGACGACGCTGCTCATGCCGCTCGCCGTGCTCGGCAGCTGGACCAGCATCCGCGAGAAGACGGCGGCGTACTACGCCCTGCTGCTCGTGCTCACGACCGGCATGCTCGGCGTGTTCATGGCGCTCGATCTCGTGCTCTTCTACGTGTTCTGGGAGCTGATGCTCGTGCCGATGTACCTGATCATCGGCATCTGGGGCGGGCAGCGCCGCCTGTACGCGAGCCTCAAGTTCTTCATCTATACGATGGTCGGATCGCTGCTCATGCTCGTGGCGATCATCTACCTCGGGCTGCTGCTCCCGGGCGGGAACGGGCAGCCGATGTTCGGCTACGACTACCTGTTGCACCAGGTGCACCTGAACCCCGCGCAGCAGTTCTGGCTCTTCGGGGCGTTCGCGCTGGCGTTCATGGTGAAGGTGCCGATGTGGCCCTTCCACACGTGGCTCCCCGACGCGCACGTCGAGGCGCCGACCGCCGGCTCCGTGATCCTCGCGGCGATCATGCTCAAGATGGGGACGTTCGGCTTCATCCGGTACGCGCTCCCGCTCTTCCCGAACGCGGCGACGAGCGAGGGCGTGCGGACGCTGTTCCTCACGCTCGCCGTCATCGGCATCGTGTACGGCGCGCTCGTCGCGCTCGTGCAGCCCGACTTCAAGAAGCTCGTCGCCTATTCGTCGGTGAGCCACCTCGGCTTCGTGATGCTCGGCCTCTTCGCCCTCACGCCCCAGTCGGTGCAGGGCGCCCTGATGGTGAACCTGAGCCACGGCGTCTCGACCGGCGCGCTCTTCCTCATGATCGGCATGATCTACGAGCGGCGGCACACGCGCATGATCGCCGACTACGGCGGCATCGCCGCGGTGACGCCGGTGTTCGCGACGCTGCTCACGATCGTCTGCCTGAGCTCGATCGGCGTCCCCGGCACGAACGGGTTCGTCGGCGAGTTCCTCGTCCTCATCGGGTCGTACCGGTCGCAGCCGGTGTACGCGATCGTCGCCGCGACCGCGGTGATCTTCGCGGCGGCGTACCTGCTCTGGGCGCTGCAGCGCATCATCTACAATCCGCTCACCAAGCCCGAGAACAAGGGACTCACCGACCTCAACCGCCGGGAGATCGCCTTGCTCGTGCCGCTGATCGCCGCCATCGTGTGGCTCGGCGTGTACCCGAAGCCCGTGCTCGAGATGACGCAGGCCGCCGCGACGCGGCTCGTGCGGCATGTCGAGAGCGGGGGCAACGCCGATAGCGGCTCGCCGATGGAGATCCGGTAATGCGCTACGACCTCCTGATCCCCAGCCAGCTGATGGGCGCGATGACGCCCGACCTGCTGCTGATGGGCGGCGCGATGGTCATGATGCTCGTCGCCGCCTGGCGCACCGAGAGCGACGACCACCAGCGGACGGTCGGCTGGGGGAGTCTCGTCGTGCTGGCGGCGACCCTCGGCGCCGTGCTCTGGTTCGCGTTCGGCGACGCCACGGCCGGCCAGGGCGTGATCGCCGTCGACAAGTTCCGCTGGGCCGCCGACGTGATCTTCCTGCTCGCCGCCATGGGCACGGTGGCGCTGGGGATGGACCACAACACACGCGACGGCATCACGCACGCCGAGTCGCACGTGCTCGTGCTGTTCGCCACCTCCGGGATGATGATCATGGCCGCGGCGCGCGACCTGATGATCCTCTTCCTCGGCCTCGAGATGATGTCGATCGCCGTCTACGTGCTCGCGGGGATGAACCGCCGAAGCGAGCGGTCGGCCGAGGGCGCGCTCAAGTACTTCCTGCTCGGCGCGTTCGCGACGGGCTTCCTGCTGTACGGCATCGCGCTCGTGTACGGCGCGACCGGCTCCACGAACACCACCGAGATCGGCACGCGCATCATGGGCTACCAGCTGCACCACACGGCGATGCTGCTCGTCGGCGTGGGGCTGCTGCTCGTCGGCTTCGGCTTCAAGGTGGCGGCGGTGCCGTTCCACATGTGGTCGCCCGACGTCTACGAGGGCGCGCCGACGCCGATCACGGCGTTCATGGCCTCGGCGGTGAAGGCGGCCGCGTTCGCCGGGTTCTTCCGCGTGTGGATCGACGCCTTCAGCGTGCTGGACTTCGCGTGGTTCGCGCCGGTGTGGTGGCTCGCCTCCATCACGATGCTCGTCGGCAACGTCGTCGCGCTCGCGCAGCGCAACATCAAGCGCATGCTGGCCTACTCCAGCATCGCCCACAGCGGCTACCTGCTCGTGGCGATCGAGACCGGCACGCACCTCGGCGCCGCGGCGTTCCTGTTCTACCTCATCGCCTACACGCTGGCGACGTTCGGCGCGTTCGCGATCGTCGCCACGCTCACGCGCGTCAACGAGCAGGGACTCGACATCGCCGACTACGACGGCCTGTGGACCGTGCGCCCGTGGCTGGCGACGGCGATGGCGGTGTGCATGCTGGCGCTGCTCGGCTTCCCGATCTTCGGCGGCGTGGGCTTCTTCGCCAAGTGGTATCTGCTGCAGGCCGCCCTCTCGGCGGAGCACATGCTCATCCCGCTCGCCGTGCTCCTCGTGCTGACGTCGGTCGTGTCGGCCGGCTACTACCTCGGCGTGGTGCGCGCCATGTTCATGAAGCCGCGCGCCGAGGGCGCGCCCGAGATCGCGCCGACGGGCAAGATGACCCGCCTCGTGCTCGGCATCACCATCGCCGCGATCCTCGGACTCGGGGTGTTCCCGGGGCGCCTTGCCCGATGGACGCGGCAGAGCGTCCCGGTGCCGCCCGCCGCGGCGGCCGCTACCGCGACCGGCCAGACGGCGAGTCGCTGAACCGTGTCTCACCTCAGGGGGCGGACCGCACCAGCGCTCCGCCCTCGTTCGTTTCGGGGCCTCCCATGATCTCTCCTGGCATCTTCCGGCAGTACGACATCCGCGGCGTGGTGGGGAACGACCTCACCGTCGAAGCCGCCGAAGGCATCGGGCGTGGGTTCGGCGCCCTCCTCGCGGAACGGGGCATCACGCCGCAGATCGTCGTAGGGCGTGACAACCGGCCGAGCGGTACCGCGCTACGCGATGCGCTCGTGCGCGGGCTGCGCGCCGTGGGCGTGTCGGTCATCGACATCGGCATCGTGCCGACGCCGCTCATGTACTGGGCGCTGCACCACCTGCCGGTGCACGGCGGCATCCAGATCACCGGGTCGCACAATCCGCCGGAATTCAACGGATTCAAGATCTGCGTGGGCACGGCGTCGCTGCACGGCGACGGCATCCAGCGCCTGCGGCAGCTGATCGAGGCGGGGAAGTTCCCGGGGGGCGAGGGCACGCTGCGCGAGGAATCGGTGATCGACCGCTACGTCGATGACATCGTCGCGCGCATCGGCCCGTTGAGCCGTCCGCTCAAGGTCGTCATCGACTGCGGCAACGGCGTCGGCTCGCTGGTCGCGCCGAAGCTCTTCCCGCGGCTCGGCATCACCCCCACGCTGCTGTTCGCCGAGAGCGACGGCACGTTCCCCAACCATCACCCCGATCCGACGGTCGTCGAGAACCTGCACGACCTCATCGCCGCGGTGCGGCGCGAAGGGGCCGACCTCGGCATCGGGTTCGACGGCGACGCCGACCGCATCGGCATCGTCGACGGGAAGGGAACGATCATCTGGGGTGACTACCTGCTGATCCTCTACGCGCGCGACGTGCTGGCGCGCACGGGCAAGGGACAGTCGATCATCTTCGACGTGAAGTGCTCGCAAGCGCTCCCCGACGCCATCGCCGGCGCGGGCGGCAAGCCCGTCATGTGGAAGACCGGCCATTCGCTCATCAAGGAGAAGATGAAGGAGCTGCACGCGCCGCTCGCCGGCGAGATGAGCGGCCACATGTTCTTCACCGAGGGCTTCTACGGGCACGACGACGCGCTCTACGGCGCCGCGCGCCTGCTGCGCATCGTCGCCGACTCGGGGAAGAGCGTCGCCGACCTGCTCGCCGACATCCCGCACTACGTGTCCACCCCCGAGATCCGGGTGGACTGCCCCGACGACCAGAAGTTCGCGATCGTCGACGCGGCGACCGCGTACTTCCGCGCGCGCCACCAGGTGATCGACGTCGACGGCGTGCGCATCCTCTACGGCGACGGCTGGGGGCTCATCCGCGCATCGAACACGCAGCCGATCCTCGTCGTGCGATTCGAGGCGCTGTCGGAGGCACGGTTGCGCGAGATCCGTGGCGAGGTCGCGGGTTGGCTCGCCGCCCAGGGTGTGTCCTTCCCAGAGGCGTGAGATGACGCCGCGGCGCTGGCTCCTGCTGCTCGCGGCCAGCGTCGCCGTCCTCCTGTTCGTCGGGCGCCTGCTCGCCGGCATCTATGGCGAGTGGACGTGGTACGCCGCGATGGGAGCGCTGCCCGTGTATCGCCTGCGGCTCTGGCACGAATGGGGCCAGCGCCTCGCGGCGGGAGCGCTCGCCTTCGCCTTCGCGCTCCCGAATCTGTACGCCGTGCGCGCGTCGATCGTGTCGCTCGTGCTCCCGCGCCGGCTCGGCAACCTCGACTTCGGCGAGGCCGTGCCGGGGCGCTACCTCACCATCACGGTCGTGGTGCTGGCCGCGCTCGCCGCCATCGCGCTGGCGTTCCCGCTCGACGACTGGACGGTGCTCGCCGCCGCTCGACTCGGGGTGCCCTTCGGCGAATCGGAGCCGTTCAACGACCGCGACCTCGGATTCTACGTGTACCACCTGCCGTTCGAGCGGTCGGTGCACCTCTGGGCGATGATGGTGGTGCTCATGGTGGGATCGATGGTCGTGCTCCTGTACGCGATCACGCCGAGCCTCCGCTGGGAGCGCGGCCGGTTCGCGGTGAGCACGTACGTGCGACGCCATCTCTCCCTGCTGGCCGCGTGCCTGCTGTTGCTGGTCGCGTGGAGCTACCGACTCGACGGCCTCTCGCTGCTCGCGAACGGGAGCGGCCCCGACGGCGCCTTCGACGCGTTCGACCATCTCGTGGCGACGCCGGCGCTCACCGGACTCTCGTTGGGCGCGCTCCTCTCCTCGGTGGTCGTCGCCTGGGCCGGCTGGCACGGCTATCATCGCGTTCTGCTCGTGATGCTCGGCGCGATGCTGCTGGCCGGGCCGGCCGAACGCGGGCTGCTCCCCATCGCCGCGCACTGGGGAGTGCCGGAACGCGAGCGGCGCGCCGCCGACCGCCCGTACCGGCAGACGCGCGCCGCGTTCACGCGCCGTGCGTTCGCCATCGAACGGATCGTGCCGGCGGATTCGCTGCACGCCCCGGGCATCGCGGCGACCGAACTGCCGGCGCATCTCGCGAGTTGGGATCCCATCGCGCTGGAGCGGTCGGCGGACTTCGCGCGACGCGGCACCGCGGCGGCGATCGACTTCGATCCCTCGGGCGGCACGCTCCTCGCGCGAGTGCTCGAGCGCCCGGAGGCCGACGAGGCGCCGTGGTGGCTCATGACGAGCCTCGCCGGTGCCGTGGACGACCGCGGACATCCACTCGCGCCCTTCGGAGCCGACGGCCCCGACGGCGTGCGGTCGATCGCCGGCGTGCAGCTGTGGGATGGCGCGCCGCGCTTCCTGGTCGCCCTCGACAGCGGCGCCCATCTTGCCGCCCCGCCATTCGCGTCGTGGCCGGAGCGACTCGGGCACGCGTGGCATCTCCGCAAACCGGGGCTCCTCTGGCGCGACGGCGCGCAGCCGCGCTCGCGGATCGTGTACCACCGCGAGGTCACCGAGCGCGTCGCGCGCCTCGCGCCCTTCTTCACGCCGGGGCTCGAAGTGCAGCCGGTCGTCGACGGTGACTCGTTGACGTGGTTGGTCGAATTGTTCGCGACGTCGGACGAGTACCCGATCGCCGAGGCGGTCCCGTTCGCCGGTGCCGAGCAGCGCTACGTGCGGCACGCCGCGACGGCGGCGGTGCAGGCGCAGACCGGACGCGTCACGCTGTACGCGGATCCGCATCCGGATGCGTACACCCGTACCTGGATCGCGCAGTTCCCCGAGCTCTTCCACCCGGCCACCGCGATGCCCGACGTACTCGTGCGCCGGCGCGCGCCGAGCGCCGACCTGCTCGCGCTGCAGGGCGCGGTGCTGATGCGCACCGGGTTCGCCGGTGACTCGCTGCGGCCGCGCGCCCTCGGGCTCGCCGACGACGCCGACGCGGAGTTCGGAGGCGAACTCGCCTCGCCCTTCGTCGCGCCGGGCGAGGAGCCGGCGCTGGCGCGCTCCCTCGCGCTCGTGGGGGGCGACGACGCCGTCTGGGGTACTCTGGTCGCCCGCGGGGGCACGTCGCCCCGCACCGTCTGGTACCGGCGCGCCGGCGCCGGCCAGTGGACGCCGCTGTTGAGCGCCCTGCAGCATGCCGCCGACAGCGCCGGAATCCAGCGGGGGCGGACGACGCCGCGCCGCGGCCTGGTGACGGTCGTGCCCACCGATGACGGGCTCGCGTACGTGCAGTCGTTCTACGACTGGCACGATCCGCCGTCGCTCGCCGGCGTCGCGGTGGCGCTGGTGGGGAGCACGGGCGACCAAGGCGCGAGCACCGTCGTCGTTCGCGCCGGCCACACCCTCGCCGAAGCGCTCGGCATGAAGACGTCGGCGCCGGGGCAGGTGCCCGCCGCGTGGCGCGCTCGCGTCGACGCGCTCTACGGCACGATGGATCGCGCGCTCCGCCGGGGGGATTGGAGCGCGTTCGGCGAGGCGTTCACGGCACTCGGGAAGCTGCTGCGCGCCGCGCCCTGATCGCCGCTCATTCAGGTAAGTTTACAGGCTGTCGCACACATGACCTCCATCCGGTCTCACTGATGAACCTCCACGAATATCAAGCGAAGGACATTCTCCGCGGATACGGCGTGCCGATTCCCGCGGGTGAAGTCGCCACCTCGCCCGAGCAGGCGGAAGCGATCGCCATGAAGCTCGGCACCGCGGTGATGGTGAAGGCGCAGGTCCACGCCGGCGGCCGCGGCAAGGCGGGCGGCGTGAAGTTCTGCAAGACGCCGGCCGACGCGAAGGAGAAGGCCACCGCGATCCTCGGCATGCACATCAAGGGGCTGACGGTCGAGAAGGTGCTCGTCACGACGGCGGCCGACATCGCCAGCGAGGCGTACGTCGGCATCATCGTCGACCGCCAGCGCAAGAAGCCCGTGTTCATGGTGAGCGCGGCGGGCGGCATCGACATCGAGGAAGTGGCCGCCAAGACGCCGGAGAAGATCCTCTACGTCCCCGTCGACACGCGCTACGGGCTGCGCGGCTACGAGGCGATGCGGATGGGCTTCTTCCTCTACCAGGACATCAAACTCGTCAAGCAGGCGGCGAAGATCATGCAGCAGCTCTACGCCGCGTTCATGGCGAGCGGCTGCTCGCTCGCCGAGATCAACCCGCTCGTCGGCACGCCGTCGGGCGAACTCATCGCCGTCGACGGCAAGATGGTCGTCGACGACAACGAGCTCGACCGGCACAAGGACATCGAGGCGCTGCGTGACGTCTCGAGCGAGGCGCCGAGCGAGGTGGATGCGCGCAACTGCAACCTCACGTTCATCAAGCTCGAGGGCGACGTCGGCTGCGTGGTGAACGGCGCCGGCCTCGCCATGGCGACGATGGACCTCGTGAAGTACTACGGCGGCGAGCCGGCGAACTTCCTCGACATCGGCGGGTCGTCGAACCCGGAGAAGGTCGTCAACGCCCTGCGCATCATCACCGCCGACCCGGCCGTGAAGTGCATCCTGTTCAACATCTTCGGCGGCATCACGCGCACCGACGACGTGGCCAACGGCATCGTCACCGCGACGAAGTCGAACCCGCTCAAGGTGCCGATCGTCATCCGCCTCACCGGCACCAACGAAGAGATCGCGATGAAGATCCTGACCGAGAACGGGTTCTCCGCCTCGAGCGACATGGACGAGGCGGTCCAGAAGGCCGTGCAGCTGGCGAAGGGAGGGAAGGCCGCGTGAGCATCTTCATCGACAAGGACACGAAGCTGGTGGTGCAGGGCATCACCGGCCGCGACGGCTCCTTCCACACGAAGCAGATGATCGAGTACGGCACGAAGGTCGTCGCCGGCGTCACCCCCGGGAAAGGCGGGCAGACGTTCGAGGGGACCGTGCCGGTGTTCAACACGGTGTACGACGCCGTCGAGAAGACGGGGGCCAACACGGCCGTGATCTACGTGCCGCCGATGGGCGCGGCCGACGCGATCATGGAAGCCGCCGACGCGGGGTGCGCACTCGTCGTGTGCATCACCGAGGGCGTGCCGGTGCTCGACATGACGAAGGTCTATCCCTTCGTGAAGGAGAAGGGCGCGCGCCTGCTCGGCCCGAACTGCCCGGGACTCATCTCGCCCGGGGCGTCGAAGGTCGGCATCATCCCCGGGCGCATCTGCGCGCCGGGGCCGGTCGGCGTCGTGAGCCGCTCGGGCACGCTCACCTATGAGATCGTGTACCAGCTCACCCGCGCCGGCATCGGCCAGACGACCTGCGTCGGCATCGGCGGCGACCCGATCAACGGCACGAACTTCATCGATTGCCTCGCGGCGTTCGAGAAGGATCCGCACACGAAGGCCGTGGCGATGATGGGCGAGATCGGCGGCACCGACGAGCAGGAAGCGGCGGACTTCGTGAAGCACCACATGACGAAGCCGGTCGTGGGCTTCATCGCCGGCCAGACGGCGCCCCCGGGGCGCCGCATGGGGCACGCCGGCGCGATCATCTCGGGCTCGGCCGGCACGGCCGCCGAGAAGATCGACGCGTTCAAGGCAGCCGGCATGGGTGTCGCCAAGCGGCCGATCGACTTCGTGGACTTGATCAAGGCCGGGTTGAAGTAACCGCACGGTTCACGGTGAACCGTTCACCGTTCACTCGCACATCACACATCATGGCTGGAAATAGAACGCTCACGATCATCAAGCCCGACGCCTTCAACGCCGGCAAGGCGGGACTCATCCTCGCGCACCTCGAGAAGCAGGGGTTCGCGCTCATCGCCGCGCGCGTGATGAAACTCACCCCCGCGCAGGCCGGCGAGTTCTACGCCGTGCACAAGGGGCGCCCGTTCTACCCCGAGCTCGTCGAGTTCATGACGAGCGACTACTGCATGCCGATGGTGCTCGAGAAGGGCGACGCGGTGCTCGCGCTGCGCGACGCCATCGGCGCCACCGACCCGGCCGAGGCGGCGCCGGGCACGGTGCGGAAGCTCTACGCCGAGTCGAAGGGGCGGAACGCGATCCACGCGTCGGACTCCGACGAGAACGCGGCGCGGGAGGCGAGGTTCTTCTTCGCGGAGACGGACCTCATCCGGTAGGACCGTGGCGGAAGGGCTTGTGGGTGGCCGCAGCTCCAGACGGGCGCCGAAGGTGCGTGAGGCGGGTGCGTGCAGTGTGAGGCGGGCGCGTGAAGCGTGAAGCGGCGGGCAGGGCATGCCGCCTCACGCCTTCCGCGCCCGCCTCACGTTCCATCGGTCCCGCGGGGGTGCCTGGACGGGGCACGAGCAGCCTCGGCGCCCCCTCTCCGCACTCCTAACTTGGCCTCAATCCGTGAGTTGACCCCACCCCCACCCCTGGCTATATTTCAAAGCTATGCTGTCGTTCCCAACGCAGTCTATCGTGGCTGGCGCCGTACAGGTACAGGGCGACCTCGACCGCGACGACCAGTGCTGGATCGAGGGCGATTCACGGCCGAACACGTCGCTCCGGGTGACCGGGCGGCTTTCGTCGGCCGGGCAGGGGCGGTTCTACTTCAGCGGGAAGTTCGCCGGCGAGGCGACCGTGGAGTGCCGGCGTTGCCTGCAGGACATCGACGTCGAGGTGGGGGCCGAGGCCCATCTCCTCTATGCGGATACGGAGACCGAAGGGGACCCCGACATCTACCCGCTGGCCATCGGCCGCGCGGGTGAGGCGGTCGACCTGCGGCCCGCGATCCGCGAACAGTGGTTGCTGGAAGTCCCCGCGTTCGTGCTGTGCTCCCCCGACTGCAAGGGGTTGTGCGCGACCTGCGGTGCCAATCTGAACCAGGGCGCGTGCAGTTGCGCCCCGAAAGCCAACGAGTAGAGAGCCATGGCCGTCCCGAAGCGACGTACATCCAAGCGGAAGAAGCGCGCCCGCAACACGCACAAGAAGGCGGCGCCGATCGTGATCCAGGCGTGCCCGAAGTGCGGCGCCCAGAAGCGCCCGCATCGCGTGTGCGATGAGTGCGGGTATTACGCCGGGAAGCAGCGGGTCGCAGCCAAGGAAGCCTGACGTTGGCGCGCATCGCCCTCGACGTGATGGGGGGTGATCACGCGCCGGTGGCCCCGGTCACCGGCGCGTTGCTCGCTCTGCGGGAGTCCGGCGGCGCCCACACCATCCAGCTCGTCGGTCGCGAGGCGGTCGTCCGCTCGGAACTCGAGCGGCAGCTCGCCGGCGAATTCGCCGACCTGCGCGCCGCCGCCGCCGCGGCGTTCGAGGTCGTCCACGCCGACGACGTGATCGAGATGACCGACAAGCCGTCGGTCGCGATCCGCGGCAAGTCGAAGAGCTCGATGGCCGTCGGCCTCAAGCTCCAGGCCGCCGGCCAGTCCGACGCGTTCGTCTCCGCCGGCAACACCGGCGCGCAGATGGCGGCGTCGGCCTACATCCTCGGCCTGCACGCCGGACTCGATCGCCCCGCCATCAGCACGCTCATGCCCACGGCGCGACAGAGCGTCGTGGTCCTCGACGCGGGCGCGAACGTCGACTGCTCGGCCGAGGAGCTGCTGCAGTTCGCCCGCATCGGGGCCGTGTACGCCGAGGACATCCTCGGGCGTCCGCGGCCGAGCGTGGGGCTCCTCTCCATCGGCGAGGAGCCGGAGAAGGGGAACAAGGTCGTGAAGGAAGCGCACCAGCTCCTCGCGGCCAGCGGCCTCAACTTCCACGGCAACATCGAGGGGCGCGACATCCCCGCCGGCGCGAGCGACCGCGGACCGTTCGACGTGGTCGTCTGCGACGGCTTCGTCGGCAACGTGGTGCTGAAGCTGTACGAGGGCATCGCCCCGATGATGGTCGGCCTGCTCATGAAGTCGGGGGTCTCGAAGGAACAACTCGCCGGCGCGTTGAGCCATCTCGACTACGCGTCGGTCGGCGGGGCGCCGCTCCTCGGCGTGAAGGGGGCGAGCATCATCTGTCACGGCAAGTCGTCGCCCAAGGCGATCAAGAACGCGCTCGCGATCGCGGTGAAGACCGTCGAATCGCGCATGAGCGACCACGTCGGCCAGCGACTCGCGCAGCACGGCGCCGCGTCGGCCCAGTCGTAGTCTCCAGCCGGGAACACCGATGAAGCGTCCATTCGCGATGATCGCGGGCACGGGGCACGCCGTGCCCAAGCGCCGCATGTCGAACGACGAGTTCCAGGCGCTCGGCATCGACACGAGCGACGAGTGGATCCGCGACCGCACCGGCATCCGCTATCGCTACGTGGCCGGCGAAGGGGAGACGCTCACGAGCATCTCCACGGAGGCCGCTCGCATGGCGATGCAGGCCGCCGGCGTCACGGCCGCGGAACTCGACGCGATCGTGCTCGGCACGGCCTCGCCCGACCACCTGCTGCCGTCAACGGCGGTTGAGGTCCAGGCGGCGCTCGGGGCGACGCGCGCCGTCGCCTTCGACATCGCGGCTGCGTGCAGCGGCTGGCTGTACGGCGCGCAGGTCGCCGAGGGGCTCATGGCAGCCGGCCACTACGAGACGGTGCTCGTGATCGGCGCCGAACTGCTCACGCGCATCATCAACTGGAAGGACCGCAACACCGTGGTGCTGTTCGGCGACGGCGCCGGCGCGACCGTGCTCAAGCGCTCGACGCGCGGGCGCGGCATCATCTCGGCCTACATGCGCAGCGACGGCACGCTCGCGACGCTGCTGCACCGGCCCAAGGGAGGCGCCGCCTGTCCGTCGACGCCCGAGATCATCGCCGAAGGGAGCGACAAGATCCAGATGGCGGGGCGCGAGGTGTTCAAGAACGCCGTGCGCTCCATGGCCGACGCGTGCGACCGCGCGCTCGACGGCGCGAAGCTCGCCGCGTCCGACATCGACCTGCTCATCCCGCACCAGGCGAACATCCGCATCATCGAGGCGACGGCGAAGCACGCCAACATCCCGATGGAGAAGGTGTTCGTGAACGTGGATCGCTACGGCAACACCTCGGCGGCGTCGATCCCGATCGCGCTCGACGAGGCGGTGCGCGAGGGGCGCGTGCACGACGGCTCCGTCGTGCTGTTCGTCGCCTTCGGTGCCGGGTTCACGTGGGGCTCGATGGTCGTCCGCTTCTGAGCGGCGCGCCACCGGCCCCCGCACGCTGACCGCCTTCCCGACTCGCTCCGTGGACCTCCTCCTGCTGTTCCCCGGCCAGGGCTCGCAGAAGCCCGGCATGGCGAAGGATCTCGCCGCCGTGTTCCCCGCGGCGCGCGACGTGTGGGACCGCGCCGACGTGGCGCTCGGCTCGCCGCTGAGCGCGCTCGCGTTCGAGGGCCCCGCGGACGAACTGACCCTGACGCACAACGCGCAGCCGGCGCTGCTCACGCACGGGGCGGCGGTGTGGGCGGTGGTGCAGGAGAAGGTCGCGCCCTTCGTGCGCGGCGCCGCCGGACACTCGCTGGGCGAGTTCACGGCGTACCATGCGGTGGGCGCGCTCCCCCTCGAAGATGCCGTGCGCCTCGTGCGCCGGCGCGGCGAGCTGATGTACGAGGCGGGCACGGCCCGCCCCGGCGCGATGGCGGCGATCCTCGGCGAACTGCAACGGCCGATCGACGAGATCTGCGCGGAGGCGAGTGCCGCGGGCGTGGTCGTGCCCGCGAACTACAACGCCCTCGAGCAGACGGTCATCTCGGGCGAGGTGGCCGGCGTGGAGTGGGCGATGGAGCTCGCCAAGGCGGCCGGCGCCAAGCGCGCCGTGCGGCTCAACGTGAGCGGCGCCTTCCATTCGCCGCTCATGGCGCCGGCCACGGCGGGGCTCGACGCGGCGCTCAGCACGGCGCGATGGAGCGACCCCGCGTTCCCGGTCTACTCGAACGTCACGGCGCACCGCGTGGCCGATGCGGCGACGGCGCGCCAGCTGCTGGTGCAGCAGCTGACGAGCCCCGTGCGGTGGGTGGAGGTGATCCGCGCCATGGCGTCGGAGCGCCCGGGCGCGACGTTCGTCGAGATGGGACCGGGGAACGTGCTCACGGGGCTCCTCAAGCGCCTCGCGCCGGGGCACCCGGCGATCACGTGCGGCACGGCCGCCGAGGTCGAGGCGCTGTTGGCGACGCTGGGCTGAACACCGCCCTCACCAGGAGAGGAATCCGATGCTGAACATCGATCTGACCGGCAAGGTGGCCCTCGTCACGGGGAGCACGCGTGGCATCGGCCGCGCCATCGCCGGCACGCTGGCCGAGTGCGGGGCGAAGGTGGCGGTGGTGGGGCGCGACCGCGCCAAGGCGGAGGCGGTGGCCGAGGAGATCGGCGAGGCGCGCGGGTTCGCCTGCGACGTCACGGTGCCGGCCGACGTCACGATGCTGGTGCAGGAGGTCGAGGAGAAGTTCGGGTCGCTCGACATCCTCGTGAACAACGCCGGCATCACGCGCGACAACCTCATGCTCCGGATGAAGGACGACGACTGGGACGCGGTGATGGACGCGAACCTGCGGTCGGCGTTCGTGGCCATCCGGGCGGCGAGCCGTGGCATGATGAAGCGTCGGTGGGGGCGCATCGTGAACATCACGAGCGTCGTCGGGCTGATGTGGAACAAGGGGCAGGCGAATTACGCCGCGAGCAAGGCCGGTCTCGTGGGGCTCACCAAGTCGGTGGCCAAGGAGCTGGCCTCGCGGAACATCCTCTGCAACGCCGTCGCGCCGGGGTTCATCGAGACCGACATGACGGCCGCCATGACCGCCGAGGCGCGCGCCGCGATGAGCGGGGAGATCCCGCTGGAGCGGCTCGGCGCGCCGGTCGACGTGGCCCACGCCGTGGCCTTCCTGAGCAGCGATCTGGCGGCCTACGTGACCGGCCAGGTTCTGGTGGTCGACGGCGGGCTTGCGATGTGACGATTGCGCGGCCAACCCACTATATTCAGACGAGTTATCCCACCCCAAACCGTACCGAGGATTTCGGCAATGGCTGACCATTCGGAGAAGGTCAAGAACATCATCGAGAAGGAGCTCGGCGTCGAGCGCGAGAAGTTGACGAACGAGGCGAGCTTCATCGAGGACCTTGGAGCCGACAGCCTCGACATCGTCGAACTCGTGATGGAGTTCGAGAAGGAGTTCAACATCGACATCCCGGACGAGGATGCCGAGAAGCTCCGGACGGTGGGCGATGCGATCGGTTACCTGAACGGGAAGATCGGCGGCTGATGTCGCGCCGGGTCGTCCTGACGGGTCTCGGGTGTCTCACGCCCGTCGGCAACGACGTGGCGTCGACGTGGGCGGCCATCCTCGCCGGCAAGTCCGGCGGCGCGCCGATCACGCACTTCGACGCCTCCCAGTTCAAGGCGCGGTTCGCCTGCGAGGTGAAGGGGTTCGACGTGAGCCTCTACATGGACCGCAAGGAGGCGAAGCGCGCCGACCTCTACACGCAGTTCGCGATGGCGTCGGCGGTGCAGGCGATGCGCGACGCCGGGTTCGGCGACGGCACCGGCTACGAGAAGGAGCGCACGGGCGTCGTCCTCGGCAGCGGCATCGGCGGCATCACGACGTTCGAGGCGCAGCACGACGTGTTCCGCGAGAACGGCCCGAGCCGCATCTCGCCCTTCTTCATCCCGATGTTCATCGGTGACATCGCCGCGGGCGTCGTGTCGATGAAGTTCCAGGCGAAGGGTCCGAATTTCTCCCTCCAGTCGGCGTGCGCCACGAGCGGTCACGCGATCGGGGAGTCGTTCCGGCTCATCCAGTACGGCGACGCCGACGTGATGATCGCCGGCGGGTCGGAGGCGTCGATCACCCCGATGTCGATCGGCGGTTTCATCAACATGCAGGCGCTCTCCGAGCGGAACGAGTCGCCGGAGACGGCGAGCCGGCCGTTCGACGCGACGCGCGACGGGTTCGTGATGGGGGAAGGCTCGGGGGCGGTGATCCTCGAGGAGCTGGAGCACGCCCGCCGCCGCGGGGCGCGCATCTACGGCGAGATCGTCGGCTACGGCGCGACGGGCGACGCCTACCACCTCACGGGGCAGCCGGAGAACCACGAAGGGCTGCAGCGCGCGATGCGCCGGGCCCTCGAGGACGGCAAGCTCCAGCCGAGCGACGTGCAGTACATCAACGCGCACGGCACGAGCACGCCGCTCAACGACCCCAACGAGATCCGCGCCATCAAGGCCGTCTTCGGCGCGCACGCCACCGGGCTGAACGTGAGCTCGACGAAGAGCGCCACGGGGCACATGCTCGGCGCCGCCGGCGCCGTCGAGGCGGTGTTGACGACCCTGGCGATCGTTCACAACATCGTGCCGCCGACGATCAACCTCGCGACGATCGACCCGGAGTGCGACCTCGACTGCACGCCCAACGTGCCGGTCAAGCGCGAGGTGAATGCCGCCCTGAGCAACTCGTCGGGCTTCGGCGGACACAACGTGAGCCTGGCGATCCGGCGCTATCGGGAGTAGGACGTGCCGAGAGCCTCAGGCGACCCGGGACCGATGCTGCAGGAGGCCATGCGTCGCGTATCGGACCCGGCGGTCCGCGCGATCGGCGAGAAGCTGGCGGCCGGCGCTCGCCTCGACCGCGCCGACGGCCTCACCCTGTTCCGCTCGGGCGACCTGCTCGGCATCGGCTCGCTGGCCGACGCGATGAACCGGGCGCGCAACGGCGACGTCGTCACCTTCGCGTCGAACCAGCACATCAACCCGACGAACGTCTGCGTGCTCCGCACGACGTGCACGTTCTGCGGCTATGCCCGCCTCCCGAAGGAGGAGGGCGCCTACCGCTACACGCTCGACCAGGTGCTCGCCGAGGCGGCCAATGCCGCCGACGGCATGACGCGCGAGTTCCACATCGTCGGCGGTCTCGACATGAAGGCGGGCCTCGCCTACTACGAGGAGATGTTCCGCGCGCTGAAGTCGAACTTCCCGCACGTCCACATCAAGGCGCTCACGGCGGTCGAGATCGCGCACGTGGCGCGCATCGAGAAGATGTCGTGGCGCGACGTGCTCGTCGCGCTCAAGGCCGCGGGGCTCGACACGCTCCCCGGCGGCGGCGCCGAGACGTTCAGCGCGGCCGTGCGCGACCGCATCGCGGGCAAGAAGCTGGCCGGCGCCGACTACATCGGGGTGCACCGCACGGCGCACGAACTCGGCATCCGCTCGAATTGCACGATGCTCTACGGTCACGTCGAGACGCTCGAGGACCGCATGGAGCACCTGCAGATGCTGCGCGACCTGCAGGACGAGACCGACGGGTTCCTCGCCTACATCCCGCTCGCGTACCACCCGGACGACAACGCGCTCGGGCGCGAGCTCGGCCGGCAGGGCACCGCGACCTCGGGGACCGACGACCTCAAGATGCTGGCCGTGGGGCGGCTCTTCCTCGACAACTTCGCGCACGTGAAGAGTCACTGGATCATGGTCTCGCAGCCGATCTCGCAGCTCGCGCTACACTTCGGCGTGAACGACCTCGAGGGCACGGTCGTCCGCGAGAAGATCTACCACGCCGTGGGCGCGCATACGCCGCAGGCGATGACGCTCGACGGCCTCATCGCGCTCATCCGCGGCGCCGGCAAGCAGCCCGCCGAACGCGATTCGTTCTACCGCATCCTGCGCACCTTCGAGGCGCCGGCGGGCGAGCCCGTGCCGGCGTGACGATGCGCGTCGGCCGGATCCCGTACATCAACTGCTATCCCGTCTACGGCGGCGTGGACCGCGGCGTCGTGCCGCTGGCCGGCCGGCTCGTCGACGGCGTGCCGACGGCGCTCAACGGGATGATGGCGCGCGGCGAGATCGACGTGAGCGTCGTCTCCGCGGTGGAATACGCGCGCGACTGGGAGCGCTACCTGCTGCTCCCCGACCTCGCGATCTCGTGCGACGGCCCCGTGCAGAGCGTGATGCTCTTCGCCCATCGCCCGGCGCACGAGCTGGGCGGGCGGCGCGTGCTCGTGAGCCGCAGCTCGATGACGAGCGTCCACCTGCTCGAACTGCTCTTCGAGCACGTCTGGCGCTGCACCCCCGAGTTCGTCCTCGGCGACGCCGAGGCGTCGGACCTCCACGACATCGGCGCCGCCGACGCGCGCGACGGGATCGCGGCGCGGCTCGTCATCGGCGACGCCGCCCTCATGCTCCGGGCGGGGGCGATCGAGAGCCCGTACGCCCACGTCTACGACCTGGGCGAGGAGTGGAAGGGATGGACCGGGCTTCCCTTCGTGTTCGCCGTGTGGGTGGCGCAGCGCACGGTCGACGCGCCGCGCGCGCTCGGCGTGCACGGCGCGCTCATCGAGAGCCGCAACTGGGGACTCCAGCATCTCGACCTGCTCGCCGGCCAGGCCGCGGAGCGGACCGGCGTGCCGTTCATGGCGTGCCTCGACTACTTCGCGGGGCTGGATTACGGGTTGAGCTATCCGCATCTGGGGGGCTTGACCGAGTTCTACCGCCGGCTGACCGTCGCGGGGAAGGTGCCGCCGGGGCGGCTGGCCTTCTTGTCTGCGGTGTAGCGCGTCGTGAACGGTTCACCGTGAACCGTTCACCGGACACCGTTCACTCGCTGTTGGGGTTGTCATGAAGGACTTGATCGACTTCTACAAGAATGCCCCCCTGCTGGAGTTGGCCTACGAGGCCGACCAGGTGCGCCGCCGGCTGCACCCCGAGGGAGTGGTGACGTACATCGTCGACCGCAACATCAACTACACGAACGTCTGCGTCGCCGACTGCGGGTTCTGCGCCTTCTACCGCCGCCCGAAGCACGATGAGGGATGGACGCTCAGCTACGAGCAGATCGGCGCGAAGATCGACGAAGTGAAGGCGCTCGGCGGCGTGCAGATCCTCATCCAGGGCGGGCACAATCCGTACATCCCGTTCGAGTGGTATCTCGACCTGCTGCGCTACATCAAGGAGCACCACCCGATCCACATCCACGGGTTCAGCCCGAGCGAGGTGGATTTCTGGAGCACGCTCTACCGGATGGACGCGCGTGACGTGATCCGCGAGCTGGTGAAGGCTGGGCTCGACTCGATCCCGGGCGGCGGCGGGGAGATCCTCGTGCAGCGCGTGCGCGACCAGGTGGCGAAGAAGAAGGCCGGCGCCGACCGCTGGCTCGAGGTGATGGAACTCGCGCACCACGAGGGGATCAAGACGTCGTGCACGATGATGTACGGCATCGGCGAGACGCTCGAGGAGCGCGTGGAGCATCTGCTCCGCCTCAAGGAGCTGCAATCGCGCACCGGCGGGTTCACCGCGTTCATCTGCTGGCCGCTCCAGCCGGAGAACACCCCCGAGCTGAGCCACATGCCGAAGACCGACGCCGTCGAGTATCTTCGGACGACGGCCTTCGCGCGCACCGTGCTCGACAACATCCCCAACATCCAGGCGAGCTGGGTGACGATGGGGCTCAAGATCGGTCAGGCCGCCCTGCATCATGGCTGCAACGACTTCGGCTCGTTGATGCTCGAGGAGAACGTGGTGTCGGCGGCCAACACGACGTTCCGCACGAGCATCGGCGAGATGGAGCGTCTCATCCGGGAAGCCGGTTTCGAACCGCGCCGGCGACGGCAGAACTACGAACTCATCGATACCGCGGCGTACGCCGCGGCGTGAACGGAGAACGCGTGGCGACGAAGACGCGCGTCGGGATAGGGTACGACTCCCATCGGTTCGCCGCGGGCAGCGCGGTGCTGCTCGGCGGCGTGCTGATCCCGGCGCAGGTACGCCTCGTGGGCCACAGCGACGCGGACGCCGTGGCCCATGCCGTGACCGACGCGATCCTGGGCGGCGCCGGCGTGGGTGACATCGGCGCGCTCTACCCCGACACGGACGCGGCGAACCGGGGACGCGATTCCATCGAGATGCTCCGCCGCGCCGTCGGCTTCGTGTACGAGCACGGGTACCGTCCGGTGCAAGTCGACGTCACGGTCATCGCCGAGCAGCCCAAGATCGGCCCCCACCGCGACGGGATGCGCCAGGCGCTCGCGCAGGCCCTCGGCGTCGAGCCGGGCGACGTGATGGTGAAGGGAAAGACCAACGAGGGGATGGGGTGGATCGGCCGCGGCGAAGGGCTCGCCGTCATCGCGGTCGCGACCCTCGAGGAGATCGCCTGAGGTGGCTGATTTCCTCAACGCCGTGTCGGCGACGCTGGTCTCGATCCCGCTCTGGCAACTGTACCTGCTGCTCGGCGCGATGGCGTTCATCGAGGGGATCTTCCCGCCCGTGCCGGCCGACGTGGTCGTCGCGCTCGGCAGTTTCCTCGCGGCGCGGCGTGGCGCGAACTATTACGTGACGGCGTCGTCCATCGTCATCGGCAGCGTCGCCGGGGCGATGGTGGTGTACGCCATCGCGCGCCGGTACGGCGCCGAGTGGCTCCACGCCAAGTTGAAGAAGGCCGGCGTCGACAACCTCGAGCAGCGTCTCGAGGTGATGTATTCGCGCTATGGACTCACCGCGCTCTTCGTGAGCCGCTTCCTCCCCGGGCTGCGCGCCGTCACGCCGCCGATGTCCGGCGCCACGCGCGTGCCGCCCGTGCGGACGGCGCTCGTCTTCCTCGCCGCGTCGGCGATCTGGTACGGCGCCATCGCCTGGATCGCGTTCCGGGTGGGCGACGACTGGGAAGGGATGCAGCGCGCCGTGCGCCACTTCGCCCGCCAGGTCGGCATCGTCGCGTTCTTCGCCGCGGGGTTGCTGGCCGCCTTCGTCATCGTGATCGTGCGGCGGCGCGCGGCGGCGCGCCTCGCGAAGGTCATCGACGAGGCGACGAGCGGAGAAGGCACGCCGGAGGACTGATGCTCGCGGACGGCGTCGCGCGCGCCTTCCTGCTCGAGCGGTTCGAGGAGCATCTCGCGCTGGAGGACGGCGCGTCGCCGCGCACGCTCGAAGCGTACGCGCGCGACCTCACCCGCTTCGCCGAATGGGCCACCGCGCGCGGCGTCGCCTCGCCCGGCGCGCTCGACGCCGCGCAGCTCCGCGACTTCGTGTACCACCTCAAGGACCTCGGCCTCGCGCCCGCCAGCATCCGCCGCTCGGTGTCGGCGATCCGCACGTATTTCCGGTTCCTCATCGCCGAAGGGCAGCTGGCGCGCGATCCGAGCGAACGGCTCGAGACGCCCAGGAAGTGGCGCACGCTCCCCGAGGTGCTCACCGCCGACGAGGTCGGGCGTCTCATCGGCGCGATATCGCTCGACGAGCCCCTCGCCTTCCGCGACCGCGCGCTGCTCGAGCTCGCCTACGGCGCGGGGCTGCGGGTGAGCGAGTGGATCGGGCTGGAGGTGAAGGACCTCATGCTCGAGGACGCGCTCGTGCGCGTGTTCGGCAAGGGGTCGAAGGAGCGGCTCGTGCCGATCGGGCGCGCGGCGATCGGCGCGGTGGGGATGTACCTGCGCGAACTGCGCCCGCGGATCGAGAAGGGGGAGGGGAAGGGACGGCTCTTCCTCAACGCGCGCGGCCGGCCGCTCTCGCGCATGGGCGCGTGGCAGATCCTCCGGAAGTACGTCGAGCTCGCCGGGATCACCAAGCACGTGAGTCCGCATACGCTGCGGCACTCGTTCGCGACGCATCTGCTCGAGGGGGGCGCCGACCTGCGCGCCGTGCAGGAGATGCTGGGCCACGCCGACATCTCGACGACGCAGATCTACACGCACGTCGATCGGGAGTACCTGCGGTCGGTGCACAAGCAATACCATCCCCGAGGGTGACGTCCGGGCGCGTCTCGCGCACGGACGCCCCTGCGGCAGCGCCTGTGCACGCCTTGCCTATGGGCGACGGAGCCGCGACGTTTCGGTGAACGCCTCTCACGCCACCGATGCTGCTCATCATCGACAACTACGACTCGTTCACCTACAACCTCGTGCAGTACTTCGGGGAGCTTGGCGAACGGCCGCACGTCGTGCGCAACGACGCCATCCCGCTCGAGGCGATCGCCGAGATGGCGCCACGCGCGATCGTGTTGAGCCCCGGCCCCGGTACTCCCGCCGACGCGGGGATCTGCGTGCCGACCATCCGGCGCTACGGCGCCGGGATCCCGATCCTCGGCGTGTGTCTCGGACATCAGTCGATCGGCGAGGCCTATGGCGGCACGGTCATCCGCGCGCCACGCGGCGTGATGCACGGCAAGACGAGTCGCATCACCCACGACGGGACCGACCTCTTCGAGGGGATGCCGAGCCCGCTCACCGTGATGCGCTATCACTCTCTGGTGATCGAGCATGCCTCGATCCCGGCGGCGTTGCGCATCACCGCGACGGCCACCGACGACCCGACCGAGATCCACGCCGTGCGCCATCGCGAGCATCCCGTGTGGGGGGTGCAGTTCCATCCGGAGTCGATCATGACGCAGGACGGCAAGCGGCTGCTCGCGAACTTCCTGTCGCTCGCCGCGCGCCACGCGCCGGCCGAGGCGGGGACCGCGGCGTGATCCGCAAGGTCGCGACGTGGCTGCTGGCGGTGGTGCTGCTCGCCGTGCTCGCGTTCCTCACGCTGGGGGCATCGTTCGTGGACCGCCGGATGAACACGGTGATCCTCAAGCCGCCCTATCGGGTGAGTCCCGCCGCGCAGGCGCTGCACGCCAAGCTGCGCGTCGCCGACATGCACGACGACCTCCTCCTCTGGCCGCGCGACCCGGTCGCGCGCGGCACGGTCGGGAGCACCGACATCCCGCGCCTCCTCGACGGCAACATCGCCGTCGAGATCTTCTCGACGGTCTCGAAGACCCCGCGCGGACAGAACTACGAGTCGAATGCCGGCAACAGCGACAACATCACGGCGCTCGCCATCGCGGAACACCGGCCCATCAAGACGTGGACGAGCCTCCTCGAACGCGCCCGCTGGACGAGTCTCAAGGCCCACGACGCCGCCGAGCGCGCCAACGGCTCGTTGATCCTCGTGACGACCGCGAGCGAACTGGCGCGCGAGCTCGCGGGACGCGAGGTCAAGAAGAACGTCGTCATCGGCCTCCTCTCCGTCGAAGGGCTGCAGGTGCTCGAGGGGAAGCTGGAGAACCTGAAGACGCTCTATTCGCTCGGATTCCGCATGGCCGGCCTCGCGCACTTCTTCGACAACGACGTCGCGGGCTCCGCCCACGGCATCGCCAAGGGCGGGCTCACCCCGTTCGGGCGCGAGGTCGTGAAGAAGATGGAGGAGAAGGGGATCATCGTCGACCTCGCGCACGTGTCGTCGAAGACGGTCGACGACGTGCTGGCGATGGCGACGCGTCCGGTGGTCGTCTCGCACGGGGGCGTCGCGGCCGTCTGCCCGGGACCGCGCAACTGGACCGACGACCAGCTCCGCCGCCTCGCGTCCAACGGCGGCGTGATCGGCATCGGCTTCTGGGACGCCGCCATCTGCGACGCCACGCCGGCGGGCGTGGCGAAGGCCATCCGGCACGCCGTCGACGTCGCCGGCGTCGACCACGTGGGGCTCGGCTCCGACTGGGACGGCGCGATCAACGCGGCCTTCGACGCCACCGGCATGCCGCTCGTGACGGAGGCGCTCCTCGCCCAGGGCTTCAGCGAGGACGACATCGCGAAGATCATGGGCGAGAACGTCATCAGGATCCTGCTGCAGGGCCTGCCGAAGGGTTGAGACGGCGGGCCATCCCACACGTTCATGAGGATCGTTCAATGGCAGTCCGTCTAGGAGACGAAGCGCCGGATTTCACGGCCGAGACCACGCAGGGCACCGTCGAATTCCACAAGTGGAAGGGAAGCGACTGGGCCATCCTGTTCTCGCACCCGAAGGACTTCACCCCGGTCTGCACGACCGAACTCGGCATGGTGGCGAAACTCATGCCCGAGTTCCGGAAGCGGCATACGAAGGTGATCGGCCTCTCGGTCGATCCGGTCGCGTCGCACCATACGTGGGAGAAGGACATCGAGGAGGTGACCGGCACGGCCGTGAATTTCCCGATGATCGCCGACCCCGACCGCAAGGTGTCGCACCTGTACGACATGATCCACCCGAACGCCAACGACACGCTGACGGTGCGCTCGGTGTTCATCGTCGGGCCGGACAACAAGGTGAAGCTCACGCTGACCTACCCGGCGAGCACCGGGCGCAATTTCGACGAGATCCTCCGCGTGCTCGACGGCCTGCAACTGTCGGCGAAGTTCCCCGTCTCGACGCCCGCGAACTGGCACAAGGGCGACGACGTCATCGTCGCCACGACGCTCTCGACGGAGGATGCCCGGTCGAAGTTCCCGAAAGGGGTGACGGAGAAGAAGCCGTACCTTCGGACGACGCCCAGTCCTGAGTGAGTGGGAGTGAGTGGGAGGGCAAGGCGATGGGGGGGCGAGATCGAGTGAGAGTGGGAGCCGAGTGCGAGTGGGCCCCAGTGCGAGTGGGCGGGCAAGTGTAGTGGGAGGGGGAGTCGCCGCGGCGGCTCCCCCTCCGTCGTACTGATCTCCCACTCCCACTCCCACTCCACTCCCACTCCGCTCCCACCAAACTCCCACTCCCACCCCCACTCACGGCCCACTCCCACTGGGCGCCCACTCGCACTCGACCTCGCCCCCTGGCGCCTTGCCCTCCCACTCACTCGTTCCTGCGGTTATCTTGCTTGGCGTGGATTTTGCATCGTCACCCCTTCGACTCACGGTGCCAGGATGAGCACCCTGATCGTGATCCCCGCCAGGCTCGGGGCGACGAGGCTCCCCGGAAAGCCCCTCCGGCTGCTCGGCGGCGCTCCCCTGATCGTCCGGGTCTGGCAGCGCGCGCAGGCGATGCACGTCGGCGACCGCGTCGTGGTCGCCACCGACCACCCCGATGTGGCGGCCGCCGCCCGATCGGCCGGCGCAGAGGTCGCGATGACCCGCGATGACCATGCGTCGGGTACCGACCGGGTCGCCGAAGTCGCCAACCGCCCGGCCTACGCCGCCTACGACGTCATCGTGAACGTCCAGGGGGACGAGCCCTATATCGGCGCGGACGCGGTGCGTGGGGCCGCCGAGATGGTGGAGAGCGGCCGTTTCCCGCTCGGGACCGCCGCGGCGACCGCTGGTCCGGAGATCCTCGCCGATCCTGCCATCGTGAAGGTCGTGACCGACGACGCGGGGCGCGCGCTCTATTTCTCGCGCGCCCCGATCCCCTTCCTGCGCGACAGCGCCGACCGCGCGCAACGCGACGCGCGGCTCCGGCAGCACCTCGGCGTGTACGCGTACCGTCGCGACGCCCTGAACCGCTGGGTGTCGCTGCCGCCGCATCCGCTCGAGTCGATCGAGCGGCTGGAGCAGCTGCGCGCCATCGCCGATGGGTTGGCGATGGGCGTGGCGACCGTCGCCCCCGTGCTCGGGGGCGGCATCGATACCGAGCAGGACCTTGCCGATGCGAACGCCCGCTGGTCCGACGCCACCCTCACCGCCGGAACCTCCTGATGCCCGCCACGCCGACGACCCAGAGCTCTCCCAAGTACATATTCATCACCGGCGGCGTGGTCTCGTCGCTCGGCAAGGGGATCGCCGCCGCGTCGCTCGGGCGATTGCTCGTCGAGCGTGGGCTGCGGGTGACGGTCATGAAGTTCGACCCGTACATCAACGTCGACCCCGGCACGATGAGTCCGTTCCAGCACGGGGAGGTGTTCGTCACCGATGACGGCGCCGAGACGGACCTCGACCTCGGACACTACGAGCGGTTCATCGATCGGCCGCTGACGCAGGCGAACAACGTGACGACCGGGCGCGTCTACCTGAACGTCATCACCAAGGAGCGTCGCGGCGAGTTCCTCGGGTCGACGGTGCAGGTGATCCCGCACATCACGGACGAGATCAAGAGCGCGATCCGGCGCATGTCCCCAGAGAACGACGTGGTGATCGTCGAGATCGGCGGCACGGTCGGCGACATCGAGTCGCTCCCGTTCCTCGAGGCGATCCGCCAGTTCCGGCACGACGTGGGGCGCGAGAACGCGCTGTTCGTGCACCTGACGCTGGTGCCGTTCATCGCCGCCGCCGGCGAGGTGAAGACGAAGCCGACGCAGCATTCGGTGCGCGACCTCATGGAGATCGGCATCCAGCCCGACGTGCTCATCTGCCGCACCGAGCGCCCGCTCACCGAGGACGTGAAGCGCAAGATCGCGCTCTTCTGCAACGTCGAGTTCGGCGCGGTGATCGAGGCGCGCGACGTCAAGACGATCTACCAGATCCCGCTCACCTTCCACGAGCAGGGGTTCGACGACCTCGCCTGCCGCAAGCTCGGTCTCGAGACGAAGGCGCCCGACCTCTCGACGTGGAAGGCGCTCGTGAGCCGCGTGCTCGAGCCCAAGGACAGGGTGCGCATCGCCGTCGTCGGCAAGTACACCGACTACGCCGACAGCTACAAGAGCGTGCAGGAGGCGCTCATCCACGGCGGCATCGCGAACGACGTGGGCGTCGAGATCGCGTGGACGTCGAGCGACCTCTTCACCGATCCCGAGACGGCGCGCACGATGATGAAGGGGTTCGACGGGCTCCTCGTGCCCGGTGGCTTCGGGGTGCGCGGCGTGGAGGGCATGGTCGAGGCGATCCGCGCGGCACGCGAGACGCAGACGCCGTTCTTCGGCATCTGCCTCGGCATGCAGGTCGCGATCATCGAATTCGCCCGCGACGTGTGCGGCCTCGACGACTCCAACTCGAGCGAGTTCGCGCCGGAGTGCTCGAACCCCGTCATCTCGCTGATGGAGTCGCAGCAGCACGTCACCGACATGGGCGGCACGATGCGGCTCGGCGCGTATCCCTGCCGCCTCAAGCCCGGATCGCGCGCGGCCGACATCTACGGCCAGCCCGAGATCAGTGAACGGCACCGGCATCGCTACGAGGTCAGCAACCAGTACCGCGACGTCTTCCACGAGAAGGGGATGCGGCTGGCGGGGCTCTCCCCCGACGGGTCGCTCGTCGAGATGATCGAGCTCCTCGACCACCCGCATTTCGTCGCCTGCCAGTTCCACCCGGAGCTGAAGAGCCGGCCGACGCGTCCGCATCCGCTCTTCTCCTCGTTCGTCGCCGCGGCGGCGGCGCTCAAGCGCAAGCGCGCGGCCGTCGCCGCGACCTCCATGGTGCAGGCGGGTTGATGGCGAAGGCCACGCCGATGCGCTTCCCGACCGACCGCTTCTTCCTCATCGCGGGGCCGTGCGTCGTCGAGGGAAACGACCTCATGTTCCGCGTCGGCGACCATCTCGCCCGGCTCGCCGAGCGCGTGCCCGGCGGCATCGTCTTCAAGGCCAGCTTCGACAAGGCCAACCGCTCGAACGCCGGCGCGTTCCGCGGCCCCGGGCTCGACGAAGGACTCGCCGCGCTCGACCGCGTGCGCGCGCGCACCGGGCTGCCGATCGTCACCGACGTGCATCTCCCCGAGCAGTGCGCGGCGGCGGCACAGGTCGCCGACGTGCTGCAGATCCCCGCGTTCCTCTGCCGGCAGACCGACCTGCTCGTCGCCGCCGGCGCGACGGGAAAGCCGGTGAACGTGAAGAAGGGGCAGTGGATGCACCCCGAGGGGATGACGGGCGCCGTCGCCAAGGTGCGCCAGGCCGCGCCGGTGGCGTCGGAGGTCGCGGTCACCGAGCGCGGCACGTTCTTCGGGTACGGCGACCTCGTCGTCGACATGCGCGGCTTCACGCGGCTCCGCGCGGCGTGCGACGCCCCGGTGATCTTCGACGCGACCCACTCCGTGCAGCAGCCGGGCAAGGGGCAGGGGGGCGCGAGCGGAGGGCTCCGCGAGTTCATCCGCCCGCTTACGATGGCGGCGATGTCGGCCGGCGCGGACGGCCTGTTCATGGAGACGCATCCCGACCCCGACCACGCGCCGAGCGACGGGCCGAACATGATGCCGCTGGCCGAGCTCGACGCGCTGATCCTCAAGGCGATCGACCTGTGGGCGAGGGCGCGCGCATGATCGCGCCCGCCGCGGCCGCGAAGGTGAAGCTCGTCGTCCTCGACGTCGACGGCGTGCTCACCGACGCCGGGTACTACCTCGGGGACGTCGACGGCAAGCCCTCGGAGCTCCTCCGCTACGACATCCAGGACGGCATCGGGATCTACCTCATGCGGATGGCGGGGCTGAAGATCGCGATCATCACCGGCCGCGAGTCGGAGAGCGTGCGTCTGCGCGCCGCGCAGTTGAAGGTCGATGCCCTCGCCCAGGACAAGCGGGCGCGCAAGATCGCGGCGCTGCGGCGGATCGCCACCGACCTCGGCGTCACGCTCGACGAGGTCGCTTTCCTCGGCGACGATCTTCCCGACCTCGGCCCTCTGCGCGAAGTGGGGATGCCGGTCGCGGTCGCGAACGCGGTGACGGAGGTCCGTGATGTGGCGAGCGTCCACCTCACGCGCACCGGAGGTCATGGCGCCATCCGTGAGTTCGCCGAGGCGCTCCTGACGGCGCGTGGCGAATGGGCCGCGCTCGTCGAGCGCTACGTCGCCGATCGGGCCGCGGAGCCCCTCCCCGCATGATGACGCCCGACGAGATCACCGCGCGCGGGGCACGCGTGCTGCGCATGGAGCGCGAGGCGCTCGCCGAGACCGAGACGCGCCTCGGCGCGCAGTTCGCCGCGGCGGTGCAGCTCATCGCCGCGTCGAGCGGCCGGGTGATCGTCGCCGGCGTGGGCAAGTCCGGGCTCATCGGCCGCAAGATCGCCGCGACGATGACGTCCACGGGAACGCCGGCCATGTTCCTGCATCCCGTGGAGAGCGTGCACGGCGACCTCGGCATCGTCTCCGCGAACGACGTCGGCATCCTCATCTCGAAGAGCGGCGAGACCGACGAACTGCTCCCGCTGCTGGAACAGCTGCAGCGGCTGGGGGTACGGACCATCGCGATCAGTGGCGACGGCGGATCGACCCTCGCCCGCCACGCCGACGTGTGGCTCGATGCCTCGGTGCGCGAGGAAGCGTGTCCGCACGACCTCGCGCCGACGACGAGCACGACCGTGACGCTCGCCCTCGGCGACGCGCTCGCCGTCGCGCTCCTCGAGGTGAAGGGGTTCCGCCGGGAGGATTTCGCCCGGCTGCATCCCGGCGGCGCGCTCGGCAAGAAGCTGCTCCTGAAGGTGTCCGACGTGATGCTCACGACCGAGCTCCCGTTCCTCGGCGCGGGCGCCACGATGCTCGATGCCGTGGTGCAGCTCGCCGACCGGCGTGGCATCTCGGTGGTGGTGGACGACGCGCGCCGCCTGCTCGGCGTCATCACGACGGGCGACTTCATGCGCGTCCTCGAGAAGGGAACCGATGCCTTCGCCGTGAGAGTGGACACCGTGATGACCCGGTCGCCGAAGACCACCGTGCCCGACGAACTCGCCAGCGCCGCCGTATACCGCATGGAGCAGGCCGGCATCATGTCCATGCCGGTGCTCGACGCGTCACGGCAGGTCGTGGGCGTCGTGCACCTGCACGACCTCATGCGCGCGGGGGCCTCGTGAGGTCCGCGCCCGTCCTCCTCGCCGCCATCGTGCTGGCCGCCGCCTGCGCCGACACGAAAGGCGCGGCCGTCACCTCGCGCCGCCAGACGCTCGCCGACTCCGCCGACCAGATCGCGTTCCACGGCCGGTGGCTCATCACCGACCAGGGGATGCAGCGCGCGCAGATGACCACCGACACGGCCTTCTTCTTCGACGACAACACCCGCGTCGAGAGCCGTGGCAACGTGCGCGGGCTGTTCTACAGCTCGACGGGCGTACTCGACGCGGTGATGACGGCCCGCGCGTCGACCTACAACATGCGCACCGGCATCCTCATCGCGACCGGCGACGTGATGATCAACTCGGTGGACGGACGGAAGCTCTCGACGCCGTACCTGAAGTACGACCAGCGCGTCAACCAGATCAGCAGCGACAGCGCGTTCGTGCTCACGGAGCCCGGCAAGGAGATGCAGGGCATCGGCTTCGTGTCGGACCCGGACATGAACAACGTCACGGTCTTCAAGCAGAAGAAGTCGAAGCTCGGCCCGGTCGAGCTCCCGAAGTGATGCGGCGTGGCGCGCGCCACCTGCTCGCGCTCGCGAGCCTCGTGCCTGCCGCCGTCGCGGCGCAGGACGGTACTCGCAAGCCGTGCGACCTCGTCATCAACGGCGTGTACAAGGGCGGCGAGCTGCTGTCGCACATGCAGCTCTTCAAGCAGCCGTCCGGTCAGTACAACACCATCGCCGGTGGCGGCGTCGACGCGACGTGCAACGGCACCGACCAACGGCTCCTCTCCGACAGCGCGGAGAGCTACGGCGACCAGAAGCTCGTGTACCTCTTCGGCCACGTGCGATACAGCGAGGCGCGGGTCACCCTCACGGCCGACAAGATGACGTACTGGATGGGAGAGGAACGCCTCCTCGCTGAAGGGAACGTCGTCGGGGCGACGAACAACGGCACGCATTTCCGTGGGCCAGTCGCGACGTATCTGCGCGTCGCCCCCGGCATCCGCTCACAGTCGCGGCTCGACGCCACGGGCCGCCCCGACGTGTGGGTCAGCGCCAGGGACGCGGGAGGCAAGGATACGAAGGACAGCGTGAACATCCTCGCCGACCACGTGATCAGCCAGAACGATTCGCTCGTCTGGGCGACGCGCAACGTGGTCATCAAGCGGCCCGACATCGTCGCCACGGGCGATTCGGCGTACATGGACAACGGCGCCGAACTGCTCTTCCTCGCCATCAGGCCGCGCGTCGAAGGGAAAGGGGAGCACACCTTCACGCTGGTCGGCGATCTCATCACGGTGAAGTCGCACCAGCGCCAGGTGGAGCGGGTGAAGAGCCTGGGGCACGCCACGGCGACGAGCGACGAGGTGAAGCTCGTCTCGGACACGATCGACTTGCGGGTCGCCGACCAGAAGCTCGAGCGTGCGTTCGCGTGGGGCCCCGGACGGGCGAGGGCCGACGCGCAGGATCGCAAGATCACCGCCGACTCGATCGACATCGTCATGCCGCATCAGACGATCCGCGAGATGCGGGCGGTGCGCCGGGCACGCGCCGAGAGCTTCCCCGACTCCACGAAGATCATCTCGAAGGACATGGACTGGCTCGCCGGCGACACGATCGTCGCCAAGTTCGACACCGTCTCCGCGGCCGATACCGTCACCAAGCCGTCCGTCCGCCAGATCGTGGCCCGGGGTTCCGCCAAGTCGTACTACCAGCTGGCCCCCGGGGGGACGACGGAGCGGACGTCGACCCCCAACATCAACTACGTGACGGGCCACAACATCACCGTCGACATGAAGGACAAGGAGATCGAGACGGTGACGGTCGTACAGGGCGCGGCGGGGTTCTACCTCGAGGTCACGCCCGACTCGACCAAGGCGAAGGCGGCCAGCGACTCCACCGCGAAGGCGGCGGGGAAGGGCCGGCCCTCGGCCACTCCGGCCAAGGGGAAGCCCGCCGCCGACTCTTCACGAATCAAGAAGCCCGACGCGCGGACGCCCGACGCGGACACGCCACCGAGGATGACGCCGTGAGCGCGAACGGAAGCTCGAGTCCCCAGGACCAGATGCGCCTGATCGTCGAGCGCTTCAGCGCCGGCGACCGCTCGGCGTTGCTCACCCTCCTCGCGCTGATCAGCATCGCGGACGAGGAGGGCGCCGCTCCGTTCCATGACGTGGCGGTACAGATGCGCGCCGACTACCTGGCGGCGGTCCGCGCCGAAGGGCGCGATGCGGACGCCGAGGCGGGGCGGCTGAGCCTCGACGAGGTGCGCTCGCATCTCACGAACGTCGTCGTGCCGCGACTGCAGGGAGTCGGCGCCCTCGAAGCCGTCACGGGCGACGGCGACATCGCCGGCGCGCGGCTGCGCCTCGCTCCCTCGCTCTGGTCGAGCGTCCGCGGCCTGCGCGCGGAGATCCCCGACGTCGTCCGGCTCACCGGCGAGCATCCGGCGGCGCCGCATCGCATCTCCACCGGCGCCCGGGTCGAAGGGGCGAGCACCCTGCGCGCCGAAGGTCTGGTGAAGACGTACCGCCGCCGGAACGTCGTGAACGACGTGGCGCTGCAGTTGCAGCAAGGCGAGATCGTCGGCCTCCTCGGGCCCAACGGTGCCGGCAAGACGACGACGTTCTACATGATCGTCGGGCTCATCCCGCCCGCCCAGGGGCGGATCCTCTTCGACGGCGAGGACATCACGTCCATGCCGATGTACCAGCGCGCCCGGCGCGGCATCGGCTACCTGTCGCAGGAGCCGTCGATCTTCCGCAAGCTCACGGTCGAGGAGAACATCCTCGCCATCCTCGAGACGCTCCCCATCAGCCGCGCCGAGCGGGAGGCGCGCCTCGAGGGACTGCTCGACGAACTCAGCATCAAGCACCTCCGGCTCAGCAAGGCGTACGCGCTCAGCGGCGGGGAGCGCCGCCGCCTCGAGATCACGCGCGCCCTCGTCACGCAGCCGAAGTTCATGATGCTCGACGAGCCATTCGCCGGCGTCGACCCGATCGCGGTGCACGACATCCAGCAGATCGTGGCGAGCCTGAAGCATCGCGGCATCGGCGTGCTCATCTCCGACCACAACGTCGAGCAGACGCTCGACATCGTCGACCGCGCGTACATCATGTTCGACGGCCAGGTGAAGGTCTCCGGCACGGTGCAGGAGCTGGTGTTCGACGATACCGTCGCCGACATCTATCTGGGCCCGACGCTCACCGCCCGCCTCCGTTCCCGCTTCCGGGAGGCGCCGGCCACCGAGTCACCCCCCGAGCCCGCCGGATGAGGACGGGGCTCAACCAGTCCGTCCGCCTTGGGCAGGAGCTCAAGATCAATCCTCGCCTGTATCAGGCGATGGACATGCTCTACATGCCCCTGCTCGACCTGCAGCAGCACCTGAAGCAGGAGCTGCTCGTCAATCCGTTCCTCGAACTGTCCGAAGAGGACGAAGAGGAACTCAGCGAGTCGCAGGAGGACGGCGAGGAACAGGAGACGGAGGCCGAGGCGGGCGAGATCGACATCGAGTCCGTGGGCGAGGAACCGATCGCCGACGACGTGCCGGAGAAGACGTCGGAGGACGAGACCGACTGGGAGGAGATCCTCCTCGACGGTTTCGACACGCCCGGCGGCATGCGTGAAGAGACCGACCATGGCGAGCACTTCGAGGCCGTCCCCGTCGCCGCCACCCACCTCGACGACCACCTGCGCGAGCAGGTGCAGATGCTCGACCTCGGCCCGCGACAGCTGGCGCTCGCCGAAGAGTTCATCGGCAACATCGGCGACGACGGCTATCTCGCCACCACACTCGACGACATCCTGCTCGGCATCAACGCGTCCATCGAGAAGGCGGCGGAAGCCGCGGGGCGCGACACCGACGACCTCCCGTACTACACGATGCCGGAGGCGGAGGCGATGCTCGTCATCATCCAGCGGCTCGACCCGCCCGGCGTCGGTGCGCGGGACCTGCGGGAGTGCCTCCTCCTGCAGCTGCGCGACAAGGAGATGACCGGGAGCCTCGCCGAGCGGCTGGTGCGAGATTTCTTCGAGGAACTCGTCGCGCACCGCTGGGGTGACGTCGCGAGGCGCACCGGGGTTACCCCTCTCGAGGTGCAGCATGCGGCGGACGTCATCTCGCACCTGAGTCCGAAGCCCGGCACCGCCGTCTCGAGCGGGAGCGACAATTACGTCATGCCGGACCTCATCGTGGAGAAGGTCGCCGGCGAGTATCTCGTCTTCACCAACGACGGCAACCTCCCGCGCCTCAAGCTGAGCAAGGTCTACCAGGAGATCGCCCGCGACAAGAAGAAGTTCGACGCCGAGAACAAGGAGTTCATCTCGAACAAGCTCAACGCGGCCCAGTGGCTCATCCAGGCCATCGAGCAGCGGCGGCAGACGATGCTCAAGGTGATGCACTTCATCGTCGACCGGCAGCGCGAGTTCTTCGAGAAGGGAGTCCAGTATCTCAAGCCGCTCACCCTGCGCGAGGTCGCCGACGTCATCGGGATGCACGAGTCCACCGTCAGCCGCGTCACCAACGAGAAGTACGCGCAGACGCCCCGCGGCGTGCTGCCGCTCAAGTTCTTCTTCTCGAGCGGACTGGCGACCGTCGACGGCGACGACGTCTCGGCGCGCGGCATCAAGGCGACCATCGAGAAGCTGGTGTCCGACGAGGATACGCGAGATCCGCTCACCGACCAGGCGATCGTCGAGATCCTCGAGCGGGACGGCATCAAGATCGCCCGCCGCACCGTGGCCAAGTACCGAGACCAGCTCGGCGTGCTCTCGGCCCGGATGCGCAAACGCGTGTGACCCCAACCTCCGAGCCCACGCCGTGAGCGACGACCGCGACCCCACAACCATCGACGTCTCCGTCCTCGTCCCCGCGAAGGACGAGGCGGAGAACCTCCCGCTCTTCGTGCAGCTCTGCGACGCCGCCTTCCGCGGCCGTCCCGAGCGCTACGAGGTGATCGTGATCGACGACGGCTCCACCGACGCGACCGCCGGCGTCCTCGCCGAGCTGCGGAGCCGGTATCCGTTCCTGCGGTCCGTCAGGCACCGCTCGCAGCGCGGTATCGCCGACGCGCTCCGCAGCGGCTACCTCGCCGCGCGCGCCGACGTCCTCGTGTTCTACCCGGCCGACCTCCAGTTCAAGCCGGAGGACATCCCGCGCCTCGTCGCGCCGATCCTCGCCGGCGACAGCGACATGGTGACCGGGTTCAAGCAGGGCGACTACGAGAAGGCGTTCGTCTCGAAGGTCTACAATGGCCTCTCGCGGCTGCTGTTCGACATCCCCGTGCGCGACCTCAACAACGTGAAGGCATACCGGCGCGAGGTGATGGACGACCAACCCGTGCGCCCCGACTGGCACCGGTACATGATCGTTCTGGCGGCGGCCCGCGGGTACACCGTCACCGAGATCCCCGTGCCGCTCTATCCGCGGCATGCCGGCAAGTCGAAGTTCGGCCTCTCGCGCATCCCGGTCGGCGTGCTCGACATGCTCGCCGTCTGGTTCGAATTGCGGTTCGGACAGAAGCCGCTCCTCGCCTTCGGCATGCTGGGCGCCGGACTCTTCGCCCTCGGCACGCTCGCCGGGCTGTTCGCCCTCGGCGTGCTGTTCGTGAAGGGGGAAGGGGTCCGCGCCGTGTGGACCATCATCCAGACCTGCCTCCTCCTCGGCTCCGTCTTCTTCGCCACCGGGCTGCTTGGCGAACAGATCGCCGTGATGCGCGCCGAACAGCGCGAACTGCGGCGCCGGTTCGACGAGCGGCGCGACGACCGCGACGGCTGAGCGGGAAGCACCGCCCACGTGCGCATCCTGTTCGTCTCCCATTCGTTCCCGCGCGCGCGGGGCGACGTCGCCGGTGCGTTCGTGCACCGGCTCGCGCGCGCCCTCGCGGACGGAGGTGACGAGGTGCGCGTGCTCGCGCCATCGGCGCTCGGTCTTCCGTCCGCCGAGGACGTCGACGGCATCCCGACCACGCGCTACCGTTACGCGCCGCGCGCCTGGGAGACGCTCGCGTATGGCGGCGACATGGCGTCGCAGGTGGGCGGGTCGTGGCGCGGGAAGCTCGCCTTCGCCGGCATGATCGCGCGCGGCGCGCTGGCCGTGCGCCGCGAGGTGCGCGCGTGGCGTCCCGACGTCGTCCACGCGCATTGGTGGTTCCCTGGCGGGTTGCAGTCCGCGTTCACCCGCGGACGCGCACCACTGGTGACGACCCTCCATGGTTCCGACGTGCGTCTCGCGCTCGCCTCGCCGATCGCACATCGCCCGCTCCGTGCCGTCGTCGCGCGTTCGTCGCGCGTGACGGCCGTCTCGTCGTGGCTCGCCTCGCAGGCCGCGACCATGGCACCCGGCCTGCGCGCCCTCGTCGCGCCGATGCCGGTCGACGCCTCGCTCTTCGTGCCCGGTGCCGGTCGGCACGCCACGCGACTGCTGTTCGTGGGGCGGTTGAACGCGCAGAAGGGGATCGCCCAGTTGCTCGAGGCGCTCGCGGCCAGCACGGCCGGTGCCTCGCTCGACGTCGTTGGCGACGGCGAGGACCGCGCGTCACTCGCCGCGCGCGCGGAACAGCTCGGCATCGCGCACCGCGTCACGTGGCAAGGCGCGCTCCCGCAGGAGCGGCTCGTGCCGTTCTATCAGGGAGCGGCTGCGCTCGTCATCCCGAGCGAAGGGGAGGGACTCGGGCTGGTGGCCGTCGAAGCACAGCTCTGCGAGACCCCCGTGATCGCCTTCCGCTCGGGGGGACTCACCGACGTGGTCACCGACGGCGAGACCGGGCTGCTCGTGCCGCCACGCGATCGCGCGGCGCTCGCCGCCGCCATCGATGCGCTCGTGTCGAGTCCGGACCGCGGCGCGGCCCTCGGGCGCGCCGGCCGGCAGCTGGCGCTCGCGCGGTTCACGCCGGCCGCCGCGGCCGCCACTTATCGCGCCGTGTACGACGAGGCGATCGCCGATGGCCGCTAAGCGCTGGCTGCACGCCGTCTCGATCGGGCTCGCCGTCGTCGTCATCGCGTTCTACGCCCGCGACGTCGCCCGGCAGTGGGACGGCGTGCGTGCGCTCGGCGCGACGATCACCGTCGATTGGGCGACGCTCGCCCTCTCGGGCATCGTCGTGTTCGCGAGCTACGCGGTGCTCATCGAGACGTGGCGCCGCACCGTCGTCGCCTGGGGGGAGCGGCTCAGCTGGCGCGAGGCCGCGCGCATCTGGTTCGTCTCGAACCTCGGCAAGTACGTGCCCGGCAAGGTCTGGCAGATCGGCGCGATGGGGCTGCTGGCGCAGCAGGCGGGCGTGTCACCGGTCGCGGCGGTCGGATCGTCGCTCGTCGTGAACCTCGTGAACATCGTCGCGGCGTGCCTGGTGGTGGCCGTCGCGAGCACGCAGGTCGTCGCGCTCGCCGGCCAGTGGTTCGCGCCCCTCGTCGTCGCCAGCGCGGTCGCCGCACTCGCCACGCCCTGGATCCTGCCGTGGATGCTCCGCGTGGCACGCAAGCTCACGGGGAAGGCGCTCCCCGATCCCAAGGTGCCGCCATCGGCGATCCTCGTCGCGCTCGCCGGATGCACGCTCGGCTGGGTGCTGTACGGCGTCGCCTTCCGCCTCCTCGCCATCTCGCTCTTCGGGCGTGCCGCTGGAAATAGCTCGTCCTACGTCGCAGTTTTCACTTTTTCGTATCTCATCGGCTATCTCTGGCTCCCGGCGCCCGGCGGACTGGGGGCACGGGAAAGCGTCCTGCAGCGTGCGCTCGGCGTGCTCGGCCTCGAAGCCGGGGCGGCTGCGGTGCTGCTGGTGCTCGCTTCACGACTCTGGCTCACCGTGCTCGAAGCCCTGCCGGGCCTCCTGCTGATCGCGCTGGGCCGCGCCCGACCGACTCCGACCAATCGCCGCAATGGCCCGAACCCCTGAAGCATCGACCACCGCCGCTCCCGACGCACCGCGTTTCGCGTCGGCGTGGGCATCGCTCGTGTACGCCCTCTGCGCGATGTCCCTGGCGTATCCGGCGCTCGCGGGGAAGTTCCTCGTCACGCCGCTCAGCGACCAGTACAAGGCCGGCTTCGCTTTCCGCGAGTTCGCCGCGTCCTATATGAAGGCGCATGGAGCCTTCCCGCAGTGGAACCCGTACCTCTTCGGCGGCATGCCCTACGTCGCCGCGATGCACGGCGACATCTTCTACCCGACGTTCCTCCTCCGGCTCGTCATGCCGGTCGACGTCGCGATGACGTGGGGGATGATCCTCCACTTCTTCCTCTGCGGTCTCGCGACCTACTGGTTCCTGCGCCAGGCGCCGCGACTCTCGTTCCACGCCTCCCTCGTCGGCGGCGTCGCGTACATGATGACGGGCTTCGTCTCCTCGCTCCCGTCGGCGGGGCACGACGGCAAGCTCTTCGTCTCGGCGCTCTTCCCGCTCACCTTGCTCGTCATCACCTGGGCGGTGCGCGACGGCCGGCGGTTCGCGTGGGGGCTCGTCTCGATCATCGTCGGGCTCGCCGTCCTCTCGCCGCACCCGCAGTTGCTCCAGTACCTCCTCCTCGTCGCGGGCGCCTGGTCGCTCATGCTCGCGTTCGGCGGCATCGGCGAGGAGAAGCTCGAGCGCCGCGTCGCCCTCCGCCGGCTCGCGCTCGCGCTCGGCGCCGTGCTCCTCGGCGCGGCCATCGGCGCGATCCAGTACCTCCCCGTGCGCGAGTACGTCGCCTGGTCGCCGCGTTCCGCCGGGCGCGATTACGACTTCGCCACGAGCTACTCGTTCCCCATCGAAGAGCTCGTCAACACGTGGCTCCCGCAGTTCTCCGGCATCCTCACGAACTACTGGGGACGCAACGGCATCCACTTCCACAGCGAGTACCTCGGCGCCGCGGTCATCCTGCTGGCGAGCGCCGCGTTCGGCACCGGCTGGCCGCCACCGCGCCGCCGGTTCCTCGCGTTCTGGTCCGCCACCGCGGTCGTCTCCCTCCTCTGGGCGCTCGGCGGCTACACGCCGTTCTTCAGGATCATCTACGCCGTCGTGCCGGGCACGCCGTTCTTCCGCGCGCCGAGCACCATCTTCTACGTGACCGCGTTCTCGGTGAGTGTGCTCGCGGCGCTGGGAACGGAACGACTGCTCACCGGACGCGTCGGCACGCGCTTCGCGTGGGGCTGGCTCATCGGCGCCGGCGCGGTCACGCTGTTCGCCCTCGCCGGCGGGTTCACGGTCATCGGAACGAATCTCGTCAGCGCCGCCGACTTCCCGCAGTTCGGTCCGGCCGCGCAGATGGCCGACCGCGTGCAGGCCAACGCGGGGGATGTCCGCCTCGGCGCCCTGCGCTCGTTCCTGTTCGCCGCACTCGCGTGCGGCACGATCCTCCTGCTCGTGCGTCGTGCAATGGCGCCACGCCTGGCCGGGTGGGCGCTCGTCGCCCTCTGCGCCATCGACCTCTGGAGCGTGGAGCGGCTCTACTGGGGATTCTCGGCGCCCGCGTCGCAACTGTACGGCAGCGACGCCACCACCGAGTACCTGAAGAAGCTGCCGCAACCGGCGCGCGTGCTCGCCGTCGGACTGCCCGACGCCCCGATGTCACCCTCCGACCCGTTCCTCAAGTACGACGCGCTGATGACCCACCGCGTGCGGCTCTCGCTCATGGGCTACCACGGCAACGAACTGGGACGCTACCAGCAGCTCGACGACGAGGCCGGCGGCTACACCCAGATCGCGAACCCATCGTTCTGGGCGCTCACGAACACCGACTACCTGCTCACGAACGCCGACACGCTCCCCATCGCCGGCGTGCAGCGCGTGGCAGGCCCCGTCCTCGACGTGGCGGGCACGAAAGTGTCGCTGTACAAACTGCCGGGCGAGCATCCGTTCGCCTGGGTCGCGCCGGTGATCACGAAGTTCCCAGACGCCTCGGTGGTCGAGGCGACGCGCGCGCCGAACTTCCCGGTGCGGAGCGTGGCGATCTTCGACACCTCATCGAAGGTCCAGGGAGAGCAGGTGACCAAGCTCCCCGAACCGCTCACGCTGACGTCGAACGTCACCACCTATGAGCCCGGGCACATCGCGCTCACGCTCAGCGGGCCCGCGCCCAAGGGGTCGGCGCTCGTGGTGTCGGAGAACTACTATCCGGGCTGGCACGCCACGGTCGACGGCAAGCCCGCCACCGTCGATCGCGCCGACCTCGTTCTGATGGGGATCCCGCTTCCGGAGGGCGCCACGAAGGTGGAGTTGACCTTCGCCAGCGACACATACGCCCGGGGCAAGGCCGTGACCCTCGCGGCGATCGCTCTCGCGCTGCTCGCGATGGCTGCCGGCGCCGTCCTCGATCGCCGCCAGCCGGCGGTGGAGGGGTGATGGCCGAGAAGGCGCTCGTCATCGTCCCGACGTACAACGAGAAGGAGAACATCCGCAAGCTCATCGACGCGGTGCTCCCTCAGGATCCGCGCATCGAGATGCTCATCGTCGACGACAACTCGCCCGACGGCACCGGCGACATCGTCGCCGGCATCGCCGCGGCCGACCCCCGCGTGCACCTGCTTCGCCGGGCGGGGAAGCTCGGACTCGGCACCGCCTACCGAGACGGCTTCGGCTGGGCACTCGAGAACCCGGACTACGAGTACATCTTCGAGATGGACGCCGACTTCTCGCACGATCCCGCCCACCTGCCGAAGTTCCTCGACGCGGCGCAACGGGCCGATTTCGTGCTCGGGTCGCGCTACCTCGACGGCAACGTGACGGTGGTGGACTGGCCCATGCGCCGGCTCCTGCTCAGCTACTTCGCCAACGTCTACGCCCGGTGGGTGACGGGGCTGGAACTCTGGGACGCGACGGGCGGCTTCAAGTGCTTCCACCGTCGGGTGCTGGCGGCGATCGACCTCAAGCATGTCCGCTCGAACGGTTACGCCTTTCAGATCGAGATGAGCTTCCGGGCCATCCGGAAGGGGTTCAAGCCGGTCGAGATCGCCATCACGTTCACCGACCGGACCCACGGCACCAGCAAGATGAACCAGGGGATCGTCCGCGAGGCCATCTGGATGGTGTGGCGGCTCCGCTGGTGGGCGCTCGTCGGCCGGGTATGAGCATCCCCGGGGGACGTCGCTTCTGGAAGATGAGCGGGTCGGGGAACGACTTCCTCTTCTTCGATGCCCGCACGGAGGCGCCAGGGGCGCTCTCCGACCCGGCGACGATCGACCGGATCTGCGCCCGCGCGACGGGGGTCGGCGCCGACGGGGTGGTGTTCATCCAAGATGATGCAAATGAATCATTTAGGATACGCTACTTCAACCGGGATGGCAGCCTCGGCGAGCTCTGCGGCAATGCATCGCTCTGTACGACGCGGCTCGCCAGGGAGCTCGGGGTCGCCAAGGGCGAGAGCTTCCAGTTCGCCACCGACGTCGGGCCGATCGCGGCGCGGTTCGTGGACGGGCTGCCGGAGATCGACCTGCAGCCGGTCGAGGGGCTGCGTCCGGACGCAGGCATCCCGGTGGAACCCGGCGAGATCCGCATCGGATTCGCCAACACAGGGGTTCCGCATCTCGTTGTACTGGTTGAAGATACGGAGTCCGTCGACGTGATGGGCCGGGGGCGGGTCCTGCGGCACCACCCGAGCCTCGACGCGGGCGCGAACGTCAACTTCGTCGCCAAGTCCGGCAGCGGTCCGTGGAGCATGCGGACGTTCGAGCGCGGCGTCGAGGGAGAGACGCTGGCGTGCGGCACCGGCGCCGTGGCGACCGCCGTGATGCTCGAAGCCTGGGGGTTGAGCGGCCCTGAGACGGCCTTGGAGACCCGGTCCGGACGTGTGCTGACCGTATCGATCAAGCACGCCGGCGGCGCCATCAAGCCGTCACTGCGTGGAGAGGGGCGGATCGTGTTCGTCGGGGAGCTCGCCGAGGTTTAGCTCCGGCCGTTCGAGTCGAACGACGCCTCGGTTTCACGCGGATCGGTCGGTGCAGGGCTCTTCTCAGGTCGCGCCCGGCCTTCCAGCAACCACTTACAGCACAATGCCTTACAGAGTCAGAATGGACTTTCCCACAGGATTCTGGATTTCATATTTACATAATACATATTATACGTAGTTGACCGGACTGAATGAACGGCACCCCGCCTCGCCGGACTCGTCGGTCGGGACCAACCACTCCCCACCCGGCGCCACCACGGGGCCAGTCTGAACCGCGAGCGGACTGAATGACACGCTGTCGGCACCAGCCCCATAGGCCAAAAGAAGACCGGCCGGTTCACGTATCACGTGAACCGGCCGGCGGGCCTTCGAGAGCGCTTACTTGGTCGCGGGTACCGCGGTCAGCTCGCCTACGCGAAGCTTGGCTTCGGCCAGCACCGGCGAGTCGATCTTCACGGACAGCTCCTGCCAGATCTTGAGGGCCTCGTCCTTCTTCCCCGCCAGCGCCAGGGTGCGGGCGGCGTCGGCCAGGTGCATGTCCTTCTCGGTCGCGAACTCAGCCTTGTCGGCCGCCGCGCGGAAGTGCTTCACCGCCTCGTCGTACTTCTTGGCGTCGGCGTACCCGGCCGCGATCAGGCTCTCGAGGGAGGCCGCGAAGCTCTTCGAGGCCGACTGGTTCTGGGCCTCCGTGAGCACCTTGATCCCGTCGTCGTACTTGCCGGCCTTGTAGCTCAACTGCGCGAGCAGGATCGATCCCTGCACCCCGGCCGGGGTGTTCGCATAGCCCTTGATGAGCTTCTGCAGGTCGGACTGCGCCAGGGCGTCGTTGCCACCGTAGAACGAGTTCTCGGCCCCGTTCAGCACCGTCTCGGCGCGCGCCGCCGTCTTCTCCGCGGTCGACTTCCACCACCAGAACAGCACGGCGGCGGCGGCCAGGACGATCAGCGCGATCGTGATCTCGCGGCTCTTCATCCGGATGGTGTCGATCACCGATTCGGTGTCGAGATCCATTGGCGGCTGCGCCGCGGCTCCAGTCTTCGTCATTTCGATGGCAAGGAGAACGTGTGAATCCGCCGGGCAGACGCCCGGCCCACGGTGCGGCCAGAGTTCGGCCCTTACCGCTGGAACCTGAGAAAGCTAATGACGAGACACGCGGCGCGGGAGCGGGTCGGCTGCGGTGCCCCGGCGGGCTGGGGAGGTCGCGCCCCCCTACCGCGCGTGCTTGTACATCAGCTCCAGCAACTCCTCGTGCATCGCCTCGGCCTGCGCTTCCGTGCCCTTCAGCGCGGCGGTAGCGCAGTGCTTGAGGTGGTTCTTCATCAGTTCCCGCCCGACGCTCCGGAGCGCTTCGTGGGCGGCCGAGATCTGGGTGAGGATGTCGGTGCAGTACCGGTCCTCCTCCACCATCTTCTGGATGCCGCGCAGCTGCCCCTCGATGCGCTTGAGGCGCGCGAGATTGCGGCTCTTGCCGGTCGCGTCCACGCCATGGGCTTTCCGCGCCGCGCCGGCGCCCTTCACCGCGGTTCTCATGAGGGACGGTAGCGGCGGAGCCGCAGGCTGTTGGTGACGACGCTGACGCTGCTCATCGCCATCGCCGCGCTGGCGATGATCGGGTTGAGCAGCAGTCCGAACGCCGGGTAGAGGACGCCGGCCGCGAGCGGGATGCCCACCACGTTGTAGGCGAACGCCCAGAAGAGGTTCTGCCGCATCGTGCGCATCGTCGCGCGGGCGATGGCGATCGCGTCGGCGGCGGCGCGCAGGTCGCCGCGCATGAGAGTGATGTCGCTCGCCTCGATCGCCACGTCGGTGCCCGTGCCGACGGCGATCCCGACGTCGGCCTGGGCGAGCGCCGGCGCGTCGTTGATGCCGTCGCCGATCATCGCGACGACCTTCCCTTCCTGCTGCAGCCGCTGGATCGCGTCGCGCTTGCCGTCGGGGAGCACCCCCGCGATGACGCGCGTGATGCCCGCCGCGCGGGCGATGGCGTCGGCCGCGCGCTGCTGGTCGCCCGTGAGCAGCACGACGTCGAGGCCGAGTGCTCTGAAGCGTCGCACGGCTTCGCGCGACGTCGCCTTGATCGGGTCGGCGACGGCGAGCAGCCCGGCGGCCTTCGCGTCGATCGCGACGAAGACGACGGTCTTGGCGTCGGCCGCGAGCGCGTCGGCCGCATCCGCGAGCGTCGAGACGTCGACCGCCCAGTCGCGCATGAGGGCGGCGTTGCCGACGCTCACCGAGCGGCCATCGACGACGCCGATGGCCCCCTGCCCCGCGATCGCCTCGAACGCGCTCACCGTCGCGCGCTCGGCGCTCGCGCCGGCCCGCGCCACGATGGCGCCGGCGAGCGGATGCTCGGAACGGCGTTCGAGCGCGCCCGCCAAGGCGAGCATCGTCGCTTCGTCCACGAGCGCGTCCGGCGCGAGCCGCACGTCGGTGACGACGGGCTTGCCCTCGGTGACGGTGCCGGTCTTGTCGAGCACGATCGTCGTGAGCGCGCCGGCCCGCTCGAGCGCCGCGCCCCCCTTGATGAGCACGCCGAGTTCGGCACCGCGTCCCGTCGCCACCATCACGGCGGTCGGCACGGCGAGTCCCATCGCGCACGGACAGGCGATGATCAACACCGTGACGGCGGAGGCGATCGAGCGCACGAGCCCTTCGCTTCCCGAGAAGAGGTACCACGTCACGAACGTGGCGATGGCGATGGAGAGCACCACGGGAACGAACACGCTGCTGATGCGATCGGCGATGCGCTGGATGGGGGCGCGCGTCCCCTGCGCGTCCTTCATCATCTTCACGATGCGGGCGAGCGTGCTGTCGGCGCCGAGCGTGGTGGCGCGGAAGTGGAAACTGCCGCGGCCGTTGATGGTGCCGCCGACGACGCGGTCGCCGGCGCCCTTGGCGACGGGCATCGGCTCGCCGGTGAGCATCGACTCGTCGACGGCGCTCGTACCGCTCGCGACCACGCCGTCGACGGGGATCCGTTCGCCCGGGCGGACGACGATCTCGTCGCCCTCGGCGACCTGCTCCACCGGCACGTCGCGTTCGCCGCCGTCGCGCAGGACGCGCGCCGACTTGGGCTGCAGGTCGATGAGGCGGCGCACGGCACCCGCGGTGGCGCCCTTGGCGCGCGCCTCGAGGGCGTTGCCCACGAGGATGAGCGCGATGATGACGACGACCGCCTCGTAATAGAGATCGGGCGCGACGCCGTGTCGCGTGAACAGCTGCGGCGCGACGGTGGCGACGAGCGAGTAGCCGTACGCGGCCCCGGTGCCGACGCTGATGAGCGTGTTCATGTCGGCGGAGTGGTGGCGGAAGGCCATCCAGGCGCGCGTGTAGAAGTGACGTCCCGCCCACGCCATCACGGCGGTCGTGATGGCGAGCATGAGCCAGGGGAGCCACGCCCACGACATGGTGCGGTGCATGGGTAGCGCCATGACCGACATCATGGCCACGCCGACGAAGAGGCTCGCGACGCCCTTGCGGACGTAGTCGCGGTACTCGGCCTCGCGGGCGGCGTCCTGGCGATCCTGTTCCTCGGCCGCCGACTGGTGCTCCTGCGGCAGCTCGGCGCCGTAGCCCGTGGAGACGACCGCCTCGACGATCGCTTCGGGGCTCACGGCGGCCGGGTCGAAGGAGACGGTGGCCGTATTGGTCATGAGGTTCACGACCGCCGATCGCACCCCGGGGGCATGTTCGATGGCGACCTGCACGCGTCCGACGCAGGCGGCGCAGTGCATGCCGGTGACCGGGAAGTTGAGCGTGCGGTCGCCGGGGGCCGGAGGTGCGACGGGACGCGGCGGCACGGACGGCTGAGGCGCCGCCCCCATCACGGGAAGCATCGCGCGAGCCATCCTACTTCTCCTTGTCCTTTCGGCCGACCGACTTGAAGAAGTGCCAGTTCAGCCACGCGATGGCCGCGACGCCGGCCACGAGGACGATCCACTTGTCGAGCGTCATGTACCCCTCCAGGGTATACCGGAGGGTAATACCCCGGGAGGGTATGTCAAGTCGGGGGAATCCCCGCCGGCCGTCCTACTTCTTCGGGCAGAGATAGTCGAGCGCGACGCCGCTGAAGGTGCTCGAGAACGAGGGGCCGAAGCCGGGGATCTTCGGCACGCTCTTCTCGGCGATGCGGCCGGCCTTCTCGTCGAGGTACATCGTCGACTCCTTCACGGCGACGGTGCGCGCGCCGCAGTTGAACATGGCGACGGCGCGCGTGACGGTCACCTTCCCCTTCGGGTGGTCGAACGGCTTCGCGTAGGGCACGCGGAAGGAGGCCGTGATGATGCCGTCCTTCGCGGTCTTCACGCTCTTCGGGTCGATCTGCACCGGGTTGCCGGTGGAGGTCGTGCCGATGTCCTTCCAGCGCGAGCCCTGCGGCGCGACGACGGCGAGGGCGAGGACGAGGAGGCGCAGCACGGGCATGGACGAGGCTCCGCGAAGAGTGGAATGCCCCCGGGCGGACTCGAACCGCCGGCCTGCGGTTTAGGAAACCGTCGCTCTATCCACCTGAGCTACGGGGGCGCTGCGCCGAAAGATAGCGCCCTTAACGCCAAACGCCGGGGCCCACACCCTGGCCCCGGCGTCCTGCGCCATCCCCGGAGGATCATGGCGGCTGTGCCGCTGGAGCGCTTCGGCTCCAGATTTCCGGGTCGGCGCCCGATCGAGTTGGTGCCATGCCGGCCACGCTCGACGGTGCTTGCCCGCGTTCTAGGCGGGCGGAGTGCAGTGGGTCAGTGTGGCCACGGGCTTTCGCGCTTCGTCCCCAGCTGCTTCAGGGAGGTCGGGATCTTCGCCCGATCCGCTTCGGGCACCGTGATGGCACTGCCCTCAGGCTGCACTGTCACGATAGGAAAAGCCGGCGCCTGTCGCAATAGGGTTTTCCCCGTCCACAGTGCGCCCGGTTGCCGGTTTGCTTTCAGTATTGGAGCAGTGCGTCGACGGCGTATCCGGCGAGCGCCGCGCGACCGCCGAGGGCGGTGAGTTCGAGCAGGAAGGCGCACGCGGCGACCCGTCCGCCCGCGCGCTCGACGAGGCGGCACGTCGCGGCCGACGTGCCGCCGGTCGCGAGCACATCGTCGACGATCAGCACGCCGCGCGCATTCGCGAGCGCGTCGACGTGCATCTCGAGCGCGTCGCTGCCGTACTCCAGCGCGTAGTCCTCGCGCACGGTGCGGCTCGGGAGCTTGCCCGGCTTGCGCACGGGCACGAACGCCGCGCCGAGCGATTGCGCCACCGGCGCGCCGAGGATGAAGCCGCGACTCTCGATGGCGACGACGTGCGTGATCCCCGAGCCACGGTAGGGCGCCGCCATCGCGTCGGTGGCGCGCACGAAGAGCGTTGCGTCGACGAGCACCGGGGTGATGTCCTTGAAGACGATCCCGGGCTTGGGGAAATCGGGCACGTCGCGGATGGCGCGGCGCACGGCGGCGGCGACGGTGGCTCGTTCGGCGTCGTCGGTCATCGCGCGTCGTCCGTCCAGCCGTGATCGCCCACGAGCGGGACGAAGCGCACGGCGTTGAGGTCCTGCCGGTCGTACCGGTCGCCGTGGCGCGTCACGAGCACGAGCCGCTGCTCGTCGCGTCCGCCGACGGGCACGAGCAGCTTGCCGCCGTCGGCGAGCTGCTCGAGCAGCGGCTTCGGCACGTCGGGGCTCGCCGCGCTCACGAGGATCGCGTCGTACGGCGCGTACGCCTTCCACCCGTGCGTGCCGTCGCCGAGGAGGAGCGAGACGTTCGTCACGCCGCACTGCGCGATGACGGCGCGCGAGCGCTCGAGGAGGGGCGCGATGCGTTCGACGCTGAACACCTGCGCGGCGAGATGCGCGAGCAGCACCGTCTGGTAGCCCGAGCCGGTGCCGATCTCGAGCACACGCTCCGTGCCGGCGAGCGCGAGCGTGGCGAGGTAGGTGGCGTGCACCGACGGCTGGCTGATCGTCTGGCCGTTGCCGATGGGGAGCGACGCGTCCTCGTACGCCCGGTGCTGCACGCCGGTCGGCACGAAGAGATGGCGCGGCGTCAGGTCGAAGGCGCGGATGACCGCGACGTCGTGCACGCCCTTTGCCTGCAACTCTTCGATGAGGCGGCGCCGGGCGCCGCCGAACTGCCGCGCTACGGGGCCTGCCACCACGACTCCGCGTCGTCGAGACGCGCCTGATGCGTGACGTCGAGGTGCAGCGGGGTCACCGAGATGAAGCCTTCGCGCACGGCGTTGATGTCGGTGCCGGCGTCGGGCGCCCACGTCACCGAGCCGCCGCCGATCCAGTAGATGGGGCGCCCCCACGGATCCTTCATGCGGGCGATCGAATCGCTGAACACGCGACGGCCGAGCTTCGTGAGCCGCACGCCCTTGATGTCGGCGGCGGGCACCGGCGGGATGTTCACGTTGAGCAGCGTCGACGCCGGGAACGCGGGGAGCGACACCAGGTGGTGCAGCAGCCGCGTCATCGGCTCGACGAGTTCCTCGAGCGGCGAGTGGTCGGCGCGCATGTTGCGCCCCGCGTAACTCATGGCGATGCTCGGGATCCCGAGCGCGAGTCCTTCCATCGCCGCGGCGACGGTGCCCGAATAGAGCACGTCCTCGCCCATGTTCGGCCCGTGGTTGATGCCGCTCAGCACGAAGTCGGGCTTCGCGGGCATGAGCGCCTCGATGGCGAGCATCACGCAGTCGGTCGGCGTGCCGTCGACCTGCCACCGGCGCTCGTCGAGTTGCACCGGTCGCAGCGGATGATGCAAGGTCAGCGAATGGCTCGTCGCGCTCTGTTCACGGTCGGGAGCGACGACCCACACCTCGCCGAGCGGGAGCGCGGCGCGCTCGAGGCACGAGAGCCCCTTGGCGAGGATGCCGTCGTCGTTGCTGCAGAGCAGCCGCATCAGGTCGCGTCTCCGTCGAGGATGGCGAGGATCTCCTTGAGGTCCTGCTCGACCTGTTGCACGGTCTCGAGGTCGAGCCCGGCGCGCGCGGCCGGCCGGATGCCGCCGTTCTTGCGGAACTCGTCGAGTTTCTGCCGCGCGCCGTCGATCGTGTACTTCTCGGTGTAGAGCAGGTGCTTCACGAGCTGCACCATCTCGATCTCGCGCCGCTGATACACGCGGTTCCCCGACCGGTTCTTGGCGGGGCTGAGGAAGCGGAACTGGCTCTCCCAGTAGCGGAGCACGTGCGGCTTGAGCTCGGTGAGCTCGCAGACGTCCCCGATCGAGAAGAACTCCCGCACGGCTTCGGCCTTGTCGTTCGGACGAGCGGTCATCGGTCCTCCTCCGTGCGCAGGCCGCGCGCCATGAGTTCGACGAGCGCCCATCGCGCCGGCTGCCGCTCGAACAGCACGCGGTGCACCGCGTTCACGATGGGCATCTCCACCCCTTCGCGCTCCGAGAGCGCCTTCGCGCTCTCCGTGGTCACGACCCCCTCGGCCACCGTCTCGCGTCCCGAGAGCACCTCGGCCAGCGACGCGCCTCGCCCGATCTCGAGGCCCACCGAGCGGTTGCGGCTGAGCGCGCCCGTGCACGTGAGCACGAGGTCGCCGATGCCGGCGAGGCCGGCGAACGTCTGCGGCCGGGCGCCCAGCGTGAGGCCAAGCCGCATGATCTCGGCGAGTCCGCGCGTGATGAGCGCGGCACGCGCGTTGAGCCCGAGCTCGAGGCCGTCACAGATGCCGGTGGCCACCGCCATCACGTTCTTGAGCGCGCCGCCGAGCTCCACGCCGATCACGTCGTCGTGCGTGTACACCCGGAAGCTCGGCGAACTGCACGCCTCCTGCACGCGCAGGGCCGCCTCGTGATCGTCGCTCGCGGCGACGATCGCGGTGGGAAGACGGCGCGCTACCTCCGAGGCGAAGCTCGGTCCCGAGAGCGCGACGACGGGGCGCCCGGGGAGCTGTTCCGCGATGACGTCGGTCATCAGCGCGAGGCGGCCACGCTCGATCCCCTTCGTGGCGACGACGAGCGTCGCGTCGCTTCGCGTCCACGGCTCCATCGAAGAAGCCACGTCGCGCAGCACATGGCTCGGCGTCGCGTAGATGACGCATTGCGCGCCATCCACCGCCTCGCCGCGGTCCGTCGTCGCCCGCAATTCGGGATGGAGGAGGATGCCGGCGAGGAACCGCGGGTTCTCCTGCGCGACGTTCACCGCCTCGGCGACGTCGGGCTCGAACGCCCAGAGCGTCGTCTCGTGTCCGTTCTCGCTCAGCAGGCTGGCGAGCGCGGTCCCCCACGCGCCCGCGCCGACGACGGCGCACTTCACGAGGACGTTCCTCCGTCGCGCTTCCGCCGGATGCTGTTCTCCGTGCCGGCGAGGAGGCGCTTGATGTTCGCCCGATGCGACCACCAGATGAAGGCGGCCACGGCCACGCTCACCCAGAACACCGGCGTCGCGCCATCGTGCCAGAGCACGAGCGGCGGGAGCACGAGCGATCCCACGAGCGACCCCAGCGAGACGAATCCGCTCGAGACCGTGACCGTGGCGAACAGGGCGAGCGCGATCACGAGCGGGACCGGCGCGAGCGCGGCGAAGACGCCGGAGGCGGTGGCGACTCCCTTCCCTCCCCCCTTCCACAGCAGGAAGATGGGCTTCGAGTGCCCCGCCAGGGTGGCGATGCCGTAGGCGAGCGCCCACCAGACCGCGCTCGACGACCCCGGCACGCCGACGTCGAGCACGCGCGGGAGCAGCGCGACCGGAAGCGCCCCTTTCCCCGCGTCGAGGAGGTAGACGGCGAGCGCGGCGCCCGCACCCAGCTCGCGGTAGACGTTCGTCGCGCCGAGGTTCCCCGAACCGACCGTGCGCAGGTCCACCCCCTTGAGCAGCCGGCCCGCGAGATACGCCGACGGGAAGGACCCCGCGACATACGCGATCGGCAGCCCGAGGGCGGCGTGCGGCATCAGGCCGACTTCCTCTTCAGGATGATGCGGAGCGGGTTTCCCGTGAACCCCCAGAATTCGCGGAAGCCGTTGTGCAGGTAGCGGACGTAATGCTCCTGCAGCAACTCGGGGTGGTTGCCGAAGACGGCGATCGCCGGCGGATCGGTCTCGACCTGCGTCGCATAGTTGAGCTTGATCTCGTGCCCGGCCGCCTGCGGCGGCTGACGGCGCGCGACCAGCTGCTGCAGCGCGTCGTTCACCTCCGACGTCGTGATCCGCTTGTGCCGTTCGCCCTCGACCTGCTGGATGATGTCGAGGACCTTCGTCACGCGCTGCCCGGTGAGCGCCGAGGTGAAGAGGAACGGGACGTAGCGGAAGAACGGGGCCTTCTCCGCGCACTCCTTCTGGAACTTCGCCGCGGACTTGTCGTCCTTCTCCTCGCGGATGTCCCACTTGTTCACGACGACGATGATCCCGCGCCCCGTCTCCCACGCGAGCGCCGCGATCTTCATGTCCTGGTTGTGCAGCCCCTCGGTCGCGTCGATCATCAGGATGCAGATGTCCGAGCGGTCGATGGCGCGGCGCGTGCGGAGCGCCGAGTAGAACTCCACGCCGTCGTCGACCTTCGACTGCCGGCGCAGCCCGGCCGTGTCGACGAAGATCATCCGCTCGCCGTGATACGTGAACGGCGTGTCGATCGCGTCGCGCGTCGTGCCGGCTTCGTCGGAGACGACGAGGCGGTGCTCGCCGAGCAGCTTGTTGATGAACGACGACTTGCCGACGTTCGGGCGGCCGACGACCGCCACCCGAAGGTCCTTCGCGAGCTCGTCGGGGTCGGGCGCCGGCAGCGCCTTCACGATCTCGTCGAGCAGCTCGCCGGAGTTCTTGCCGTTGGTCGCCGACACCGGATGCGGGTCGCCCGCGCCAAGCGTGTAGAACTCGTAGAAGTCGGTGCTCTGCGGGTCGTCGACCTTGTTGGCGACGACGAGCCAGGGCTTGCCGCTCTCGCGCAGCAGGTCGGCGACCCGGGCGTCGCTCGGATGCACCCCCACCTTGGAGTCGAGCACGAGCAGGAGCAGGTCGGCCTCGCCGATCGCCTGCAGCACCTGCTTGCGGATCTCGAGGTCCATCGGGAGGTCGGAGTCCTCGCGCAGCCCCCCGGTGTCGACGAGCCAGAAGGCGCGCCCGTTCCACTCGGCGCGCGTGAAGTGGCGGTCGCGCGTCGTCCCCGGCTCATCGCTCACGATGGCGTGGTCGTGGCCGACGATGCGGTTGAAGAGCGAGGACTTGCCGACGTTGGGGCGGCCGATCAGTGCGACGACGGGGAGACTCACAGGGCCTCCGCGCCCGTGGGCGCGGCTTCGTGCTCGAGCACGTCGATGAAATCGTACGAGGGGTACACCGGCATCGCGAACGATTCGCGGACCGCGACAAACGTCTCGTCATCGAGGAAGACGCCATTCTCGTTGATGCACTCGGCCGGGATCAGCGCCAGGTCGAGGTCGGCGCGCCCGTCGAGCGCGCGCCGGATGTCGGCGCCCACGAGGAGCCCCGCCGTGGTGGTGGTGGGACCGAAGAGCGAGTTGGTGGTGGGGATCAGCTCGAACGTCGCGCCGGTCGCCGCGCCCAGCTGGTCGAGCAGCGCGGGCATCAGGGGTGCCATCGACGTTCCGGTGACGACGCCGATGCGCTTGCCGTCGAGGCGCGGCAGACGGCCGAGCCCCTCACCGACGAGTTGGCGCAACCGCGTCACCGAGCCGACGCCGTTCTCGATCTGCGAGTAGTCGCCGTAGAACTCCGGCCCCGGCAGCTCGGCGCCGGCGAGCAGGTAGAGCTCGTCGGAACCGGTGACCCACGTCTCGCCGCGCTCGCGGCGCGCCTTCGCCCCCCATCGCTCGGTGACCTCGAGCAGCCGTCGCGCGTTCTCGAGGTTCATCGACTCGCCAGTGTAGAGGTGCGAGAACTGCGTGAGGCCGACGGGGACGAGCGCCACCGAGAGGCAGGCGTCGCCGAAGTCGTAGAGATCCTGCAGCGACTGTTCGAGTACGGCCCCGTCGTTCAGCCCCGGCACGATGACCATCTGGCCGTGGAACTGGATCCCGCCCTCGACGAGCCGGGTGAGCTGCTCGAGGATGTTGGGCACGCGCGGGTTGTTGAGCAGCTTCTTGCGCGCCTCCCACGGGGTGGCGTGCACCGACACATAGAGCGGCGACAGGCGGTACTCGAGGATGCGTTCGAAATCACGCTCCTTGAGGTTGCTCAGCGTGGCGAAATTCCCGTAGGCGAACGAGAGCCGATAGTCGTCGTCGCGGATGTACAGGGGCCGGCGCAGCCCCTTCGGGAGTCCCTCGACGAAGCAGAACTCGCACCGGTTCGCGCAGCGCCGCACCGTGGGGGGTTCGAGTTCGACCCCAAGGCCTTCGTGCTCAGGGCGCTCGATGTCGAAGATCACGCGCTCCCCCGAAGGGAGCACCGCCTCGATCTCCAGTTCCGACTCGGCGGTCAGGAACTCCCAATCCAGGAAGTCGTCGAGCGCACGGCCGTTCACGGAAACCAGTTCGGTTCCCGCTTCGATGCCGAGCTCGGCGGCTATGCTCTCAGCCTGGACGCGGGAGACTTTGACCATTCATGCAATTTGTCACATTGCAGCGTTGAACACAATGATTTGTCTCGACTTCCGCGTTGCAACCATCGGTCCATTGCCCTTGACTTCCAGTCCCGGAGTCCGACTCATCCGGCCTTGGTGACGGCCTCGAGGATCTCCGCGGTGGAGTGCCCCGTCGCCGCCGCCACGCGCCGGATATCCTCGAACTCGGCCTTCTCCCGCTCACCGCCCCCGGGAAGCTGCACCGTCTTCAGGGTGACGTCGTGGCCGAACACTTCGACCGTGCGCGCCGAGCGCGGCAGGGCGCGGCGCTGGACGAAGCCGCGACGCACACCGATGGAACTGCTCTCGCGCAGCAACAGGTCCTCGAGCCGCCCGGCGTCGCCGGGGCGGCACAGCACCTCGATGCGGACACCGGGGCGCCCCTTCTTCATCAGGGTCTGCAGGAGCGTCACGTCGAGCGCTCCCGCGTCACGCAGGGCGTCGGCGGCCGCGGCGACGTACTCCCCTGTCATGTCGTCGAGGTCGGCGGCGAGCATCGCCAGGGTCTCGTGCGCCGCTTCGCCTTCATCCGCCTCGGCGAGGATGATGCGCAGCACGTTCGCTCGTCCGTTCGGATCCTTGGTGCCGGCGCCGTACCCGCTGCGGATCGGGCGGTACTCGGCCGGCGCGGCGCCCAACGAGAGTACGCGGAGAAGCGCGGCGCCCGTGGGCGTGGTCAGTTCTCCGCTCTCCGGGGGACCAGGACGCACGTCGATCCCCTCGAGCAGACGAAGCGTCGCCGGCGCCGGCACCGCGAGCCGGCCGTGGGCCGCGTCGACGAATCCGTCGCCCAACGCGACGGTCGTGTGGTACACGCGCTCGATGCCGAGCAGGTGCATCCCCCACACGGAGCCGACGATGTCGAGGATCGCGTCGACCGCGCCGACCTCGTGCAGGTGCACGCGCTCGACGGTCGTGCCGTGGATCTCGGCCTCGATCGTCGCGACGGCCTCGAAGGCGGCGTTCGCCCGCGCCTTCACCGCGTCCGGGGCGGTCGACGCGTCGACGATCGCCTTCAGGTGCTTGAGATGCCGCCCGTGCGGCTGCGGCGGGATGTCGAAATCCACCTTCCAGCTCGCGATCTCGCCGCGTTTCACGCGTTCGATGCGCACGCCGATCCCCTCGAGGCCGAGCACGCCGGGGAGGGCGCGCAACCAGTCCGGGTCGAGGCCGAGGTCGAGCAGCGCGCCGAGCGTCATGTCGCCGGCGATGCCGGAGAACGGATCGAGGATCGCGATCGTCGTCATGCGAACCAATCTAGCGGTGCCGGGGCGCCACTCCTACCTGCGAGGGCGGAGTGGCGCCCGGCCTCGCTCACCAGCGGTAGGACGCGCCCGAGCCCGTATTGAAGACGACGATCTCCGCCTCCTTCGAGACCAGTCCTGCGGCGACCATCTTCCGCGCCACGACGAGGCCGCACCCCCCTTCTGGCGCGGCGTCGATGCCGCTCGTCGACGCGAGCGTGAACGTCGCGGCACGGATCTCCTCCTCATCGGCCGAGAACGCGCCGCCCTGACTCTCGCGAAGCGTGCGCAAGGTCCAGCGGTCCCCGAAGGGACCGGGCACGCGGAGTCCACTGGCGTGCGTCGCGGGATTCTCCCACGGCGTCACCCGGTCGGCGCCCTCGCCGAACGCCTTGACGATCGGGGCGCAGCCGGAGGCTTGCGCCACGACCATCTTCGGGCGCGCGACGTCCTTCGGGAGCCATCCCCACTCGATCATCTCGGCGATGGCCTTCCAGATGCCGATCGTTCCCTCGCCGCCTCCCGTGGGATAGACGATCGCATCGGGGAGGCGCCATCCCAGTTGTTCGGCGACCTCGTACCCCATCGTCTTCATCCCTTCGACGCGGTACGGTTCGCGCACGGTCGCGACGTTGAAGTAGCCGCTCTCCTTGGCGAACTGCATCGTCGCCTTGCCCGCGTCGCCGATGTGGCCGTCGACCAGTTCGAGCTGCGCGCCGAACGCGCGGATGCTGCCAAGGATCGGCGGGGGCGTCGTGGCCGGCGCGTAGATGCGCGCCGGCAGGCCGGCGGCGGCGGCGTACGCCGACAGCGCGATGCCCGCGTTGCCCGCGGTGGGAACACAGACGCCCGGCAGCTTGAGCGCCTTGGCGCGCGTCACGGCCATGCACAGACCGCGCGCCTTGAAGCTCGCGGTGGGGTTCAACCCTTCGTCCTTCACCCAGAGCCGGCGCACCCCGACGTCCTTCGCGAGGTGCGGCAACTCGATGAGCGGCGTCACCCCTTCGCCGAGCGTGGCCCGATGTTCGTTTGCCAGGATCGGCATCGCGGCGTGATACCGCCACATCGAGGCATCGGCGGTGACCGAGTCGCGCGAGACGGGAGCCATGCGCACGGAGAGCGGCTGGCCGCAATCGGGGCAGACGGATGCGAGGCGATCGCCCGGCGCGGTATAGGCGCAGGCCGAGCAATGGAGGGTCCAGGCGGTGTGCGTCATTCGTCGGGTTGGTCCGTGGAGGGAGGACCCGCGCGCGATTCGTCGTCGCGTGGCGGGGCCGGAATGGAAACTTCGGGTGAGGGTGCTGCCGGCGACGTCGCCGTGGGGTCGTTCTCTCTCAACGCGGCCATGAGCCGTTCCGCTGCGCCTGTCGACCATCCGGGAAGCGCGGCGATCTGTTCGACCGTCGCCTGGCGCACCCCCTGGATGCTGCCGAACGCGATCAACAGCGCGCGCCGCTTCACGGGGCCGACGCCGGGAATACGGAGCAACTCCGAGGTGACGGTGCGCATCGTGCGCCGCTTGCGGTTGTACGTCACGGCCGTGCGATGCGCTTCGTCGAGCGCCTGCTGCAGCAAGCGCAGCGCCGGCGAGCGCCGCGTCAGATGCAACGGCTCGGCGCGGCCGCGCACGAAGACTTCCTCCTCGCGCTTCGCGAGCGAGATGAGCGGCAGCTTGTCGAGCCCGAGCGCATCGAGCGACTCGGCCGCGGCGCTCAGCTGTCCCTTCCCGCCGTCGACGACGACGAGGTCGGGCAACGGCTTCCCTTCCTCGACGCGGCGCTTGAAGTAGCGCCCGACGACTTCCCGCATCGAGGCGAAGTCGTCGGGGCCGAGCGTCTCGTCGACGCTCTTCACCTTCATCGTGCGGTACTCGGCGCGCCGCGGCCGGCCGTTCTCGAACCAGACGATGGAGCCGACGCTGTCCTTGCCCTGTGCGGTGGAATTGTCGAAACAGACGAGCGATCGCGGGATCTTCTGCAGGCCGAGTTCCCGGCCCAGATCGTATACCGGGTCGGCCGCGCGTTCGTCCGCCTCGAGCCCGGCGAGCTTGAATTCCTCGAGCAGGTGCCGGGCGTTCTGTTCGGCGAGGTCGAGCAGCTCGCGCCGCGGCCCCCGTTGCGGGAGGACGACCTGGGTCCCGGAGACCGATTCCTCGAAGAGCGGACGGTCGGCGAAGTCGAATGGCAGGAGCAGTTCCGCGGCGCGGTCGGTGACCGCCAGGTAGCTCGTCACAAGGTACGCCGCCAGCACGTCGGCGTCGGGCTCGTCCTCGATGTGCTCGAGGAACCGGTGCTCGCGGGCGAGGAGGCGGCCGCCGCGGATCCTGAGCAGGGCCACGCACGCGTCCTCGCCGTCCCGCGCGTAGCCGACGACGTCGCGATCCCCGCCTTCGACCTCGAGCACGACCGTCGGCTCCTCCATCCGCTGCAGGTGCGACAGCGCGTCGCGCATCTCGGCGGCGCGCTCGTACTCCATCGCCTCCGACGCCGCGGACATTCGCGCCTTCACGCGACGCACGACCTCGTCGGTGCGACCATCGAGGAACCAGACCACCTCGTCGATCATCGCGCGGTAGTCCGCCTGCGACTGGGCGCCGATGCACGGCCCCTTGCACCGCTTGATGTAGTAGTCGAGGCAGGCACGCTCGGGCATCTCGCGCGGCATGTCGTAGCGGCACGAGCGCACGGTGAAGATGCGCTTCACGACGTTCAACGCGCGGCGCATCGCGCCGACGTCGGTGTAGGGACCGAAGTACCGGGCACCATCGTCGGTCACCTGCCGCGTGACGAACACGCGCGGGAACGGTTCCTGTACGGTGACCTTCACGTACGGATACGACTTGTCGTCGCGGAGGACGATGTTGAACCGCGGCCGGTGCTCCTTGATGAGGTTGTACTCGAGGATGAGCGCGTGCGCCTCGGAGGGCACGACGATCGTCTCGAGGTCGGCGACCTGCTGCATCAGCATGTGCGTCTTCGGACTGATGCCGGCGTCCGCGGCGTAGTACGAGCGCACGCGCGGCTTCAGCCGCTTCGCCTTGCCGACGTAGAGCACGGTGCCGTCGGCCGCCTTCCACAGGTAGACCCCTGGGGTGTCGGGCAGGTGCGCCAGCTTCGCCTGGATGGACTCGGGGATCGGCAGCATGGGGGCTCGGCGGAATGTAACCGCGCGGGCGCTGCGCCCTCAGGCGCGTCCGGTGAGCCGGCGCAGCCGTCCCGTCAGCGCCGTCGCTTCGGGCACTCCGACGAGCGAGGTCACGCCGAAGTACGCGGCGCCGAACAGCGGGAGCGCGACGGCGCCCAGCAGCAACGGTCGCGCGGTGCCGAGCGCGAACTTGGCCGCGAGTGCCGGCAAGGTCGCCAACACGGCGCTCAGCCAGAGCCGCGCGACGTATCGGGCGTCGACTCCCGCGTCGCCGATCCGGCGCGCGAGCGCCCGGCGCAGCAGGTAGAACTCGAGCCACGCCGCGACGCCAGCCGACGCCGTGAGCCCCGCCACGCCCCACTGCCGGCTCACGCCGAGCCACTCCGGGACGTAGAGCGACGCGATCACGCCGAGCACGATCGTCACCGTCACGCGCAACGTCGCGAAGAGCAGCGGCGTGCGCGTGTCGCGCAATGCATAGAACGTGGAGGCATACAGGCGTCCGAGCGTGCCGGCCAGCAGGCCGACCGCGGAACCGGCGAGGACGCTCCACAGCCACACCGTCTCCGGCCGGCCGATCCGCCCCGTCTGATAGAGTGCGCCGCCGACGATGTCTCCGAGCGCGAGGAACGCCACCGCGCTCGGCACCACGTAGAAGGCGATGCGATGCAGTCCGTCGTTCAACCGCGCGCGCAGCGCGGCCGCGACCGCCTCCTCGCTCCCGAGTTCGCTCGACATCGCGGGCAGCTCGGCCGCCGATACAGACATGCCGAACAGCGAGACCGGGAGCACCGAGATCACCTGGGCATAGCCGAGGATCGCGACCGCCCCCGTGGACACGAACGAGGCGATCACGCCGTCGGCGTACGCCGAGATCTGCACCACGCCGCGACCGATGAACACCGGGAAGAAGTTGCGCAGCACGGTCTGCACGTTGCGGTCGCGCAAAGCGAGCCGGACGCGCATCCGCTTCTCGACGCGGAGCACGGTGGGCATCTGCACCAGCACCTGGGCGACGCTCCCGATCACCGACGCCCACGCGACCATCGCGGCGAGCGCGGCCTCGTCGTGCATCGAGTCGGGTCCCATCCGCCGCCCCTGCCAGACCAGCACGCCGATGATGACGAGGTTCATCGCGACCGGCGACGCGTACGAGAGGAAGAAGCGCCGGTGGGAATTGAGGATGCCGAGCGTCCACGCCGAGAGCACGAGCAGGCCGACGCCTGGGAAGGTGATCTGCACGAGCAGGACCGTCAGTTCCCGCTTCTCGCCGAGGAACCCCGGCGCGATGAGTGGGATCGCGTACGGCGCGAGCACGATGCCGAGGAGCACGAGCACCGTGCTCGTCAGGGCGAGCAACGCGCCGACCGCGCCGGCGACGCGACCGGCCTCCTCCTCGTCCCCTTCGGCGAGGAGGCGCGCGTACACCGGGATGAACGACGCCGACAGCACCCCTTCGCCGAAGAGGTTCTGCAGGATGTTCGGGAACTTGAACGCCGCGGTGAGCGCGTCCATCCCATCACCCGCGCCGAGGTAGTGCCCCAGCAACCGGTTCCGGACCAGTCCGAAGATCCTACTCAGCAGGATCCCGGCGGCGACGAGCGCCGCGCCACCGCGTTGCCGTGCCTTGGGCGCGGTCACCGCGTGCCGATCACCATGCCCGCGTGCATCGCGGCACCCGCCTTGAGCTGCGCCAGTAACGGGTCGCCATGCCGCGCCAGCAACGGCACGAAGTTGAGCCGCCGCTCCTGCCGCTCTCCCTGTGGCACGAGGGCGGCGCGCACCGACCCGAGGTCGCGCACGGCATCTTCCTCGGCGCGCGTCGCGGCGGCGCGCAACCGCCGTTCGAGCCGCTCGATGCGGTGACGCATCTGCGCGCGCGCGCCGTCGATCACCTCCTGCGAGACGAGGCGCCGCGCCTGCTGGGCGTTCGCGACGGCATCCATCCGCTCCTCCACGCTGCGACGCAGTTCCTCCACCGACTCGCGCACGATCGCCGGCATCGCCCGCTCACCGATGCGCCGCTCGGCGGCGTGGGGGACACGCACGTCGTCGTAGACCATGCCGAGTCGTCCGAGCATGCGGTCGACCGCGGGCTCGATGATCGTCGCCGACCACCGTGGCACGACGAGGGGCACGGCCGCGCCCATCGCTTCCGCCACGGCGCCCACCTGCGCGAAGTACGCGATCTCCCCCGGGCCGCCGACGTACGCGACGGTCGGCAACAGCCGTCGCTCGACGACCGGCCGCAGGAGCACGGTGGGCGAGAGCACCAGGTCGTCGCGCTGCGCGGCGTCGGCGGCATGGGCGAGCGGCACCCGCTCCTTGATGCCCACCGTGCTGCGGAACACGATCGAGAGCTTGGGGACGCGCGCCACCTGGGCGCGATAGCCGGCGCGCTCGATCGAGACGATCCGCAGCGCGAGCGCCTCGTCGATCACCGACGCACGCTCGAGCGCCTCGTTGAGCGTCGTGCGGGCCGCCGAGCGCACCGTCGGATGCCACGCGTCGAGCACGCCGATGCCCAGCGGCTCGAGCACCGACCGGAGGAAGCCGACGTACGCACCGCCGACGGTCGCCTCCTGGTGGTACGATCGCCGCAACGCGGCGAGGACGTCGCCCTGCGCCGACGAGCCCGTCGCGTCGAGGAGCGACGCAAGCTGCTCGTGCACGCTTCCGAGCGGCATCTGCGACATCACGAGTCCTTCGGGGCCTAGCCGAGGCATCGCGATGCGCCGGCACTCGGCGCCGATGTTGACGTACGTGAAGCTCGCCTCTTCGAAATCGGCGTCGTCGGTGGCGGCCCAGAAGAGCGGCGCGCAGGGGATGCCGATCTCGCGCTCGAGCCGGTCGGCCAGGGCGAGCGCGGAGATCGCTTTGAGCCAGGTGTACCCCGGTCCCCCGAACAGTCCCGGCTGCTGTCCCGTGGTGACGAGGATCCCGTGCCCCGACGCGACGCGCTCCAGTCGCTCCGCCGCGGCGCCGGAGGGCGCGATCGCCGGCCGCAGCGTCTCCAGCCACCGCGCCCCCGGGAACGCGCTCCGCACCGCCTCGGCGTGGCTGCGCCAGGCGTCGGCGCCGCGCGGCTGCGGCAGGAACCAGCCGGGGGGCGTCGTGCCGGCGACGGCCGCGCGCGCGAGCGCCCCGCCGCCCATCGGTTCGGTCACTATCCGCGGCGCACTCACGTCGATCGTCCCAGGGGCAATGTCCGAGCCTCTTCCGTCACTTGTGATAGGGCTCGCGACGCACGATCGTCCCGGCCCGATAGAGCTGTTCCGCGAGCACGAGCCTCGCGAGTTCGTGCGGCAGCGTCCACGGCGCGAGCGAGAGCCGCGAGGCCGCCCGCGCCCGCACCCCCTCGGACAATCCGTAGGCACCACCGATCACGAATGCGACGTCCCGCCCGCGCTCGCGTTCCTGCTGCAACCACGCACTGAATGCCTCCGACGTGCGCGCCGTTCCTCCCACGTCACAGGCGACGACGTGCGCGCCCGCCGGCAACGCCTTCGCCAGCCGTTCCCCTTCCTTCTCGCGCACGAGGTCCGCGGAAACCGACCTCGCCGGCTCCTCGCGGACCTCGCACACCTCGAGCGGCCAATAGCGGGCCGCCCGCGTCTCGTACTCGTCGATCGCCGCGGCCAGGGCCGGGTTGCGCGGCTTGCCCACCGCGGCGATCACCAGCTTCATCGACAGCGGCGCATGTTACGCGTAGATGCCGCGCAGGCGATGCACCGTCGCGACGCGGCTGATCGACAGCATGTACGCGGCCGTGCGCATGTTCACCTTGTGCTGCTTGGCGAGCTGCAGCACGGCGGCGAACGAGTGCTTCATGATCTCCTCGAGCCGGTCGTTGACGGTCTTCTCCGTCCAGAAGTAGCCGCCGCGGTCCTGCACCCACTCGAAGTACGAGACCGTCACGCCCCCCGCGTTGGCGAGGATGTCGGGGATCACGAAGATCCCCTTCTCGTCGAGGATCGCGTCGGCGGCGGCCGTCGTCGGTCCGTTGGCGCCTTCGCAGATGATCTTCGCGCGGATCTTCGCCGCGTTCTTGGTCGTGATCACGTTCTCCAGCGCCGCCGGGAGCAGCACGTCCACCTCGAGCTCGAGCAGTTCCTCGTTCGAGATCGCCGTGCCCTTGCCGTAGCCCTCGAGCGTCTTGTGCTGCTTGACGTACTCGACGGCGTCGTTGACGTCGATCCCCTTCGGATTGTGCCACCCACCGGTGCGGTCGCTGATGGCGACGATCTTGCACCCCTCGCCCTGGAGCAGCTGCGCGCCGATCGAGCCGACGTTGCCGAAGCCCTGCACCGCCACCGTCGCGCCCTTCACTTCCATGCCGAGGTGCCGCAGCGCGTCGCGCGTCACGATCATGCACCCGCGCCCGGTCGCCTCGCGACGGCCGAGCGAGCCGCCCATCTCGACGGGCTTGCCCGTGACGACCGCCGTCACCGTGTGTCCGACGCGCATCGAGTACGTGTCCATGATCCACGCCATCACGCGCTCGTTCGTGTTCACGTCCGGCGCGGGAACGTCGGAGTCCGGACCGAGCGTCGCGATGATGCCCGCCGTGTAACGCCGCGTCAGCCGCTCGAGCTCGCCGACGCTCATCTTGAGCGGGTCGCACACGACGCCGCCCTTCGCGCCGCCGAACGGGATGTTGACCACGGCGCACTTCCATGTCATCCACGCCGCGAGCGCCGTGACTTCGTCCATCGTGACGTTCAGGTCGAACCGGATGCCGCCCTTCGCCGGCCCGCGCGAGGTGTTGTACAGCACGCGGATCCCCTGGAACACCTCCACTTCGCCGTTGTCCATCATCACCGGGATCGACACGGTGATCTGCTTCTCCGGATGGCGGAGCACCTTGTACAGCCCCGGCTCGAGATCGAGCAGCTCGGCGGCACGGTCGAATCGAGACATCATCGCCTCGAAGGGATTCTCCTCGGACAGGAACCGGTCCTTGTCCGGGCGCATGATCTGGTGGTTCGTCGGCAGTAGAAGGTCGGGTGCCATTGTCGTCAGTCGTTGGGCCGGCGCCTGGCCGGCGTGGGTCGTGCCGTTGCGCGTCTACCGCGGAGCCAGCCGGGTCAGCAACGTCTCGAACGCGTCGCTCCCTTCCTCCACGACGACACGCTGGGAAAGATACCACAACGGCGGCGCTTCGCGAGGCCACAATGGCCCCAGCTTCACCGCGTCCTTCAGCGTGCAGACGACCCGCGTTCCTCCGTCTATACGCGCGACCAGCCGCGCGATGTCGGAGGAAGTGTAGCGGTGATGGTCGGGGAAACCCGCACCCTCGACGAGCGCGCCCCCGGCGCGCAGCTGCGACTCGAACGCGCGCGGATCGCCGATCGCCGACACCGCGAGCACCGCCCGGTCGCGGAGCGTCGAGATCGTCACGGTCTGTCCCGACGCGACGTTCACGATCGAGTCCACCGACAGGTGGACGATCGAACCCGCGGCCTCCGGCGCGAACCGCACCGCATGATGCAGCAGCTCCTTCGCCCGCAGGCGCGACGCGCTCTTTCGCGTCACGACGATCATCGCGGCACGCCGCAGCGAGGACAGCGGCTCACGCCACGGCCCCGCCGGCAACATCCGCACCGGGCCGAACCGGTCGGCGGAGAGCAGCACGATGTCGACGTCGCGATGCGCGCGCCGGTGCTGGAATCCGTCGTCGAGCACGGCGACCGTCGCGCCGTTCTCCTTCGCCCGCGAGATCCCGTCGACCCGGTCGGCGCCGACGATCACGGGGACGCCTGGATTCAACCGCGCGTGCACGAGCGGCTCGTCGCGGCCATACCCTCGCAGGACGATGGCCGGGCGGGCGCCACGCTCACGCAGCTGCCCGACGATCCATGCGGCGACGGGCGTCTTGCCGGTCCCTCCGACCGTCAGGTTGCCCACCGAGACCGTCGGCAGCGCCACCGGGTGCACCGCGAGGATGCCACGGTCGTACGCGAGATTCCGCAGCGACGTCACGCCCGCGTACGCCCAGCCGAATGGCGTGAGCACCGCGCGCGCCACGCGCGCGGCGAGGTGCCCCGACTCCCACACCTGGTCGATCAGCCGGTCAGCCACGCGCCAGCTCCTGCGTCTCGCGCATCAGCGCCTCGAACCGCGGCGCCTCCGCGGCGGCATCGCGCGCTCCGCCATCGCCCACGAACGTGGGCGCCGAGTAGGCGACGGTGAGGCGCGCGAACGGCTTCGGGATCATGAACGAGTCCCAGCTGTTCAGCCGCCACGCCCGGTCCGCATGCAACGCCAGCGCGATGACCGGGGCCCCGGCGCGTTGCGCCGCGACGATGGCGCCCGGCTGGAAGTGCATCGCGGGGCCCTGCGGACCGTCCGGCGTCACGGCGATCGCATGTCCCGCCGAGAGTTCCCGGATGAGGCCGATGAGGGCGCGCCCGCCGCCGCGCGTCGTCGAGCCGCGCACCGTGCCGCACCCGAGGCGCTCGAGCACGCGGGTGATGATCTCGCCGTCGCGATGCTCGCTCACGAGCACGACGATGCCGCGGTCCCGGTGCGACCACGCGACGGGGAGCAGCTGGCCGTGCCAGAGCGTGAACACCCACGGCTTCCCTTCCGCGACGAGCCGCCGCAGCCCCTCGTCATTGCGGAAGCGGATGCGCCACGTCATCCCGAGCAGGCGGAGGATGAAGTACCCCAGCGGCACCCCCAGCCGCACCTTCCAGTGCGAACCTGCCGCCGGCGCGCCGCTCACCGCGCCATCTCCGCGGCGATCGCCGCCACCCGCGCCGATGCGCCGGGCGTGCCGAGACGGGCGCGGACGTCGGCGAGCCCGTCGAGCATCGCGCGGCGTGGCGCCGACCCCTCCACGAAGAGCGGCTCGAGGGCGTCGGCGACCCGCGCGGGTTCGAACGCATCCTGCACGAACTCCGGCGCCACCTCGCGCCCCGCGACGATGTTCAGCAGACCGATGTGCTCGATCTTCACGAGGCGCCTGGCGATCGCATAACTGAGTGCGCTCGTCCGGTAGACGATCGCGCACGGACACCCCGCGACGGCCGCCTCGAGCGTCGTCGTGCCACTCTTGCACAGCGCCACGTCGGCCGCGCGCAGCACGTCGAACGACGCCGACGCCACGAGTGGATACGGCACGCGCGACCGGTCGAGCTGGATCGTCGGCGCGACGCTCACCACGACGCGCAGGCCGGGCCGGCGCCGCTCGAGCTCCCGCGCCACGGCGAGGAAATCGTCCAGATGGCGCGCGATCTCCTGCGGGCGGCTCCCAGGGAACAGCGCCAGCACCTCCCCGTCCTCGGGGATGCCGATCCGCCGGCGCGCCTCGGCGCGGTCGGGCATGTCGGTCGCCCGGTCGAGCAGTGGATGGCCGACGAACGTGGCGTTCACGCCGTGCCGCCGCAGCAATTCCTCCTCGAACGGGAGGATCACCGCCGCCGTGCTGATGACGCGCGCCATCGTCTTCAGCCGGCCAGCGCGCCACGCCCACACCTGCGGCGTGATGTAGTAGAGCACCGGCACCCCCGCCTCGTGCGCGGCGGCGGCCACCCGCATGTTGAACCCGGGATAGTCGATCAGGATCACGAGCGCGACGTCGCCGGCGCGGATGCGGGCCGTCACGCGCCGCAGCAACCGCCAGTGCGCGGGGATATGCCGCAGCACCTCGACGAACCCCACCACCCCTTCGGCGCGCTCGAGCAGCGTGACGCCGGCCGCCGCCATCCGCTCGCCCCCGGTGCCCGTGAGCGTCAGGTCCGGCCGCGTCGCACGCAGCCGCTCCGCGAGCTTGGCGCCGTGCAGGTCGCCCGACGCCTCGCCCGCGAGGATGAGGACTTCACGCACCGGCGGGGGCGCCGCCGCGCAGCGCCGCCGCGGCCGGCATGCCGCGCTCGATGTCGCGCACGATGCGCAGCGCCACCGCGAGCGCGTCGCGCCCCGCTTCGCCCGTCACCGTCACCGGCGCCTCGCCGCGGAGCGCCGCCGAGAAGCTCTCGAGCTCCAGCCGCAGCGGCTCGCCCTCGGGGGCCTCGAGCGCGATGCGCTCGACGAACGCTTCGAGCGGCTGCGCCGACTGGGCCAGCTGGGCGAGGTTCACGTCCGACCGCATGCGGTACAGCTCGCCACTCCCGCTCGCGAGGTCGAGCGACAGGTAGCCGTTCCGCTGGAAGATCCGCAGCTTCCGCATGCGGTCCTTCGACACGCGGCTCGCCGTGATCGTGGCGACGGCGCCGTTCTCGAACGTGAGCCGCGCATTCGCGATGTCGACCGACGGCGTCAGCACCGGGATCCCGGCGGCCGACGTCTCCCGCACCTTCGCCCCCGTGAGCGTGAGCAGCAGGTCGATGTCGTGGATCATCAGGTCGAGCACCACGGCGACGTCCGACCCGCGCGGGTTGAACGGCGCCAGCCGGTCGCTGTCGATGAACAGCGGATGGTCCACGTGCGGCAGCGCGCCGCGGATCGCCCGGTTGAACCGTTCGATGTGGCCGATCTGCACGAGGCAGCCGTTCCGCCGCGCGATCTCGAGCAGCGCGTCGGCCTCCTCGAGCGTGCGCGTGATCGGCTTCTCGATGAGCACGTGCTTCCCCGCCTCGAGCGCCGCCTTCGCGACGGCGAAGTGCGCCGGTGTCGGCACCACGATCGACACCGCCTGCACGTCGGCCAGCAGCGCTCCGTACGACGGATACGCCGTGATCCCGAGCTCGCCGGACACCTTCGCCGCCCGCTCGGGGTCCGCCTCGTAGAACCCCTTCATCACGACGCCCGGCACGTCGCGCAGGATGCGGGCGTGGTGGAACCCCAGGCTCCCCGTGCCCGCCACGCCGATCGCGATGGGGCCCGTCATATCGTGGTGCCTCGTCCGCTCGTCTCGATGAAGTCGATCAGCGCCTGCACCTCGGCCGAGGGCTGGAGTTCCTGCCGCGCCTGGTCGAGGGCCTGCCGCACGTTCAACTCCGAACGGAAGAAGAGCCGGTACGCCTTCTTGAGCTCGGAGACGACCTCCTCGCTGAAGCCGCGTCGCTGCAACCCGACGCTGTTGAGCCCGTAGAGCTTGATCGGATTGCCGACGGCCTTCACGAACGGCGGCACGTCCTTCGCGACGCGGGACATGCCGCCGATGAACGAGTGCCGCCCCACCTTCGCGAACTGGTGCACCGCGCACAGGCCGGAGATGATCGCCCACTCCTCGATCGTGACGTGGCCGGCGAGCTGCGTGCCGTTCGACATGATCACGTGGTCTCCCACGTGGCAGTCGTGCGCGAGGTGCACGTACGACATGATGAAACAGTGCTGGCCGACGGTCGTCTTCCACGACTGCGACGTGGCGCGGTTGATCGTCGCGTACTCGCGGATCGTCGTGTGGTCGCCGATCTCGACGAACGTCTGCTCGCCCTTCCACTTGAGATCCTGCGGCTTGCCGCCGAGGACGCTCCCGATGCCGATCGTGACGTGCGCCCCCACCGTCACGTTCTCCTCGAGCACCGCCCGCGCCTGCAACACGCTGCCCGCGCCGAGGTGGCAGTTCGGCCCGACGATCGCCCACGGCCCGACTTCCGCGTCGGGAGCGATCGTCGCCGTGGGGTCGACGATGGCCGTGGGATGGATGCGCGCGCTCATCGATCGCGCACCATGGCGGCCATCTCGCCCTCGCAGACGACCACGCCGTCGACCTTCGCGACCCCCGAGATGCGGCACACCATGCCGCGCACCTGCAGCATCTCCACCTCGAACCGGATCTGGTCGCCCGGACGCACCGGCTTGCGGAACTTCACGTTGTCGAGCGACATGAAGTAGACGACCTTCTTCTCCGGGTCGTCCACGCTCCCCATCAGCAGCATGCCGCCCACCTGGGCCATCGCCTCGACGATCAGCACGCCCGGCATCACCGGGTGCCCGGGAAAGTGCCCCTGGAAGAACGGCTCGTTGACCGTGACGTTCTTGATCCCGACGATCCGCTTGTTCTCCTCGATCTCGAGGATCCGGTCCACGAGCAGGAACGGATAGCGGTGCGGGAGCACCTTCATGATGTCTTCGATGCCGAGCACTTGCTCCTCCCGATGTGCGTGCGCGAGCAATTCGCGCACGAGCGTGACGGTGCCGCGATGACTGGGTCTCGTGGCGACGATCCGCGCGCGCACCCGCCGTCCGGCGAGCGCGAGGTCTCCCACGCAATCGAGCGCCTTGTGCCGCACGAACTCGTCGTTCCAGCGCAGCGTGTTGTCGACGATGCCCTCGTCGTCGAGCACCACCGCGTTCGCCGTCGAGGCGCCCTGGATGAGCCCCCGGCCGCGCAGCATCTCCACTTCGCGCATGAACCCGAACGTGCGCGCGCCGGCCAGCTCCGCCGCGAACGTGGCCGGCGTGACCGTCCACCGCCCGCGCTGCTCCCCGATCACGGGATGCGCGAAGCTGATCGCGACGTCGAGGTCGAGCGTGTCGGACGGGTACGCCACGTACGTCGACTCGCCGTCGACGACGCGCACGCACTCCTTGATCCGCAGCTCGCGCACGCGCCCGCCGTGCTCGACCGTGCCGGCGCGCTGGAGCGCCTCGAGGAACGGCCGCGCGCTCCCGTCGAGGATCGGCGGCTCCGCGGCGTCCATCTCCACGAGCACGTCGTCGAGCTCGAGCCCCGCGATCGCGGCCAGCACGTGCTCGATCGTGTGCAGCCCGCCCTCCCCGTCGCCGAGCTGCGTGCGCCGCTCGCTCAGGATCGCGCGCTCCACGAGCGCCGGCGTCTCCGGCTGCCCCGCGAGGTCGGTGCGGCGGAACCGCACCCCCGCGTTCACCGGGGCGGGCGCGAACGTCAGGCGGCACTCCCGCCCGAGGTGCAGCCCGACGCCCGAGAGCGAGACCCGCTCGCGGATCGTCCGCCGGCTCACACGCCTTCCTTCGAGAGGAGCCGCTCGATGCGCTTGAGGAGGGCCGGCAGCTTCATCACCGCCGCCGACGAGCGGAGCGACTCCCGGTGCGGGCGGGCCGGATAGCCGCCCCACGTCTCCCCCGCCGGGATGTCGCTGATCACGCCGCCCTGCGCGGCGACGCGCGCCATCGCGCCGATCGTCACGTGCCCCGCGACGCCGACCTGCCCGGCGAGGATCACCCCATCCTCGACGCGGACGCTGCCAGCGATGCCCACCTGCGACATGATGATGCACAGCCGGCCGATGCGCACGTTGTGGCCGATCTGCGTCAGATTGTCGATCTTCGTGCCGTCGCCGACGACCGTGTCGTCGATGCTGCCGCGGTCGATCGTCACGTTCGCGCCGATCTCGACGTCGTGCCCGATGACGACCGTGCCGACCTGCGGCACCTTCTGGTGCGCACCGTCGCGGAAGACGAACCCGAACCCGTCGCCCCCGATCCGCGCGCCGCTGTGCACGATCACGCGGTCGCCGACGGTGACGCCGTCGTGGATCGTCACCTGAGCGAACAGCCGCACGTCGTCACCGAGCGTCGCGCCCGCCCCGACGACGCAGTGCGGTCCGATCCACGCGCGTGCGCCCAGCCTCGCCCCGTCCTCGATCACGGCGTACGGCTCGATGCGCGCGTCGGCCGGCACGTGCGCCGTCGGCGCGACGACGGCGGTCGGGTGCACGCCCGGCACGCGCGATGGCGCGACGTACAACATCTGGAGGATCGCCGCCAAGGCATCGCCCGGCTTCGGTACGATGACGCGCGCCGCGCACCGCCCGGGCAACTCGGCGAGCTCCGGCGCCACGAGTACGACGCCCGCCGTCGACTGCGCGAAGACGTCGGAGTACTTCGACGTGCCGAAGAAGCTCACGTCACGCGGGCCGGCTCGGTCGAGGGCCCCCGCCCGGTTCACCACCACGCTCCCGTCGCCGACGAGCGTGCCATGCACCGCCGCGGCGATCGCCGCGGCGGTCATCCCCTGGGTCGATCCGGTGGTCATGCGGTGGTGGACCGCGATCGCAGCCGGCGCGAACCGGGCGGCCTTACTCGCCGCTCGGCTTCTTGGTGGGCGCGGCCGGCGGCTTGATCCCGGCCGGCGCCGCGATCGGCGCACCCGCGGGCTTCGCCGGCACCGCCGACTTCGCGGCGATCTTCGGGTTCGGCATCGTCCGCAGCTTCGCGATCACGCGATCGGAGATGTCGAGGTTCTTGTCGGCCGCCACGATCCCGGCGCCGCCGGCCACGTCGAAGATGAACGTGTAGCCGCCTTCGACGCGGATGTCCTCGAGCACCATCTTGATCTGGTCGAGCAAGGGCTGCATCAACTCCTGCTCGCGGCGCTGGGCCTGCTGCTCCATCTCGTTCGATCGCGTCTGCGCCTCGGCCTGCCGCTCCTGCAGCGTCTTCGTGCGCGCGTCCTTCTGCGCCTGCGTGAGCGTCGCCTGCACCTTCTGGAACTCGGCGAACGAGGCGAGCAGCGCGTCGTTCATCTTCTTCGCCGAGTCCTGCAGCACGGCGAGCTCCTTCTGGAACTGCGAGTCGATCGGCGCGCGGCCGGGCGCGGCGTTCATGATCGCCGAGCTGTTGACGTACGCGAACTTCGGCATCGCGGCCGAGGTCCCCTGCGCGACGGCGGGCGCCGCGGCGAGAGCGAGGAACGAGACGGCGCCGAGCGCCCGGACGAACGAGGACATTGGAACTCCGGAGGATTAGTAGAAGAACTGGCCAAGACGGAAATGCAGCTGCCACTTCGGGTCGGGCTTGCCGAACTGGTCGGTGCGGTCGAACCCGTACGCCCAGTCGATGCCCAGCGGACCGAGCGGAGAGATCACCGAGGCGCCGATGCCGGCGCCGCGGAAGAGTCGCGTGGGGTTGAAGTCACGCGGCCGCAACCAGAGGTTGCCGGCGTCGTAGAACATGTCGGCGTAGAACTGCTCGCTGAACCGCACGCCGACCTCGGCGGTCGTCGTGAAGAACGTGTTGCCGAACGACGCCCGCGTCGCGTTCGTCTGGCTCGTCCCGGCGTTGAAGCCGAACGGCGTGATCGAGAACTCGGGGTAGCCGCGCAACGGCTCGCCGTACTGCACGCCGCCGAGCGAGAACGACTGCGAGGCGAAGAACGGGCCCGGATCGCCGAAGAGGAACCCGGCGCGCTGCGAGATCCCGGCCACGATCTTGATGGGCGAACTGCCGGGCTTGTCGCCGCCGAACTTGCCGAGCGTCGTGAACGACTTGAACTCCGTCTTGTACCGCTGGAACGAGGCGGTGCCGCCGAGCGGGCCGCCGTTGAATTCCGCGGTGATGCTCTGCAGCGTGCCGTCGGTCGGGAACGGCAGCTCGATGCGCGTGTCGCGCGTGAGGTCGACGCCGAAGGTCGACCGCAGACATCCGGAGCAGTTGTTCACCGTCACCGTCCCCAGGAGCCCGCCGTTTCCGTAGCGTCTGGAAGTCGTTGATGTACTGCCCGTACTGCCAGTTGATCTGGCCGCGCTTGCACAACCCGAACAGGTTCGGCTGGTCGAGTCCGATGAACCCGCCGAGTCCGGTGCCCTGCCCCATCGAGGCGCCGAAGTTCACGTTGCCCGTGCGCTTCTCCTTCACCTTGAAGATCACGTCGACGTCGCCCTGGTCGTTCGCCTGGCGCGTCTCCGGCGGGTTCATCTGCTCGAAGAAGCCGAGGTTCTGCACGCTGCGCCAACTGCGGATGAGCGCGTCCTGGTTGAACACGCCGCCCGGGATGATCACGAGCTGGTCGCGGATGCAGTTCTCGTGCGTGTAGTCGTTGCCGATGATCTCGATGCGGTTCACGATCGCCGGCGACCCCTCCTGCACGTCCCACCGCAGGTTCACCTTGTCGCCGTCGGGACCGTGCTGCCGGTCGAGGATCGGCCGCACCTGCGCGTAGATGTACCCCTCGGTGGCGTACGCCTGCCGCACCTTCGACGTCGCGTCGTCCCACTCCGACTGGTCGAACACGTTCTTCACGACCGGCTTGCGCTTGAGCAGCGACTTCAGCCGCTCCTGCAGCGTCGGCGACGTGTTGTTGAACGGATAGAACCGCGCGATGTCGGCGCTCGAGAACCGCCGGCTCCCCGTCACCTCGAAGGCGCCGACCTTGTACTGCTTCCCCTCGCTCACCGAGAGGTCGATCAGCCCCTTCCCGCGGTCGCGATCGACGATGATCGTGTCCTTGAGCAGCTGGAAATCGATGTAGCCGCGATCGAGGAACATCGCCGGCACGCTGTCGCCCACGTCACGGGCGTACTTGTCCTGGTCGAACTCCCCCTTCTGCCAGAACCAGAACCCCTCCGGCTTGGTCTGCATGGCCTTCGCGATCGACTTCGCGTCGACGGCGGTGTTGCCCCGCACCCGGATGCCCGAGATCGCGAGCCGGCGCCCCTCGTCGATGCGGAACACGAGCGACGCGTGGTTGTCGGCGACGAACGTCGTCTCCGGCGTGATCCGCGCGAGCGTGAAGCCGTTCCCCTGGTAGATCGAGTCGATGCGCTGCACCGCTCGCGCCACCTGCGACGGATCGATCGGGCGCCCGATCAGCAGGTCCACCACGCCGCGCACGTCGCTCGTCGCCACGTTCTTCGTCCCCGCCACGTCGACGAAGTCCAGCACCGGCCGCTCGCGCACCTTGATGGTGAAGATCGCCACCGGTGGCGTCCCTTCCTTCACCGTGCAGGTGATCGCGATGTCACCCTCGAACTGCCCCGCGGCGAAGACATTGCGGATCGCCCGCTGCACCGCCGGCGCGTTCAACGGCGTGTGCGGCGCGAGCCCCGCATCGAGGAGGATCGTCGTCGACGGGATGCGCTTGTTCCCCGTCACGGCGATCGAGTCGGGAGACACGCAACGCCCGATGGCGTCTTCCTGCGCGGCAAGCGGTGTCACCGCCATCGCCAGGGCGAAGGCGGCCAACAAGGGTTTCTGCATAGCTTGGAAATATAACATGAGAAAGGGCCAAAAGGGTGTAACCCCTTCCGGCCCCTTCAGTTCCGGCCCGCCGACGGCTCAGGCCTTGGGGGTGTTCGCCGGCGTGCGGAAGTCGAGCTTCTCGCCCCCCTCCGCCACATCCACGTCGATCTCGTCCCCGCGCGAGAATTCCGCGAGCAGGATCTTCTCCGAAAGCGGGTCCTCGATGTACTTCTGGATCGCCCGCTTCAGGGGCCGCGCCCCGTAACTCTCGTCGTAGCCGTGCGTCGCGAGGAAGTCCACTGCCGCGTCGGTGAGCTTGAGCGTCAGCTCCTCCTCCGTCAGCCGCTTCTGCACGTCGCGCAGCAGGATCGACACGATCTGGCCGATGTGCTCCTTCGAGAGCGGATGGAACACGATCACGTCGTCGAGCCGGTTGAGGAACTCCGGGTTGAACGTGTGCTGGAGTTCCTCCTTCACCTTCTCCGCCATCTTCTCGAACGACCCGCGCACGTCGCTCGAGCCGAAGCCGAGCGTGCGGTTCTTCGTGATGTCCTTCGCCCCCACGTTCGACGTCATGATGACGACCGTGTTCTTGAAGTCGATCACCCGCCCATAGTTGTCGGTGAGGTGTCCCTCGTCGAGCACCTGGAGCAGGATGTTGAACACGTCCGGATGCGCCTTCTCGATCTCGTCGAGCAGCACCACGCTGTACGGCTTGCGGCGCACCGCCTTCGTCAGCGTCCCGGAATCCTCATAGCCCACGTACCCCGGCGGCGCGCCGATGAGGCGGCTCACCGAGAACTTCTCCATGTACTCGCTCATGTCCACGCGGATGAGCGCCGACACGTCGGCGAACAGGAACTTCGCCAGCGCCCGCGCCAGCTCCGTCTTGCCAACGCCGGTCGGCCCGCAGAAGATGAACGAGCCGATCGGCCGCTTCGGATCCTTGAGCCCGGCCCGGCTGCGACGGATGGAGCGCGCGATCGCCTTGATCGCGTCCTCCTGCGCCACCACCTGGCCGTGGATGACCTCCTCCATCTTCAACAGCCGCGCCGTCTCGGCCTCCTGCAGCCGCGTCACCGGGATCCCCGTCCAGCGGCTCACGATGAACGCGATCTCCTCCTCGCCGAGCACCGGGCGGAACGATTGCCGCCGCTGCTCCCACTCCTCCTGCCGCGTGCGGATGTCCCCCTGCAGCTCGCGCTCCGTGTCGCGCAGCGCCGCCGCGCGCTCGAAGTTCTGGTCGCGCACCGCCGCATCCTTCTCCGCGTTCACCGCCTCGAGCTTCGCCTTGAGCTCGGCGACCTCCGGCGGCGGCACCTGCGCCCCGAGCCGCGCCCGCGCGCCCGCTTCGTCGATGACGTCGATCGCCTTGTCGGGGAGGAACCGGTCGGTGATGTAGCGCTCCGAGAGCTTCGCCGCGATGGCGAGCGTCTCGTCGGGGATCGTCACGCGGTGATGGTCCTCGTACTTCTTCCGCAGCCCCTTGAGGATCTCCACCGTCTCGTCGATCGACGGCGGCTCGACGACCACCGTCTGGAAGCGCCGCTCGAGCGCGCCGTCCTTCTCGATGTACTTGCGGTACTCGTTGAGCGTCGACGCCCCCACGCACTGCAGCTCGCCGCGCGCCAGCGCCGGCTTGAGCATGTTGCTCGCGTCGATCGCGCCCTCCGCGGCGCCGGCTCCGACGAGCGTGTGCAGCTCGTCGATGAACAGCACCACGTTCTTGTTCTGCGCGATCTCGTTCATCACGGCCTTGAGCCGCTCCTCGAACTGGCCGCGATACTTCGTCCCCGCGATCACCGCCGCCATGTCGAGCGAGAGCACGCGGTTGTCGCGGAGCGAATCCGGGCAGTCACCGTTCGCGATGAGCTGCGCCAGCCCCTCGACGATCGCCGTCTTGCCCACGCCGGGCTCGCCGATGAGCACGGGGTTGTTCTTCTTGCGGCGCGTCAACACCTCCATCACGCGCTCGATCTCCTTCGCGCGGCCGATGGTCGGGTCGAGCTGCCCTTCCGAGGCCAGCTGCGTCAGGTCGCGGCAGAAATGGTCGAGCGCCGGCGTCTTCGACTTCTTCTCCCCCTTGGCGGGCGTCGGCGCCGGGGTCGCCCCGGCGCCCGCGCTCCCCGTCGCGCCGCCGCTCTGCGGCAGCTCCGACGTGCCGAGCAGGCGCAGCGTCTCGGTGCGCGCCGCGTCGAGGTTCACCCCGGCGTCGGTCAGCACCTGCGCGGCGATCCCCTTCTCCTCGCGCAGCAGCCCGAGCAGCAGGTGCTCGGTGCCGACGTAGCTGTGGTTCAGCTCGCGCGCCTCGCCCATCGCGAGCTCCAGCACCTTCTTCGCGCGGGACGTGTACGGCAGGTCGGGACCGGTCGCCTGCGCCGCCTTCCCCTTCTTCACCGTCTCCTCGATCTTCTGCTGGATCTCGTCGAGGTCGACGCTGAGGTTCTGGAGCACGGCCGCGGCCACCCCCTCGCCCTCACGGATGAGCCCGAGCAGGATGTGCTCCGTGCCCACGTATTCGTGATGGAGGCGCGCCGCTTCCTCGCGCGCCATCGCGAGGACCTTCCGCACCCGTTCCGTGAAGTTGTAGCCGCTCATCGGTCTCCCCGCTCGGTGGGACTCCCGGCCGTCAGCCGGCGAGCCCTGCTTCGTTCGCGAGCGCCTCGCGCACATACCGCGCGCGCGCCAGGTTCGTCTCGCTCTCCGTCAGCGCCCGCCCGGCCTCGAAGGCCAGATGCGCCGACTGGGTGAAAATCAGGAGCTTGTTGAGAGTGTATACACTGAGGCCCGACAGCAGTTGCAGTCCCGCGGCCAGCCGTACGCCACTCAACAGGTTCATGGCCTCGTCCGCCGGCAGGCTGCGCGCGTGTCGCAGCGTGCCGTAGGCGCGCCAGAGCTTGTCTTCGATAATATAACCCGCGTCCCGCAGGAGGACACGCCGCGCCTCCATCTCCTGCTCCACCACGCGCTTGACCACGCGCGCCAGATGCTCGGCGAGCTCCTCCTCGGTGCGCCCCAGCGTCGTCTGGTTCGAGATCTGGAAGTAGTTCCCGATGACCTCGCTCCCCTCGCCGTACAGCCCGCGGTACGTCAGCCCCATCTGCTGGAGACCCTGGAGCACCTTCGCGATCTCCTGGGTCAGCACGAGCCCCGGCAGGTGGATCAGCACCGAGGCCCGCATCCCGGTGCCGGTGTTCGTCGGGCACGACGTCAGGAACCCGAACTCGGTGTGGAACGCGTACGGCACCTCCTCCCCCAGCTCGCGGTCGAGCCGCTGGGCGGCGGCGAACGCGCCGGCGACGTCGAACCCCGAGCGGAACAGCTGCAACCGCAGGTGGTCCTCCTCGTTCACCATCACCCCGGCCTCGTGCGAGACGAGCACGGCCGAGCCGCTCCGCGCCTCCCCCGGCGTCTCGAGCCCAGCGAGTTCCTTGCTCACCAGGTGCCGCTCGTGCAACACCTGGCGCTCCACCTGCGACAGTTCGTCCAGCCGCACCACCACGCTGTGGGCGAGGCTGCGCACCCGCGGCAGCGCGGCGCGCACCTGCGCCAGCACGCGCAACCGCTCGCCGTCGCGCGACCGCGTCGAGAACGCATACCCCGCGATGTTGCGCGCCAGCCGGATGCGCGACGAGAGCACGATGTCGGCGTGTTCGCCGCTCGCCGCCAGCCACGGCACGCCGCCTTCGGGGAGGAGCGAGAGGTCGAGCGTCATTCGAGCGTCCGGATCTGGTCGCGCAGCGACGCCGCCGTCTCGAATTCCTCGTCCCGGATGGCCGACTGCAGCCGGGCGCGCAGGTCGTCGAGCGCCGTGTGGCGGTCCGGCGCGGCCGCCGCCGGCGCCCGGTACTGGCGTCCCACATGCTTCGAACTCCCGTGCACCCGGCGCAGCAGGTCGCGCAGGCTGTGCTCGAAGGCGCCGTAGCACTGCGCGCACCCCAGCCGTCCGCTCGCCCGGAAGTCGCGCAGGGAGGTGCCGCAGGACCCGCAACGCGCCGCGTCGCCGGCGATCTGCGCCGCCTGCTGCTGCGCCGCCTGCAGGAACTCGCCCAACGCCGTCTTGGGCATCGAGACGGTCGTCTCGATCCCCCGTTCCGCCGCGCACTTCTCGCACAGGTGGAGTTGCGTCACCGCGTTCTCCACGATCTGCGTGAGGTTCAGCACGGCGTCCCGTTCACGACATTGGTCGCAGAGCATTCAGACCATTCCCTCGCTGCTCGAATTATCGTCCAGCCGCCCGTTCTCCAACACCAGCACGCGGTCGGCCCGCGCCGCCAGCGCCCGGTTGTGCGTGACGACCACGAGCCCCAGTTCCATCTCCCGCGCCAACTCGGCGAACAGCGCGTGGAGCGACTCCGCGTGATGGTGGTCGAGGTTCCCCGAGGGTTCGTCGGCCAGCAGGAGCAGCGGTCGCATCGCCAGCGCGCGGGCCACCGCCGTGCGCTGCTGCTCGCCTCCCGACAACTCGGCCGGCCGGTGGTGCCGCCGGTGCGACAGTCCCACCCGCTCGAGCAGTCCCTCCGCGCGCTCCCTCGCGTCGGCCGTCGACCGCCCGGCGATCCGCAGGGGCATCATGACGTTCTCGAGGGCCGAGAACTCCTTGAGCAGGTGATGGAACTGGAACACGAAGCCGACCTTCCGGTTCCGCAATGCCGCGAGCGCTTCGTCGGCGAGCGCGCCGACCGCCTCGCCGGCGAGCAGCACGTCGCCGCTCGTCGGACGCTCGAGCGCGCCGAGCACGTGCAGCAGCGTGCTCTTCCCGGCCCCGCTCGCGCCGACGATCGCGACCATCTCGCCGCGCGCGACGCGCAGGTCCGCGCCCTCGAGCACGCGCACCTCGCCCCCGTCGCCACCGTGGAAGGTCTTCACCACGGCGCGCGCCTCGAGCACGGGGAGCATGGCGTCGCTCATTCGCTCCGGATCGCCTCGATCGGGTAGAGCCGCGCCGCCTGCGAGGCGGGATAGAGCGTCGCGAGCGTCGCGATCACCACGCCCAGCACGGCGATGAGCGCCGTGTCGAGCCACTGGAGGTGCACGGGCAGATGGTCGATGAAGTAGATCGTCGGATCGAGCGAGATCAGCCGGTAGTGGTCGATGGTGAACCCCGCCCCGACGCCGATGATGAGTCCCAATCCCGTGCCGACGACGCCGATGACCAGCCCCTGCACGAGGAAGACGCGCCGCACCGACGCCGACGGCAGCCCCATCGCCTTCAGGATGCCGATCTCCCGCGTCTTGTCGCGCACGACCATCGTCAGCGTGCTCACGACGTTGAACGCCGCCACCATGATGATGAGCGAGAGGATCACGCTCATGCCGAGCTTCTCGAGCTTGAGCGCGCGGAACAGGGCGCTGTTCTGCTCCACCCACGTCACGGTGTGGTACGGGAATCCGAGCGCGACGCCGATGGAGTCGGCGATGTCGCTCGCCGCGTCGCGGCTCGTCGTGCGCACTTCGAGCCCCGTCACCGCGGTGTCGAGCCCCGCGACCTGCTGGGCGAGCGCGAGGTCCACGAAGACGTACGAGTTGTCGTACTCGTACATGCCGGTCTCGAAGAGCCCGGTCACCTCGGCCTCGAACACGGCGGGGAGGTAGCCCCCCGTCACCGCGTTCGGCTGCATCCCGGCCGCCGAGATCAGCGTCAGCTTCGTGCCCGGCACGATGCTCATCCGGTCGGCGAGCATCTTGCCGACCACCGCGCCGTGCCGGCGGCCGTCGGGCGTCGCGAACGAGAAGTCGCCGGCGAACGCGTGGTCGCGGATCGACGTGACGGCGGGGCGCCGCACCCCCGTCGGCTCGATCCCGGCGATCTGCGCGCCTTCGGTGTAGCTGCTCCCCGCCCGCACCAGCGCCTGCGTGAGGACGAACGGCGCGACCGCCACGACGCCCGGTTGCTTCTTCACCTTGTCGAGCGCCTTGCGCCATCCGGGCACGCGCAGGTCGCTGCCGAAGGTGAGCACGCGCACGTCCGGGCTGGCGACGAGGATCTTGTCGCGCAGGTCGCTCTGCAGCCCGTTCATGACGCCGAGGATGACGATCAGCGCGCTGATCCCCACGACGATGCCGCCGATGGCGATGACGCTGATGAACGACAGAAGCCGCGAGCCGCGCCGGCTGCGCAGGTAGCGCCAGGCGATCGCGAGCTCGAGGGAGGTCATCACTCCGGTCGCATCGTCGGGAAGAGGATCGCGTCGCGGATGTGCGGCGTGTCGGTGAGGTACATGAACAGGCGGTCGAGCCCGATGCCGACGCCGCCCGTGGGCGGCATACCGTACTCCATCGCGCGCAGGTAGTCCTCGTCCACGCTCGTCGCCTCCTCGTCCCCCGCGGCCTTCAGCCGCGCCTGCGCCTCGAACCGCGCCCGCTGGTCGATCGGGTCGTTCAGTTCGCTGAACGCGTTCGCCAGCTCGCGCCCGCGCGCGAACAGCTCGAACCGCTCGGTGAGCGCCGGATTGCCGCGCTTCGGCTTCGCCAGCGGCGACAGCTCCTTCGGATAATCCACGACGAACGTCGGCCGCTCGATCTTGCTCTCGACGTGGAACTGGAACAGCTCGTCCATGAGCTTCGGCCGCGAGAGGCTGCCGATGCCGTGCACGCCCGCGCGCTCCGCCGCCCGCCGCAGCTCCGCGTCGGTCATCGCCGTCACGTCGGCCACCCCGAGCGCCGTCGACAGCGCCGGCAGCCACTCGACGCGCGGGAACGGCCCCGCCAGCACCGCCGGGTCGCGCGCCGGCACGTCGGCCGCGACGTCCGAGCCCGCGATCGCCTCGCGCACGGCCGTCGCCGCCGCGATGAGCAGCGCCTCCACCAGCTCCATCATGTCCGTGTAGTCCGCGTACGCCTGGTAGAACTCCAGCATCGTGAACTCGGGATTGTGCGTGCGGTCGATCCCCTCGTTCCGGAAGTCGTGCCCGATCTCGTACACGCGGTCGAACCCGCCGACGATCAGCCGCTTCAGGTAGAGCTCGTCGGCGATGCGCAGGTACAGCGGCATGTCGAGCGCGTTGTGATGCGTCACGAACGGCTTCGCGAGCGCGCCGCCGTACAGCGGCTGCAGCACCGGCGTCTCCACCTCGAGGAAATCGCGCGCATCCATGAACGTGCGGATCGCGCGCGTCATCATCGACCGCGCGCGGAACAGCGCGCGCACCTCGGGATGCACGGCGAGGTCGGCGTACCGCTGGCGCGAGCGCATCTCGCCGTCGCTGAACGCCGAGTGCCGCACGACCTTCCCGTCGACGACCTCCTCCTTGCCGAACGGCAGCGGACGCAGCGCCTTCGCCAGCATCTCCACCGCCTCGACGCGCACCGTCACCTCGCCGGTGCGCGTGCGGAACAGCGGGCCGCGCACGCCGACGATGTCGCCGAGGTCGAACGCCTCGAGCATCGCCCACTGCGCCTCGCCGATCCCGTCCTTGCGGAAGTAGAGCTGGATGCGCCCGCTCGGATCGCCGAGGTGCGCGAACGTCGTCTTGCCGTGGGCGCGCCACGCCACGAGGCGGCCCGCCACCCGCACCTCGGGTCCCTCGGCGTCCGGGGCGTCGCCGAGCAACGCCACGGCGTCGGCGGCGAGGTGCGTCCGGTCGAATCCATACGCGAAGGGTGCGACGCCCTGCGCGACGAGCGCGTCGAGTTTCTCGCGGCGCGCCTTCATCACGAAGTTGAGGTCTTCCCGTGCGTCCTCGGTCACGCCGATTCCCCCTTCGAGCCGCCCTGCAGCTTGAGATACGCCTCGATGAACGGGTCGATCGCCCCGTCCATCACCTTCTGCACGTCGGTGATCTTCAGCTCCGTGCGGTGGTCGTTCACCATCGTGTACGGCTGGAACACGTAGCTGCGGATCTGGCTGCCGAACGACACGTCCTGCTTGTTCGCGTCCATCTTCGCCTTCACCGCCGCCTGCTTCTCCGCTTCGAGCTGGTAGAGCCGGTTCTTCAGCTGCTTCATCGCCGTCGCGCGGTTCTTCCCCTGGCTCCGCTCCTGCTGGCACGTCACGACGATCCCCGAGGGGAGGTGCGTGAGCCGCACCGCGGAACTCGTCTTGTTCACGTGCTGACCGCCCGCGCCCGAGGCGCGGAAGACGTCCATCTTGATGTCGTCGTCCTTGATCTCGATGTTGATCTCGTTGTCGACGACGGGATACACGAAGATCGAGGCGAAGCTCGTGTGCCGCCGCGCCTGCGAATCGAACGGGGAGATGCGCACGAGCCGGTGCACCCCGGCCTCCGGGCGCAGGAACCCGAACGCGTACAGCCCCTTGATCTCGAGCACCGCGCCCTTGATGCCCGCTTCCTCGCCCTCGCTCAGGTCGAGGATCTCCACCGAGAAGCCGCGCCGCTCCGCCCAGCGCGTGTACATGCGCATCAGCATCTGCGCCCAGTCCTGCGCCTCCGTGCCACCGGCGCCGGCCGAGATCTCGACCTGCGCGTCGCGCCAGTCATCGCGCCCCTGCAGCAGCGACTTGAGCTTGAACGCGTCGGTCTCCTCGCGGATCGCCGACGCCTCGCGCTCCACCTCGGCGATCATCTCCGGGTCAGGGTCGGCCTCGAGCAGCGTGTCCATCTCGAGCGCGCCCTGGGCGCGCCCCCACAACCGGTCGAACGGCTCGATCCAGACCTTCAGCGCCTTCACCTTGCCGACGACCTCGCGGGCGTGCTCCTGATCGTTCCAGAACGCGCCGTCAGCCATCTCCCCTTCGAGCGCCGTCAGCGCGTCGCGCTTGCCGTCGAGGTCAAAGGAACCTCCGCAGCTCCGCGAGGCGCGACTGGTCGTTCTTGAGGGACTTGGTGCGTTCGGATTCGGCCATCGGAGGTGTGGCTGGGGGATACGCGGCGAGCCGTTCTCCGCCAATCGGAGGAACGGCTCGCGGACACCACGGAATCTAGCGATGCGCGGGGATCGGCTCTAGTGCGAACGCCCGGTCAGAAGATCTTCTTGCCCCCGGCGAGCACGTCGTTGAGCGCGTCCTGGAAATGGCTCGTGCTCTCGGCGAACTCCTTCCCCACCTGGTCGACGTACTCCTCGTAGCTCTTCTTGATCTCCTCGCGGAAGAGCTGCTTGAGGGTGCCGTTCTTGACCCCTTCCTCGCGCTTCTGCGGCAGGTACGTGACCATGTCCGAGACCAACGCCCTGGCCAATCGCTTGGCCTTCTGGTTCGGGTCGTTCGCGAGGAACGGGTTGATGACCCGCTTCGCCGCCCCCGGCGTCTCCACGGAGGGGCGCGCAGGCGCCGGCGGCACGGCTGGCGTCGCGACGGGCGTGGGCGCGCCGCCCGGTGCCGACGGCCACGCAGCAGGCGTCGGAGCGGCCGGCGTGGGCACGAACGGCCGGGGCGCCACCGGGGTGGCCATGGACGGGCGCGGGGGCGGCGCCGCCGGAGCGGCCGGCGGCTCCACGGCGGGTTGCGCCGGCGCGCTCGGCGCCTGCGGAGCAACCAGTGGAGGGGTTAGCGACGGTGGCCGCAGGCCGGCCGGCGCGATCGGCATCATCCGTGGCTGCGTCACCCTCGGCGCCGGAGGCGTGCCCGCCACAGGCGCCGTGGGCGCCGTCGTGGGCCGCGTCGGCGGGGCGAACGTCGGACGCGACAGCGGCGGCTGTCCGGGCACCGGCGGTGTCAGCGGCGGACGCGACGGCGTCGATCCGCCGATGGGGCGGGCCGGAGCCGCGCCACCCATCGGAGAGATCGGTCGAGGTCCGGTCGCCGCGCCTGGGATCGGTGGCGGAAGCGGTGGGATCGCCGGACGTGCCATCGGCGGCGGGGTCACCCGCGGCGGCAGCGACGCCGGCGTGAACGCGGGCGTCGGCTCTGGCGGCCTCGCGGGTGGCATCGCCGCCGGCGGAAGCGGCGTGGGCCGTCCCGGCGGTGGCGCGGTGAGCGCGTCCAACGGCGCGGCTTCGAACTCTTCTTCGGCCGGTGCCGCGGCCGCCTCAGACTCGTCCGCCACTGCCCGCAGGTCGGCGCCCGAAACGCGATGGGGCGCCGCCGGCGCCGCGGATGGCAGAGAGTACGACAGTGCCGCGGTCGCTGGTGCCGCGGTCGGGCCGGCCAGCGCCATCTCCGGCTCGCTCACCGGGATCACGCCACCGCACACCGAGCAACGCGCTCGCACTCCGCCGAGCGGCACCTTGGCCGGATCCACCCGGAAGACCGAGCGACAGTCAGGACACGTGACGTTCACTGCTCCTCCCCCACGCCAGCGGCGTTCGATTTGTGCACCGTCGGCAATTCGTTCTCGTGTGCGTCGCTGCGACGATCGATCGTGAACACCGACCCGGGCAACGTCTTCGCATAGCTCTTCATCTCCGTCGCCAGCTCGCTCACCTGCGCGGCGTGGGCGAACGTGCGCCGCTCGTTCGTGACGACGCCGATCGAGACGGTCATCAGCGGCACCTTGTGCAGCTGCCCGCGACGGTCCTTGCCGAAATAATAGCCCGCACGGCGGTCCTGTTCCGAGTACTGGAACGGCACCAGCGCGTCGAACGTCTGGACGATCTCCGAGCACGTCTCGTGCACCTGCGCCACGGGCATCACGAAGATGAAGTCGTCTCCGCCGATGTGCCCCACGAATCCGTCCTCGCCGCACATCCCTTTCACCACGTCGTGCAGGATCTTCGAAAGGATGCGGATGACCCGGTCCCCGTCGTAGTAGCTGTAGCGGTCGTTGTATTCCTTGAAGTGATCGAGGTCGGCGTAGCACACGGCGAAATGCGTCCCCACCTCGAGGCGGCGCGCGATGTCGAGCTCGATCTCCATCGCCCCGGGCAAGCGCGTCGACGGATGCACGAACGTGTCGCGGTCGGACCGTCGCAGCAGCGCGTCGAGCCGCAGCGGCACCTCGGCCGCCGGCACGTTGTCGCGTAGCACCTCGTCGGCCCCCGCGCCGAACGCCGCCGCGAGGGCAAGATCTTCGTTCGACGTGCAGACGCACACCGGGACGATGCCCGTGAACGAGTCCGTCTTGATCCGGCGGCACGCCTTCAGCGCCTCCGTCGACGCCGTGCGCGCGTCGACGACCACGAGCCGGGGACGGCTCCGCAGTGCGATCGACATCAGCTCATCCGCCGACTTCACTTCGAGCACCGGCAAACGCCGGGCGTCCAGCCAGCTCCGCGTCAACTCGGGGAGTGGTCGGCCATCGGGGGCGAGCACGATCGCGGTCGCTTGAGCCACAGGCTCCGGGCAGAAGGTTCAGCGCAAGATACGGCCACCTCACGCGGGGTGTCAAACGAATGTCCGACTTGCACTTGCGGCGCAGCCTACCTGGTTCGAGGACGCCCGAACGGCGCCCAGGGCAACGACGCCGTGAAACCTGTGTCGTCCCCGTTCGCGCCGAAGCGTCCCGAGAGGCGGAGCGTGACGAACGCATCGAGCATCGAGAGCAGGTGGTTGGCGGCCATCAGGCGCAGGTTGGCCATCGCGTCGCGGTTCGCCTGATTCTTGCTCCGGATGGCCTGCCGGTACACATCCTGTTCGAGTTCGGCATTGCGCCAGGTCCAGCGATACTCGTCGCGGATCGCCCTCGCCTTGTACTCGGTGATGGCCTTCTGGTACGCCGCCGAACCATCGTCGGTCTGCACGTTTCCCGGGACCGAGTAGCGCTGCCGCACATCAGCCCAGAGCCAGCCGTTGTAGCTCGAGACGTCGGTCTCGGGCACGACCGACCCCGGCACGCGCGTGTAGACGCCACTCTCCACGTACTTCTCCATGTCCTCGTAATAGGCCCATGGTCCGACGGGGAGGCTTCCCGGATAGAGAGCGCGCGCGACGTCGTGCGCGAGCGCCTGCGACCGGTTGCGCTCGCGCACCATCTCGCTGTGCTGGTTCAGGTAACCGAACACCGTGAACGCCTCGACGGCGGCGTAGGCGATCGCCCGCGGCTGTCCGAGCAGCAGTTGCCCGCTCCCCGGCACGACGAGCGACGCGAGCGGCACCCACCACGAGGAATCGCGCGTCGCGAACGACCAGCGCCCGATGTGCAGGCGCGACGCGCCGGCGCCGACGGAGTCGGCCGACCGTCGCAGTCGCGCGCGCACGGGATCGGGAGCGAACGGTCCGTCGTGCAGCACGCCGCCCTGCGCACGGGCGCGCGCCGGGATGGCCACCATCGCGGCGAGCATGAGGGCGCGCAGGACGCTCGGCGTCGACATCAGAACCCGAAGCGCATAGTGACGTACGTCGGCGGCTTGCCGGCGTCCGCCGAGACGCCGCCGAACGACCGGGCGAAATCGAACGAGATGGCGCCACGACGCGCGCCGAACCCGATCGACGCACCGGCGCCGTCGCCGCTCGCGCTCGCGTAGCCGGCACGCAGGAAGAACTGTTTCTTGTACGTGAACTCCGCGCCCCCTCGTGCCCAGAGCTGGTCGAACGCCCCGCGCGTCACGAGCTCGCCCATCAGTGCGAGTTCGCCATCGGGTACGCGCGCCGACACGCCGGGCACCTCATAGCGCGCCCCCGCGTGGATGCGCGTCGGCAGCGGGTCGGACTGGTCGACGTCGTTCACCTGCAGCTTGAAGCCGTAGTTCCGGATGCCGGCGCCGAGGACGAGGTGCCGCGCGCTGTCGACGGCGAACTGCGCGCCCAGGTCGAAGGCGCCCGTGGACGAGGTCGTCAGCGGCAGGTTGCCGCACGCACCGGTGCAGTCCACGCGCTGCTGCACGAGCTTGTACGTCACGCCGGCGCTCAGTCGACGCCCGATGGTCGCCGCGTAGGTCGCGCCCAGCACGATGTCGCGTGGCAGCAGCGTGCCGATGGGGCCGAACTGGTCGGTCGCTTCCTGGGCGCCGAGGTCGAGCACGTAGGCCTCCACGGCGAACACCCCCGCCCGCCCCGCAGGGAGCGCCCCCGAGAACGCGAGGCCGTTCGCCGCGAACGTCGATGAGTAGTCGATCGTGAGTTCCTTCTCGTGCATGCGGGCGATCGACGCCGGATTCCACCAGACGCCGGAACTCCCGACCTCGCTCGCGACCATCGCCTGCCCCGTGCCGACGGCCCGCGCGCCGATGGGCGAGAGGAGGAAGATCGCGCCTTCCTTGGAGATGTCGCTCTGTGCCGACGCACGGGCGAGCGGCGCGGTGAGACACGCCGCGCCGCTCGCCAACAGCCACAGGGCGCGGCGCGCGCTACGCGAGGGGCTTCGCCTCATCGATCAGCATCACGGGGATGTCGTCGCGCACCGGATAGCGGAGCTTGCACGCGCCGCAGTCGAGCGCGCCCTCGCCTTCGTGGTAGACGAGTGCGCCGTGGCACTTGGGGCACACGAGGATCGCGAGCAGTTGGGGAGAGAGCGCCATATCAGCCGTCCTCGGGAACACGATAACCGAGCCGACGCAGGGCCGCGCTGTCGCGCCGCCAGTTCGGCAACACCTTCACCCACAAGTCGAGGTACACCGGCGAATCGATGAGCCGCTCGATCTTCACACGGGCCGCCTTGCCGATCGCCTTGATGCGCGCGCCGCCCGATCCGATGAGGATCCGCTTCTGGCTGTCGCGCTCGACGTGCAGTACCGCTCGAATGTACACCGGGGACCGCGTCTCCCGGAACTCTTCGATCTCGCAGGCGATGCTGTACGGTACCTCGTCCTCGAGTTGCTCGAGCGCGGTCTCGCGGATGAACTCCGAGGCGAAGAAGCGCGTCTGCTGGGTGCTGAGATCCTCGGCGTCGTAATAGAACGGGTGCTCGGGGAGGAGCGCGCGGACGCGCGCGAGCAGCGTGTCGATGCCGTCCCCCGTGGTGGCCGAAATGAGGACGGCGTCGGGGTACTCCGAGCGCAGCGCCTGCCCTCGACCGGTGGAGAGGATGTCGCTCTTGTTGAGCGCGAGCACGACCGGCGCGCGGGGCATGCGCTCCGGTGGGAGCGCAGCGGCGACGGCGAGCGGCTCGGTGACGCCGGTACTCGCGTCGACGACGTGCACGATGACGTCGGCGTCGGCGAGCGCCTGGAGCGCGGAGGCGCGCATCGCGGCATGGAGGGCGTACTCGGGCTCGAGGAGGCCCGGCGTGTCGTGGAGCACGATCTGCGTGGTGTCGTCGCTGACGATGCCGACGATGCGATCGCGGGTGGATTGGGGCTTCGGACTCGTGATCGCGAGGTGGGTGCCCACGAGGCGGTTGAGGAGCGTCGACTTGCCGGCGTTGGGCCGGCCGGCGACGGTGACGATTCCCGCGCGGGTGGTCATCGGGTTAAGACGATTGTGGGGAGGTGGAGGGAACCAGGGGGACGCTCGGAGGCAGGTGGGGCAGGTGGGAAAAAAGAAACGCCCCAGCCGGTGAAGGCTGGGGCGTTCCAGAGGTGCCGGCGACGGCCTACTCTCCCGCGATCTCTCGATCGGAGTACCATCGGCGCTGTAGGGCTTAACGACCGTGTTCGGAATGGGAACGGGTGTGGCCCCTACGCTCTAGTCGCCAGCGATATTGGAAAAAGCTGACAGCGAATGCGGGTAGTGTTCGAAGTACTTGTCGAATCCATGCCAGCCCGGGAGGGCTGGACTTGAGATCGTGCGAATGCTCTGCGGTTTGTGATTCGCCCCTGTTTTGGAAAACAGGGGGAGTAGTCAAGCCGCACGGGCGATTAGGACCACTGCGCTCGGAAGCGATTGCTCGCCTTCCACGGGTGGCCTATCGACGTGGTGGTCTCCCACGGCCCTTCAGGGGAGTCAAGCTCCCAGGGAAGATTCATCTTGGGGACGGCTTCCCACTTAGATGCTTTCAGCGGTTATCCGTACCAGTCATCGCTACCCGGCGTTGCACCTGGCGGTGCAGCCGGGACACGAGCGGACTGTCCGACTCGGTCCTCTCGTACTAGAGTCCGCGCCCCTCAATCTTCCAACGCCCACGACGGATACAGACCGAACTGTCTCACGACGTTCTGAACCCAGCTCATGTACCACTTTAACCGGCGAACAGCCGGACCCTTGGGACCTTCTCCAGCCCCAGGATGTGATAAGCCGACATCGAGGTGCCAAACCGCGCCGTCGATGTGAACTCTCGGGCGCGATAAGCCTGTTATCCCCAGCGTACCTTTTATCCGTTGCGCGATAGCCGATCCACACCGGGCTACCGGATCACTACGGCCCACTTTCGTGGCGGCTCGACCCGTCGGTCTCACCGTCAGGCTCCCTTGTGCCGTTACACTCTAAAGCGCGAGTACCGACCGCGCTGAGGGAACCTTGCGCGCGCCTCCGTTACTCTTTCGGAGGCGACCGCCCCAGTCAAACTGCCCACCTGCCACGGTCCCAGCCTAGGTTTGCTAGTACGTGGTGAGGACGTTACACGAGCCAGGGTGGTATTTCACTGTTGCCTCCGCCCAAGCTAGCGCCTGGGCCTCAACGGCTCCCACCTATGCTACACAGTCACGTGCGACGTCCAATGGCAAGCTGCAGTAAAGGTGCATGGGGTCTTTTTGTCCTGTCGCGGGGACTCGGAATCCTCACCGAGACTGCAATTTCGCCGAGCACCGGGTCGAGACAGTGCCCAAGTCGTTACGCCATTCGTGCAGGTCGGAACTTACCCGACAAGGAATTTCGCTACCTTAGGACCGTTATAGTTACGGCCGCCGTTTACCGGGGCTTCGGCTCAATGCTTCGCCTTGCGGCTAACATCTCCCCTTAACCTTCCGGCACCGGGCAGGCGTCAGTGTGTATACGGCGCCTTGTGCGGCTTGGCACACACCTGTGTTTTTGCTAAACAGTCGCTTGGGCCGATTATCTGCGACCACAGAGAGCTTCGCTGTACGCTACACCCTCTGCGGCATCCCTTCTTCCGAAGTTACGGGATCATTATGCCGAGTTCCTTGACCCGGTTTCACTCGTTCACCTTAGGCTACTCGCCTTGCCCACCTGTGTCGGTTTACGGTACGGACGTCTGCAGCATTCCCCACTAGAGCTTTTCTTGCCAGCCGACTCCACATCACTCGAGTTTGGGTTGCTCCGCACTCTCGCACTCCCGTCTCGGTTTCCCTACACGGTTGGACGGTCATCCACAAGACCGCTGACATTTCGTTTCTGGGTCCCTCTAGGGTTGTTAACACGCTGCAGGCGGGGCCGGAATTTTGACCGGCTGTCCATCGACTACGCCTCTGGGGCCTCTTAGGGTCCGCCTCACCCTGCGCTGATTGCCATGGCGCAGGAATCCTTGGGCTTACGGTGTGCGGGGTTTTCACCCGCATTTGCGCGTACTCATTCCGGCATCCTCACTTCTACACGCTCCACGGCTGGTTTCCACCGCCGCTTCGTTGCAGTGCAGAACGCTCCCCTACCCCTCTGACAAAGTCAGAAGGCCAAGCTTCGGCGGTCCGCTTAATCCCGACCATTCTCGGCGCATCCACGCTGGACTAGTGAGCTATTACGCACTCTTTAAAGGAATGGCTGCTTCTAAGCCAACCTCCTAGTTGTCACGGCACGGACACATCCTTCGCTATACTCAGCGGACACTTTGGGGCCTTAGCTGTGGCTCTGGGTTCTTTCCCTCTCGCCGCTGGACATTATCGCTCAGCGACTGCCTCCCGAGGTCCATCTAACAGGTATTCGGAGTTTGGTTGAGTTTGGTACCGGCTACGCCAGCCCGCGCCCATCCAGTCGCTCTACCCCCTGCTAACATGCCTCGAGGCTCTACCTCAATAGATTTCGGGGAGAACCAGCTATCTCCAGGCTTGATTGGCCTTTCACCCCTACCCACAAGTCATCCGAGCGGTTTTCAACCCACACCGGTTCGGGCCTCCACTGAGTGTTACCTCAGCTTCACCCTGCTCATGGGTAGATCGCCCTGGCTTCGGGTCGTACACCCAGCAACTTCGCGCCCTCGTTTCAGGACTCGCTTTCGCTGTGGCTCCGCTGGTAACCAGCTTAGCCTCGCTGCTGAGTAGTAACTCGCCGGATCATAATGCAAAAGGCACGCAGTCAGGCGCGGTCTTGCGACCCGCCCTCCTACCGCTTGTAAGCATGTGGTTTCAGGATCTCTTTCACTCCCCGCACTGGGGTGCT
>JACQBG010000001.1 GCA_016194585.1 Gemmatimonadota bacterium
CGTGCCGGCGATCGTGCGGGCCCTCGGCGTGCGCTCCGTGCGCGGCACGATCGCGGGCGCCGCGGTCGGCGGCGCGGCGCTCGTCGTCGCCGCGGATGTCGTCGCGCGCACGGTGCGCGCGCCGCACGAGCTCCCGCTCGGCGCCGTCACGGCGCTCATCGGCGTGCCGTTCTTCCTCGCGCAGTTGAGGAAGGCGTCATGATCCGCTTCGAAGGCGTCACCCTGCGGTACCCCGCGGCAGCGCAGCCCGCGGTGCGCGCTGTCGGATTCGAGGCCGCGCGCGGCGCACTGACGGCGGTCGTGGGACCGAACGGGAGCGGCAAGAGCACAATCGTGCGCGCCCTCATCGGCCGGCTGACGCCGGAGCAGGGGCGCCTCACGATCGACGGCGACCGCATCACGACGCTGCGCCGGCGCGACGTGGCGCGCCGCATCGCCGTCGTGCCGCAGCGCGAGGAGCCGGCCTTTCCCATCTCCGTGCGCGACTTCATCGCGCTCGGCCGGTATCCGCACGTGGGCGCGTGGACGCCGCCGTCCGACGCCGACGCCGAGGCCGTCGCGCACGCGGCCGCGCGGGCCGGCGTGGAGGATTTCCTCGCGCGCCGCACCGACGAGCTCTCGGGAGGCGAGTGGCAGCGCGTGCGCATCGCGCGGGCACTCGCCCAGGGTGGTGCCGCGCTCGTGCTCGACGAACCGACGGCGTTCCTCGACATCGCGCACGAGATGGGGGTGTTCGAACTGCTCGGCGCGCTCGCCCACGAGGGACGCGCCGTGCTCCTCGTCAGCCATCAGCTCAACCTCGTCGCCCGGTTCGCGTCGCACATCGTGCTGCTCCATCGCGGCGCCGTCGCCGCAGCCGGTACGCCGGAAGAGGTGATGACCGACCGTGCGACGCTCGAGCGCGTGTACGAGTGGCCATTGCTCGTGCGGCGCGACGCCGTCGGCGGCGCGCCCGAGATCGTGCCGCTGCGCGAGCGTGGCACGCGCTGAGCGCTCATCGATCGTGCGTCATCTCCTCCCGTTCATCGTTCATCGTTTACCGCTCACCGTTCACCGACAAGCCCACCCGATGCCGCCTCGCCACTCGATCGTCACGATCCTCGCGTTCGCCGTCTCCATCGTCGCTCCCGCCCGTGCGCTCGCGCAAGCGACCTCGCATGACACCCTTGGCGCGGTCGTCGTGACCGCGACGCGTGAACCCGTCGCGTCGGCCGTGCCGACGGCCACCACCACCGTGCTTCGCGGCGACGACCTGCGCGCCGCCGGCATCACGCGCGTCGCCGACGCGCTCCGGCTCGTCCCGGGCGCCAGCGTCGTCGGCAGCGGGTCGGTCGGCTCTCAGACCTCGCTCTTCCTCCGGGGCGGCAACAGCGACTACGTGCGCGTGCTCATCGACGGCGTGCCGGTGAACGACGCCGGCGGCGGGTTCGACTTCTCGACGCTGACGACGGCGAACATCGACCGCATCGAGGTGCTGCGCGGACCGGCGAGCGTGCTGTATGGCTCGGACGCCGTCACGGGCGTGATCCAGCTGTTCACGCGGCAGGGTGCGGGGCCGCTGCACTGGAGCGCGCTTGCCGGCGGCGGCTCCCGCGATGCGCAGCAGGGGGAGCTTGGCCTCTCGGGTGGCTCGGGGGAGCGGGGGTTCTCGCTGTTCGCGTCGCGACAGGCGTCCAACGGTGACCTCGCGTTCAACGACCGCTTCGCCACCGATGTCCTCAGCGCCGCCGCGCATTCGTCGATCGGCGCGAGGACGCGCGTAGCGCTCACCGCGCGCTGGAGCGAGGCGGACTTCCACTATCCCACCTCGAACGACGGCCGCGTCGTCGATCACAACGCCGAGCAGGCCGAGCACCGTTTCGTGGCGTCGGCCGACGTCGAGCACCGGTTCACCGACCGCGTCATCGCGCACCTGACGCTCACGCAGGACGAGTTCCTCCCGCGCTCGAACAACGCCCCCGACGGCCCCGCCGACACCGTCGGCTTCTTCGGCTACTTCTCGCGCAGCACGCGCGTGCGCCGCGCCGCGGAGCTGCGGCTCACCGCCCAGCTCGCCGCGCGGGCGACGCTCAGCGTCGGCGCCGAGACGGCGCGTGAGCGAGAGTCGACGAGTTCACTCTCGCTCAGCCAGTACGGCGACTACCCGGGCACCTTCGAGGCGTCGCGCCACACCGACGCCCTGTACGCGCAACTGCTCGGCGACGCGTCGTCGCGCCTCTCGTACGTCGCCGGCGCGCGCGTCGATCGCAACAGCGCCTTCGGCACCTTCGGGACGGCGCGTGGTGGCCTGGCCTGGCTGGGCGGTCCGGCGTGGCGGCTGCGCGCGTCGGCGGGGAACGCCTTCAAGGCGCCCAGCTTCTACGAGAACTTCGCGAGCGGCTACGTCACGGGGAATCCGGCGCTCCGGCCGGAGCGGTCGGAGGGCGCCGAGGCCGGCGCCGATGCCTTCCTCTTCGACGGCGCCCTCGTGCTGAAGGGGACCGTCTACGCGCAGCGGTTCCGCGACCTCATCCAGTACAACGACTCCCCGCCAGCCACCGGCGACCCGAACTACTTCAACGTCGCCGGCGCCCGGGCGAACGGACTCGAGCTCGAAGCCGACTGGCGGCCGACGGCCGCGACCACGGTGCTCGCGAGCTACGCCTACACCGATACGCGCGCCACCGACGCCGGCTTCGACCATTCGAACGGCGCGACGTACGTCGTCGGCGAGCGGCTCATGCGGCGGCCGCCCAACGCGGCGTCGCTGAACGTCACGCAGCGCTCGGGCGACGCGACCGTCGGCGTCGTCGCGACGTGGGTGGGCTCGCGCGACGACCGGGACTTCGCTGTCTATCCGGCGACGCCGCTCGTGCTCCCGTCGTACACCAAGGTCGACCTCTCCCTGCTGCTCCCGCTCTCGCACGATCCTCGACACCCGCTGGCACTGACGGCCCGCGTCGACAACGCCCTCGATGCCCGCTACAACGAGATCGCCCACTTCTGGGCGCCCCGGCGCGCCTGGTTCGCGGGGCTTCGCTGGGGGCGGTAGCGCCGTAACTTTCGTCCGTGCATCCCGTCGCCACCGACGCCCTCGTCCTCCACGCCTTCGACTATCGCGAGTCGTCGCGCATCGTGCGGCTCGCGACGCGCGACCTGGGGATCGTCTCGGTGATCGCGCGCGGCGCCCGCAGCACGAAGAGCAAGATGGGGTCGTCGCTCGACCTGTTCACGAGCGGCGTCGCCCACCTGCGCGTGCACCCCACGCGCGACCTGCACACCCTCGCCGGGTTCGACGGCACTCGGGGGCGCCCGGAACTCGCGGCCAGTCTCGCGCGGTTCCGCGCCGCCTCCGCCGTCGCCGAACTGTGCCTGCGCTTCGGCAAGGAGGACGACGGCGGACTCGTGCACGCGGCGGCGACGCGCGTGCTCGACGAGATTGGGGCGGCGGGGGAGAGCGCGACGGGCATCGCCGGGATCGGCGAGGCGGGTGCCGCGGGCGACGTCGCCGTCGCCTCCGTCGCGCTCGCCGGCGCGTGGCGTCTCGTCGCCGAGATCGGGTTCGCTCCTGCCGTGACGCACTGCGCCCTGTGCCACGCGCCGATCCCCGACGACGCGCCGGTGACGTTCATCCACCGTGCCGGCGGTGCGCTGTGCGCCGACTGTGCGCGGACGTCGCGCGGAGGGCGCACGCTCCCTCCCGCGGCTCGCGCGACGCTCGCGGCCTGGCTCGACGGCGACGCGGTCGGGCTCGAGAGCGACGCCGATTCACGCGCGCACCAGCGGCTGCTGCGCGAGTTCATCGAGGAGCACGTCGGCGACGGCCGCCCCCTCCGCGCCTTCCTGGCGTGGGAAGAAGGGCGCCACGCGCCGGCCACCGCGCCATGATCCTCGGCACCGCCGGCCACATCGACCACGGCAAGACCGCGCTCGTGCGCGCGCTCACGGGCGTCGACACCGACCGTCTCCCCGAGGAGAAGAAGCGCGGCATCACCATCGAACTCGGCTTCGCGCCGCTCGTGCTCGACGGCACGACGGTCGGCGTCGTGGACGTGCCCGGACACGAGGCGTTCGTGCGCACGATGCTCGCCGGCGCGACCGGGGTCGACCTCGCGCTGCTCGTGATCGCCGCCGACGAGGGGCCGATGCCGCAGACGCGCGAGCATCTGGCCATCCTCTCGCTGCTCGGCATCGGCGGCGGCGTCGTCGCACTCACCAAGTGCGACCTCGTCGAACCCGAGTGGCTCACGCTGGTGGGCGACGAAGTGCGCGCGCTCCTCGCCGGCACGCCACTCGCCGGCGCGCCGATCGTGCCGTGCTCGTCAGCCACCGGCGAAGGTGTGGACCGCGTGCGCGCGGCGCTCGCCGACGCGGCCCGCAACGTGCCGGCGCGCGCCAGCGACGACCTGCCGCGCCTCCCCGTCGACCGCGCGTTCTCCGTGAAGGGCGCCGGCACCGTCGTCACCGGCACGCTCTGGAGCGGCACCTTCGCGCGCGACGACGCCGTGCGCCTGTATCCCGGCGGCCGCACGGCGCGCATCCGCTCGGTCGAGTCGCATGGCCGTGCCGTGGAGCGCGCGCTCCCGGGCAGTCGCGCGGCGATCGCGCTCGCCGGGCTCGACCGCGAGGAGGCGGCGCGCGGCGGGATGCTCGTGCTCGACGGCGATCCCTGGCAGGAAGCGACGGTGCTGCGCGCCGACGTCGCGCTGCTCGACGGCGCGCCGTCGCTCGGGCCGCGCACCCGCGTGCGATTCCACCTCGGCACCACTGACGTCGGCGCACGGCTCCTCGCCGCCGGCGGGCGCCTCGAACCGGGGCGCGTCGCCCCCGTGCGCTTCGTCCTCGACGCGCCAGTCGTCGCGCGCGCCGGCGATCGCTTCGTGCTGCGCGCCGCGTCGCCGCCACTCACCATCGGCGGCGGCGTCGTCACCGATCCGCATCCGCCCGGACCGCGCGCGCGGCCCTTCGGCGAGACGGGCGCCACGCTCGCGCAGCGTACACAGTGGATCGTGCGCGAGTGCGCCGGTGCCGGACTCGCGGTGCGCGACGCGACGGTGCGCCTCGGCGTGCTCGGCGCCGACGTCGACACGCTCGCGTCGAAGCGGAACGGCGTGCTCCGCATCGCCGACCGCTTCTACGACGAGTCGTTGCGCGAGTCGCTTCGAACGAAGCTCTCCGCGGCGGTGAGCGCGTTCCATGCCCGCGAGCCGCTGGCCGCGGGGCTCACGCTCGAGAGCGCTCGTGCCGCACTCGGTGCGAGCGCGGCGCTGTTCGACGACATCGTCGGCGAGCTCACGACCAAGGGCAAGCTGACGGTGCACGCGAACATCCTTGCACGTACCGGCTTCACTCCCGCCTCGGGCGAAGCCGATGCACGCCGTCTCGAAGAACTCGCTGCCGCCGTCGCCGCAGGGGCGCTGGAGCCTCCTTCGGTGGCGGAACTCACGGCGCGGTTCGGGCTCCAGGCGCCCACGCTGCTCCGGCTGCTCGAGAAGCAGAAGCGGGTGGTGGCCGTCGCCGCGGACCGCTACTACGCTCCGGGGGTGGTGGCCGGCATGGTGGATACCGTCCGGAAATCGTTCCGGGCTGGAGAGGAGGTGACGGCGTCGCAAGTGCGTGAAGCACTTGGACTTAGCAGAAAGTATGTGATCCCGTTCCTCGAGTACTGCGATCGCGTGGGACTGAGCGACCGGCGGGGTGACCTTCGGGTTTTCCGGACCGCTTCCGATACCTCCAGCAGGTAGCGCCAGTCACACTGGCAGGGGTGCGTTGACAGCGCGTGAAGTTTCCAATACGTTACCCGGTGAGTACTTACGTCCACCTCAACCTGGAGCATCTGACATAGATCCTGCTTAGTCAGACGGAGAAAACATGAAGAAACGTTGGTTGGCACTGGCAGTCGTGCTGACCCTCGCTCTCATGCCACGTGATGGACGCGCACAGTCCACTGGGACGACGCGCAGCAATTCCGCAGGTTCGTTGCGACAGAATTATCCGAATCCGTTCAACCCGGAGACGAGGTCCGACTTCTGGGTTGATGAATCGTGCGTCAGCGGTGCATCGACGCAGCACCGGGTCTCGGTGAAGATCTACAACATCCTGTCGCAGCTCGTCGCGGTGCCGGTGTTGCAAGGATCAGCTGGAAGCGTGGCAGGGGGTCAGCCGCTGGACAATGTGTTGCTGCCTGGTTGCAGTTCCTATACGTGGTATTGGAACGGCAACTACCGCAACAGCTCGCAGGAGGCGGCTTCGGGCGTGTATCTGGCGGTGCTCGAGGTCGACGGCAAGCGAGTGGACATCAAGAGAATGCTGAACGCCAAGTGACGTGTGACGCCCGGGCCATCGCCCGGGCGTTCGCGTTTTCACGGCCCTTCTTGCAGCGTTCGGCATCGTGGCGGCAGGACGCGCCGGCCACCGCGAGCCAGAATGGCCGTCTTGGCGCGGCCCCGTTCGTGCACTGAGATGAGGCCATGAATCCCGACCGACTCACCGTCAAGTCCGGCGAAGCGCTCAACGACGCGCTCGCCCTCGCGCGCCGTCACGGCAATCCGCTCGTCCACGACGCGCATCTCCTGCGCGTGCTCCTCGACCAGCAGGACAGCATCGTCGTGCCGATCCTCCAGAAGCTTGGCGTGCAGGTGAGCGCGCTGCGCGAGGCGTGCGACGCCGAGATCGTGCGCTTCCCCAAGCAGACCGACGCGAACCCCGCACTCGCGCGCGAGCTCAACGCCGTGCTCGACGAGGCCGACCAGCAGGCGAAGGCGCTCGGCGACGAGTTCGTCTCGACCGAGCATCTCCTGCTCGCGCTCGTGGGCACGAAGGGGACCGATAGCGGCGTGCTGCTGAAGAAGGCGGGCGTGCAGCCGAAGGCGCTCGCCGAGGCGCTCCAGTCCGTGCGTGGCGCGCACAAGGTCACCGACCAGACGCCGGAGAACCAGTACCAGGCGCTGCAGAAGTTCACGCGCGACCTCACCGAGGACGCGCGCAAGGGGAAGCTCGATCCGGTGATCGGCCGCGACGAGGAGATCCGTCGCGTCATCCAGGTGCTCTCGCGGCGCACGAAGAACAACCCCGTGCTCATCGGCGAGCCGGGCGTCGGCAAGACGGCGATCGCCGAAGGGCTCGCGCAGCGCATCGTGAACGGCGACGTGCCCGAGGGGCTCAAGGGGAAGCGGCTCCTCTCGCTCGACATGGGCGCGCTCATCGCCGGGGCGAAGTTCCGTGGCGAATTCGAGGAGCGGCTCAAGTCCGTGCTCAAGGAAGTGACGGCGGCCGAGGGGCAGGTCGTGATGTTCATCGACGAGCTGCACACGATCGTCGGCGCGGGCAAGGCTGAGGGATCGATGGACGCCGGCAACATGCTCAAGCCGATGCTGGCCCGTGGCGAGCTGCGGGTGGTCGGCGCGACGACGCTGGACGAGTACCGCAAGCACGTCGAGAAGGACCCGGCGCTCGAGCGCCGCTTCCAACCCGTGTACGTCGGCGAGCCGACGGTGGAGAACACCGTGGCCATCCTGCGCGGGCTGAAGGAGCGTTACGAGTCGCACCATGGCGTGCGCATCACCGACGGCGCGATCGTCGCCGCGGCGACGCTCTCCAACCGGTACATCGGCGACCGGTTCCTCCCCGACAAGGCGATCGACCTCGTCGACGAGGCGGCGAGCCGGCTGCGCATCGAGATCGATTCGCTGCCGCAGGAGATCGACGAGGTGAAGCGGCGCATCGACCAGCTCAAGATCGAGCTGTTCGCCCTGCAGAAGGAGAAGGACGCGGCGGCGCGCGAGCGGAGGGCGGCGCTCGAGAAGGAACTCGCCGAGAGCACCGAGACGATGGACGCGATGACGGCGCAGTGGCAGGCCGAGAAGCACGCGCTCGGCGACGTCGGCAAGCTCAAGCAGCAGATCGACGAGGCCCGCACGGAGGCCGAGCGCGCGACGCGCGCCGGCGACCTCGGTCGCGCCGCCGAGATCCAGTACGGCCGCGTGCCGCAGCTCGAGCGGCAGATGAAGGAGACGGAGTCGAGGCTCGCCTCGCAGCAGCAGGGCGGGGCGCGCTTCCTCAAGGAGGAAGTCACCGCCGACGACATCGCCGAGATCGTGGCGAAGTGGACGGGGATCCCCGTGTCGCGGATGATGGAGAGCGAGAAGGAGCGGCTTACGAAGCTCGGCGCGGAGCTCGCGCACCGGGTGATCGGGCAGCCGGAGGCGGTGGAGGCCGTCGCGAACGCCGTGCGGCGCTCGCGGGCCGGGCTGCAGGACCCGAACCGGCCGATCGGCTCGTTCATCTTCCTCGGGCCCACGGGGGTCGGCAAGACGGAGACGGCGCGCGCGCTCGCCGAGTTCCTGTTCGACGACGAGGCGGCGATGGTGCGCATCGACATGTCGGAGTACATGGAGAAGCACGCCGTGGCGCGGCTCATCGGCGCGCCGCCGGGCTACGTCGGGTTCGAGGAGGGGGGGCAGCTCACGGAGGCGGTGCGCCGCCGGCCGTATGCCGTCATCCTGTTCGACGAGATCGAGAAGGCGCATCCGGACGTGTTCAACATCCTGCTTCAGATCCTCGACGACGGCCGGCTGACCGACTCGCAGGGGCGGACGGTGGACTTCCGGAACAGCGTCGTCATCATGACGAGCAACATCGGGAGCCAGTGGATCCTCGAGCACGCGGGGAGCGACACGGCGCTCGTCGAGGCGCAGGTGCTGCAGGCGCTGCGCGGGCACTTCAAGCCCGAGTTCCTGAACCGTGTCGACGACATCATCATCTTCCGGCCGCTCGGGCGCGAGCAGATCGACACGATCGTCGGGTTGCAGCTGCAGCGGATGGCGAAGCTGCTCGCCGACCGCAAGCTCACGCTGGAGCTCACCGACGAGGCGAAGGCGCTCGTGGCGCGCGAGGGGTACGACCCCGCGTTCGGCGCGCGGCCGCTCAAGCGCGCCATCCAGCGGATGGTGCAGAACCCGCTCGCCATGGCCGTCCTCGAGGGGAAGTTCGTCGAGGGGGACCACATCCGCGCCACGGTGCAGGGGGATGCGCTGGTGTTCGAGAAGGCGTGACCATGGGTCCGCGCCGCCGCTGACGGATCCGCACGCCGAAAAGTAGAGGGGATCAGGACTGATCGAGTACCGATCAGGTCTGATCCCCTCAGCTGTTCGACCCGCGGACGGGGCCGTCCGCTACCGCGTGCGGATCAGGATGAGCTCGACCGTCGCCGGCACGGCGCCGGCGCCCGACGAGGACGCGATGGCGGCGGTCGTGGTCGCGGCGACGCCGAACCGGAGGTAGCTCGCGCCGCCGCCCCGGATGGGGAAGGTGGCGGGTGCTCCGGGGGTGAGCTGCCGCGTGAGGATGGGGAAGGTGTTGGAGGTCGACAGCGCCGGCAGCACGCTCCGGAAGTTCCAGCTCGGGAAGCTGTACTTCGCGTCGAGCGCGAGTCCCGAGTCATCCGTGAAGTTCGCGATCGCCATCTGGCGCACGGCGGCGAGCAGCCCGCCGGGGATAGCGGCGCCGAACACCGCGTCGAAGTTCTGCTGCCCGTTGGTCACCGAGTTGATGAGCGCGTGCGTGTAGGTCGACGACGCGTTCGGCGACTGGTCGATCGCGTAGCGCAGCAGCGCCCAGGTGCTGCCGCGCGTCTCGAGACTGTCGTTCGGCGCGTACGGCGAGTGCACCTCCGGCGCCGACAGGTAGTCGTAGTAGTTCGAGAGGTTGCCGACCTGATAGTTGTTGATCGCGTCGACGAGGGCCTGGGTCGAGGCGACGTCGTTCAGGGAGAGGTTGTTCTTCGGCTTGAGCCCCGTGACGCGGTAGTACAGCAGTTCCTCGGCGAGGTGCGACATCCCCTCGTCGAGCCAGACGACCTCGAAGTCGTTGGCGTTCGTCACGTACACGCGGCGCGTGTCGTTGATGAGGTGCTGCATCTCGTGGGCCAGCGTGCCGATGGCCTGCAGCCGCAGCGAGTCCTTGCTGATGAAGTACTTGTTGTACACCTGCAGCGGGTCGACGACGGGCATGTAGAACATCTCGGCGTAGTTGCTCCCCGCGCAGGCGCTCTGCGTGCCGGTCGCCGTCGTCGGGAAGATGTCGCGCGCGAAGAAGAAGCCCGCGATGTAGCCCGTGTCGGTGTTCTTGGTGAGCGCGTTCACGGCCGGCGTGAAGAAGATCACGATGCGGCCGTTCTGGTCGATGTCGGTCGGTACGCCGAACGCCGCCGTGTCGAGCGGATAGATGAGCGTGTCGAAGGTCGTCGCGAAGCTGGCGAAGTCGGCGTCGGTGAAGCCGCCGGCGGGCGCCGCCGTGTCGGCGAGGATGATGGCGTTCTTCGAGACGGCGGCGACGCGCGCCTTGCGCTGCTGCGGATTGAGGCAGGCGTCGGAGACGTTCACGTTCATCTGCACGGTCTGCCCGACGGTCGGCGTGGCCGGCAGGCCGACGATGTTCGAGAGGGGGATGCCGATGCGGTGCGCGCGGAGCATGGGGGTGAGCGCCTGACGTTCGCGCGCGCGCAGCGCCGCCTCGAAGGCGCGCTGGCGCGTCAGGTCGCGGCGGGCGCCGCGCGTGAGCACGCCCGGCGCGCCGCCGAGGAGCACGGGGGAGAAGGCCGTGCCGACGGTGCCGGTGGCGTTGAAGGTGAGGGGCACCGTCGTCGGGATCGTGTCCCCCTTGAACGGGATGAGCACGTACTCGCTGCCCGCGGTGCCGCCGCTGATGCAGAGACTGCCCCGCTCCGTCGCCGAGAGGGTGTGGATGTCGCCGACGTTGAGCGAGAGTGGCGTCACCGGGCAGGCGTCGGAGGTGACCGTGATGGTCGCCTGCGCCAGCTTGGTCTGCACCGACGCGGTGATCTGGGCGATGCCCGGCGCGACGGCGGTGACGACGCCGGCGGCGACCGTCGCGACGGTCGGCGCGGAGGAGAGCCAGTTGACCGTCTGGCCGGCGAGCGCGTTGCCGGAGCGGTCGAGCACCGTGGCGGTAAGCGTGACGGTCGCCCCGACCTTCAAGGAGGCGGTGGTCGACGAGAGCGTGATGCTCGACACCGTCGAGGTCGCCGGGCCCGTGTTGATGCTCGAGCCTCCGCAGCCGGCTACGGCGCCGAGGAAGAGCCCTGCCATGAGACGTCGCATCATCTGGGAGATACCGGATCGGGACACTGAAAGTTCACCGCGGGCGCGCGCGGCCGCCACGCCTGTTGGACGCTGGCGGGTCGCCGTTCATTATTCAATGGACATTCAACCCCGCCTGAGACCTACGTCACAAATGACCACGGCACGCGCGAAGCAGGACGCCGCCTGGATGCGGCTGGCGCTGGACGAGGCGGAGGACGCCCGCGATGCCGGGGAGGTTCCCGTCGGCGCGGTCATCGTGCGCGACGGCGAGTTGCTCGCTCGCGGGGCGAACGCGATGGTCACCGGTGCCGACCCGACGGCGCACGCCGAGTTGCTCGCGATCCATGCCGCGCTGGCGGCGCTCGGCGTGGCGCGGCTCGAGGGGTGCACGCTCTACGTGACGCTCGAGCCCTGCGCGATGTGCGCCGGGGCGATCGTGCTGGCGCGCCTCGACCGCGTGGTGTTCGGCGCGTGGGACGAGAAGGCCGGCATGGCGGGCTCGGTGGGGGACGTGCTGCGGCACCCGAAGCTGAACCACCGGCCTGAGGTGAAGGGGGGAGTGCAGGCGGAGGAATGCGGTGTGTTGCTGAAGGCGTTCTTCGAGGGGAGGAGGTAGGAGGGGAGTGGGAGCCCCTCCCACTGCCGTGAGAAGCGGAAGCCGATTATCTTAGGAGGCTGTAGCGCGACCTTGGACAGGTGGCCGAGTGGTTGAAGGCACCGGTCTCGAAAACCGGCGTACCGGCAACGGTACCGAGAGTTCGAATCTCTCCCTGTCCGCTCACAATCGAAGGTGTCGTCGACCGCGCGCCGGGGTGGCCTGCCATCGCGGCGCGTGGCGTCTGGACAGGTGGCCGA